>JAIOPV010000131.1 GCA_021413735.1 Planctomycetota bacterium
TGCGATGATTCTTGGCGAGCGGGGGACGTGAGTCCCCTGATTGCTTGAAGATGAATCAAGGGACTCACGTCCCCCGCTCGCCTGTGCCCTGTAGGAAATCGATGGACCAAGAGTTGCCGCCCGGTTGTCTCGTGATTCTCATTCCGCTGTCGGCCTCGATGGCCGACGATGCGCGAGTGTGGCTCGCCCACCGACTCACGCCCGACGGCGAAGCGGAAATTCGCGACATCCCGAAGTCGCTCGCCGCTCACTTTCTCGCTGATGAACTGATCGAAGCACTCGCAAACACGCTCGCCGGCGGCTACCCCATTCCGCTCGATGTCGCCGTTCTCGGATACGGTGCAAACGACGACAGCTCGTTGAATCTGATCTCACTGCTGTCCGGTGCGAAGCCAACAAATCGCCTCGTGCCGCTGTCAGATGTCGCGGGATTGCCAGTCGAACCGCGTGGGCGTGAAGGTGATCCGCGAAAGTGGACTTCTCGCGTCGAATGTGTCGGCGCAGCGCCGGCAGCGGTCGCGCTTGCGGAAGTGTACAAGTTTGTTTCGCTCTGGCTCACGGGGCGATTCACTGCCCGGCCGCCGGTCATCGTTCACGTCACGGATGGCAACGGCATCGACGACCATTACAAGCGAATCGCCCGCTCGTTCGGGTTGCTCGTCACAGGCTACGGGCCAGCACGGTTGCTTCACGTCGGCTTCGCCCGCGATGTTGAACCAACGCTGTGTGGTGCGTGGCCCGAGCCAGTGCCCGATGCGTGGGCCGGGTTGATGGGCGTGTCGGCGGTGCTTCCCGAGGAAGCCGAGGGCCGACCGTCGCGGTTCGCACTTTCGGTGAATGACTGGGCGCTGATCGACGCATGGAGTGCGATCTTCGACCTGAACTGGAATGAGGATTCTGTCGGTTGGCGAGACGAGGCCGGCGACCGCTTCGACCCACCCACAGCTCGCGGCATGTGGACGCAAAAGATGGGCAACACGCCCGAGCAGTGGGAAGATGCTTATGCCACAGAACCTGCGTCCGGAGTGGCGGTGGTTGCTGACGGGGCAAGTAGCGGCATCTACTGTCGGACCTGGGCGGATCGGTTGGCGAAACGGTTTATAACGGATCGCCCGGATGTGCGCGATCCGATTGCGCTCAATAAATGGATTCACGGACTGCGTGCGGAGTGGCGTGCGGCAATCGACTATGACAAACTAAACTGGTCGAAGAAGGCCAAGGTCGACGAAACGGGCGCAGCGGCCACATTCCTGTCGCTGGAAGTGGGACCGGCCGATGAAGCGGGGAATCGTCCGTGGCGAGCATGTGCGGTCGGCGACGCGAGCTTGTTCTGGATTCGCAATGGTCGGCTTCGCGGTACGTTCCCGGTTGTCGCGGCGGATCAGTTCGGTTCGGCACCGATGCTGATTCGGTCGAACGCGGGATACAAGACGCTAACGCTCGGAGCTGCGGGAACGTGTCGGCCTGGGGATCGCTTCTTGCTAGCAACGGATGCCGTGGCCGCCCGACTCCTGAAAAGCGCTGCGACAAGTTCTGGGGTTGATTGGCTGCGATTCGAGACGATTGACGAAACGGCCTGGCGTGATGAACTCGACGTTCTGCGCAAGGCGAACGACATGGTGAACGACGACTGCACTCTCGTCACACTGCGGGTTACGGGCGGCGAAGATGTGGCGAGCGGGGGTGGGAAGCAGGGGGAGTCCCCTGTTGAAGCGCCGACAGTTGTTGAGCCGATCGTTGAGGCAGTGCCAGTTGTTGAAGAGTTGGCAAGCAGAGGGCATGAGTCCCCTGTTGCCAGTGAACGTGAACCTGTTCTGAACGGAACAGAACAGGGGGTTGACACCCCCCGCTCGCCCGACGAGCCGGAAAACGAACGGACCACCACCAGGGACGGTTTCTCGGATTCGACGGACCCAACCGTCTAACCTCCTGCGAGGAACTTATGTCCTTGTATCGCCTCAAAGCCCCTGCCTTCGCCCTGGCAGCAATTCTGCTGACCAACGGGTCGATGCGTGCCCAGGACAAACCCGACGGCCCCGCCATTCTTGAAAAGGTCAAGGATGGTGCTGGCCTCACGAAGCTGAAAGAGAAGCTCGCGGCCGACCCGGTTGGGTCGCGCTTCCGCGTCGATGGCTTCTCGCTCACCGACGACAAGGCACTGAAGGTTGCCGGCGTCGCGCTCGTGCCCGGCGGAAACGCCGAAGATCAGGCCGATGCCGAGAAGACGATTCGCAACAAGGTCATCGCGACGATTCAGGACATCGCTGACGCCAAGGAATTCAAGGACTTCGAGTTCACCGACAAATCCGCACGCGGCGACAAGCTCCCGCATCTGCTGCTACAGAAAGCCGCAAACGAAGCCGGTAAAACCGATCGCGCTGCCGACGAAGTGAAACTCGCTGACTCAAAGTTCGACGCCAAGGGAAAGCTCGTCATCACCGGCGTTCGCGGCAACGACCCGAAGACGCTGCGGTTGCTCGACGCGGCAATTCCGAAGGTGTTGGCAGAGAACCCCGCTGCCGAGTCGAACGGCAAGCCCACGCTCGAACTGACGCCGTTGAAGGAAGGCACCGAGTGGCCGCTGTCGCCAGTCGCGATTCAGAAGGCTCTCGCCACCCCAGAGACTCGTTCCCGCATTCGCGTTGATCGTGCGTTCCTCGTGGGCACCCCCGCGAAGATGGACGAAACGAACCCAACTGGCGTCGCATGGGCATACGCTCTTGGCGGCATCGTGATTGGCAACGACAAGCCCGACACGAAAGCGATTGAAGCCGCCATCGCCAAGGGCACAGCCGCAGCAGGCTGGCCCGCGATCAAAGACGGCGACCTCGAAGGGCTGACGAACGCGGACAACCGCGTGCCCGATCCAGGTCCGCACTTCCAGAAGGCCATCGCCGAGAAGCCGGCGCTCGACGGCGTTCGCATTGATAGCCGCACCGAGTTTGGGCCTGATGGAAAGCTCATGTTGACGGGTCTTCAACCAGGACTCGACGACAAGCAACTCGCCGAACTGACGCAAACCGTTCGTGGGGTTCTGACAGCACTCGGCACGGGTGGCGACGCCAACCCAGGCTACAAGAAGCTCGCCGAGAATGGCGTTTCGATTGACAAGTTGGAGAAGGTGAAGGTCCGTGAGCTGCACGCCGACCTGCGTAAATGGGCCACCGAAAACCTCGACGATGTTCGGCTAAATCGCCTCTACTTCGATGAGCAGAGCAAGCTGGTTCTGACGTGCGAGGCCCCTGACGACGCGGTGAAAGCGATCGTCGAGAAGCAACTGATTGATCGCGCCACGAAGGTCATTCCAGGGCTGAAGGCCATCGAACCAATGCCGGTGACCGAACCGAAGAAAGACCCCGAAGACAAAAAGGATCCCGAACCCAAGAAGGATCCGCCCGAAGAGAAGAAGGATCCCAAGGAACCGAAGAAGGATCCTGAAGACAAGAAAGATCCGCCTGAGAAGAAAGACCCTAAGGAACCTGAAAAGAAAGACCCCGAAGAGAAGAAAGATCCGAAGGAGCCCAAGAAGGATCCCGAAGACAAAAAGGATCCCAAGGAGCCTGAAAAGAAAGACCCCAAGGAACCCGAAAAGAAGGATCCCGAAGAGAAGAAAGAGAAGGACGGAGCAGTGTCGTTCATCGCGGCGCGTGCTCAGGAACCACCAAAGACCGGCGACGGTGGCGGCGACAACCCCAGCAGCACGCCACAAGTGCAGTTCACCAAGTTCAAGGGTGGACTCACGAAGTTCCTTCAACAGATGGTCGTCGATCCCAAGAACAAGCAATGGGATTCGCTGCTCATCGAACGCGGCTACTTCAACGAAAACAACGAGTACGTTGTGCGAGGCGTCGCGAATTCGCAGGAACAGCGTAAGGCGTTCGGGGAATATCTCGACTCGCTCAAGGGCGACCCCCAGTGGGCGCCGTATTTCAGCCCGAAGCCGCACGGCACGCCCGATCTGGCAGTCATTCCGATGGGCAAGCTCGTCGAGCGCACGCAACGAGTAATGCCTGCGTACAGCGTCTTCGATGGCATCCGCATCATCTCTGCACGATACGTGTATGTCGATGACAAGGTCGATCCGGGCCAGAAGCTCGTGTTCGACGCTCACATCGTCGGTCGCCCAGATGTGAACGCCGCCACGGAACTCAGCAAGATGATCGCGTCGGATCGCAAGTTCTACGGTCGTCGGCTGCCCCGGAATCGTGGCGGGTTGGAACGCCCAATCGAGATTCGGGCTGTTCCCGAGGATGTGGCCGCAAGCGATCAGGTCGGCAACTTCACCGAGGGCTTCGCCGCGCTGGCGATCCTCAAGGGCGAGATGGCGAAGGCTCGCGAATGGGTGGACGCAGGGTTGCTGCACGCTCCGCACTTGTCGTCGGTGTGGTTCCTAAGCGCGTATTATCACCATCTCAAAGGTGACGCCGAGTTGGTTCGCCGCGACCTGTACCGCATGATCGAACTCGAAGATCCCCTCGGCTTCGATGGGCCGACGCAGCGGAAGCGGCGGTATCGCGTTGCCAAGGATTTGCAGGGCGAGAAGCGAGACCAAATGGAGAAGATCTGGCTTGCGTTGTGGAAGGAATACAAGGACGGCGGCAAACCCATGACGTTTGCCGAAACGAAGTGAGTGGAGCGGTGTCGCCAACGGCGACACCTTGCGGTCCCGATAAGATCGTCGCTACACAAATACTAATTGAACGTTCGCACGTCCGAACCCACCCACTCACCAGGGTGGGTTTTCGCATCTGTAGCCACTAGACCAACGCCCTTCGCGCAGTCATCATGAAGCCCGGTCTGCTCGTGCGAATGAGAACTCGGCAGGTCGCGACGAAACGTCTCTCCGAGGGAAGACATGCCCGCTCCGAAGATGCTCTCGGGTTTGCCCAAACCCGTGCTGTTTGCTCTCTATGGTGCCGTCGGCGGGCTACTCGGTGCTCTCGTATTCGGTGAGCCACTGTACGCCGTCCTCGAACCCGAGAAGGCCGCAACTGGGCGACCCGAACCCGAAGTGGCCGTCGCCGCGTCGCCGGAAATTCCACTCCCCCTCGACGGCAGCAATCCGTTCGTGGTCGAGATCGCTCGAGGTGAGTTCGACGAACCCGTAACCGTGCGATTCGAGAACCTCCCGGCAGGCGTGACCATCGACCCCATCACCATCGCGAAGGGGCAAACCAAAGGGAACGCGACCGCAACTGCTCGCGGTGCGGCAGTCGCTGTAAAGCCGATCAAGGTGATTGCCGAGGCCAAGGTCGGCGGCAAACCCGTGACCGGCTCGACAAGCACCAGCGTCGCGGTGTCCGATCCGTCGCGACCGCAAGCCGACATCATGTTTGTTCTCGACGTGACCGCCAGCATGCAGAACGAGATCGACGGTGTGAAGAATGGCGTTCGCTCCTTTGCCGCGGCACTGCAACGCAACAAGATCGACTTCCGAATCGGCCTCGTCGCATTTCGCGATCTGACGTTCGATGGCCCTGCTGCCATGCAAGTCTTGAAGTTTAGGGGCGACGTGTTCACATCCGATGCCGAGGCGTTTCGTGATCAGGTCGGCACACTGCTCGCCTCAGGCGGCGGCGACATTCCCGAGAGCAGCCTCGAAGCAGTAACCGAAGCAACGAATCAGCCATTCCGCAAATCCGCGACGAAGGTGATTCTGCTTATCACGGATGCACCGCCGAAGGTTCTCGACCAAAACGCTCGGCACAGCGAGGCGTCAATTCCGGCAGCCGTTCAGCGAGTCGCAGGCATCGTGAAGAACAAGGGCATCGACTCCGTTCACCTCGTCGTTCCGAATGGGAAAGTCAACCAGGCGGGAGTAGCGAATCCGGTGCTGTTGCCAACGTATGAACCGCTTCGCGAGGCCGGGCTTGAGAAGGCAAAAGGTGAGTTCTTCGAGCTGGCCGATGTCGGGGCTGGCGTTGGGTTCGATACGCTCCTCAACAAGTTTAGCGTTCGCGTGACTGAAGCGGCGAAAGCCAAGAACCCCGAGGGCAAGTTGCAGGTTGCGGGCGAAGCGAAGGCACCGGAACTCGGGCAGAAGTCGCTGCAATCGAACAAGGAGTACACGAAGGGGTCGGGGGTTCGACTCGCGATTCTCAGCGCCGTGTGGACGGCGGCAATCGCGGCGCTCGTGTGTCTGGCGTTGGTCGCGGGTCAGCATCACTACCTGCGAGGAACGCTACCGGATGCAATGGGTCTCGGCACCGGATTGGGAGGCGGGTTGGTAGCGGGGTTGGTTGGCGGAGCTGCGGGGCAGGCGCTTTACATGATCGCGCCGGATAGCAAGTTCCTCACGATCATCTTCCTGCTGTTCGGTTGGGCGTTGCTCGGCGGGCTTGCGGGCGTCGGGCTGTCGCTGTTCATTCCGAACTTGAAGAAGGTTCACGGGCTGGCTGGCGGTGCCATCGGTGGGGTGGTCGGCGCGATCGGGTTCATGCTGGTGTCGTCGTTCACCGGCGACATCGTGGGGCGGCTCGTGGGTGGGTTCCTGGTCGGGTTCTGCATCGGGCTGATGGTCGCGATTGTGGAAGCGGCGTTCCGGCGTGCGTGGCTCGAAGTGCGTTACGGCGAACGCGAGACGATCACCGTGAACCTCGGGCCGGAGCCTGTGAAGATCGGTGGCGACGGTCCGGCGTGTACGGTGTGGGCACGCGGTGCGCCACCGCTGGCACTGCGATACTTCATCCGCAACGGGCAGGTGATCTGCGAGGATTCGCCGACGCGAACAGAGTCTACCGTTTCGGATGGTGATGCTCGCGAAGTCGGCAACGTGCGACTCACGGTGCGAACCGGAACGAGTGCAGCACCGGTTGAGAATAAGCCTCCAACTCGTCCGGCACCCGCTCCGAAGCGTACACCCGAACCCGCACCAGTGGCCCTCGACGACGATCCAATGCCGATGCCGATGCCGGTGTCACCGCCACCAGCGGCACCGAAACCAGCAGCAGCACCGCCGCGACCAACCGCACCCGCGCCGGCACCTGTGCAGGCCGCGAAGCCGAGCGGCCCGCGCGATCCTGACGCTTGCCCTGGATGCGGTCGCAAGAACCCCGGACGCCCCGGCGCGCGATACTGTATGCTCTGCGATAACACGTACTGAATCGGTATGGCAACGCCGCAAGCGGCGACAACTCCGGAGACTCGTTCACATGCCCGCTCCGAAGGCACTCTCCATGCTGCCGAAGCCGATCCTGTTCGGCCTCTACGGTGCCATCGGCGGGCTACTCGGTGCCCTCGTCTTCGGCGAAATCCTCTGGTGGGTTCTCAAGCCACCAGCAGCCGTCGCCAGCCTACCTGAACCACGAGTCGCCATTGCCGCGTCGAAGGATGTCGAGGTCTTCGTCGAAGGGCGAAACAGCTTCCCGGTGCAGATCGCGCGTGCAGACTTTGAGGGCCCGGTTACCGTTCGGTTCGACGATCTACCAACGGGAGTGACCGCTTCACCCGTCAACATTCCCGCAGACAAAACCGAGGGCGAAGTGGTCGTGATGGGCGGGCGAGCTGCTCCCGTGACCACGAAGACCGCGAAGCTCGTGGCCGAGGCGACCGCCAATGGTAAGACCGCAAGCGCCGATGCTGCCGTGAGCGTGAAGGTCTGGGATCCGCCGCGACCGCAAGCAGACATCGTGTTCGTCCTCGATGTCACATCGAGTATGCAGTGGGCCATCGACGATCTGAAGAACGGCATCGGCAAGTTCGCCGACACGCTCGCGAAAGCACGCATCGACTATCGCCTCGGGCTCGTCGCATTCCGCGATGTCACCGTGAAAGGCGAGAAGGTCGAGGTCGTCGAGTTCAACACGGGTGACGTGTTCACGGCGGACGGCACGGTGTTCCGCGAGAAGGTCGGGACGTTCCGGGCGTCGGGCGGCGGCGACATTCCCGAGAGCAGCCTCGAAGCGATTACCGCAGCGAGCAATATGCCATTCCGCAAGTCCGCGACGAAGGTGTTGCTGCTCATCACGGACGCCCCGCCCAAGGTTCTCGATCAGGGTGGTCGGCACAGTGATGCGGCCATTCCCGCAGCGGTACTGCGAACCACCGACGCCGTGAAAGCCGCAACCATCGACTCGGTTCACCTCGTCATTTCGAAGCTCGACCTCGGGGATTACAAACCGTTCATGCTCGCCGGTATCGACAAGAGTGGCGGCAAGCACTTCGAGCTAGGCGACATCGTTCGCGGCGATGAGGGCTTCGATCCCGTTCTCGCGACGTTCAGCACGGCGGTCACGGAAGCGGCGCGTGCGAAGATTCCCGACAGCAAGCCGTTGGTGGCGGAACGCGGTGCGGCTCCGGTTCTCGGTGTGAAGAGTTTGCAGTCGGGCGAGCAGTCGGCAGCGGGCACCGAGGGAAAAGTGGTTCTGCGTAGCGGTGTGTGGGCGGGGGCCATCGCGGCGCTCGTGTGTCTGGCATTGCTCGCGGGTCAGCATCACTATCTTCGCGGCACGCTGCCCTCGTTCGGCGGCATCATCGTCGGCTTGCTCGGCGGGTTGATCGTGGGGTTCGTCGGAGGGGCTGCGGGGCAAGGGTTGTTCTTCCTCGCACCTGCGAATGCCACACTCGCGACGGCCTTCCGCGTGCTTGGCTGGGTGCTTCTCGGCGGACTTGCGGGTGCGGGGCTGTCGCCGTTCATTCCGAACTTGAAGTGGCCTCTGGGGCTTCTCGGTGGCGCAATCGGGGGGGCGGTCGGTGCGGCTGCGTTCTTGTTTGCGTCGGATGTGGGCGAGCGCTTGGGGCGGATCGTTGGCGGCCTCATGGTCGGGTTCTGCATCGGGTTGATGGTCGCGATTGTGGAAGCAGCGTTCCGGCGTGCGTGGCTCGAAGTGCGTTACGGTGCGCGTGAAACGATCACAGTCACGCTCGGGCCAGAACCCGTGAAAATCGGTGGCGACGCGAAGATGTGTACGGTGTGGGCACGCGGTGCCGCTCCGCTGGCGTTGCGGTTCTTCGTGCGAGATGGAAACGTCATCTGCGACGACGCCGTGATGAAACGCGAAAGCCCCGCTGCGGATGGCTTCTCGAAGGAAGTCGGCAACGTCACCGTGACCGTTCGCACGGGCAGCGGCACGACGAACGCACCGGTTCAGGCACCCACCGCACCAAAGCCAGCGCTGGCTAAAGCCGCACCCGCTCGCGTGGCAGCGGATGACGACTATGATGGCCTTCCGATGCCGATCAGTCCGCCACAAGCACGGCCAACACCGACGCCAATCGCCGAGGCACCGTCAGCGCCCGCGACGAAACCCGCAGCACCGCCACCGAAGCCAGTCGCGCCACCGGCACCGACCGCAACGAAGCCGCCCGCTCCCGCGGCTCCGCCGAAACCCGCCGCACCCGTAGCAGCACCGAAACCTACTGCTCCTGCGGGACCGAAGAATCCGGACGCGTGTCCAGGCTGTGGTCGAGTGAACGCGGGCAAACCCAAGCAACGTTACTGCATGGTCTGCGATAACACGTATTGAATCGGTTCAGACGGTATCGGGCTTCTACAATGCATCTGCAACTCGTCACCCCATTCCCGGCAATCGCCATGCGACATCTTGTGTTGTTCGTTCTGCTCCTGAGCTTCGCGGGCGGCTGTTCCAAGAAGAAGCCGGAACCAGTTCCAGAACCCGAACCAGAAACCAAAGCCGATCCCGTCGAGACACTCGCCAAGGATCGGGCTTACTGGTTCAAGGGTCTCAACAGCAAAGACGCGAAAGTTCGACAAGACGCAGCCGACGAACTCACCGCGTGGGTCGCCACGGACCCCGACACCGTGGACACCCTTATCGGACTGCTCAAAGACAGAACCACGACCGGTGCGGGCAAGACTCTGCCCAATCGGTTCAACAGCACTCGCGAACTGGCAGTTGACATCCTGAACCGTGGTGGACCAAAGGGGCAGGCCGCACTCAAAGACAGGGGCTTTGCGATCCTCCGCGAAGGGCTGAATGATCCCGATGCCGCAATTCGCGAACACACGCTGCACACCATCGGAACGCTCGGCTCAATGGCAAAGCCGCTGTCGCCCGATGTTCTCAAACTCTGCACCAACCCAGACCCCAACATCCACCGAGTCGCGTTCGACACGCTGCGAGCAATTGGAGGAGCCGAACCCCTCGACATCACGAACATGCTCACCAGCAAACGGCACGACATCGTCAGACTCGCGGCCGAACAACTCTCCAGCTTCAGCAAGGTGCCAGAAGAGGCCGTGCCGAATCTGATCGTGGGTCTGAAAGACAAGTCACCCGCTATTCGCACTCCATGTGCTGCGGCACTGGCCACCATCGGGCCGAAGGCCGCTCCTGCGCTCGACGCACTCATCAAGGCCATCAACGAGACCTACCCGAAGGAAGTTGACCCGATGGCCAACGCTCCCGAACTCAGTGCTGATGCCGCATACTGGAGCGCACTCACTGCAATCGGTGAACCAGCCGTCGCTCCGACCGCGGGGCTTCTCAAGCACACCAACCCATACGTTCGGACTTACGCCGCTCAAACGCTCGGCGAAATCGGTGAGCCATCGAAAGTCGCCGCCGACAAACTCAAGGCGGCGCTCAAGGATGATTACGGGAATGTCGCAATCGAAGCGGCGTGTACGTTGTGCCGGATCGGGGAAGGCAAGGATGATGCAGTTGAGTTGGTGAAAAAAGCCATGGATGCTCCCAACACCATTGCCCAAACCGCAATCGAGGCGATTCCGCGAATGGGCGACGCTGGCAAGTCGCTCATTCCCGTGGCGTTGGAAAAGCTCAAAAGCGAGAACCCATACGCTCGCTACGCTGCGGTTGGAGTGGTCGGAACGCTGGAACCCGCCGAGGCAGCGAAGTATGTGCCGGAGTTAGCCAAGCTTGCAACCGACAACGGGGCAGGTGCGGGAACGCCAGAATTGGAGCGTCGAGGAGCGCGTGAGATCCGTCTGCGAGTGGCTGCGGTGCTGATAAAGCTCGGCCCGCTGGCGTCGCCTGCTGCAGAAGCAATCGGGAAAGCGATTCCGAACGAAGGCGACTCGGGTCTCCGCGATCAGTTCATCGAAGTGTTGGTTTCGATGGGTGAGGGCGCGAAGCCTGCGTTCCCCGCGCTTTTGACAATCGCAGCGGATCCCTCGACACAACCCGATCGCCGTGCTCACTTGTTCGATGTGCTCACGATCATCGCGCCTGGTTCCAAGGAGGTTTCCGGTATCTTGCTGAAAGCCGCAGGTGAAACGGGTTCGCCAGTGCGATTCGTCGCGATCACAAAGATGGCGAAGTTCGATCCGATGCCGCCCGAGGTACTCGCGAAATTGGTCGAGATGGCAACGACAGATCGGGCAACGAACGTGCGGGCTGCCGCGCTGCGGGCGTTGGCGTCGGCTGGGGTTCGTGCGAAGCCCGTGAAAGCAGACATCGAGAAAATTGCAAGCGGTTCCATTCCCGAGTTCGCACTGACGGCCAAGGTGACGCTCGCCGGGATTGATGGCAACCTGGCGAGCGTCGCTGGCGATGTCCGCACGGCTCTGACCGACAAGAACGCTCAGGTGCGGCTCGCGGCTGTCGATGCGTTATTTCTGATTGGGCCGGAAGCGTCCGATGTTCCCACGCTTCAGAAGTTGTTGATGGAACGCGGCGACAGCACGAAGGAAGCAGCAGCGAAGTGCGTCGGGCGGCTCGGTCCGGCGGGGAAGGATGCCGTGCCGCAGCTCGTTCGGCTGCTCGATGACCGCGATGGAAACGTGCGGATCGCAGCGGCGAACGCGCTCGGCGACATTGGCCCCGCCGCGAAGGACGCGGTTGAAAAGCTGAAGGCGATGCGAGGCATGGGCAAGCGAAACGAGTCGAGCGACCCCACGGCGGGACCAGCAGCGGGAGTTGCGTTGACCAAGATCGTGGTGAAAGAGAAGAAGTGAAATGAATTTGCCGCTTGCGGCGTTGCACAAGATTGCAACGCCGCAAGTGGCAAATACCAATCTCATTTCCGATCCGCAATGACCTGATCGAGTACCATCTTCACGGCCTCGGTCGCGGACTTGCCGACCCCCGTGTATCCCCGCTTTGCACCATTTCCACTGATCGGCACCGACGCATGGAACGTGTACTGGCCATTCTCTTGCGTCAGCGTGCGATCGGCACGAGTGACCCCATACTTCGCAAGTTCCGTGAACAGCGGATCAACCCCAGGCGCAACCGGTTCAATGTCGCCCCCAGGCAACACACCGCCGACTTGCCGCAATGGAACGCGGTTGTCTGGCGTGTCGATCTTCAATTCCTCGCCGTCGTTCTTCTTGGCAGCGAGCGAAGCAGGCGTGGTTCCCGGTCCCGGGTTGAACGTGCTCTTGAACCGTTCCGGATCGTCCGAATAGCCAACGCCGGTCCTGTCGCCGGACTTGCCGGTTGGCGTCGTGAGCGGATCGGGTCGGCCCTTTGCTCCAATTCCACCGCGATCAGGAAGAGGCACATTTTGCGGCGGAATGCGTGATCCTGCGCCGTAAACGAGCGGATCGCGCATTGCCCCTTGTGAGCCGCCACCAACATTCCCACCACCGTCGCGGGACTTGCATCCGGCGAGCGCAAGAGCCCCCATCAAGCCGGCGATGCAGGCCCGTTTCGAGAAGCTTCGGTTTCGCGGGTTCGTCATGGTCATCTTGACCCGCCTCCCAGAGCGACTACACCAGCGAGATATTCACCGGGACAGTCCACCACCTGTACTCTTGCTGTTCGAGTGTCCGGAGTCCACCTCGTGTGGAGCGAAACCGCAGCCTGGTAAGCTGCGGCGGGTAGGGCGGTTCCCGGTGGGAAGACTTTTCCAACGACATAACCACGGTGAGAGGCGGGTTCAATGGCGGTTTTCCGGATTGCGGTGATCGGTGGCGACGGAATCGGTCCAGAAGTGATCGATCAGGCTATTCGCGCAGCCGAGTCTGCTGCTCGCAAGTTCGACGGTGCGGACCTTCAATGGAACCGACTTCCGTGGAGCACGGCCTATTACAAGAAGCACGGGCGAATGCTGCCCGAAGACGGCTGGGAACAACTCAAGCCGCACGACGCGATTCTGTTTGGCGCTGTGGGCGATCCCAGCGTTCCCGACAAGATCACGGTTCACGAACTGCTCTTGCCGATGCGGCGCAAGTACGATCAGTATGTGAACCTGCGGCCGGCGTATCTGTTCGCGGGGGTTCCGTGCCCGCTCGTCGGCAAGAAGCCCGGCGAGATCGACATGCTGGTCTTCCGCGAGAACACCGAGGGCGAATACGCTCCTGTGGGCGGAAACCTGTATCCGGGCACCGAACATGAGATTGCGGTGCAAACCGGCATCTTCACGCGGCGGGGCTGCGAGCGAATCCTGCGGGCGGCATTCGAGACAGCTAAGAAACGCCCTCGCAAGAAGCTGACGAGCATCACGAAGTCGAATGCGCAGGTTTGGGGGCTTGGGCTGTGGGACGACGCATTCGAAGCAGTCCGCAAAGATTACCCAGACGTGCAAAGCAGCTCGCTGCTCGTGGACGCGGCCGCGATGGACTTCGTTCGCAAGCCAGAAGCTTTCGACGTGGTGGTGGCGAGCAACCTGTTCGGCGACATCCTCACCGACCTGAGCGCCGCGGTGACGGGTAGCATTGGGCTGGCGAGTTCGGCGAACATCAACCCGACGCGCAAGTTCCCGAGCATGTTCGAGCCGGTTCACGGCAGCGCCCCGGACATCGCGGGAAAGGGCATCGAGTGCCGTGAGCAAGGTACTGGCCGAGGCGAAGGTGCTCACGCCTGACCTGGGCGGCAAGCACACAACGACCGACATTGGCAACGCTGTGGTCGAAGCGATTGGTTGAACACGTTTTCGCCGCTTGCGGCGTAGCGCTTGTATGGTGAGCGCTACGCCGCAAGCGGCAAAAACAATCGAGGGAACGAATGCCGACTGGACCGCAGATTATCCTGACGCTCAAGGTTCTCGTCGCAACGGTGACGGTTCTGCTTGTGGCCTCACTCATCGCGTTGCTCTTGAAGCGACCGCGATTGCACGGGCAGATCAACACGCTATTTTTCGTGCTGACGATGGCCACGGTGTTCGGCTTCGAGGTGTTGCTGCAATTCGTGGACGTGTCGGCGGCGTTCAATGATGCGACTCGCGAGGCGTTGCGAGTGCATTTGTGCTTCTCGATCCCGTCGGCGTTGCTGTTGCCGATCATGCTGTACACGGGAAAGACGCGGCGAAAGTCGGTTCACATTGCGTTCGGCATCGTGTTCGGCATTGTGTGGGCAGGCACATTCGTGACGGGTGTGTTCTTCCTTCCACATCACTGAATGAGAGCGCGGCCTGCCGCGTTCTCATTCACTCAACTGATGGCATCCCATGACGGCAGGAAGCCCGACTGACGATCCGTTTCCGAACCTTGCCGGCGAGTGGCAACTCGACGCCGAGCCTGTTTTGGAACCAGAACCGGAGTTGCTTCCTGCGACTCCCGAGCCTGAATCTGTTCACCTTGCTCCTCCGCCTTCTGCCATCCGCCTTCCGCCTCCCACAGAAGAAACGCCTCCGTCACCCGAGCAGATCATCGAAGCGATGCTGTTCGTTGGTGGGCATCCGCTCACAGCCGACGCGGTGTGTTCGGCCGTGCGTGGGGTCACGCGAGAAGGCTTCACAACCGCAATCGACTCGCTGACACGTCGTTATCGCCAGCAGCGCCGACCGTACTCGATACTGCCGCGAGACAATGGCTTCGTGTTGGCCATCCTGCCGGTGTATCGCAGGTTGCGGGAACGACTCTTTGGCGGTCCGCGAGAAGCGCGTTTGAATCAGCCAGCGCTCGACGTGCTTTCAGTGGTGGCATATCGTCAGCCGATTGGCAAAGCAGAAGTCGACACGATTCGCGGCACCGACTCCGGTTCGATTCTTCGGCAGCTCGTGCGGTTGGGGTTGGTAGCGGTGCAACACCGTGCGGAAGCTGGTATTCGCGAAGTGCGGTATGGCACAACACCGCGATTTCTGAAAGTGTTCGGCCTGAACTCGCTCGATGAACTGCCGCGTTTGGGTGACACAGCACAGGTTTAGCGGCGAGAGTGTTCGGATGATGCAAAAGTTTCACACACGGAGGGCAAGACGATGAACAACACCAACACGGTTCGTCTTCATCGGGTGTTCCGCGCACCGCCGGAGCGCGTGTATCGGGCGTTCCTCGATCCGGATGCGATGGCCAAGTGGCTCCCGCCGCACGGCTTCACCGGCAAGGTTCACAGCATGGACGCGCGAGTCGGTGGCAGCTACCGCATGTCGTTCACGAACTTCGGCACGGGCAAGTCTCACTCCTTCGGCGGCAAGTACGTCGAGCTGACACCGGGCGAGCGAATCCGATACACCGATAAGTTTGAAGACCCAAACATGCCCGGTGAGATCCAGGTGACGATCTCGCTGCGGAAGGTTCTTTGCGGAACCGAGGTCACGATCGTTCAGGAAGGGCTGCCCGCGGCGATTCCGGTTGAGTTCTGCTACGCGGGATGGCAGGAATCGCTGACACTCCTGGCACAGCTCGTCGAGCCAGAAATCCCCGATGGCCCATGAGCATGGTTGGAGTGGATTTATCCGAGCCCGAGCGCCAGCGAGAGGTCACGCTTGACCCTCGCTGGCGCTCGGGCTCGGACCATTTTCACTACTTCATTGCGAACACGATCTTCTTCGCACCGCGGTCGATGCCCACGAGGCCGCCGGTCTTCGGGTCGGCGGCGATTCCCTGCCCCGGAAACGGACACGTCAGCGCTTCCACCAGCTCCAGTTCCTTGCCATCCTTCGGCACCTTCAAGCGATACAGCACCTTGTAATGGTGATGGCTCACGAGCAGCGAGTCGCCATCCCAGATACCGCCAGATGCGCTCATCTTGTCCCAGTCGTCCACGACAGCCTTCGGGAACGTCCAGCGTTGTTCCTCCTTGAAGCCGTCAGCGAAGCGAATCAGCACGGTCTTCGCAGCATCGGCCCCGTAATGTGCAAAACAGCACCACCAATTCTTGCCATCGTGAACGTTCCACACGAGGCTGCCCGCCGGTTCCTTGAACTCGTGAAACACCGTGAGCTTGTTCGTCGCTGGGTCGTAAACGCGAATCTCGCTCGTCTCCGGCTTCTTCGGATAGTTCGAGTGAGCGCAGTACACTTTGCCATCCATCAAAAACGCGCTGTTGAGATGAACCGCGTCGCCGGTGCTGGTGGCGAGCAACTTGCCGGTCGCGCGATCGTACATCGCTACCGTCGTGCTGCTCACCGCGAACGTTCGCTTCTCGTCGGTGGCGGCGGCTTGCGTCGCGTGTTCGGATTTGATGTCGGTCGTGGCTTTCCAGCCAGGCTTGAGCGTGAGCTTGGATTCGGCATCCGCAACAAACGCTGTCAAGAGCAGCAGCGCGAACATGGGGAGGCTCCGAAAACTGGGGTTTACCGGTTCCGCAGGAAAGCTATGAACTCACCCGCTGGCTGGGAAAGGATTCCAACAGCACTCCGCACGGATGCGGCATCATGCGTAAAGTTGTTCTCTGGGCAGCACTGCCCACTGCGATTGTCGTTGGCGTGAGTCTGTGGTTCACGCTTGTACCAGGTCGCTCTGGTGCGGGGTGAACCCCTGTGGGCTGTGGCCCTGTCGGCGGTCTGCCGACATTCGACCCGTACATGCACATGCAAGCGGCACCATACTTCCCGCCGCCCCAACAGTATCAGCAGCCGAGGCCACAACCTCGACCAGTTGCCGTGCAGCCGAAACCGCAACCCCGACCGCAGCCACCGAAACCGGCACCGGTCATAATGCTGCCGGATCCAGAGCCGGTTGCGGTGCGGCCAGTCGCGGTGCCGTCACCCGAGCACCTCGGCATTCGGTTAGAAGTGCCTGCCGTGGTGGTTCCAGCACCCGAGGCGTTGGGCATTCGACTGGAGTGATCGCTACGCTTTGACCAACTCCAGTACGGCCCACAGCGACGGGTCATCGCTGAACGGAAAGTCCCAGTTCACGCTCAGGAATTGGTCGCCGAGTTCCTGATCGCGGACGACGTAATACATCCCGAGCCGCGGATGTTCCTGGGGGTCGAACCCCGACAGTGCCGCGGACGGAATGAACGCTTCGAGTCGGTAACCACCCTTGATACGCTCGCTGCGGAACAGCACATCTCCGAGGTTCGCCATCGGTGCGTCTTGCTGAGCGCGATTGATCTTCGCCTGCGACACGAATGGCTGATCCTTCTCCGAACCGCCGCCAGCCGCCAAGAACATGAAATGATGACAGTACCGGCTGCCCCGGTGACTCGCTCGTGCGTCGCGAGTATCGAGGAGCAGCCATAGGCCATCGCTCGACTTCGGCTTGTCGGAATCGCCAAGTGCGACGAGCTGCTTGCCCTTGACTTCGACCTGCACGGCGATGCCGAAATCATTCCACGCGAGCCGCACATCGGCGAAGTTCTTCTGCTCATCGAGTGCTGCGAAGTTCTCGATCCGTGCCGATTCGGGCAGGTCGATGAGGTGGTCGTGCTTGTCGGTGTCGCGGGGCACATCTTTGACATACGGGCATGGATGCGCGACGCGAACGAGGAAACGGTTCGGCACAATCTGCGGCATAGCGAATCCTTCCGGGCGAACGGGGTGCGGTTACGATAGGCGCAGCACTTCCACGCGATGCGAAAAATTCCGAAGAACGCTTTTGAGCGGCGATACCTTTGCGGAAGCCGTGGGTTGGATGAAGTAACGAAGCTGCTGTGAAACACGCCATCTCCAAGCCCGGCGGACTTCGTTTTGGAGGTTCCCATGATCGGGGTCAAAGCACTGGTTGTGGCTGCTGCATTTCTCTTCAGCACCATGCCCGCGAACGCGGCCGACAAGAAGGCGAAGAAAGCCAACAAAGCCGCTGACAAGACGACTGCACTGTTCAAGAAGCTCGACACGAACAACGACGGAAAGCTGAGTACGGCCGAGTTCGCCAAGCTCGCGGAAGTCCAGAAAGCAACGAAAGCTGCCAACCCGAAGAAGAAAGCCAAGCCGGCGAAGGTGAAGAAGGCGAACAAGGTCGCAAAGCCGAACAAGAACAAGGCCAAGAAGGGCACGAAGAAAGCCGACAAGTCCGCAGCGCTGTTCAAGAAACTCGACACGGACAACAACGGCTCACTGAGTGCAAGCGAATTCGCGAAGTTGAAAGAAGTGAAGAAGGCGACGAAGGCTGCGAACCCGAAGAAGAAAAAGAAAGCCAAGCCCGCGAAGTGATCGCCTCGTGAATGCTCCTCCAACGCCCGCCACTCTCCCGGCGGGCGTTGTCGTTTTCGCGACCTAAATCAACCAATCTCCAACTTCGCGTTTGGTCCATCCAACGTAATTCGGAAGTGGTTCAGCACATCGCGACCAAGGAGAATGTGCGGCTCTCCATGGCTGCCTGCGGTATCGACAACCACAGGCGTACAGCCACGAATCGCGAGCACGACACGGAAAATGGCTAACGCAACACGCTGGCCGCCAAGGCCTTCAAAAATTCGCCGCTCGATTTCATCGAGTTTCAATTGTGTCGCGAGTTGGGTGGGAATCACCGTCCTGTCGGCTCCCGAGTCAACCTTGGCCGGCACATCCGCGAGAAACGTCGTGCCAGCAAGACAACCCAGCGAAACCAAAACATACGGTGCCGGCGGCGACTCGCTCTCAACATAGCGGAAAGTCACGGGCATTGCGTTCACCCCGTTGAGAGCTGCCGAAATGACGGAATGCGTTCAATCGGTTGGGGTTGGTCAGTGACGAGCCGACAATACACGAGCGACTCGGATGGTTGTTGGTATGCGGCTGTCAACGCAATCACTTCGGTGTCTCCAACCGCAACCACGGCACCATTTCGCAAGGCCACATACTTCCCGGCGTATTGTTTCATCAATTCCGGCAGCATTCGCTCAAACGCATCAAACTCAGCCGAAAGTGCGGGATTGGTTGGCCGCTGTGGAAACACCTTTTGACGAACGGGCAAAGTGACCTCAAAGATGGGTGGCTCCGAGGTAGCATCCCGCACCGTGACTTCAAACTCATGTTCACCAAGTTGAACTTCCGGGGGCAACGTCAGCACGAGTTGTCGGCTCTCGCTAACGTTGGCCCGAACGCGGATCGTCGTCATGGTTCAATCTCCGTGCGGGTGGTCTTCGACAACCGGCGTCACGGCCACCGGCGGGTTCAACAAGCTGCGAGCCAGCACTTCCTTCGCCTTGTCGAACTCCGGCTGCCACAGAACCTCAGGCTTCCCGAACTTCATGCAATCGCGAACCTTCTCCAACGTATTCCTCGCCATGTGCGGGCATTTATTGCATGAACACGATACCCCCGGTACGCCGAGGTAGGTGTGCTGCGGGAAGCGACGCTGCAACTCCCACATCATGTTCGCTTCGGTCGCTACCAGGAACTCCGTCGGTGCCGTGAAACTGCCGACATGCTTAATCATCGCTTCCGTGCCGCCAGTGAAATCCGCGTGACCCAGAATGTTCGCGGGGCATTCGGGGTGAGCGATCGTCTTCGCTGCCGGATGCTGCTTCTTCATCTTCAGCAGGTCGCCAAGGCTGAAGATCTCGTGAACCATGCACGAACCGTCCCACAGAATCATGTCGCGCCCAGTCACATCCTTGATGTAAGCGCCGAGGTGTTTGTCCGGCACGAACAGGATTTCGTAACCCTGTGGCACCTTGTTCCGCACGACGTCTTCGGCATTCCCCGACGTGACGACCCAATCCGACAACGCCTTCACCTTCGCGGAGCTGTTGATGTAGCAGACCGTCTGAAACTTGTGGCCGTTGGCACGAAGGCGTTCCTGGTAGCGTTCCAGTTTGTCGGCTGGGCAGGCATCAACGAGGCTGCATCCTGCTTGCAGATCAGGGAGCAGCACCTTCTTAGCGGGGTTCAGCATCTTGGCGGTTTCCGCCATGAAGAGAACGCCGCAAAACACGATGACGGGCGAATCGACCTTCGTGGCCTCGCGGGCGAGTTTCAGGCTGTCGCCGGTGATGTCGGCGAGTGCCTGGATTTCGCCTTCCTGGTAGTAATGCGCCAGGATGGTGGCCCCGATTTTCTTCTTGAGGTCGAGGATTTCTGCGGAGATGTCGTCGAGAATGGCCGGCATTTGCGGCTCCCTTGTTTTTTATGTGGCGGAGGGGAAACCCACTGACACAGGTTGTTTACTTTATCATACGCCTCGCGAACCCCGATATTAACGGATTTCCCGGCGCTGGCACTCGCCGTCAAGGTGGGGTACGCTATGATCCTCACCCCGCGATTTCCGCCGTGAGTACGCTCCCACCCCCCGAATGAGAACGCGACCTGTCGAGTTCTCATTCACCCAACCGAGGTTCTCTCCATGCGTCTGCTGCCCTGCGTCGCGTTCCTGTTCACCGCTGGCTTTGTTGTCGCTGCTGACGACTTCAAAGTCGAATCTGGCTACAAGCTCATCTTCAACGGCAAAAATCTCGACGGCTGGCAAACCAAGGCCGCTGGCAAAGACGGTAAGGCGGAAGCCCTGCAAGGCAAGACCGAAGCGTTCGACGGTCGCTTCAAAGTCGCCGACGGCGAACTGGTGATCGATCCGAAAGTAAAAGGCGACAAGTACATCGAAACCGTAATGCCGGTCAGCGGCGACTTCACGATTCGCTTCGACTTCAAGCCGGCCGAGGGCTGCAACAACGACATGCTGTTCCTGGGCATGAAGTTCGACATCAAGGCTGGCGGCAAGGACAACGTGAAGGGCGTGAAGGTTGGCGAGTGGAACAAGATGGAAATCGTCGTGAAGGGTGGTTCCGCTGACTTCATCATCAACGGCGAGAAGGCCGGCACGCAAAAGGCCAAGGGCGACAAGGGGGCGTTCACACTGCGAGCCGAGTTCGGAGGAATCAGCTACAAGAACCTTCGCATCACGGAAGGGAAGTAACCGTTGGTGTTGAGTGTTTGGTGTTGAGTGTTTAGTTCGTCGGCCAGTGAACCTGACTTGCGCCGCGGGTGTCTCTCCAAACTAAACACAAAACACAAACACTCAACACGGGTGAAATATGTCAGTCTGGTTCACTGCGGATACGCACTTCGGGCACGGGAACATCATCAAGTATTGCCAGCGACCGTTCCTGTCGCCCGATGAGTTCGCCGCCACCCGCGACGATCCGCGAAGTAAAATCCGCATCTCGTCTGAAACCGTCAAACGCCACGACCACGCACTTCTCGAAGCCATCAACACCAATGTTGCCGTCGATGATGTCCTGTGGATTGTCGGCGACTTCTGTTGGGGCGGACACGCCGACGCAATGCGTTACCGCAATCGCATCCGTTGCCGAACGGTGAATCTCGTGTGGGGGAACCACGATCAGTCAGAGATTGCGAGTGCGTTCAGCGACTGCATGGATCAAGGCATGATTGAAGTCGAAGGGCAGCCAATCTGGTTGAACCACTATCCGATGCGAAGCTGGGATCGGGCATTTCACGGAAGCTGGCACTTCTACGGGCACGTTCACGGTCGGTTGCAACGCGAAGACGCCCTCAAACCCGCACTGCTCACGAAAGATGTCGGGGTGGATGCGTGCGACTACCGCCCGTGGAGTTACGCTCAGTTGCGAGCGTACATGGCTCCTCGAATCGCAGCGTTCGAGAAGCAAAAGGCAGCGTTCATCGCAGGTAAGGACGACGGCTCACTGCCGTTGTAGCTCACGCCGCTTCGCGGCGTGAGATCGTCATTGGCGTGAACAAATACCCCGCTGGCTGCGGCAAGCCGTTCGGACCAAGTGGCCCCTCGACGTGGCCATTCCACTGATGGTTCCGCAACGCGGTCAACACCCGCTCTGCGAGTTCCAAGGCGTTGCGACCGTCTTCGCCACTCACACGCGGACAGTTCCCCGTTCGCACACAGTTCACGAAGTGCTTCAACTCCGCCGTGAGCTGATCGCCCTTGCGGTCACCATCCAGATTCAACACCTGAAGATAGCGGCCGAACACTTCATCCTTGAGGCGTGATTTCGCCACAGCGTCGAGATGATCGACCTGCAATCCATGCTCGCGAACTTCCTCACTTTGCTGAACCAGAGTGAGCTTTCGCGTCACGAAGTCGATGCCCGCGTATCCCTCGGGTGCCCACACACGCAGCCGACGTTTGGGGTGCTTCGTGATCCGGCTCGCCGTGACGTGAGCCACGCAGCCGTTCTCGAATTCAAGCCGAGCGTTCACCATGTCCTCGTGCCCGCCGAATACCGCAGCACCCACAGCCGAGACATTCCGAACCGGCGACCCAACCAACGACAGCAGCAAATCGAGATCGTGAATCATCAGATCGAGCACGGCACCAATATCCACCGAGCGACCCGTGAACGGCCCGTGCCGTTCGGCTTCGACGAACTTCGGCCGAATCGGTCGCCGAACCAGTTCCTCGAACGCCGGGTTGAACCGTTCGATGTGCCCAACCTGGAACGGAATGTTGCCCTTCGCCGCGAGTTCGACGAGTTCATCAGCCTCGGCCACCGTGCGGCACACAGGCTTCTCGACAAGCACCGGCACGCCAGCACGAAGGAAGGCAGCCGCAACCGCGTGATGGTGAATTGTGGGTGTCACGATACTGACCGCATCGACGCGACCGAGGAGCGGTGTGTAGCGATCGTATGGTGTGGTGCCGAGTTTCGCAGCGATGGTGCATGCCTGTTCCGAGTTGGCATCAACCACACCAACCAGATCAACATCCGGCATCCCGGCGAGGATGCGAGCATGATGCTGACCCAGGTGCCCGACGCCGATCACTGCCATCCGCAAGCGAGTCATGTGAGCCTCAAGTCGGAATTCTGATCGTCGTAAAGTCGAAAGTCATCAAGTCATCAAGTCAAAGTCAGGCTGCATGAGCAGCCTTGGCAACTGGATGACGTTCGACTTTCCGACTACTCGCAACAGCAGCAGCAAGAGCCGCGAGCTTCAGAGCCAATTGCACGTTCAAAGCGTGCCCGGATCGGTAGGCAACCACGTGGCCGCTCAGGTCGAATCCACAGAGTGCAAGATCGCCGAGCATATCGAGAACTTTGTGACGAGCCGGTTCGTCAGCAAATCGAACGCGGTTCTCGATTGGCCCATCCTGCCCAAAGACAAGCAAGTCAGCAGGCGTCAGGTGTCGGCCAATGCCCTGGTCGCGAAGCCCTTGAGCCTCGGCCTTCGTCACGAATGTCCGACACTGCGCGATTTCACGGATGAACTCCGCAGGACGAACATCAACCGTGAAGGTTTGGCGATGAATCGGACTGAACACACCGTAGTCGAGGAGGTAGCTTGCTCGCAAGCCGGGTTCACTCGACGGGTGGAAGCCAATCGTCGCGCCGCCGGACGAGACCACCACTGGCCCCGTGACCGCCCAGATTGCGCGGCGAGCACTCTGTTCCACGATTGGGCAATCCGCAATCGCGGCGACATAGCCAGCCGCGGAGCCATCCAATCCAGGGGGTTCGGGTCCATCAATTTCGATTGTGCAGTTGTCGATTCGCAATCCCGCGAGAGTCGCGAGCAGATGTTCCACGAGCGTCACGCCGTTGTCGGCAGAGCCGAGCGTCGTGCGTCGGCGAGTATCCGTGACGTTGGAAGCAAGTGCGGGAATTGCAGGCGCAGATGGGCGATCCGTTCGTCGAAACACGATTCCCGTGTTGGCGGCGGCAGGTCGCAAACGAACGCGGACGCTGGCTCCTGTGATGAAGCCTACGCCCTCGATCTGCACGTCAGCCGCCAGCGTCCGCTGGCAGCGGTATCCGGTGACTCTCACGGGGTCAGCCTTTTCCGGCATCCTGCCGGGGTTCAGTCCACATCCCTGGTGTCGCTCGCCGCTGACATTTCCGCACATCGCGACGAGTCCGCGTAACTATTATCGTCACGCGGACCCCGCAAGTTTACCGGTCATTACTTCGGCGCTGGGCCAGGAGGAGCAGGAGCCGGGCCAGGGCCAGGAGGAGCAGGAGCTGCACCTGCCGGGACAGCCGGTGCTGGATACCAGGCGTTGAGCGTCTGGATCACAACGCCGGTCAGATCGACATGCTTCGCCACGTAGAACGGCGAGGCCGCGGGTGGCTTCAGCTTCAGTTCCTTCACCATTGGGCTATTCGCCTCTTCTGGTGTCACGGCATCTGGGTACGCGAACACAATGTGATAGCCGTTCATCTCAGCGGTCTTATCCACGACAGTCTTGATGTCGTCGTACAGCGTCGAGATAATCTTGGTCGCGTCCTCGTTCAGAACCTTGTTCACTTCGCGGTCCTTGTCCTCAATCTGTCGAGCGAGGCCAACCATCTGCTTGGCTTTCTCTTCGCGCTCGGCAACGAGAACCTTCGGATCCTGCGTTTCCTGCTGGAGCTTGATGTACTGGGCACGCCAGGCCATCAGTTCCTTGGTCATTTCGCTGCGCTTGTTATTCAGCATCTGCACTTGGTACTTGGCCTTGCCGTAGTCCCGCATGACCGCTGCCATGTTGAACACGGCGATGGTCGGGCGAGCGGTGGCCACCGCAGGTGGTGCTCCACCTGGAGCTGGTGCTGCTCCGCCTGGACCCTGGGCCTTTGAGCTGCTGGCCAGAAGCAGCATTCCCCCGAACCCCAACACACCCGCTAGGTACGCGCTTGAACGCTTCACTACTGTGCCTCCTCTGATCGGTCGGTACCGGCCGTGCAGGGGTTCCGGTCCCTGTTCCGCCAATCGTCACCGGACGCTGAAGGTCCGGCGACAACGCCGGCTTTCCGTTCCCCTCGGTGCCGTGGGGCGTGCTTCTACCCCAACCTCCCCACCGGGTCAATCGGAATGCCAAACACGAATTGTCGAACCTGGCAAGACGGGAAGGCGGGAAGACGGGGAAAACGAAGATCGGGCAGGGGCACGGGCACGGACAAAACCAAGTGGGGAAACGGCGAGAATGATGTCCGTCATTGTGGAACCCGCAACGCAGAATGCGGAATCTTGGCGAAATGGCCGATATTGGTTGAGCAAAGTCGGCGCGATCATCAAAAACCGGTGCCCAATGTCTCTGTTAATGCGAATGTGTGTGCCCGTGGTCGCGCTCGGAATTGGCGTTCTGGTGGTGGCGTTACCGGGCGGCTGCAATCGCAAAGGGCCTCGTGGACCAACGACCGTTCGCGGAGCCGTCACGTTTCAGGGGAAGCCGTTCGCGGGTGGTTTCATCGTGTTCAGCCCCGATCCGGACCGCGGACACAGCGGCAAAGCGGCGCGAGCAACTGTCGGTCCCGACGGCAGATACGAACTTCGACACGCCACCGAAAGCACTATTCCGGCAGGCTGGTATCGCGTTTCGATTGCCGCAGCTCCGTCGCTGGAACCCGCGTCGGCATTAACTCCGGTGTTCCCACTGAAGCTGGCTCGGCCCGATATGTCGGGACTTGTTCGCGAGGTGAAGCCGGACCAGGAGAACATTTTCGAGTTCGCGGTTGAGGTGCCAGTGAATGTGGCAACGCGGTAGGAATTGACAGCATGCACGCGGGCGTGTTACGACACTACCCCCGGACATCTCGCGCCGGGTCGCAGGATGTCACGCATGCCCTCGGCCGTTGTTCATACTGCCGCTCAGAGTGTCAGGGTTGAACCCAGCCGAACCGCTGCGCCCGAAGTGTCGGTTTGCATTGCAAGCTGGAATTGCGTGGCACTGCTCCGAAAATGCTTGCTCTCTCTGTTCGGGAATTCGCAAGGCATCGGGTTCGAGGTCGTCGTCGCGGATAACGCTTCGACCGACGGCGCAGCCGAGATGGTGGCCAAAGAATTCCCGCAAGTGCTGCTCATTCGGAACAGCACAAATCGTGGGTTTGCTGTCGCCAGCAATCAGGCAGCGGCTCGATCACGTGGCCGCTTCCTCTTCTTCCTGAACAACGATACCGAAGTTCCCGCACACACGCTTCGCCGACTACTCGATCACGCTCAAGCGAACCCAAAAGTCGGGATGTTCGGCCCACGCCTTCGCGAGTCGAGCGGCAATGTTCAGATTTCGTATCGCCGTCGCCCAACGCTTCCGGCATTGCTGCACAAGCTCTCCGTCATCCGTTGGACGGGCCTCTTCCGAAAAGCCCATGCCGACTATCGCCGCGGTTCGTTCAACCCCGAAGGCGTTCGGCAAGTTGAAGTGCTGATGGGTTCGGCGGTGTTTGTATCTCGCGATGTCTTCGAGGAAGTTGGGCGTTGGGATGAGCGCTACCGATTCGGGGTCGAGGATATTGACCTTTCGACGCAGGTGAGCCTGACGCGGCCGGTGGTTTATGCGGGCGATGTGGAGGTCGTTCACCACGGCCGAGCGTCAAGCCGCGAGAATGTTGGCTATGTCGCGCCGAGTGTGACGACAGGATACGTGCAGTATTTTCGCAAGAGTGGCGTCGGGTCGTGGGTGCTGTTCTGGTACAAGCTCGCGGTGACGCTGAACGCACCGATTCAACTCATCGAGAAGGCGTTTGAAGCTGCGGCGCGTCGGCTGGCTGGTCAGCGAAAGGATGCGGGTCGAAGCTGGGCTACCGTCCGAGGTGTGTGGGCATTTCTCAGGCACGAACTCGTGCGATTCTGGCGAGCATAGAGCAGTTTCGGCAAATGTGTAGCGGCCGCCCCAGCGGGGCGGCATGTCACCACGTCACGCCGCTCGTCGCACTTCCGGTTCGGCAATCGAAATGATTACTGGCGTTTCCACTCGCACAGCACGATAGCGGGCACGGCAACACCCCACGAACAGCAACACCGTCATGCCGACGATCAGCCCGTGCCACACGAGGAAGTCGTAAGCCGTGCGACCGATGATGTCATTGCCGGTACACGGCCCCGCAATCGCAACGACAGCCGTGAGCGCCAACAGCCACCAATCGCGGGTCTGACACGCCAGACGCACGAGAGCGAGCTGCGGCACGATCAGGACCGCGAAGTGCGGCTTGCTCGACATCGGCGACAGCAGCAACATCAACGTCAGCACGATGCCCACTTCGACCGCGAAGACTGGCCCCGGTGTGATGTCCCCGGGGCGTCGCCACAATGCAACGAGCGCGACCAATCCGAGGAGTGCCGTCGTTGCGAAGTTCAGGCGTTTCAAGTCGGACGTGCTCGGGCGTTCCGCTTTCGGCACGCTGATGTGTCGGCCATTCCCTTCGATTCGCTCGTAACCAAACCAGCGAAGCGTCGCGCCAGCGACGGAGTGGTTGTAATCGACACCGCTGGCCCACACGCCCGGATCGCGGTTGGCTTCGGTCAACGGCGTCAGGAAACGCACTTTCCACACGACGAGCCTGGATTGTCCGTCGGCTTGCGGATACGCGAGATCGGGTAGCAGGTTCAATCCGAAGGCCGTGAACACGACGACAGCCGCCGCGAGGAACTGCCGTTTCCACATCAGATATGGCACAAACAGCAACGGAGTGCATTTGAACGCCGCTGCAAAACCAATCATCAGCCCAGCGGCAATCGAGCGACCTCGCGCGAGAAAAAGACAACCCACGATGAGAGCCGCCGCGATGAGCAGATCGGTTTGCCAGTTCGCGGCAGCATCGAGCATGAAGCCGAGCGCCGCTAAGCCGCCGAGCCAGAACGCCGCGTAGTCGGCCTTTGTGGAACCCACACGCCCAGGCAGCGATCGCCCACCGCTGAGTCGCCACGCACCCACAAGCACTACCATCACCGCGAGTGAGTTCAGCGCAGCCCACGCGACAAGCCCCGCTGATCGCGGCATGAACGTGAACGGCACCGCGACCAGCGCCCCGAACGGCGGGTAGACGTAGCCATTCCGGAGGTCGAGGAGATCGTCGCCGTTGCGGAGGTTTCGCGCTGCGGAGAGGTAGAC
Organism: Planctomycetota bacterium; assembly: GCA_021413735.1. Classification (GTDB taxonomy): domain Bacteria; phylum Planctomycetota; class Planctomycetia; order Gemmatales; family Gemmataceae; genus Gemmata. The sequence continues at coordinate 27,749 of JAIOPV010000131.1, forward strand.
GGTTTCCCAGTCGCCGGTTCCTCGGATGAACACGGGCAACGCGAGCAGCACGAGGACGCCGAAGAGCAGCACGCGACAGGTCCAGATGGCGAGGCGGTTCTCGGTGCGTGCCGAATCCATGGCGCGTCTCGTGTTGCTGTGAAACTCACACGATTGCGTACCACTTCCTCACAAGGTGCGTCAATCCCGCTTGAATTTGTCCGCAGCACCCGCGGCCTTGTAGATTGCTTCGGTGCGGTCGAACGCCTTGTCCTTCGCGTTCTTTCCGATCAGCGTGAGCTTCACGTTCGGAGCGAGCAACCCGAGCGCTTCAGGGATGTCGAGAACACACAACACATTCAGAAAGTGCGGCCCATCGCGGTGCGAGATCGGCGGATCGACGATCACCAGTTCGGTGATGGTGCCGCTTAAGCCCTGGCACCCCGCCAGGACAACAGCGTAGGCAGCAATCACACCTGCCTGACTCCCCCCGATGATCCGATAGTTGAAGATCGGACCCGAAAAGCCACCTCCATGGAAACCGATGAGGTTTGAGATCACTCCTGCTACGTCCCGCACCCGGCCAGCGTCAGCCGTTTGCCCGAGCAAGACGAGCGACCGCTCGATGGTGTTCGGCGGGTTCTTTCGAGTCCAGCGATTCGGGCCACCACCACGCGGCTGAATGGCCGTTGGATCGAAACCGTCGGCAAGCTGCGGTGCCAAGTCTTTCACTTGGTCGAGGTCATCTTCCGGGTTGAGCACCACGAGAGTAGCCAGGAACGCCCTGGGTACACGCTTTTCCTTCGGGCGGATCACGCGGCTTGGAAATGGGAGTCCCGGTTCAGAAACCAACTCGAAACGGTTCTTATCCTCCTTACTCTCTGTCATTTTCGCTTCCGGCACCTTCTCCGGCATCGCTCGGAAACACTTCTCGCGAAGTTGCTTCAGCGTGTCGGCCTTCCATGTCGCGAACTCCTTCGCGTCGGCGGGTAGCTTCACCTTCGCAGGCAAGATGAACGTCTCGTCAGCGGTCGCGTTGATCGCATCCTTCGGCAAGTCCGCGTCGGTCGGGAACGCACGCAGCGCCTTGCCCTCGATCTTCGGATCAACCGCATCCTTGATCGCGACATCCGACTTCATCAGGTGCTTGTGGAAGAATCCAAAGATCGCGAGCCGTAAGTCGGTGCGGTAATCGTGGCCGCCCTTCGACACGTAATCGTCGAAGTTGTCTTTCGCGCCGAGCAGATCGTAACACTTCCGCATCCGCTCCGAGATGCGACGATTGCCGACCATCGGGAAGATGCCATCCATGTCGCTGTTCGCGAACAGCAACGGCTTCGGCGCGAACAGCGCGAGGATCGTCGTGAGTTCCCACTGGTAGGTGTTCACCGGGAACATGCAATCGCAGTGACCGTTCACCACCTTGTCGATCACGTAGCATTCCAGATCGCTCATGCCCGACACGGGCACGGCCACCTTCACGCGATCGTCGGCAGCCGCAACCCAGCAAGTCGTCGCGCCGCCGCCACTGATCCCGGTGACGCCGATCTTCTCCGCGTTCACCTCCGGACGCGACACAAGATAGTCGATGCCACGAATGCCGTTCCAGCACTCGGCGCCCGCCGGCGTGTAGCCGAGATCATGCCACCACCAACGACCCAGGTTGTACGTACCGTGGTGCTTGCCCGCGACCTCACCGAGTTGCAGCGTGTCCACGACCAGGCAAACGTAGCCGTTCGACGCGAACCACATGCCGTGATCCTGAAACGCCGTCTTGTTGCCATCGCGTCCCCGGCCCGAGTGTCCACACACATACAAGATGCCGGGATGCTTCCGTTCCTTGTCGCCTTCGACCTTGGGCCGATACAGGTTCCCGGTGACGTACAGACCGGGCTTGCTCTGGAAGTGGACGTTCTCGATGACGACGCCATCGCGTTCGAGCGTGCCAGTGACCTTCGCATTGAGGGGCGTCTTTTCGGGCAGCGGATCAAGCCCGAGCATGTCGAGGAATTCTCGCTTGAGACGCGGGCGAGCTGTTTCCCACTCGGCTTTGGTCTTCACACTATCCATGAAACGCGGAACGATTCGCTTCACCTCGGCGGCGAGGTAAGCGTCGATCATTTCGTCCGGTGACTTGAGTTTGGGCGATTCGTCTGCGAGGCCGAACGCTGGGCGAAAGGTTGCGGGGAGGGCGGTGATTGCAGTAAGGCGAAGAGCATCGCGGCGAGTCATGGTGATGGCCTTCCGGTGGCCATCGTTGCGGTTCACTTGCCGCCGTTGGCCACGAACTTGGCGTTGAGCCGTTGGATCAGTTCGTCAGTGTAATCGACGCTCGGGTCGAGGTAAAACGGCTGGCACGCCGGCGGCTTCAGTTTCGCTTCCTTGAGCTGCGGCATCTCCATTTCGGCGGGCGACGGGGCATCGGGGAACGTAAGAACCGCGTGCAAACCGTGAGCCTTGGCCATCTCGACCACCACGGCGTGAACCTCGTCGTAGAACTCGGGAATGAGCACCGCAGCCAGCTCGTTTCGCTTCTTGCTTTCCACGCGATCGAAGTCTTCGATCATCCGGGCAAGTGCTCGCATGTCGCTGTTGATGCGAAACTTTTGCTCCTCGTCCTCGGTTTGCTCCATCTTCGTTTTGAGCTCGATGAACATATCGCGCATGCCCGTCAGTTGCGCCAGGGCACGCTTCGTGTCGTCGTTGACTTTTGCCACCGAGAGTTGAGCACGTTTGTATTCCTTCATCACCTTGGGCATGTTGAAGTAGCCGGTCTTCTGGCCGAGGACGGTGGCAGGCACTTCAACGGACTTCTCAACGGCAACACTCGGCTTTGGTGGAATGGATGCTCCGGTGACGAACGCCGCCCCAACGACGACAGCCGCTCCCGCAGCCAGCACGCTCCAGCGAATCATGTCGGACCCCTTCTCGAATGGTGCCGGCAGCTTGGCAAGCCGGTTGAACCGCCGCGAAGGGTACCCCGCGTCTCGGAAATGAGACAAGGGCAATGTTACTTGGCTTCCTTCAACTTCTCTTGCTCCAGGGCGATCTCGATTTCCAACCGCTTAGCCCGCACTTGCAACACAGCCAATTCGGTTCCACGTGCCGCGACCTTCCGAGCCTTCGCCAATTCCTCAAGCTCTTGCAGTGATTCCAGAACCCACTTGTAGATGATGAGCCGATCCGACGGCTTCTCCGCAGCATCGAGTTGCGCCTTGTGCAGAGCTATTCGGGTTTCCATCGCTTCCGAAATCTCAAGGCGAGCACTTTGAGCCAATTTCAGGCTCACGTCTGCCGCGGTCTGCAAGGTGTCGATCCGCTGCTTTCGGAGTTCCTTGATCTTCTTGGCAGACGCTTCCAGTTGTTCCTTCGTGGGCTTCTCCTCGGCATTGGCAGCCGACATCAGAATGGCCACCACGATCAGCGCAGACATCTTCATCACAGACCTCCGGAGATTGGCATGGCACAGTGATTCTACTTCTTCGCGTCCTTCTTCTCCACGACCCAGGTATCTTCAGGCGGGCGTCGCAACTGATGCCCCGTCGCATCCTGATACGCCTTCGCCAGCGACAGCATTTCCGTTTCGCCGTACAGCTTGCCCGTGAACGTCAGACCTGTCGGCAACCCGCCTTCCTTGCGGAAACCGTTCGGCACACAAATCGTCGGATGACCCGTCGCGTTCGTGAGTGCCAGATCGAATCCCGCCGGACCAACATACACATCCACGTCGGTCAGCGCCTTCGCCATGTTTCGCATCACGAGCGTTCGCGCTCGCTGGGCACGCAGGTAGTCCACCGCCGAGATGAACCGCGCCCGACGGAACGTGTTCGGCCACAACCCAATGTCAGCCCGCACGCCCTCGCGCGTGATGTCGTCGAACGCAGTAGCCGACTCGACTTCCAGAATCATCGTGATGATGTTCTGCGCCGCGGCGTGTGGCAACTTGATCGGCACCATCTTCACGCCCAGTCCTTCCAGCACTTTCTTGTCCTCGGCGCTGGGGCTGTCCTTCTCCTCCTGATAGCCCACGCGCAGTTCCTTCACCGGTCGCGTGCTGGGCCAGTTAAACGGACGATCCTGCACCGATGCGTCCTTGCCGTCGGTGCCGTGAATCGCACCCAGCACGAGGGCACAGTCTTCGACGTTGCGAGCCATCGGTCCCAGCTTGTCGAGCGACCAGCACAACGCCATGCACCCGTGACGGCTCACGCGGCCATACGTCGGACGCAAGCCCGTTACGCCACAGGTGTGACTCGGGGAAATGATGCTGCCGAGCGTTTCGCTGCCGATGCCGAAGCTCACCAACCCCGCCGCGACAGCCGACGCCGTGCCCGCCGACGAACCACTGCTACCCGTCTTGATGTTCCACGGGTTGCGAGTCGTGCCGCCGAACCACTGATCGCCCCACGCCAACGAGCCAAGCGTCGTCTTCGCCACGAGAACCGCGCCCGCTGCGTCGAGGCGTTCCGCGACCGTGGCCTTCGTCTCGAACTCCTGCTCCTTGAAGTGACCCGCACCCCATGTCGTCTTGTAGCCGGGATACGCGATCAGATCCTTCGCCACCCACGGAATGCCGTGCAGCGGCCCGCGATACTTCCCCGCTGCAATCTCCTTGTCAGCCTCCGCAGCCTGCTTCAGCGCGAGTTCTTCCGTGATCGTCACCGCACACAGCAGCGCCGGGTTGTATTTCTTGAGGCGTGCCAGCGACAGCTTCGTGAGTTCGCTCGAAGTGATCTGCTTCGTGCGAACCAACTCCGCGAGCAGATGCAGCGGATAGAACGCGAGGTCATCATTATCGGGCTTCGGAACTTCGCCCTTCAGTTTCGTGGGGCTAACGGTTCCTCGTTCAAGTTTAGCAGGCGGCTCGTTGGGTGTGGGTGTGAAGTGAATCGCAGGTGGAATGTCGTAGCCGATGTTGGTTTTTCGCAGCACGGCGAGTTGCATGTGGGCGAGCGTGAGACGGGCAGCTACGGCAGTACATTCGTTATCGGTGAGGGTGATGCCGGCGACCCATGCGGCGTCCTTGACCATCTCGGCGGTGATGGTCGCGCTTTCAACTTGCTCGGCCGCGGTTGCGGCAATCGCTCGTTGGAACGTGACTGATCCGACGCCAAGAGCAGTTGCGGCGGCGAACCACTCACGACGTGATACGTCGGACGACATGGGCATCCCTTTCCAGTTGGGAGACACGCCCGATTCCTCGAAGACTCGGAATAGGCGTGTCATCTTGACGGCACAAAGCAAGCGAGGTATTCGTTCGGCAATTCTACCAACAGTTTCGGGGCCGGGATATGACGCGATTCCTCGCGATGGGCGTGTTGGCGTTCGCGCTCACCGGCTGCGGCACCTGGAAGAATTTCACCGAACCGGGACACGGCGGCACAAAGCCATACGGCGGAGTAGCGATTGCACTCGAACGATTAGAGGAGCCACATCTCGATGTTGAGGTAGCACTATTGGGTCGGATGCCTGATGTACCGCTTTCAGCGTTGACCGACACGCTCACACTTCCGTTGGCTATCCCAATTGCCTTCGTTTACGCAGTCCACGATGGCGTTCGTGAGTGCTTCTTTGCGAAGTCGGGCGTCATGGGATCAGGAACGCTTCCCAACTGGTTGCAGGATTCGCAGCCTGCCACGCCTTCGCCGTCCGTTGTGCCTGCCACGCCGTGACGTGAACCCGTGGGTCCGCGTTGTGTCTCTTCACGAAACACACCACGCGACCCACAACGATGAAGACACGACACACTCGAAAAATCCGCGGCATCACCGAGGAGATGTGGCAGCAATCGACGAACCCACTTCAAATCTCGATCGCACCACGGTCTTGGCCCTCTCGCCACAACCACAGTTTGACCCGCAAGTGCGGCCTCGCGACTTGTGCGTATGTCCTGCATTCGCCGATTGCATTCCGCTCGCCACTCGCTTTGCAAATCGCACAAACCGTGCAGCAACAATTCGCTGTGTCGCCGCCGGGTGAGAATCTTCAAGAGTCCACACGAAGCAAACTGCTTTTGAAGTTCCCAAACGTGTTCGCGGTGACACGGTATGGCTTCTTCTTCGATCAACGGAGCAAGTCCCCAATTGATCAGGAGCAAACGCGACTTGGCGCTTTCATCCACGCGGTTCTTCAATTGGGTGGCCGGCATGGAATGAACCAGATTGCGACGATGTTTCTGAACCTTGTGCGTCAAGAAGCGCAATTGCAATCCGACAAGGAACTCGACACGCTGCGAGATACGTACAAGGCAACGGTTGCGAGGAAGCCAAAGGTGCTTCCGCTGACGTCGATCACGACGTGGCGTTGTGCGCTTGAGCGATGGTTCCGAATGTTACCGCCGCAGTGGGCGAATCCTGTGGATTCCGACAGCGAGCTTCCCGGTTTTCGCGACGCTGTTCTTGCAATGCTCCCAGAAGCCGAGCGAGCGACCTTCGACGCCGAAAAATGGGATCGTGATTCTGTGCCCGCAACGCTTCGACTTCGGATTGGAACTCTCGCAGCAGAACCACAGGTTGCGGCCGTTGGTAAGCAGATGGCCAACATCGTCCGCGATATTCTCGGCAATCCGTTTCGACCCGTTGCGGTGCTGTCGGAATGGCGAGAAGCGAATTTCGGAGCGGCATTGCGAATCGCGGAGCACATCGTCGCCACGGGGAACTACGGCGACGTGCCGATTCTCGCGGACGCTCTCGAAGACGCGGGCTGCTCGGACGAGGAGTTGTTGAACTTCTGCCGCAACGGTGAACACTACGCAGGATGCTGGGTCGTGGACGCCGTGCTGGGAAGGAACTGAAAACGATTGCAGCCCAGGATGCTCGTGGGCTGTCCGTCATTCCTGCGTGGTCTGTACACTCTTGGATGGCGGCGCTACGAACGACTTCGACACCAGATCGAGAACACCCGTGTCCGCACTGCACACACCCAATTCTCGCGCTTATGTGCATCTTGCTTGCGGTTCGACAACCATCGTCTCGGAAGGCGACTTCACCGCAATCTGTGATCCCTTTCGCTTCATCAGTGGCACGTTCTGCGTGAACTGCGGAACTCACTTTCCGCTGAAGCAATTTGTCTGGGCGGATACGAACGAAGTGATCGCCGATGCCCGTGAACGATGGGCAAAGGAAGCGCCGCCAGCCGTGAGGTCACTGAACTCAGGGGTGGGCTGTTGGGTGGCGTTCGCGCTTGGCGCTGCCGTGGGAGCCGGCGTTGGTTGGTCGGTGGGAAATGGAGCCATGAAGGCCGTCGGCATTGGTGCGGGCGTCGGGGCACTCGTGCTGCCGATCATCTGGCTGGGGATTATCGCACCGACTATCTCGAAATCGGTCTTCGGCTGGGATCCGCGTCTGCTGAAGTGACGTTTGCGTTCAACCTCCGCGAATCGTTGCCATCCATGAGAGCGCTTTCGCCAGCGACTCCATCGGCAAGCCGATGACATTGCTGACGGTGCCCTTTTCCACGGTCAAGAACGGATCGCTCGGCAAGTCGATCGCATAAGCGCCGGAGTTGCCGACCCATTTATCCGTCTTGAGGTAGGCGTCGAGTTCCGCATCGGTCAGCGACTTCATCCGCACGAGGCTGCGTTCCTGCCAGCAGATTTGCCAGTCGCCCGGTCGCAGCCAAAGACACACGCCGGTCCACAATTCGTGAACAGTGCCAGCCAGTTCCGTGATGATGCGGCGTGCGTCGTTCACGTCTTCGGGCTTACCGATCACCTTGCCGCCATGCCAGCCCACGGTGTCAGCAGCAATCACCAAACCATCATCCACGGTCGGAGCGACGGCAGCAGCTTTCAGCCATGCGAGTTCGCCGACATAGTGCCGACAGCTTCCGAGGCGGGCTTCCGTGGGTTCGTCGATGTTGGAGGGCTTGACCTCGAACGGATAGCCGGCTTGTTCCATGAGCCAGCGGCGACCGCGTGACCCGCTGGCCAGAATCAGCCGACCTGGGAACGGCGATGGTTGCGTTGCCATGTGTCGAGAACCTCAGCGAACGTGGGCCAGAGCCGATCGGGCGTCAGTTCTGGCATACAGATCATCTTATCGCACGTCTTGATGTAGCTTCCGCCGCACGCTACCGACGTTTCCACACCACCCGACATTCCGGTATACGGTCCGTGAAGCGCAACCTTCGTGCAGGTGTACGGCGCAACGCACGGCCGACCCAACGCCGCCGCGAGATGGAGTGGTCCGGTGTCGTTGCCGAGCATGACGTCGCACGACGCGAGCAGCGCCGCGAGCCGAGGCAGGGAAGTGCGTCCGGTGAAGTCGCGAGTCACAAGGTGAGCCACGGGGTTTATCCCCGTGGTCTTGTGGTCATCTGAAGCCAACGGGGGTAAACCCCGTGGCTCGCCAACTGCGATCACTTCCTGTGACAACGCGGTGTCATCGCTTGCGCCAACAAACAGAGCCGTGCCGCCAAAGTGCGACTGCGCTCGATTCAGCAACTCCGCGAAGTGTGCGGTCGGCCAGCGCTTCGTGAGCCACTTCGCACCCACCGCCACCGCCACCCACGGTCGAGGAAGTTCCGCAAGTTCCGCACGCACCGACGCAACTTCAGCCGCATCAAGCGGAACGTGGAATCGTTTCGGAATGTCGCCGGCTCCGAGTGCTTCGACCACTCGCCAGTAGCGATCCACGGCGTGAATGCGGTCGGCGTCGGGAACACGAATCTTCTGGGTGTAGGTGTGGCGACTGCCTTCGCGGGCGTTGGCGAAACCGATGCGTCGCGGCGCTCCGCTGGCCAGGCACATCAAACCCGTGCGGAACAGTCCTTGCAGATCAATCACGAGATCAAACTGTCGGCGGCGTAACTCAGCAGCAAAGCCAGCAGCATAGCGAAGTGACTTCCACACGCCGCGGCGAAACATGCCACGGTCGAACGGCAACGTGTCGGTAAGGTCGGGGTGGTTACGGATGAGCGGTTCGTAAGCAGTGTTGACGACCCAGGTGATACGTGCCGATGGAAATCGGATACGCAAAGCCGTGAGTACCGGCAGCGAATGGGCGATGTCGCCGAGGGCACTCGGCTTGATGAGCGCGATCCGTCGCGGTTCAAGCATCCGTGATGTTCCCATCAGAATTGTAGGGCCGGCTCAGCCGGCCTCTTCCTCAGGCACCCACTCGCCCGGCCGGCTGAGCCGGCCCTACGCAGGCTTCTTGAGTCGCGGCAGCAGCGTCAGCACGATAACCAACAGCCCCACTGCGGACAGATACGGTAGTGTGTGCGAGAATCCCGCCTGGAACAAGACCGACCCGAGGAACGGCCCCAGGATACGCCCCAACGACGCGAACGCCTGATTCACGCCCATCACCTCGCCCTGCCGTGACGGGTCCGCATTCTTCGACACCATCGCCGACACCGACGGGTTCACGAACGCGAAGCCAATCACCGAAATCGCCATCGCGATGTAGAAGCCTGCTCTGAGGCCTCCAGGTTGCGGTTCCTGCGCCGCCGCAAATGCCACAGCGCCCAATCCCGCAAGGCCAAGGATCATGCAAAAGACGCCGAACCGCAGGAGCTTCTGTTCTGAATGCTTCTTCACCATCGGTCGATACGATCCGCCTGCAAACGTGAGCACGGCCCCAACGGTCGCGAACACGAGGAAATTGTCTTCGTTCGACATCTGGAACGCTGCCTCGGTCAGCACGGCAAGCGTCGCCTCGAACTGTGCGAACGCGAAGATCGCCAGGAAATAGATCAGCACCAGTGTGCCGACCATCGGCATTCGCAGCACTTCCATCGACTTTGCGACGCTGAAGAACTCTTTGCCGGCCTTGTTCGCGGGGTTGCGTGTTTCCTTGAAAACCGCCAGAGCGAGCAGCAACGCCAAGAACGACAACCCAGACGCCAACGCTCCGACGCCCCACGGTGCCTGATCGAAGAGAGCCAGCCCAAAGTACGCGATGAGCGGTCCAACGGTGAAGCCCATCCCAAACGCGATACCGATGAGAGCCATTCCCTTCGCACGCTTCTCCGGGGTCGTGCAATCCGCGATCACAGCAGCAGCGGTGCCGACACTCGCACCCGCGATGCCCGCACCAATTCGAGCCGCGAGCATCAGGCCGATGGCGAGTCCGGCGCTCTCCGCAGGCAGCGTGACAGCGAAGCCATACAGGGCATAGAACACAACCGAACCGCCCAGACTGATGAGCAGCACGGGTCGGCGACCGATGCGATCCGAGATGCGGCCCCACACCGGCGAGAACACGAACTGCATCAGCGAGAAGACCGAGAACAGGATGCCGATGACGACGCCCTTCGCCTCGACCGAGAGATTGGTGAGGTATGGGCCAGCCTGTCGCGGCATCACGGGTAGCACGATGCCGAAGCCGAGCAAGTCGATGAAGACGACGAGCCAGACGATGCCCAGAGCGGCAGCGTTGGTTTTGGCGGGGGTCGGGGTCGCGGGGAGTTCGGTGGGATTCATTCGGAGAAGATACGGCCGGTTGCGTTGCCCGCACAGTCTGCGCCGTCAGCAGACGCCGTCCGACTTCCGCAGTCAGCATCACTTCACGCATTTACGGAGTTGCCTCTTGCGCATTGCGCGGGAACACTCCATGCTGAAGGAATACGCCCGCGTCAGAACTGGTGGCGTAATGGCCCGTCATGCCGTGGGAATTAGAGAATCGTTGTTCCCCCTCACCCGCGACTCGAAGACTCGTCGCGACCTCTCCCCCTAAAACGGGGGCGAGGTGGGGCGCAGCGGCGTCTCTTTGAGGCAATTTGGTCGGTTTGAGCTGGAGAGAAACGCAACCACACCCACCTCGCTCCCGTTTTGGGGGGAGAGGTCGGCGAGGCTTTGCGAGCCGGGTGAGGGGGAACACCTGACTCAAGCTCGATGACGCGGTCGTTCAATATGCCACCGTTTTCTTGGGAGGTTCCGCGATGCCGCTCGCCGATACGTTCGCCAAACTGATGTCTCCCGACGCACCACCGAGCAAAACCGCGTTCCTCGTCGTCGATACCGAAAGCGTGCCCGACGGGAAGTTGCTGTCGTCGGTGAAATACGCGGGCGAAAACCTCTCCGGCGAAGAAGCGATCGAGCGAGCCCGCAAGGAAGCCAAGGAAACGAGCTGGTCGGGCTCCGACTTTCTGCCGGTGACGTTTCAGGTGCCGGTCGGCGTGTGTCTTCTGCGAGTCGGAACCGACTACGCATTGCAATCGCTGACGTGCCTCGATGCGCCGCAGTACCGACCGCGGGAAATCGTCAACAAGTTCTGGCTGGCGCTGTCGCTTCAGAAGGCGAAGCTCGTCACATTCAACGGCCGAGCGTTCGACATGCCGCTCCTGGAACTGGCCGCGTTTCGTTACGGCTTCAGTGCCCGCGACTACTACCAGAACAGCCGCAATCGCTTCAACGGGCCGATCGACCTTTGCGATTGGATGACCAACTTCGGCGCATGCAAGATGGCTGGCGGGCTCAACCTGCTGGCGAAGTTGCTCGGCAAGCCCGGCAAAATGGAAGTGTCTGGCGAGCAGGTCTATGAGATGTATCGCGAAGGGAAGGTGCGTGAGATCAACGAGTACTGCCTCTGCGACACACTGGACACATACTTCGTGTTCCTTCGCACGCGCATCCTCACGGGCGATGTGAGCCTCGAACAGGAAGCGTACCTTGTGTCGAAGGCGAAGGAACTGCTCGAATCGAAGATCAGTGAGTTCCCGGTGCTGCGGAAGTACCTCGACAACTGGACGGACTTCGCTTCGATGTAACCATCGTTGCATGCGGCGTCGCGATTCAAGGAATGTTACGCCGCGATTCTTGGGGATGTTGTTGTTGTTTGGCAGGGTGGAGCGAAGCGCAACCCCTGGAAACGCATGACAACGACCGGAAACCTCTCATCGCCCCCGGACCGGGGGTTGCGCTCGCGTTGCTCGCTTCACCCCTGGCCACCATCCGCCGCCCTGCGAAAGCCTCGTTCAGCATGGAAGCTCTCTGTGAGATCACCTTCACCGTCCACGGAGCAACGCTTCCCACGAATCAACCTTGATTAACCGCTCGGCGAGGCGATCAAGGCGAGGCAGGTTGTCGATGGCGGCCAACTTCGCTGCTTGATCTTCAGTCGGCGCACCGAACTTAATCGTTCCCTGCTTGAGGAGAATTTCCCGCATGTGGCGCTCTTTGGCCCAGTCCTCGATCACCTGGAACGCCGAGGATTCGATCATTGCAGTTACCCCCTGAAAGATGGTGCGGACGATATCTGGGGCGGTGTGCATCCCAGCTAGGATGAATGCCGCCGTTACGACCTCCCCAGCTCTTGGACCGGCCTCCGCTCTCGCGCGGTCAACGATTCGCTCGACCTGTTGGGGCAGTGCTTCCTGTCGAGATTGACCTTTCGGCGGCTTTCCAAGAAGAGCCAGCGGCGTGAGCCCGATGCCTGCTTTCAGTAGATCGTCGGCTGGCAGCTCCCACACGCGAACAATCTGGAACTTGAACGATAACCTTTCCGAGTTCACTTCATCCGTCAGGTTCGCACGCTGGGCGTTCGACCGCAGCAGCACCGCGATGGTTCGCACCGGCAATTTCGTGTGATGCCGAGCCAACACATTGTACAGCAACATTCGCTCGGCAAGCGACTCATCTGGACCACTCTCGACGTCGATATGAACCACGAGTTTGCCAACGCGGAGAAGCGTGTCCGCGGCTGCGGTGACCGCCGACAAATCGGCTGAAATCACCTCTGGCGGTGCGGTGATCGGCACGCCGAGTTGAGTGAGCCAATCCACCGGGTGTGAACAGATCAGGTCTTTCAGGGCTGCGTCAAACTGCTTGGGCATGGCGAAAAGTCTAACTCACCCACCGCTGGTAGTGAACACGAAAACACCCCCGGTGCGGCGAGCCGCAGTCGAGGGTGTTGGTGTCTATCGCTACGCCGCAAGCGGCGAGGTCAACTCAGGTTCATTCCCAACAGGAACTCCATGTTCGTCTTCGACTTCTTCGAGCGGTTCACGATCAGTTCCATCGCCTCGACCGGGTGCATGTCCGCCAGCACCTTGCGAAGCATCCGAATCCGATCGAACTCCTCCGGGTGGAGCAGAAGTTCTTCCTTCCGCGTACCCGAACGGTTCACGTCAATCGCCGGGTAAACTCGCTTCTCAACGAGGCGGCGGTCAAGGTGCAACTCACTGTTGCCCGTGCCCTTGAACTCCTCGAAGATCACTTCATCCATTCGCGAGCCAGTATCGACCAACGCCGTGGCCAGAATGGTGAGCGAGCCACCTTCTTCCACGTTGCGAGCCGCACCGAAGAAGCGTTTTGGCTTCTGCATCGCGTTGCTGTCGAGACCACCAGAGAGCAACTTGCCGCCGCCCGGCGTCTCGGTGTTGTGAGCGCGTGCCAGACGAGTGATGCTGTCCAGAAGGATGATGACGTCCTTCTTCAGTTCCACCATCCGCTTCGCCTTCTCCAGCACGATGTCGGCGATGTGGATGTGTTCTTCCGGCGGCTCGTCGAACGTGCTCGCCACCACCTCGGCGTTCGGGCTGTTCACGAGCCGCTGCATTTCGGTCACTTCTTCGGGCCGCTCATCGACGAGCAACACAAAGACGTACGATTCCGGGTGGTTCTTGATGATGGCGTTCGCCATCTTCGAGAGCAGAATCGTCTTGCCGGTTCGCGGCGGGGCGACGATCAAACCACGCTGACCCTTGCCGATCGGCGTCACCAGATCGACGATCCGCATGCTCAGTTCGTCGGGTGTCGTTTCGAGATGCAGCCGTTCGTTCGGGTGCAGCGGCGTCAGGTCTTCGAAGTTCGTCACGCCGCTGACTTCGTCGGCGTTCTTGTTGTTCACCAACTCGATCTGCATCAGGGCGAAGTTGTCCTGATTCTCGATCGGCAGGCGAATCGGCCCTTCGACAACCAAGCCGGTGCGAAGGCTCATTCGCCGGATTTGCGACGGCGAAACGTAGATGTCCTCGGGGCTGGCGAGGTAGTTGTGGGCCTGACTCCGCAGGAAGCCGTACCCGTCGGGCAGGACTTCGAGGGTGCCGGAACCGCGAACCACTTCGCCGCGCTCGATCTGCCTGCGAACGACGCCAACAATAAGTTGCGCCCGGTTCATGCCGGTGTGTTCGTGGATGCCTTCTTTTTCCGCGAGCTTGAAGAGCTGCGGCATCGGCATCCGGTACAGATCGTCGAGGCGGCAGCCACCCGGACGAACGGGCCGCATCGGCGGCTCAACGGGTTCGCGCTCAAACCGGTCCTGCCGGTCGAATGACCGTGGAGGTGCGGCCGGAGGAGGCGCGGAGGGGGGTGCGACTGCGGCGGGTGCTGGACCAGCAGCAGGAACGGGTTCACCGGGCTTGCGGAGCGGACGACGTGCCGCTGCGGCGCGGAGAAGTGAGGGGCGCGGTTGCGGCCCTTCGACGCCCTTGGCGTCGGGCATAACAGATCCTCGAAACAGGATTGGAAGGGGATTCGGCAGCGGGAATCATTCGCGCTGGAGAATCGGGATGAGGGTGATTCACTCACCCTCGGAACGGGTCAGGGGATTCGCTCCCGGGAAACACGAACACAGGGAATTAAGGTTGCACTCAGGCTCTCGACATTCCTGGCGACCCAGATCTTACGATTTGAGTTACCCGGCGTCGCACTGGTTTCTGAATCAACTCGTCACAAGACTCGGTTTTCAGTTTTTCTGAGTTCGAGATTGGGAGAGCTGAGTCGGACGGCACAGTGCCAGATTGCGGGGGGGGAAGTCAAGATGCGTTTTCCTATCCGATTACCCGGAGCGGAACACACCAGAAAGTGCAAGTCTTCCTACTACCCAGAGTGTACGTCATTCTGCGATCGCGTCAACGGGATTATACCCTCGCATTCTCAGATTTCCAAACGGATCGCTGGTCGCCGCGTTGCGGCGATCGCTCAACATCCCTCCGACCGCTACGGCCATCCTGTTCTCGCTAACTTCTCGCCTCCCCGCTGATTCTTGTTGGATTCGCCTTCCGGCCGTGGTCGATGGCGATTGCGCACGAGCAATTCAACACGGAGGGAATCATGCGACGAATCTTCATCGTGGCTCTTTTGGTGATCGTCGGCGGCACGAGCCAGGCGGAAGCGGGCTTCCTGCGAAGCCATCCCCCCGCGCCGACTGTCGTCAACGGCACATCTGGTAGAGGTTCCTGGGCTGGTGTCCCCGGAATCGGTGCGCCGCTTCCGCCGTCGCACACCAAAGCAGGTTCAAGCCCCGTGGTTGGCAGCACGCATCGCACAGGGTTGTTCGTTCACCCCATCTCAGGCCGGACGCGCTACAGCACGACGACCTACGATCCGACTCTCGGACGCTTCGGGAAGTCGAGTTTTCGCAATTGATTGCTTGGGAATGCGAAGTGAATGTGTGATCTGAGAGGCGAAACGGGCGAAGGCGATGGTTTGGTTTCAAGCCGTGCTGCGAGGATCTGGCCAAGGGATGCGGGGCGAACTGCGTGTCGAGGGCGGGGCACGCAAGATGACGATGTCGATCACCGTGTTCGCAAGCCGTTCGGGGTCGATGGGCTTGGTCAGATGGAGATCGAATCCCGCAGCAGTTGTCCTTTCACGGGCCTCCTCCTCGGGCAACCCCGTGAATGCGACAAGGGTGGTGTTGGATCCTCCATCTACTTCGCGAACACGCTGCCCGAGTTCGTCGCCGTTCATTCCGGGCATGTTCAGGTCGAGAACGCAAACGTCTGGATGAAACGTTGCGGCGGCAGCCAGTGCACTCGGCCCGTCGTAGCAAGCGATCGCCTCGAAGCCGGCGATCTGCATCAACACAGCGAGACTGTCCGCAGTGTCACGATTATCGTCAACGCATAATACGCGTAACATCGACTCTTCATTTAACATCACAAATCCTCCCTGAATACTGTCTTGCAATTCCTGGGCCGGTTGGAATCGCGACTCGGCTGGTGTCTGATGAGCAGACATTCGGGCGGACGATCCGGTTTTGGTCCCCGAGGATTCCGGGATAAGATGGGTAGTTTGGTGGCGCATACCTGAAGATCGTTGTAACCTACCTACATCGCGTTTTTGAGGCACCGATCCCCGCAACCGTAGCCGTAAGATAATTTCGAGTCGATGGTTACGCGAAACGTGACCGGAATGCGACTCGAAAACGAATGAACTTATTCACGCAGTCGTGAGTACGCTCGATTTTGCGACGTGATGCGATGTCTCTTTACACAGACACCTACCCCATTGATGTTCCTCGGAGTTTCGCATGAGTTCTGGAGATCAGTTCGCTCGCCGTCCCTCGTCGCGCCGTCGGGCATCCAATCGAGCACGCCTCGGCTTTGAGCAACTTGAAGCTCGCGAAGTGCCTGCCACGCTCGCCACCATCGCGGATCAGACCACACCGGACACGAAGGATCTGTACGTTCCGCTCACGGTGACCAACACCACCGGCACGGTCAGTTACACCGCCACGAGCGCGAATTCGCAGGTTCAGGTGCAGGTCGTCACTGGCGGCACCACGATCGTTTTGCACGTCACCGGAACGAAAGCGGCCGGCGGCACGTTCGAGGGAGACCTCACCTTCCGACTCTTCGACAGCATGGCTCCGATCACGACCGCACGGATTGTGTCGCTCGTCAATTCGGGCTTTTACAACAATCTCACGTTCCACCGGATCATCGACGGCTTCGTGGCACAGGGTGGCGACCCACTCGGCACCGGCAGCGGCGGATCGGGCACGAAGATTGACGATGAGTTCAACACGCATCTCACGTTCAACAGTCCAGGGCTTCTGGCGATGGCCAACTCGGGCGACGACACTGGCGACTCGCAGTTCTTCATCACCGACACCGATCTGACCCTCGCTCAAGAACCGCAACACCTGAACTTCCAGCACACGATCTTCGGGCAACTCGTCGCTGGGTTCGACACGTTCACGCAACTGATGAGCACGCCGGTTACGAGTTCGGCCACGGGGTCGCCGGTCAACCCGGTCACGATCACGAGTGCGAGTGTCGTTGCGAACGACCCCAACGGCGTCCTGCGAATCACGGCACCGTCAACATTCACGGGAACCTCGGCCATCACGGTTACGCCGGCTGATGGTGGGGCATCGAGCACAGGCGACACATTCAACGTGACGTTCACCGCCGATACCGTGAACGATCCGCCGTTCCTCGGGCCGATCGCCGACCAGACCACCACCGTGGGCACCGGCGTCACGTTCAAACTGACGGCCACCGATCTGGAGAACGACACGCTGACCTATTCGGTTGTGAGCGCGACGACGACCGGTGGCGAGACGGTCAATGTGACCTCCAAGATCGACCAGAAGACGGGGCTGGTCACGGTCACGCCGCCGGACAATTTCGTTGGCACGATCAAGCTGAAGCTCGGCGTGAAAGATGCGACTTCAACGGTGGACACGCAGGTTATCAACCTCACGGTCACGGGCAGCTTCGATCTGAATACCGTCAGCGACACGGGAACGCTGAACAACGACAACATCACGAGCCTTGATACGCCATCGTTGACCGTTCTGGCTCCGACGGGGCGAACCGTCACGGTTTCGATCAACGGCGTCGCGGCTGGCACGGCGATCGAAAATGCGAGCACGGGTCAGTATCGGCTGAGTCTGCCAGCGAATCGGCTCCTGGTTGGCCCGAACACGATCACTGGCACCGTGACAAACGGCACGAGTGGCACCACGGCGCTGACGCCATTCACGCTGACGTATCTGCCGACGCTGAAGAACTTCTACGTCGTTCCAGGCACGATCGGCAGCACGCAACAGTTGACCTTCCAGTTCACATCGCACGAGTCGATGAGCACGAGCGAGTTCGGGTTCTACAAGGCCGACGACGCTACCGGGAAGATCGGGACACTCAAGCCGGGGGATGCTGGCTACGCAGCGGCGGCGCTGGCTCGCCGACAGGTTGTGTTTGCCAAGGGTGAGACGGTTGGCGCATCCGTGACTTTGACCGCGAAGGGTGGCGATGTGTTGGTGATGTATATCGTGCAGGGCAACACGAGCGTGAACTTGCTGGCTCAGAACCCGACGAATGCATTCACCCCCGGCAAGCCGATTGCGTTCTTCGGCATCACGGCTGCGAACCCGGATGGCGTGGCTCACGTTTCGACCGCAAGCGATCCGGGCGATAGCCAGGCGCTCATGGGATTTGAAGACGGCAACTCGGGCGGCGACAAAGATTACAACGACATGGTGGTGAACATCCGCAAGCAGGGCGACACGCAATCGGCAGCGCTTGTGGTTCCGGGCGGAAATGGTCGTGCGGTGACGGTGACGGGTACGGTGAAGTTGCCGGTGAAGGCACAGCCCCTGGGCACCGGGGTGGGAGCACCGCAGAGTGGCGAGATCGGGGTGATCGTGACGGACGACGCGAGCGGGAAGATCGGGACGCTCAATCCGGGGGATGCTGGCTATGCTGCAGCGGCGCTGGCTCGGGCGCAGATTCTGTTTGCTCCGGGTGCGGTGACGGGTGCATCGACCACGACGACGCTCACGGGTGGTCAGTCGGTGATCTTCTATTATGTGCCGGGGGGAACCGCAGCTCAGGTGATCGCGGCCAATCCGACGAACAGCGCGACCGGCTCGAAGATCGCGTTCTTCTCGCTCACGGCTGCGAACCCGGATGGGAAGCAACACGCTCGGAACTTCGATCCGGAGCGAGTGGCCCAGGTCGCACCGACGCCAACCGATCCGACGGCGATTCACATGATGGGCAAGGTAAACGGCGGCGTGGCTGACTTCGACGATGTGTCGTTCACGATTGGGTTCGGAGCGTGATTTTGAGGACCACGGGGATTATCCCCGTACCGTTCAAGGGCGGTTCATTCGCGAGATTGAGTGATAAGGTGTTTTCTCCCTCACCCGGCTTGCAAAGCCTCGCCGACCTCTCCCCCAAAAATCGGGGGAGAGGTCGCGACGAGTCGCCCGCGAGTGTCGTCGTCCCACCAGGGCTAACGCCACGAGCGGCACGACGACTGAGTCGCGGGTGAAGGGGTCTTCGCTTGCTTCACTTCCGCGGCAGCAACTCCGGCAGGTTCGCGATTCGCATGATCGTCACGCTCAACACCTGTGCACCCTGAACCAGGTTCGGTTCCTTTGCCTTATCGAACGTGTCACTCTGCGTGTGGTGCGTCAAACGATACTCGTCGATGTCCTGCAAACACGCGAAGCCAGGCACACCCGCCGCGTGAAACGACAGGTGATCCGTGCCGCCCGTGCCCCGCATGTCCAGACCCTTCCAGCCCTCCACCCCCGACAACGAACTCAGTTGCGGCGTCAGCAAGTCAAGCACCGATTGCCGCCCATGCAGACCAAGACCGTAAACCTTCCCCGTGCCCGTGTCGTGAACCAACGCCGCCGAGTGACGATCCATCTCGTCCTTGTGACGCTCGACGTACTTTCGCGAGCCGTGCAAACCCTGCTCCTCACCCGTGAACAACGCAAACCGAATCGTTCGCTTCGGTCGCTGACCCGCCTTCGCCAGTGCCGCAACCGTGCGTGCCACTTCCAACACCACACAACTACCGGTCGCGTTGTCGGTCGTGCCGCTGGCCAGTTCCCATGAGTCAAGGTGCGCGCCGATCAGCACGAACTCGTCCGGCTTCTCGCTGCCAGTCACTTCGCCCACGGTGTTGTAAACCGTGATCGGGCCCGCGATGAACTTGTTGTCGATCTCGACTTCCACCTTCGTGACAGCATCGGTTCGGCTCGCGAGTCGGTGAAGCAGAGCGTAGTGTTCGTGAGCCATGAACACGCGCGGCAAGCGTGCCTCGGCAACGGCGCGATCGCTCGGCCAACCGCCCGTGGTGACAAGCAAACCGTGCGGCTTCCCGGCATCAATAACCACACACGCTGCACCTTCAGCCTTCAAGAATTCCGTGACGGCCTCGAACCCAGGCTGAAGCATGTCCGAGCGAATCAGCGACGCCTCACCCTTCTTCTCCGTGCCGGGTTTCGGTTCATCCTTTTTGGGTTCGTCCTTCTTTGGCTCAACCTTCTTGGGTTGGGCCACGGTTGGGCCAGGCGGTGCGGGGTACGTCAGATCGGTAACCGACTTCACTTCCTTCGGCGGACTCAGCAACACGGTCGCGTGCTTGAGCTTCCCCTTGTACTCTTCGAGTTCGACCTTGGTGCGTGCCTTGAGAACAATGACGTCGCCGGTTTGCTTGCCCTTGGTGCCGGGCGTCCAGCCGAACGATGCGATGAGCAGTTCGCGACCATTATTCGGCTCAACGAGCTTCATGGTGGCTTTGCCGCGTTCCCAGCCAACGGGGATTTCCCACGGTTCGAGATGCACGTTTTCGAGGCCGTAAGCCTTCATCTTGTCGGCGGTCCAGTTGTTGGCTCGTTCGAGGTTCTTGGAGCCTGTGAGCCGACCACCGATGATGTCGGACATGTACTGAAGGTTCTTCATGACCTCGCAGCGATCTTTGATTTCGCCGATGATGAGTCGGTCGAGTGCGGCAGGTGCGAAGCGTGGTGCGGGTGCGAGTTCGGCGGCTGGCGTTGTGGTGGGACTGATGCAGACAGCGAGACTGAGGAAGGCGACAGCAGCGAAGAGGGAACGCGGCATATGTGGCAGCTCCGGGTGATGGTCGTGTTGCGGCGAGAGCGTGGGAGATATGTATTGTGCGATGACGGCGAGCGTCACACAACGGCTGCGAGATGAAAAAGCAAGGAGGGCGAATGCAACGCCGCAAGCGGCGAATACCAAGACCAACACATGACACTTACTCCATTCCCGATCTTTACAACTCGATGGATGGGTCATTCTCTCGGCGCATCCCGCCTCCCTCTAGGATCAAAACCGTTCCCATCACCATGTCATTGGGGCTTTGGAGGAAGTCGATCATTACCTTGATCGACGCCGGCATCGGAGATTTGAACACAACGACGCCACTCGGAGAGCCTCCATCTCCCGCTGGGGTATCGCCTGGGACGTAAAGGTGAAAGCCCTCAGGGGACCAGTAGGTACACGCGTCCACGCTCCCGCCTCCCGCGAATTGAAGGCGCAACCGGTACGTGAGCCCGGCATTCTCCAGGGACTTTCTCCTGCTTTTCCAAAGGCAGCTTTCGAGGTACCGGAGAGCTTCGGGGTCGGAGCAGCGGACACGCCGTTGTTGGTAGTAAATCTCGAATGACGCAAGCTGAACGGTCTCTTTCCCTCGTATCAGCAATTTGATTTTCTCAATTCCTTCCTCGGTCTCCATGAACTCCTTGCGCCAAGTCGCAAATTGAAATGATCCAAAAACAACGAAGAACGCAACAAGGATAAATCGCACTTTCATAGCGCATCCTGCTTTCGATACGAACTGTGAACAGCGGACTCGCCAACCTTGGCTATTGATGATGAAGCTGTCGGCGGCGTGATTGTCCGCCGTCCGTTGTGGTGGGGTCAAGTGCCTTTCGCGCTCGGTGTTGATTCCGGAACCGTCTGTTCGGTTCCAGACCTGGGATCATGTCACGGTATGTTCATCGGATTTGTCGGAGTTCGCTGGAAACTCTTTTCGGTGAATGTGATACGGCTCCTACGTCGGCCGGAATTATTCTGATGAAGTTTCTTCCGGACGAATGAATTGGTTCCGGAGGTGGGGTGGGTAAGTGGTCCGGAATCATTTACGCACTTCGTTATACCGCGACCGCAGGCGATTGAAAACTTGCCTATTGGCGCGGCAGGCAGTTGTGGTTATGAGAGGCGACTCGCGCTCCCAGCGCGGAAGAGTTCATCGGTTCGAGGGTCACGGATGACCGCCCACCGCCGGCCGCTGTTGTTGTCAGTGGCTTCGGCTGCCCTGGTTTGTCCAGCTTGCCTGTTCATTCCAGTCCAGTCCACACCGTTGACGCCGCCCGAAGTGCGCGACAAACTCGCAGCGCAACAGAAGGCGCTCGCCACCGAAACGCCACACAAAGACGTCTTCGGTGAACTGCCGTCACGACCCGGCGAAGCGGTTGCGATCAAGTCAGCCACGAAGGACACTACTGCCAAGAGCACACCGATCACACCGCTGACGCCTGAGAATCCGCCCAACGACGTGAAAACGATTGCCGTGCAACCCGGTTCGTTGCCGCCAGTGGTAACAGGTCCGGTGCAGCCATCGCCGCTGCTTCTCGCAGTGCAAGCCTACGCCGACGGCAAACCGAACCGCGCCATCGAGATTCTGAAGTCACTCGACGCACCGAATCAGGAGTTCGTGCTGGCGATGGTGCCCATCCTGGCTCGTGGTGCAACCGCCGACCTCGCGACCGATCCGGCTGGTGTCGCGGCTTTGGTGGATCAACTCGAAACAGCAGCGACTCGACTTGAAGCGAAGGCTGCGCTGCGAATCGAGAATCTGGCGTTCTGCGGCAAAGTGTCGGGCTTCGGGCGATACGATCTGTGGCCGGAGGGTCAGCCGTATCATCCGAACGATCAGGCGCAGTTGTATCTGGAAGTGCGAAACTTGCAGAGTGTCGCAGCAACCGGGCCGCACGGCGAAACGCACCTGACGCACGCCAAGGCGTTTGTCGAGATCAAGGATGCTCACGGCGTTCTGGTGAAGCAACCGGATCCCGAAGACTGGCGGCGGCGCGTGGATGT
Source organism: Planctomycetota bacterium (assembly GCA_021413735.1). Lineage (GTDB taxonomy): Bacteria > Planctomycetota > Planctomycetia > Gemmatales > Gemmataceae > Gemmata. The sequence continues at coordinate 50,267 of JAIOPV010000131.1, forward strand.
TGTGAAGTTCGAGAAGAAGCTCTACAGCCGCGGACCGGTTCACGATTTCCACGTCCTGTATGCGTTCCCGGTGCCGACAGCTCCTGGCGTGTACACGGTTACGGTCGAGATTCGTGACCCGGCCAATCGCAAGATTCGCAGCGAAGCGAAAGAGTTCCGGGTCACGGGACCATGACCTCGACGCGGAGTGCGTGTAGACTGACAACTTGATCCACGCATGCCACGCAGAGGGCAAGATGTCTGAAATCAAGGCCACGCAGGTCTTCCACCACGCCGGAACCATCAAGCCAGCCGATCGCAGGGCACTTCTGAAACAAACCGGTGCCACGTTGTGGTTCACGGGCTTATCTGGTTCGGGGAAGAGCACGCTCGCGGTTGCTCTCGAACAGACGCTCATCGCACGCGGCCACGCGGCTTACGTTCTGGATGGCGACAACGTGCGGTTCGGGCTGAACGCCGGTCCGAAGATCCTGATGGACACTCGTGGCTATGCGGAAGAGCAGGCAAAGCGTTTCGGACTGGGTTTCAGCGCGGCGGACCGCGTTGAGAACATTCGCCGCATTGGGGAAGTCACTCGTTTGTTCGCGGATGCGGGGTTGCTGGCACTGACGAGCTTTGTCAGCCCGTACCGCAAGGATCGCGACGCGGTTCGTGCGCTTCACGAGCAGAACAAAGGATACGCGATTCCGTTCATCGAAGTGTATGTGAACACGCCGATCGAGTGCTGCGAGCAGCGTGACCCGAAGGGGTTGTACAAGCAGGCTCGCGACGCCGTGGCAACCGGCAAGGGAATGGGCTTCACCGGTATCGATGATCCTTACGAACCGCCATCGGCCCCTGAGTTGACGTTCGATGCGTCGAAGAACACGGTCGAGGAAGGTGTGGCGTTGGTGCTGAACTATCTGAGTGCGAAGAAGCTGATCGGGTGAAACGTTTAGCGGTCGCCCAGCGGGGTGACGCGCCGAAGTCGCCGCCCCGCTCGGGCGGACGCTAAACGACTACCGATTAAACAAGAACTCTTTGCTGTTCATCACGGCCCAGAAAAGATCGCGGAACACCTCGTCCCTCGCGGCGTCCGCCTTCAGCAACTCCTTCACCTTCGCACGCTCCGCATCCGACGGCTTCCGGGCCAGCGTTCGCAGGAAAAGCGCATCCATCAGTTTGTCGTCGTCCTTCTCAGTGAGGAGTTGCTTCGCGAGCCAGCCATTGCCCGCAGCCGCTTTGTTGCTCACCGTTTCGCCAACGATCAGGTGAAGCACGCTCGGCAACGATACATCACTGGCGCGTTCACAGGCACATGCCGTCACGCGTTCGCTGCGGCCGAACGTCTTCAGGAAGTACGACGCCGTCGTCGGGTCCGGAACCTGCACTGCACGCACACCCAGCGGGTAGCCGTCGAATTTGTCCGGCACGTTCGTCGCGTCGCAGATCGCGTCGAGCATCACCTCGGCAGGCAATCGGCGAGCGTAGTAGTGCGAGTAGAACCGGGCGTCGGTCACGTTGGCGGGCCGCGTCGAACTGGAAAGCTGATACGTTCGCGAGTTTAGGATGACACGCATCAGCGCTCGCATATCGAACTTCTTGTCGAGGAACTCCTTCTTCAGTGCGGCCCACAGTTCAGGGTTCGTCGGCGGGTTCGTGGCTCGCAAATCGTCCACCGGTTCGACCAGGCCCACGTCGAGGTAGTGTCGCCAGACGCGGTTCACCATCGCACCTGCGAAGTATTCGTTGCTCGGGTCGGTGATCCACTTCGCCAGCACGGCTCGCGGGTCTTCGGTTGGCTTCACGTCGTTCGCCGTGCGATCGAGCGGCTGTGGCTTCATGAACATCCCGGTTCGCGGTTGCCCGACACCAACGGGGTTCTTGTTCTGGTTTGCGTCCGGATGGCTCACGTTCAGCGTCGTCGGGCCCATCTTCGCTTCTTTGCGGTCGAACTTCACCCGGCTGAAGTACGCGGCGAAGTGATAGAAGTCGTCCTGCGTGTGGCGTTCGAGCGGGTGGTTGTGGCAGCGAGCGCAGCCGATGCGGATGCCGAGGAACGACTGCGCGACGGACTCCGGCGCTTCGGATCTTTCGCCGTGACGTTGCTCGCCAACAGTCACGATGAAGTACCCGACCGCCGGGTTCTCGGTGTTCGAGCCCGTGGCAGTGAGCACATCGCGAGCAAGTTCATCCCACGGGCGGTTCGCAGCGACTTGCTTCCGCAACCAGTCGTGAAACTGCCGAACGCCCTTTGTGCCGCGAACGTCATGGTCGCGTTCCTTGCGGTTCTGGAACAGGTCACCAAGTTGGAGAGCCCAGTAGTCGGTGAACTCCGGACGGGCCAGCACCGCGTCGATGAGCTTCGCACGCTTGGCAGCATCTTTGTTGGCGACAAATGCGCCCACTTCCTCGGCAGTGGGCAAAATACCGCAAGCGTCGAGGAACAAACGACGGATGAACTCCTCGTCGGAACACAAATCGCTTGGCTCGATGCGGAGTTCTTTCAGTTTCGCGAAGACGTGTGTATCGACGAAGTTGTTCCCGCCCGCGAATCGCTTGTCATCGACAATCCGATCGTATGGCATGCTGAACACCGTGACCGCGACTTCCGTGAGGAACATCGCACGCACCGCACTCGCTCCATTGCGGATCGCCTTCGCCTTCCCGCTTGGCGACACAGCCAGATAGGCGGGGTCGTTTGAGTCGAACTTGGTGAGCCAGGTGACGTCGCGTTTCGTGCCATCGGCGAAGGTCGCGGTGGCGACGAGTTGCACTTCCTCACCTGGCTTCAGTACCTTCGTCGCGGGCGTCAGTTCGAGCTTGCTGATCTTTACTTCGTCCTTCGACGGGCCAGGGTAGCCCGCTGCAATCCACGCGAGAAGAAGCTGATATTCGCGGCTCGTTTGGCTGAAAAGCCGACCGCCTTCGTGTGGAGCTTCGGCCGTTGCTTTGCGAAGAAGCAGACTCGCTTCGGGAACGGTGCGGTCGATGCGTCGGCCGTCGAACTCGCGGGTGATCCACTTGTAATCTTGCTCCGGGGCGAACCCACGCAGCGACAGGCGGAACCCGTTCTGGCCCGCACCCTTGCCGTGACATGCACCCTGATTGCAGCCAGCCTTCGTAAGCAGCGGCATGATTTCGCTGTTGAACGACGGCGCGACCGGTTTTGGCGAGCCGGGGGTGTTAACCCCCGGGTTCTGCGCGAATGTCGAACCGGGAAGTGCGAGCGCGAACACGCAAGCGACGGCAAACCTGGGCATGGATTAGCTCACGGATGGTGTCGGCAAGATGGCGGAAAGCCGCGGGCGGGTGCGTCGAATCTCTATCTGAGTTTAGATGGCCACGAAATGCGGAGCAAGCGCAAAGGCTGTCGAACCCGTCTCCATCGTCGCGTGTCAATCTGCGTATCACGGAGCCAATCCATGACCGATGACGAGTTTCTCGCCGCGTTCGAGGCAGTGGCCATCTCACGCTCCGAATGGACGCACGAAGCGCACGTTCGCATGGCGTGGCTGTATCTGACTCAATTCCCCACCGATGAGGCACTTGACCGCATCCGGAGCGGGATTCAGAACCTCAACGCTCGCAACGGAGTTCTGGACGGTTACCACGAAACGATCACAGTGGCGTTCGTGCGAATCATCGTGGCACGCTTGCTGCACAACGAAACCTACGAAGTGTTTCGCCAGCACAACCCGGAGCTGTTCGACCGCACGCTTGGCGTCCTTTTGGCGCATTACACACACAAGCGGTTGTTTTCATCTGAAGCTCGGGCGCGATTTGTGGAACCCGATGTGCAATCGCTGCCGTCGTTCGCTCCAAAGCCGTATTGTCGTTAAGTGAATTATCTATGTGGGAACTGAGAACTGGTCTCCTACGCTCTGTTAAATGGCCGAAACTGATGCGAGAACGTTTGCCCCGGTGTCGTCGGCGTTCTATTTGACACGGTCCGTTTGACCGACGCTTGATGTCGGCTATGGCCGTGTGCGCCCCACGGTGGGTTATGTCGTCGGACCTCACCAACCAACCGAAACCTCCCACCGTCCTCATCGTGGACGACGAAGCGGCCGTGCGCGATTTCGTCCGCATTGTGTTGACTCACGCAGGCTACTCAGTGCATTCCGCCGCCGACGCGAAGCAAGCCCTCGAAGTGTTTCAGGCAGATCCTGAACGGTTCTCACTTGTGCTGTCAGATATTCGCATGCCCGGCCGCACCGGAGTTGAGTTGGCTGCTGATCTCCACGCCAGAACTCCCAATGTGCCCATTGTGTTCATGTCGGGATTCGTCGGTGGAACTGCCCATCAACCAGTCGCGCTCCCAGCGGGCGCTGTCGTGTTGGAAAAGCCATTCACGCTCGATACCCTGCTGCACGTCGTCAAGCAAGCAATCAAGTGAATAGCTACTTCCGTGCGCCGAGAACCTTGTCGAGCGCCACTTTGAACTCGCGAGTTCCAGCCGCTTTCACGATGGCCGCGTTCGCCTTCTCCAACAGATCGCCTTCGAGATCCGGCTTGAATGCCTTCACCAGTCGAAGCATCGCTTCGCCCACGGACTTGGCAACTTCGCCGTCGAAGGGACCAGTCTGGTCGATGATGAGTTGGTTGTGAAACAGGAATGCCTCCGTTGCCTTCAACTGAACCGTGAACTCCGGGATCGGGAGCAGACCGCCCTTCTTGTATTCCGTCTTCGTGGTCACAGCGACCTTCAGAAGCAAACCCGCCTCGCAATGTCCACGAGTTTCGCCAGCGTAGAGCCGCGTTCCATTGCGCCAGATTTGCTGTTCGAACTTCAAGTCCACTCGCTCACATGCCACGGCAACGGTCGCCAGCATCTTCCCCTCAGACGGATAGGTCAACTCCTTGATTTCCAGCATCAGTTTTGATGGCTCGGGAATCCGCACTTCGACTCGTCGCCAGGTTCCGTCGTTATGGAACTCCTGAACTGGTTCCGTCCAGAATCGCAAGCCTTCGCGGTGCCGTTTGATGACGGTTTCCGCTTTCTGATGACCCCAGTTCATGTTCGACTTCGTGAGCGGATCGGGAATGCTCTTCCGCATCAGATCGCCAACCATCTTCCCGAAGAACTCAGCTTCCGGCGGGATGGGCTTCTTCGCCTCGGCTTTCGGCGGTGGTGGCGGTGCGATTGGCCTTGGTGGCGCTGCAACCACGGAACCGGCGAGCAATAACGCGAGAGCTGTCACGGCAACCTCAGCAAGAGCGACAATCTGACGTGCGGCGGACTTACCCGTGCCTGCCCAAAACAGCAATGCCGACTGCCCCGCTCTCATCGTTTCCGGGCGAGACCCCCCCTCTTCCGGAAACGTTTTGAAGTCCGGAATCGACCACACAAGTCCGGAATGACTTCCATCAGAATATTGCTCGGCGATCAGATTTGCACAGCATCTCGTTCACAAGAAATGTCTTGCGGCAATCATCGACAAACTTGATGAACATACCGGGGCATTTCGGCCTCTCGGAACCGTTTGAGATGGTTCCGGAAGCTCACGGAAGCGTTCGAGAAGTGCTGAGGTGATTTGAGCGTCCCCACAATTGACACGCCATCCAATGACTTGGTTCGATGCGTGCTTTTTCCACGGTTTTCGAGGACGAAATCGTCGTTCGCTGCGTCATGAACAGGGAAGGAGACATCACTCCTTCCGACCCGAACCTGGGAGGTCCGGATGACGACGGAACCGCAACCGTGTGCGAGATGCGGAGCGACCATCCCCGAGGAGCGACTTGAAGCGCTCCCCGAGACGATGGTTTGCGTGAAGTGTGCGAAGGCGATGGGCGGAACAGAGTTCCGAATCGAGGTCACCGCTGAGAAGACGAGCAAGGAAGGGAGCTTGAAGAAGAACTACGGATGCTACAGCACCCGGAAGGTCCGGAAGCCGATCCGCCCGATCGAAGAGTGACGCGGTTGAGCTGCCGGGTCGGGGTAACAGCTCCGACCCGGCTGGCCAATTCTTCCTGTTGGATGCAGTGTTGGAAAGTGTGTTGGTGGCGATGGGGACATGAGTACCATGGTTTTTGCCCTGAAAGGGCAGGACAACATAGCCCAGGGCAAGACAGCGTAGCTGGCGCAGCCCTGGGAACAACGAGAGAACCCCAATGATCCACCCTGCAAGGGTGCGACAAACGCGTGCATTTCCCAGTTGGGTCAAGGTCGTTGTCCCACCCGTGCAGGGTGGATCATTGGTATTGGGTTGGTCCCGGGGCTGCGACAGCTTCGCTGTCGCAGCCCCGGGCTATGTTGTCCTGCCCTTTCAGGGCAAAGTCCAAATACCACGCTCGCTATCCTCGCGTAAGATTCGGCCACTTCATCCGCTGAGAAGGTTAGCGAAACCATTCCTGCCCGTGACGGGTACAATAAGCCACGTCGCCACGACTTACGAGGAACACCGGATGCTCCGCTTTCTGCTCGCTGCCTTCGCGTGCATCACTGTCACGAATTTGTTCGCCGCAGACGCGAAGCCCGATTCCATCATCGGCACCAAAGCACCAAGTCTCACCCTTACCAGTATCGACGGCACCGCCACCAAGTTCGACTCCGTCCAAGGCAAAGCGGCTACCGTCGTCGTGTTCGTGTCGTTCGAGTGTCCGGTGTCGAACTCGTACATCGCGGGGTTGAACGAACTCGCCAAGACACACGCCGAAAAGGGCGTTAGCGTCGTGTTGGTGTGCCCGACCGAAGACCCACGCGATGCCGTCGCGAAGTCCGCAGCAGGCCACAAACTCACCATTCCCGTACTGCTCGACTCCAAGAAAGAACTCGCCGCCGGGCTAACCGCAACCCATACTCCCGAAGCGTTCCTCCTCGATAGCGAAGGCAAGGTTCGCTATCGCGGGCGCATCGACGACGGCTACTCCGCTCGCCTCAAACGCAATCCCGTCGTCACGACGCACGACCTCGACAACGCGCTGACAGCGGTTCTCGCGGGGAAAGCAGTCAGCACGCCGTTCACGAAAGCCATCGGTTGCGAGATCGAGTTGAAAGTGCGACCCACGCCCAAGGCGGGAGCCGTCACGTTCTACAAGGACGTCGCTCCTATTCTGAACGCTCACTGCGTCGTGTGCCATCGGCAGGGCGAAGTCGGGCCGTTCGCACTCACGACATTCGCACAGGCTCGTCGATGGGCACGCGACATCAAAGAGTACACGGGTAACAAGCAGATGCCGCCGTGGTCCGCTTCGGGTGGTCTGCCCATGAAGGGCGAACGCAAACTGACCGCTGCCGAGATCGCGACACTGGCCGCATGGGTCGATGCCGATTCACCCGAGGGCGACCCCAAAGACGCACCGAAGATGCCCGAGTTCGGTTCTGAAGGCTGGCGTCACGGCAAGCCCGACCTGATCCTCAGCGCTGGCGACGACTTCAAACTTGGCGGTGCGGGCAACGATCTGTTCCGCGTGTTCGTGGTGCCGACGAAACTCACCGAGAACAAGTGGGTCATCGGCTACGACGTGAAGCCGGGCAACCCGCGAGTCGTTCACCACACGCTGCACTATTTCGACACCACCGGAGCCGGTCGCGATCTCGAAACGAAGCAACAGGAGAAGGACAAAGGCAAGCTGCTCCTCGATCGAGGGCCTGGCTACACTGTCGGCATGGGCGTGGGCTTTGTGCCGCCGGCAAACAAGCACGGCGAGACCCCGAAGTTCGGCGGCATTGGCGGCTGGGCACCCGGTCAGATGCCGCAACTCGTGCCGCAAGGTGCGGGCTGGCTACTTCCGAAGGACAGCGATTTCCTGATTCAGACGCACTATCACCGCAACGGCCAGTTCGCCACGGACCGCACGCAAGTCGGGCTGTACTTCGCCAAGGCACCCGTCGAGCAACCCTGGCAAACGCTCATCATCAACGGGTTGAAGCAGTGGGATAAGATTCCAGCGGGCAAGGCCAGTCACCCCGCACACGGAGCGATCTACCTGCACACCGATACGGTGCTGCACAATGTGCTGCCACACATGCACCTGCTCGGGAAGTCGGTCAGCGTCATCATGACGCAACCCGGCGAGAAGCCAGTTGTGCTCATCGACATTCCCGCGTGGGATTACCGCTGGCAGGAAACGTACTGGTTCAAGGAGCCGATTCTCGCGAAGGCCGGCACGAAGCTCGAAGTTCGTGCCATCTACGACAACTCCGCCGAGAACCCGAACAACCCGACGAAGCCGCCTCGCAACGTCTCGTATGGCGAGGAGACGACCGACGAAATGCTGTTCGTGTTCTTCGGCGCGACGAGCACCGCAACACCGTGGAAGCCGATCAAGACGTTCTCGTATGCCCCAGATAATGGCGACGCTCCCGTTGCGGGCGAACTCACGCCGCTGCTGAAGGAGCTGGCCGGAACGTGGGACACGAACACCGAACTGAAGGTTGGTGGTCGGTCGGTGAGCCTGAAGGGTCAGGACGTGGTCGAGACGACGTTCAACGGCACCTTCATCCGTGGTCTGGCCACAAGTGCTGCTGACGACCGCGGCGTGATCGAGCTCATCACCTATGATCCAGCAAAGAAGACCTACCGGATGTGGCTGTACGATTCGGCTGGCACAGAGATCGAGTGGACTGGGATTCACGATAACAAGTCGCGCACGCTGATCTGGAAGGCGACGCTCGGCGACGACGTGAAGCTCACGCTGACGTGGAAGTTCGCGGCTGATGGTGGCGGCTACACCTGGGATTTCGTGGCGATGAACGGCGACAAGCCCGGCCTCGAGATGAAGGGCGACCACACCGCGAAGAAGAAGTGAACCGCGATTGTATTCGCCGCTTGCGGCGTAGCGCTCTGAAGAGCGCTACGCCGCAAGCGGTACCTCTCCCCGGAGTTCCATCATGTCCACCGCGACTGCTGCCCGTGTTCTTCGCCGTGATCCCGCCGACGTCACGCCGTGGGCCGAAACGTGCGGTCAAATTCGCTGCCTCGTCGAACAGAAAGACGGAGCCGCTGCGGAGGTTCATCAGGTCGAGATTCACGACGCGAAACTGCACTATCATGCCCGCACCGACGAGTTCTATTACGTCATCGACGGCAACGGCACCATGATCCTCGACAGCGAAGAGATCGAGTTGCACAAGGGCGTCGTGGTGTACATTCCTCGCGGAGTGAAGCACAAAGCCTGCGGAAAACTCACCGTATTGACGGTGTGCATACCCGCAGGCGTGATGGATGACATCCACGAAGTCGAGTGAAAACCGGTGACGGAAAGACCGCAAGGAACACTCGCAGAAGTGATCGTTTCTTTCGGAGGTGACGCGAGCCGAGCGGCATCTGTACTTCGGTGAAGCGTGTCGCCCGGCTCCAACTTCGCCCAAAGAGTTGCGAGACTTGCGCCGTTGCATCCCGGAATACGCCGACCTCCTCGACTCTCACCCCGATGCCAAAATCGCCTTCTCGGATGAAGACATCAGCAATCCCACTCCTCTGGGGCTTCTGCTCCACTCGCCTCGAACCACACACTCCCCCTACAATATGCCTCTCCCTGACGATTCCGCGACGAGGTTCACGAAATGGCAGAAACGCTCGAATTCAAGGCCGAACTGAAGCAACTTCTTCATCTCATCACGCACTCACTGTACTCCGACCGCGAAATCTTCCTTCGCGAACTCATCTCCAATGCGTCGGACGCCATTAATAAAGTGCGGTTCGATTCCCTCAGCCACGCCGATAAACTCGAAGGGAACACCGACTGGAAGATCAAACTCACGCCCGACGCCGCCAACAACACGCTCACCATCAGCGATAACGGCGTCGGCATGTCGCGCAGCGAAGTAATCGAGAACCTCGGCACGGTGGCGCAGTCCGGCACGAAAGCGTTCCTCGAAGCCGCGAAGCGAGCCGGCAAGTCGTCGGAAGCTCCTGGGCTGATCGGTCAGTTCGGCGTCGGCTTTTACTCCGCGTTCATGGTCGCCGACAAGGTTACCGTCGTCACGCGACCGCTCGGCAGCACACCCGCCGAGGCCACTCGCTGGGAGTCCGACGGTCAAGGCGCTTACACTCTCGAAGCCGCCGAGAAGCCAGGCCGGGGTACGGATGTCACGCTGCATCTCAAAGACGACGCGAAGGACTTCCTCGAAACGTACCACCTCCAGAGTCTCGTTCGGAAGTTCTCGGACTTCCTCGAATTCCCGGTCGTCATGGACACCGAGAAGGAAGTCGATGGCAAGAAGGAAGTGACCGAGGAAACGCTGAACACCCGCAAGGCGATCTGGCTCCGCAGCAAGAGCGAAGTGAAGCCCGAAGAGTACGCCGAGTTCTACAAGTCGATCGCTCACGACAGCGTGCCGCCGGCCGAAGTGATTCACTACGCCGCAGAAGGCAAGACCGAGTTCCGCGTGCTGGCGTTCATTCCAGGCCAGAAGCCGTTCGCGTTCGACTGGCAGGAACCCGTCGGCGGCCTGCGTCTGTATGTGCAGCGTGTCCTCATCATGGAACGCTGCGAGCAAGTGCTGCCGTTCTACCTGCGATTCGTGCAGGGCGTCGTCGATTCGGCCGACTTGCCGTTGAACGTCTCCCGCGAGTTGCTTCAGCAGAACCCGCTGCTCGACGCGATTCAAAAGAGCGTCGTGAAGAACATCCTCGACACGCTCGCGGGCATGAAGAACATCGAGTTCGACAAGTACCTCACGTTCTTCAAGGGCTTCGGGTCGGTGCTGAAGGAAGGGCTCAGCCGCGACTGGACGAACCGCGAGAAGATCGCCGATCTTCTGCTGTTCGAGAGCGCGAACACCGAGGCCGGCAAGTTCACCACGTTCGCCGAGTATGTGTCGAAGATGCCCGCCGACCAGACGGATATCTACTACCTCACCGGCGAGTCGCCGGAACAGTTGCGGAAGTCGCCGTATCTGGAAGCGTTCCGGGCGAAGGGCCGCGATGTGCTGTTGCTCACCGATCCGGTCGATGAGTTCGCGATACCTGGGCTGAACGCTTACAAGGGCAAGCCGCTCAAGGCGGCAGACCGTGGCGACACCCCGACCGGCGACGAAGTGCCCGCCGACGTGAAGGAGCAGTTCGCCGCTGTGCTCGGCTTCCTCAAAGAGAAGTTGCCGGAGGTCGCGGACGTGCGGCTCACGACTCGCTTGACCGAGAGCGCCGCGTGCCTGGTGGCGGATGGCGCTGCGGTGAACGCACACCTTGAGCGAATGATGGAGCGGATGGGCCGCGACACGGGGGCGAACAAGCGGGTACTGGAACTGAATCCGTCGAACGCTGCGGTGAAGGCGTTGCGAGAGTTGTTCGCCAAGGATGCGGCTGATCCGCGAATCGAGGGCTACGGTCGGCTGATGTTCGAGCAATCGCTGATCGCGGAAGGCTCGTCTGTGCCGGATCCGGTGGCGTTTGCACGACGGGTAAACGAACTCATCATGCGTGACGCGAAGTGAGGCGTATGTGCAACGCCGCAAGCGGCGACAGCTCTTCGCTGCTTGCAGAGTTGCACCACAAACTTTACCGAACCCGCAGACACCATCCCCGAATCACAATCTGTGTCGGATGTGTCGATTTTCACATCCGGGATTTTTTGACAATCGGCGCTAAAAATGGTCTACAATCTTGCTGGCACATGACGTGCCTCGATATCGCTGAGGATTGCCCCATGCCCGCCACCTACGACGCCAATTCACCCACCACCACAAGCGCCCCCAAAACCGTTGAAATCACGGCGGGAACGGGCGAGCCTCAAGCAGCCGAGTGGCACCTCGTCACAGTTTCGAGTTTGAGTGCCGCACAGGAAATGCTCGACAGCCTGGAAGCGCAGGGCTTCGCCGAACGTGAGTTCGTGGTGCTCGGCAATTCGAGCTTCGCCGTTCGCTGGCGGTGAGACGAAACCGCGAGTTCGCCTCACCGCTCACCAAATCCATCACTTCACCTGTCCGGAGTGGCTCTTGATTTCGCCGATGGGTTCCGCCCGGCCCCCGAGATGTTTGGCCAGGAATTGCTCCGTCACCGCGTAGAAGTGCAGCCGATTCTCCGGCCGCACGAAGCCGTGACCCTCATCCGGATACAGCACATACTCCACCGGCTTGTTCGCCTTCCGCATCGCTTCCACGATCTGATCGCTTTCCGAGACCTTCACACGCGGATCGTTCGCACCCTGACCGATCAGCAGCGGCCGTTTGATGGCGTCCACCTTGAACAACGGTGACCGTGATTTCAGGAAATCTTCCTCCGTTTCCAGATTGCCGATGCGTTTCGCGAACAACGCCTTCATCGGTGCCCAGTACGGTGGGATGCTTCTCAGCAGCGTCGCGATGTTGCTCGGGCCAACGATATCAACGCCGCACGCGAACACCTCCGGTGTGAACGTCAGCCCCACGAGCGTTGCGTAGCCGCCGTAGCTGGCGCCCATGATCGCGACTCGCTTCGGGTCGGCGACGCCTTCTTTCACGAGCCAATCGACGCCGTCGAGCAAGTCCTGGTGCATCTTGCCGGCCCACTCGCGGTTGCCAGCGTTCAGGAACGATTTGCCGTAACCCGTGCTGCCGCGGAAATTCACCTTCAGTACGGCATAGCCACGGTTCGCGAGGAACTGCGATTGCGCGTCGAAGCCCCAGTTGTCTCGCCCCCACGGACCACCGTGAACGACGAGCACTGTCGGCAGATTCTTCGCCTCGATGCCCAGCGGCTTCATCAGGTAGCCGTGGATGGTGAGGCCGTCTTTCGCCTTGTATTCGATGGGCTGCATCTGAGCGAGCTTTATCTTCTCCAGTTTCGATTGCGTCGTGAACAGGAACTCGGCTTTCTTCGTGGCGCGATCGTAGAGATAGAACCTGACGGGGCCGTCGTCGGTCGTGAAGCCGACCGTCCATTTCGAGTCGTCGGCCGTTCGGCTGCTCACGGCGATGTCGCCGCGGGTCACCATGGCGAGCGCCTCGAAGTCGGCCTTCACGTCCGGGTCGAGGAACTTCCATTCCGTGCGAGCCTTGGTAACGGCCACCGCGAGCGGGGTTCGCTTTACGTTGTCCCGCATGGCACCAAAGACGTCGTATTGCTTGTCCTCGGCGATTACTTCCTCAGTTCCGGTGGCGAGGTCGAGTTTCAGAAACCGCATTGTGTTGGAGTTATGGTTGCCGAGGATGTAGAGCGTGTTTGCGTCGGGACCGAACCCGGAAATGGAACCTTCTTCCTCATTCGTCCAGTGCTTTACGACCTTCCAGTCATCGGTGACTTTGGCACGCACGAGCAGATCCGTGCCGCCATCGTTCGGATTCACGGCGGTCGCAGCCCGGATAACGAAATCCTTGTCGGCGGTCCAGCTCGTGACCGAGCCGGGGTTCTCGGTGTCGAGCTGGATGTGGCCTGTCGAAATCGTGAGGCGGTAGACGTCGAACGCGGATTTGGATCGCTTGTTCATCCAGAGGAGAATGGTGTCAGGGCGGTGCTTGTCGAGCATGATGTGTTGAGCACGAACGCCCGAAAACGGTGTCAGATTGCGGGTCTTACCGGTGGCGAGTTCGGAGGCGAACAGGTGGAAGTTCTCGTCGCCGCCGGAATCTTGCAGGTAGAGCAGATGCTTGCCGTTGTGTGCCCATGCGTATTGTGAAATGCCTCGTTGTTCGTCGCTGGTGACCTTCTTCGTGTCGGCTTTGTCGATGGGGCGAACCCACACCTGCATCACGTTGTTGTCGTCGGGTGCGAGGTATGCGAGTTGTTTTCCGTCGGGACTGATCTGCGGGGCTCCGCGGTCGGGGTTTCCGAACAGCACATCGCGTGGGATCAACGGCGGCAATTCGGCTTGAACCGGCGCAGCCGCGAACAGAGCGAACGCAATGAGCGTAGCGCGTGACATGGAAGAACTCCGAGACGTGAGCGAGAAAGTAAAGTGATTGTATCAGTGATGTGGGTGTCCGACGTGAAAGCCGAGGGCGCTTGGCGCACGCGATCTGCTTGGATTCATGGCAAGTTGAACTATTTTCCCGAATCCACAATTACTTGCCGTTCGTGATATTCGATCTTCGTCGGGCGGGTGAAGTAGAGCGTCGCAAAGACGCCAGCGGTGACAATCGCAATCGCAGCGGTCGCACGCCAGAACAGCAGCGCGTTCAGTTTCGACGTTTGACCGGCCGCGAACATCAGTGAGTCGCGGTTGAAGCCGTGCGGCGACGGGTCGAGCTTTGACAGCGCGATCGCCAGCGGATCGGGTGCGGAGGCGGGATCAGGGTTTGTGGTAGCGTGGTTCATTTCGTTTTCGTGGGCGTTTCGGCCCCGAGTTTGGCGCGTAGGGTATCCAGACCAGCAGCGTAGCGTCGATAGCATGTCGCGGCAGAACTTCCGACAGCCTGGGCGACCTGTTCAAAGGTCAGACCGCCCCACAGGTGCATCACGATGATTTCGCGGGTTTCGGCAGGCAGGTCCGCGAGGGCAGCGGCGGCGGTGCGAGCGTCGAGGCCGGTTGGGTCGTAGGAGGGCGAGAACCATTTCGGGGCGCTGTCGGCGGCAGCGGCTTCGTACTTGTGCCGACGGTGGGCAGCTCGGCTCGCGTCGATGGCACCGTTCCGCACGACGCGGTATAGCCACGGGATGAGGTTCTCCGGTGGCGTGTTCACGCGAACCAACTTCAGCATCGCTGTCTGCACGACGTCTTCGGGACAGTCGCACCACTGCCGGGCGTACAGCACCAGTGCTGCCCCGTAACGATCCACCAGTTCAGCGAGTTGATCCGGTCCCATCGCGAATATGACGCCTGAGAGAGCGGACGATTTCAGCCAACCACAACGAAGGCAAAAATCGCCGCACGATCAAAGCCAGATAAAAGCACGATCCAGACAAAAGCCAATAGAGCCATTTTTCAAAAACACCGAGCGAGAGGTTTTCAACAGTTTCTTTGCTTCTGCTTTGATCGTGTCTTGATCGGGTTTCGATCGTGCGGCTAATTCTTTTGTCTGGTTCTCGTCGCGTATCCGTTTTACACTGTTCCTCACCCACCGACCCAGCCAATTCTCCGAGGCTCGCCGTGTTCTCGCACTCACTTCGCGGTCTGTTCGTGTTCATCCTCGGCGTATCCGTGGCGGGCGCGGAAGACTGGCCACAATACCGCGGCCCGACCGGCATGGGTATCTCAAAGGACACCGAGCTACCGCTGACCTGGGGCGGCAAGTCGAACGAAAACGTGCTGTGGAAGGTGCCACTTCCTGGCACGACCGCGAAGGGCAAACCAGACCACAACCAGTCCAGCCCGATCATCTACTCAGAACGCATTTTCGTCACGACATCGTTCTGGCCGGAAGGTCGCGAGCAGAAAGAGTTCCCCGAACATCACGTCACCTGCTACCAGTACTCGGACGGCAAGCAACTTTGGGATACGGTGGTGCCGCCGGGACCGTGGAAGCTCGTCGATCTTCGCGGTGGCTACACGGCTCCGACGCCCTGTACTGACGGCGAACGTGTGTATGTCGTGTTCGGTTCCTCGACTCTCGCGGCCCTCGACTTCGCGGGCAAAATTAGCTGGCAGAAGGAGATCCCCGACTGGAAGGATTTCGACGTCGCGATTGCGTCGAGTCCGGTGCTGCACAACGGGCAACTGATTATCCTCGCGGATCGCAACGGCAAGAAAGGTACGCTGACGGCGTTCAACCCGAAGACCGGCGACGAACTCTGGTCGCAGAAGCGCACGACGGCCTTTTCGCACACGACTCCGACATTCGCTCAGCACGACGGCAAGCCGGTCATGCTCATCGGCGCTGCGGGCGAACTCCAGGGCATCGACCCCACGAACGGTGATCGGCTGTGGTGGGTGAAGACCCCTGGCGATGTGACTTCGCCGATCTATGTGAACGGCTTCGTCTACACGGATAGCGGTCGTGGTGGGCAGGGTGTGTTCGTCGATGCGAACGGCAAGGGCGACGTCACAACAACGAACGTGAAATGGAAGTTGCCGAACATTCCGGAGGCGTTGTCGTCGCCCGTGGTGCTGGGCGACTACCTCTATCGACTCCACAACCCGGGTACGCTGAAGTGCGTCGATCTCAAGACCGGCAAGGTGGTTTACGAACAGCGTCTTGAAGGCGTCTCGGGTTCGGCGAGTCCGATCGCGGTAAAGGATCGCATTTACTTTGCGAGTGCCGGGAAGTCGTATGTGCTCGCAACCGGTGACAAGTTCGACATTCTCGCGGTGAACGATCTTGGCGAACCGAGTGCCGCATCGGCCGCGGTGAGTGCGGGTCGCATCGTGTTGAAGGGTGGCAAGCATTTGTTCTGCGTCGGTGCGAAATAAATCCGTTTAGCGGTCGCCGCAACGCGGCGACTTTTCTTGCTCGGTCACAACGTCGCCGCGTTGCGGCGACCTCTAAACTCTCTCTGGAGCTTTCCCATGTGTCGTTCGATGTCGTTGTTAGGTGCGTTCGTGTTGCCGCTTGTAGCACTTCGGGCTGCCGACGAAGACAAAGGGAAATGGGTGCCCATTTCCGAAAGCGTCACCGCGAAATTCAAGGCGGGTCCGTTCGCCAAGACAGCCGGCGTGACGGTCGATCCCACAACGGGCGATGTCTACATGGTCGTGTCCGATCAGGGAATGTGGAAGAGCACCGACAAGGGCGGCACGTTCGAGCGTGTTGACGGCAAGACGATCGGTGGTCGCTGCGAAACGGGCTTCGCGTTGAACTTCGACCCGGCCGGCAAGCGTCTCATGTGCTTCATGATCTACGGCGGCAGCGCCTCGACCGAGGACAGCGGCAAGACGTGGGCGGCATCGAAGGTGAGCCATCTCGATTTCGGGGCGGTCGATTGGGGCGCGACCGGGAAGTGTTTCCTGTCGATTCGTCACGAGAGCGGCGGCACGTTGACCATCACGACCGACGCCGGCAAGACGTGGACCGATCTCGGCAAGGGCTTCGTTCGCGTCGGGTTGTTCGACGAGAAGATTCTGGTGTGCGGCAAGGCGAAGGGGCTGGTTCGCAGCGAAGACGGCGGCAAGACGTGGGCCGACGTTTCCGACGTGACGCCTCCCGGTTACGTGATGACTGTGAAGGATGGCGTCGGCTATTGGCCGACGGACAAGGGTTTGCTCGTCAGCAAGGACAAGGGCAAGACGTGGGAAGTCCAGGGTACGGCGGTGCCAGCAGTGCTCGGTCCGTACTTCGGCAAGAAGCCCGAGCAGATGATCGTAGTCGGCAAAGATGGCTTCCAGGAAACGCTTGATGCCGGCAAGACGTGGAAGAAAGTGGCCGCGTTGCCAGAGGGCTTCAAGGCTGGGGGCGTCGGGCCGAACTACGCGTGGGATCCGGTGAATGACATCTTCTACGCCTCGTCGATGGGCAAGGAAACCTTTAGATTCAAACGATGAATGATGAACGATGAACGATGAACGATGAATGAAAACTAGAACATGGGGTTGCTGTCTTGTCTCTCGATTCCTCGTTCAACGTTCCTCGTTCCTCGTTTCTTCCCTTGGGCGATCAGGCCGTTCTCGCGTACCTCACCGACGAAGCCGAAGCAGTGCGGTTCGCGGCGACGGTGCGAGATGCGAATCCGTCGTGGCTTCAGGATGTGGTGCCGGCGTATGGCAGCGTCGGTGTGTTCTTCGACGCCGACAGCATCGACACCGCGAACGTGATCGAATGGCTTTCGGCGAGCGTCAGTAATGACACCGATGAAGCAGAACCGGCGTCATTACTGACGCCGCTCGCCAAGATCATTCCCGTTTGCTACGAGATGGCCCCCGATATGCCGCGGGTGTGCGAACACACTGGCCTCACTTCCGACGACGTTATTAGCCTGCACACCAGTATCGACTTCACCATCTACGCCATCGGCTTCGTGCCGGGGTTCCCGTACATGGGCTACCTGCCAATGGAGCTGTGTGGCGTGGGTCGGTTGGCAAGTCCGCGAACGCGAGTGGAGCCGGGAAGTGTTGGCCTCACGGGACGCCAAACGGGCATCTATCCGTTGCCGCGTCCGGGTGGCTGGAATCTGATCGGTCGTACGCCGTTGGTGATTGTAGACGTGGCGGCGGGATTCTTTCCGTTGCGGGTGGGCGACGTCGTGCGTTTCACTCGCATCGACGCCGCCGAGTTCAAACGACAGGAGGGCGAACGCCTCACTTTGTAGGGTGGGTCGAGGCTTTGCGAGCCCCACGATTGCCGTTGAAGATGGTGGGGCTCGTCGTGAAGCGCGACTCGATCCACCCTACAAGATCAGCCGTCGCGGGTCTCGAATCGCCAGCACGCCAACCCCAACAGAATCCCGATCCACACTACCGACACGCCAACCGTCTCACCCCACGGCGGTAACGGCTCATCGAGCCCATCCTTCTTCACTTCCTGCTCAGTCAGCACGCCGCGGGCGATGCCGCGAGCGGCTTGTGTGTCCAGATCCCAACCGCGAGGCAAGGCGCGAGACAGAACGTGTAGACCGGTTTCAACCCAACGAGGCAAGCCCAGCGCAGAGCGTCCGGAATCATCGGATGAGTCGTTGGCAGCCAACACCTGACGGATCTTTGCTTCCTGGTGTCGAACCTTTTTGATCTCGTCGTTCAGCGTACCCACGAGCATGAGCAACCCCCAGGCGAATAGCGAGGCCAGAATCGCGACCAGGGCATTACGAGTCAGAACGCCGATGAACACCGACACCGCGTACAGGATGGCGAAGTAGAGCGTGAGGATGGGGATCACGAGCAGAAATTCGAGGCTCCACATGCCGGTTCGTAACCCGATTACCAACCACACACCAAGAACGGTGACGCTTGTGAGAACGAAAACGAAGATCAGCCCACCGACGTATTTGTAGACGAGCAATTCGCTACGGCCGATGGGCTTTACGATGTAGAGGTCGAGTGTGCCCTTTCGCAGAAGATTCGGAACGAATCCGGCTGTGACTACCACGCCGATGAGCAGTAGGGCGATACCGCCGGCGAAATTGACGAGGCTGTTTTCGACGCGGTACACCAGAGTGCGGAGCGTCCGGCTGTAGAAGGGGACACGTACACCGAATAGGATCGTTGGTTCGTGCAGCCAGCCCGCTGCCTCAGCCACCGTTGTTCCGTGCGTCGTGATCCTCATGCGTGCCTGAGCCGGGTTCCCCGTCGGCACTTCCTCGACAGCGACATTCGACAGGTAGTAATACTGCTCCTTCATCTTGTGCCGAACGGATTCAGCATCTGTGCCGGGGAGCTTCGATTTCTTGGCGAGGTCGAACGCTTCCTTCGAGGGGCAAGTCACCACCAAATCCAGTTCGTAGTCGGCTTCCCACGGAACGGTCGCGCCATTTGTAATGCGGTAATTCTCTATCGAGAACGTTGGCTGGCCCACGCCCGGGTTGTTCGACATGAAACTATTCAGCAGGCTGAACTCGTTGTCGAACGAGTCCTTCATCGTCATCGGCTTGTACGAGATGCTCGCGATGAACAGGATGAACAGCCCCGAGACAACGATCATCGCCTGGAAAATCTTGCCGTCGACGGCTTCGCGGAGGGAGTCTCGCAGAATCGTCAGGAACTTCATTTCTTGCCTCCCTGTCGAGCCGCGATCTTCGGAGCGTCGGCGGCTACGGCCATGAACACGTCTTCCAGCGAGACTTTCTTTTCGAGCAGGTGCCGAAGGCTCAGCCCCGAGTTCGCAATCAACTGCACGACGGGATCGATCGTCTGGCCGTCCTTGATGGTCACGTGCCAGAGGTCGCCCGATGGGATGACCGTGTAGCCGAGGCCGCGAAGTTGCTCCTGGGGGAACTTCTGGCCTGCTGCCAACCCCAACTCGAACAACCCTTTCTGTTCGGTCAATTCCGCGACGGTCCCCTCACGGACGAGTTCGCCCTTCCGCAGAATCGCGACGCGGTCGCAGATCATCTCGATCTCGCTCAGCAAGTGCGAGTTCAGGAAGATCGTGTGCCCCTTCGCCTTGAGCCTGGCCATCAGCTCGCGAATCTCGCGGCGGCCGACGGGGTCGACGCCGTCGGTCGGTTCATCGAGGAAGATCACGTCCGGGGCGTGCATGAGTGCTTGGGCGACGCCGAGCCGTTGCTTCATGCCCTTCGAGTAACCCTTGATTTTCTTGTGTGCCGCTGGCGCGATGCCGACCATTTCCAGCGACTCTGGAATCAGCCGGCGGCGGTCATCGCGGGAGACGCCGTACATCGTCGCCGAGAAGTCGAGCATCGAGTAACCGGTGTGGTAGCCGGGGAACTGATGGTCTTCGGGAAGGTAGCCGACACGCCTGCGAACGTCGGGTATTCCGGCCGGCTCACCCAGCAGCGTGGCGTTGCCGCCGGTCTTGCGGACGATGCCCAACAGGATTTTGATGAGCGTCGTTTTGCCCGCTCCGTTCTGACCAAGCAGGCCATAGATCTGGCCCTTCTCGACGGTAACTGAAACGCCCTTGAGCGCTTGTTGCCCGCCGTAGTTTTTCGAGAGTTCCCGCGTCTCAATCACCGACACGGTGACCTCCAGGACTTAAAGGACGGATATGGTTGTGCAAGAGAGTTCGTCGCACGGCAGAAGATATTAACGCACCCAGAAGGTTGCAACGACATCTCGAATCGGAAACAATCTTGGAACTCATGTCCGATTGCCAAAGGATATCGCGTATGTAAGTTGCGACTGTCCGGACAATCTGAAACAATCAATCCGCCATTCGCCAATTACTTCTTTGAAAGGACACCATGCGTTCGCAATCGAAGTTCATTCCGCGGGTTGAAGCCCTGGACGATCGCTCACTGATGTCGGTCACCCTGTCGGGCGGGTTGCTGACCGTCGTCGGCACAACCGGTGCGGATCAGATCCGCGTGACGCTGGCTTCCCCGACGATGCTTCAGGTAACGGTGGACACCACGGGCGATAACCAACAGTTCAGCCTGTCGGCGGTCAACAATATCCTCATTCGGGCCTTGGCAGGCGACGACAACGTGGTTGTCGGACCGAGCATCCCGACCCCTGCGGAAATCCGTGCCTGGGCTGGCAACGACACGGTCCTCGGTGGTGGCGGCAGCGACAAGATCCTCGGCGGTGGTGGCAACGATTACTTGCAAGGTCGCGGCGGAAGTGACGAGATTCGCGGACAGGCCGACGACGATTACCTGCTTGGACAGGGCGGCAACGACTACCTCGATGGTCAGGGCGGCAACGACCTGCTTCTGGGCGGCTCCGGAAGCAACACGCTCGTGAATGGCACCAATCTCGACTTGCAGTTCTCGGTTCCGGGTGTGGGTGGAACTGGAACGGTGTCGCTGCTGAATGACACTCCCGGAAACCCCCTGGCAAAGACACTGACGGTCAGCGGACAGGGAGCGCCTGGTGGCGTCGCGAACATCTTCATCGGCTCGTTCTTCCTCGGGCAGTTCTCCGACCCCTCGGGATTTGGAACGGTCGTGTATCACCAGAACTACGACACCAATTTCGACGGCTTGCCGGACTTCCTCGAAGGGGTGCCGTCGACGTTCCCGGAGATCACGAACGACACGGTTCTCACGGCGCACGTCATTTCGCCGATCGACGAGAGCATCACGGCGACCGTTGGCGAGTTGCTGGGACAAGTTGGAGCGTAGTGCTGTGTTTTTCTTCGCCGCTTGCGGCGTTGCATCACCCATCGGTGCAACGCCGCAAGCGGCGAAACCTTTTCCGACTCACTGCGGGTCGGTGAGCTTCGCAGGCATCCCGATCGCCACGCCGGTTTCCGTTGTCACACCGATCACGGGCACAAGCGTGTCGTAGAGCCGTTCTCCACGTCGCGGATTCAACAGCTTCGCCACGAGCGCCGTCCAACCCGTCTGGTGACTCGCACCCAGACCCTCGCCCGTGTCGCCGTGGAAATACTCGTGGAAGAGCAAGTGATTCCGGAAGTGCGGGTCGGATTGCAACTTCTCGTTCTTGCCGAGGCACGGACGTTTGCCATCAGCGCCGCGAAGGAACAGGCGCGTTAATCGGCGTGTCAGTTCCATCGTCACGTGCACGAGTGGAACCATGTTGCCGCTGCCGGTCGGGTACTCGACCTTGAACTCGTCGCCGTAGTAGAAGTGGAACTTCTGCAAGCTCTCGATGATGAGATAGTTCACCGGGAACCACACCGGGCCACGCCAGTTCGAGTTGCCACCGAACATGCCCGTCGCGGAATCGCCCGGCACATACTCGACCGACAAACTCTGCCCGTTCGCCTCGAACTTGTACGGGTGATCGCGGTGGAATCGCGACAGCCCACGGATGCCATACGGACTCAGGAATTCTTCCTCGTCGAGCAATCGGCGCAGCAACCGCTTCACGCGGTGACCACGCAGCAGCGACAGCAAGCGGCGTTCGCCACGACCAGGCTCGAACCATCGGGACACCAAAGAGGCGAGGTCCGGGCGGTGATCGAGAACCCACCGCATTCTCGCTGCGAACTCCGGCACCTGCGCCAGCAGTTCGGGTTCCAGCACTTCCACGGCGAACAGCGGGATCAACCCGACGAGCGACCGCACCTTCAACGGCATTTCGCGGCCATCAGGCAGCGAGAGCTCGTCGTAATAGAAGCCATCCTCCTCGTTCCACAGGCCGATGCCCTTGCCCGCCATGTCCGACATGGCTTTCGCGATGCCCAGGAAGTGCTCGAAGAACTTGATGGCGATGTCCTCGAAGACCTGATCGCGAGTCGCCAGTTCCAGGGCGATTCGCATGAGGTTCAGCGAGTACATCGCCATCCACGCGGTGCCGTCAGCCTGATTGATGAAGCCGCCCGTCGGCAGTGGATGACTGCGGTCGAACACGCCGATGTTGTCGAGCCCAAGGAAGCCGCCCTGGAAGACGTTTCGCCCCTGTGCGTCCTTACGATTCACCCACCAGGTGAAGTTAATCATCAGCTTGTGGAACGCTCGCTCCAGGAACATCCAGTCGGCTTCGTCATCTTCGCTTGCGGGTTCGTGCAGTGCCTGGAGTTTGCCTTCGCGAAGCAACTGACGGTGCTTGCGGTCGATCTGGAACGTGCGCCACACGGCCCACGCATGAACCGGCGGGTTCGCGTCGCCGAAGTTCCATTCGTAAGCGGGCAACTGGCCGTTCGGGTGCATGTACCATTCGCGGCACATCAACAGCAGTTGTTCCTTGGCGAACTCCGGATCGAAAGGTGCGATCGCGACCGCATGGAAAGCCGTATCCCAGGCGCAGAAGTACGGGTATTCCCACTTGTCTGGCATGCTGAGAATGTCGGACGCTTTCAGATGCTCCCAGTCGGAGTTGCGGCCTTTCTTGCGTTCGGGTCGCGGGGCCGGCTGTGCGGGGTCGCCCTTCTGCCAGCGCCACACGTCGAAGGCGTAATACTGCTTCGTCCAGATCAGCCCCGCGACTGCTTGGCGTTGGACATGGCGTGCGTCCATGTCCGGAATTTCGGGAGCTGTCAGCGCGAAGAACTGATCCGCTTCGCGGAGCCGCGTGGTGACCGTTTCATCGAACTTGTCGAATGGTTTCTCGGGAAGGTCGGATCGGTGCGAGAGCCTGCACCGCACGGTCGCGTGTTGCCCCGCTGGCACGGTGAACTTGTAATGCGCTGCGACCTTCGTGCCGGTGTTCGCGGGGTTCACGGCTGCCGCGTTGCCGTTCACGAGGTATTCGTTGAAGGCGTCCTTGTAGAAGCCCGACGAACCTTCCGGGGGTGGCGATGCGTACAACGCGGGGATGTTGGTCTCGTTGTCGGTGAACAGATAGTGCGGCGAGCCGTCGGCGTTCGTGCCCGCGCCGTCGGCCCAGAACTGGTACTCGTTCCATTCTGGATGCAGCAACCGCAGCCCGCTGGTATCGACGTCGATCGTCGGCTTGAATGCGTTATTGTCCCAACTCCACGTATTGCGGAACCACAGGGTCGGCAGCAGGTGCAACTCGGCCGCGTCGGGTCCGCGGTTATACGCCGTCACCTTCATGAGGATGTCGCGGGCACTGACCTTCGCATACTCCACGACCACATCGAAATAGCGGTTCTCGTCGAAGATGCCGGTGTCGATCAGTTCGTATTCCGAGTCTTTGCGACCGCGACCAGGGCCTTGCCCTGACTCGTTGAGCTTGTTCTCTTCGTGCAGCTTTTCGTAGGGGAAGCGTGCGTGCGGGTACTTGTACAGCATCCGGAGATATGCATGCGACGGCAGCGCGTCGAGGTAGTGGTACACCTCTTTCACGTCTTCGCCGTGGTTGCCTTCCTCGTTCGCGAGGCCGAACAGCCGTTCCTTCAAGATCGGATCCTGACCATTCCACAACGCAATCGCCAGACACAGCCGTTGGCGGTCGTCGGAGATGCCCGCGATGCCGTCTTCGCCCCAACGGTAAGCACGTTTGTGAGCGTGCTCGAATGGGAAGTATCCCCACGGATTGCCGTCTGGCGAATAGTCTTCGCGAACTGTGCCCCACTGGCGATCCGAGAGATACGGCCCCCAGCGCCGCCACGAGGGAAGTTCGTCGAGGTCGCGGAGACGTTCGAGTTCTGGGTTCGCATCGGGCATGTCAGGTTTCCGCGGGGCCGTGGTGCAAGCTCACTGTGAAACGTAGGGCAATTCGACCAATGAGAACCGTGATTCGGTTCTCAGCATAAAGAAATTTGGGGAAAATGTGCGGTCTAGAGCGGTTACAGGAAAGATGTAGCGTTGTACCCTGAGTGTCGAATGTACCCCCGGCACTCGTCCGGATCGAAGGCATCGTGGACGGTGCCGAAGTAGTTCTCGATCTTGTCGATGGTCCGCAACTTGGCCGCTCGCAGTTGGGCTTTGACCTTGGCAAAGGCCAACTCGATCGGGTTGTAGTCCGGGCTGTAACCTCTCTGCACCGGCTGGCGGGTGGGCCTGAGTGATGGGACGGACATTGAGAGCTTAATAATCCAATAATATCGGTCATAATATGTGAGGGCGACCACTTACCACTCGCCTCTTCTCCTGGCAGCCTCGAATGCACCTTTTTGTGCGTTCGAGGCTGCTGTCGTTTTGGGTCAGCGGTGTGCCACGACCCGACGACGCCATGCCCTCAGTGTCCTCTCGACCAGCGATCATCCAACCGATTCGTGCCCTTCTTCCCCCCTCGAGCCGTCCCGGGCTCGCACGCGGGACGGCTTGACCAACATGGAGAGCCGCCCGTGTCCGACTCAGCCATCTGCATCACGCGCCCGGCCACCGCCGCCATCCAACACGCCTTCGTCGCAATCATGCCTCGCGTTGTGCGGCACGCCCGGATCACGTTCCGGCAACTGGCGTGCGCCGACAGCCGCGAGAATGCCATCGCCGAAACCGTCGCGTTGGCGTGGAAGTGGTTCGCCCGCCTCGTGCAGCAGGGGAGACACCCCGAGGAGTTCGTTTCCGTCATCGCCGCTTACGCCGCTCGGGCCGTCAAAAGCGGCCGACGTCTGTGCGGCCAGGAGAAGGCGAAGGACGTTCTCTCGCCGCTGGCCCAGACCCGCCAAGGGTTCCTCGTCAGCCCGTTCCCCAAAGTCAGCACACTCGCTGCTAACCCGTTTGACGAGGCGCTCCAGGACAACACCCAGACTCCCGTCCCGGATCAGGTCAGTTTCCGACTCGATTTTCCGGCCTGGCTGTCCACCCGCACCGAACGCGACCGGGCGATCATCGGAGAACTCATGGTCGGTGAACGGACTCTTGACGTGTCGCGAAAGTGCCAGGTCAGCGCGGCGCGGATCTCCCAGTTTCGCCGCGAATACCTGCCGTGGCGGCTTATCGCGGCCCCGGCCACAGGGCCGATTTCGCGACGGCCGCAATTGCGGCATTCCTTCAACCTTCAACCAGCGAGGCAGTCCCATACCGAGGCAGACAGCCGAGCTGTCTGCCGATCCTTGTTGAACTTCAAAGTCTCGGTTTGAAGTGCCTGGGCATCGGCCTCCAGTGCTTCGAGGCTGTAGATCCCGAGTCGCGTCGCGCTCGTCTTCACGGCCGCCGTGGCTTGGCTCTTCGGTCGGCGGGTCGAACGCTTGGGTTTGTTCTGGGCCTGCTGGTCCCGTGATCCGGTGTCGTCGCCGGTGGCAGACAACCCCAGTTTCTCCCAGGAGACGGAGTCGTCCTCAGGGACAGGGGAGGCCAGCCGCTTGTTGGCCGGTGCGGAGTCCAGCATCGTGTACAACTCGTCAATCGTCGTGGGAACAGGACCAAACCGTGTCAGCGAAGCACGGGCGTGGGACTCGATTTCCGCCGTCCTGGCCGCCACGAACAGCTTCGTCTTGAGGCGTAGTCGACGTTCCTCGAGGACCGGACTCGTCCGGAAGCTGGTACGCAGTCGATCGGGCAGCGGACGGTTGAGCATCACCGCAACGACCCGATCGAGTATGTGGTGCCCGGCGTTGTAGGCCAGGGATTTCCACAGCCAGGCACGCTGCTCGCCTTCACGGCCGCTCGCCAAGGGAATGGCGCCACCGATGGCCCAATGTTGTATCCAGTCGCGGTACCGCAGTTTCGGGCGAACGTCGAAGAACAGCTCGTGGAAGGCTTCCACCACGTCTTCCGGGAGTGAGCAGACGCTGGCGACTTCGGCGTGTGTGCGTGGGGTGAGGAGCTGGGCCTCGAGCAACTGCCGGGGAAGTTCGCTTGCCCGCGACAGGTCGTAGGCCGCTCGAACAGCCTCGGGTAGAGAGTTCTGGGTTGGAGCGTCGAGCGACATCACAAGACGCTGAGCGGTTTCGACCCATCGGTCGTCCACACGCGGGTCGGCTAACTCCCCCGATGTCGCTCGCGCCGTGGCACGCCGCATGCGCCAATCGGGAGGCCGGAAAAAGTTGCAAGGAAGACAGTCAAAGATTGAAGAAGTGGCCATGCCTGGAACCTCATCCTTGAGGATAAAAAGATCAAGCAGTATTCTAATCGAACGGCGAACCGATCAAGATCCAAACAACTGCAATCGTTGACGCACCCGGACAATCCCTCTCCCATCCGGTTCGTCGCGGCCGTGATCAGCGAATCGCGGAACACACGACGGCGCTGCGATCCAGAGTTTCGTCATACCCGTGAATCCTGTCCTGTTCCGTCCGCGTTCTCGACGATGAGCGGCGCGGAGAGGTAGTCTTTCAAGTTGTCGAGTTTCGTTCCCGCTGGGAGTGCTGCCTTGGCGGTTGCCGCGAGTTCCTTGAACGTTGTCGCCCCGTCTTTCAACCGCTCGAACGTGATCGTCCCGGACTCAAACGGGATCACGCCTGCGTCTCCTGCAGCGAGTTCACCGGAAACGCGGAGGGTGTACTGGCCCGGAGCCGACACGTCGACTTTTGCGTTGTCCGCCCAACCGTCGTAGTTGTAGTAGCCGTTCCAACTGTCCTGAACGTCTCGTAGCATCACACCGACCTGTTCTTCCCGCGGACCGGCATTCGTCAGCGTGAAATAGAACCCGGCGGGCCTGGACAGTTCGAACCGCGGTTCTTGAATCTTCCCGTCGGTCGTGACCACGGTCTTGAGGGTCGAGGATTTCCCGTCCGCCCTCTGAGGGTGAACGTCAGCGACTTCGCGGTTCCAAGCCGCGAGATCACGGGCATCTTGTCTCCGTTCGGGAGCTTGTCGGCAAACGGCCCGGTGCAAGGTTTCCCGCGGTGTCACTGGCGGTGCCTGCTGCGAGCGAAATCCCCAAGCTGCCAGCACCCGTAATATTGCTGATTGTTACGGTTGCGCCCGTGCCCGATCCGCCACTGACGCTGACCGTGCCGTTGGCAGTCCCGGTCTTGTTCAGCGTGATATCGGCCGCAGTCAGCGTGTTCTTGCTGAAGTTGGTATCGGCGTAAAAGATCGTGTAAGTGATCGGTCCAGTTGTGGCAACCGGTGCCGATGGCGTCCCGATGGTCACTGCGGGAAGCGTCGTGTCGATGAGGAAGTTGCCACTACTTCCCAGCGAATGATTCGGCCATTTGCGGAGGGCTGGTCGGCTGGTCGTGTGATGTGCGTTGGATCGAGTGGGTGTGGCAGGGTGATGTGGAGAAGGAGTCAGGCCGGTTGACCTGTGACGAAAACGCCAATGGCGATGTGTTGAGAGGAACGAATCGCCGGTGGTGATCGAGGGGAACAGGCGATGCGGCAGGACAAGATCGCAGCGGAAAGTGGTTGCTCACACACCACGCCGACGCCATCCTCAAACTCGGTGGCATCGCTCTGGCTTCACAGACTGGAAGGCACTCCAACCCGAAACCGTCGCACCGCGGAGACTGGCAAACGCACGAATAATCCCCTTGAAAACAAGGATTTTGAGGGTTTGAGGAGCCAATTTGGACCGATTGGTGTGTGAAACGCTTGGTTTTCTCGGGGATTTTTCATGCGTTTGCCCTGCCCCGTGGCCCGACGGAGCCGGGAACCCGTAATCGACCTCGAGAAACTACCCCTTCTTGGGAATGGGTGCCCGCTTGGATATCTTCGGAACCAAAGGCTTCTTCGGCTTGGTCGCTTTCGTTATGGCTTTCTTCGCCGTGGGCTTGGTGAGCTTCTTGGGCTCCGTTTTCGCAACGGGTGTGTCGCCAAGTTCGATGCCGAAGATCGCCCCCAGGTCGGACGTCGCGATCGTCGGGGCAGCGTTCTTACCCTTGCCCTTGGTGGGGGTGGACGGGATCGCCTGCTCGATCAATTCCAGATGATCGACCGCCCGAAGTTTGAACAGCAACTCGGGCGATGAATCCAGGCGATTCCCGACGCCATACATTGCCGCAGCCACATGCTTGCACATCCCCGCGTAGTCCGGACAACTGCACCGCATCTTGATCTCGGTCGGCTTTGGGAACAGCCCTTGTTTCCGGTCCGTCACTGTCTCCATCACTGCGTTCGATAACTTGCCTTGAAGGAGTTCGACGAGCGTGCCGATTTTGCCTGCACAGTGTGTCTTCAGGGCCAGCCACTGAGCCTTCGGGAGTGGATCAATGTCGATCCGGATCTCGTAGAGTTCCGACCCACTCACGAGGGCAGTGATCCGCCCCTGTTCGATTTTCAGATCCACAACCGAGCCGTTGCGGACGTAGGTTCGTCCGCGGGGTATGCGGTTCTCGAAGTCGCTGTAACCCTCCAGGTTCGTACACCACGCCTTGCCCCAGAAAGTCGAGGCGATGGCCCGTCCCGCGATGCGAACCGGCGACACGGTCGCCCCGTTCTTGGTCCGCTTCGCGACTTCTCTGGCGGCTGCGGCCCGCCGCTGTGCCACGGGAACGTAGGGGCGATATTCGAAGCGCCAGCCCATGTGACTTACCGTCCTTCCTTGCACGTTCGCGATCTGAATTAACCGTCAGTTGCTTGGTGCAGATCGAGTTTGACGAATTTTAGCAGCGTATCATTGTCCATTTCGGTCAGCAAGAGTTCCCCGGCGGTGTCTCCCCCGATCGCCTCACCAGCAACGCGGCTCTTCCGCGTGATCATCTCGTCGATCCGTTCCTCGACCGTCCCCCGGCAAACGAACTTGTGGACGAGGACGTTCTTCGTCTGGCCGATCCGGAAAGCACGGTCGGTCGCCTGATTCTCGACGGCTGGGTTCCACCAGCGGTCGAAGTGGATTACGTGCGCCGCCGCAGTCAGATTCAGCCCGGTGCCGCCCGCTTTCAGCGACAGCACGAAGAACGGCGGGCCGTTCTCTCGCTGAAACTCATCGACGAACTCCTTCCGCTTCTTGACGGTCGTCCCACCGTGGAGCACCAACCCGGACCGTCCGAACAGCGGCGCGAGGAACTCAGCGAGCGGATCGACGATCTCGCGGAACTGCGTGAACACAAGTACCTTCTCCTGGCGAGCCGCGATCTCCTCGGCGAGTTCCGCCAGTCGCCGGAACTTACCGCTCCGGTCGGCCGCGTAGTCGTTCGAACCAGTTACTTGCGCGGGGTGGTTGCAGATCTGTTTGAGCCGCATCAGTTGGGCTAACACGATCCCCCGCCGTTGGATGCCGTCGGTGGACTTCAATTGCTCGGCGAGGTCATCGACGGCATGTTGGTAGAGGGCTGCCTGGTGCTTGCTCAGGGTGCAGTAGGCACGAACCTCGGTCTTGTCCGGGAGGTCCGCGATCACCCGTTTGTCGGTCTTCAGCCGCCGGAGGATGTAGGGTCGAACGAGGGTTCGCAACGGCTCAAACGACGGAACCGAGGCGGTCTCCAACCGCTTCACGAACGCGCCGAATTCCTTGGCCGTGCCCAGCAGACCGGGGTTCAAGAAGTCGAACAGCGACCAGAGATCTGACAGGCGGTTCTCGACGGGCGTGCCGGTCATCGCAATCCGACTCCCGGCGATCAGTTCCTTCACCGCCTGGGTCTGTTTCGTGCCGGAATTCTTGACCGCCTGGGCCTCGTCAAGAATCGCAACCCGCCAGCGATGCGTTTTCATCCAGTCCGTACGGACGAGCATTCCGTAGGTCGTGACGACCAGATCGACCTCGTTCGCCGCGGCGGGACCGACGTCGCCCGTCGCCCCTTCCGAGGGGTGAGCCACGGCGAACGAGAGGCCCGGCGCAAACTTCGCAAGTTCCGACCTCCAGTTCGCAATCAGCGACGCCGGCACGACGAGGAGGCTCGCGGCGGTATGTTTGTCCCGTTTCATATCGAGAAGCAGCGCGATCACCTGGACCGTTTTGCCGAGACCCATGTCGTCGGCCAGGCATGCCCCGAGACCGAGGCGGGTGACAAACCGCAACCACGAGTACCCGGTGCGTTGGTATGGGCGGAGGTTCGCTGTTAGTCCAGGCGGGGCCGCCTCCTGGCAGGTGTCCGGCGAACGTAACCGCGTCAGAATCGAATCCAATTCCGGGCCTGCGGTGAGGCCCGACCATTCGCGAACCGCAACCGCGGGATCGTCCCCGGCCTCGCGGCCAAGGTTCACCCCGGACAGCAACCGCATGCCGTCGAAGAAGGAAATCCCTTCCCGGCGGACATCCCGCTCGACGGACTTCCAGTGGGTGAGAGCCTGCTTCAACTTCTCCGGATCAACTTCGATCCACTTCCCCTTCAGTGGGATCAAGCCACCGCTCGCCTCAAGCAACTCAGCGATCTCTTTCGGGCTGAGCGGTTCGCCGTCGAGACTCACACCGACCGAGAAGTTCAGCAGCGAATCGGCGGTGACGCCAGCGGTGCTCTTGGAGTTGATCTTGACGCTGACCCGGGGACGGGGCGGCGTCCGCGCATTCCACCAGTCGGGCACCCGAACGATCAACCCACTGGATTCGAAGAGCGGGACAGCCCGGAGGAAGTCGTAGGCATCCCGCGGAGTCCACGCAAGCGGGTGATAGATTTCCCCGGAATCGACGAGCCGACGGATCAGGTCCGATGATTCCGCGGCTTTTGAGACCGGGAGGAGCAGCGTGAGCATCGCCTCGCGGTTCTTGGCTCCGGCGTACTCCCGGAGCGCCTGCCCCAGGGGTTCATGCTTGACCCTCCCCTGTGACGTCAGTCCGTTGGCGAACGTGGCGAGGAAGGCGAATGGATAGTCAGGGTTCCGCTTGTTCTCGGCGAGGTGGAGTGTCACCCGGCCGACGGCTCGCCACCGGGGGCTCCGCGATCGCAGGTAATCCTGCGCCCCGCCTGGGTGCGTCTGGATTTCGCTCCGGACGAGGGCATCAAGGTCTCGCCACCAGACCGCCAGCGCATCCGCGGTCAGATACTCCGCCCCGGTCATGGGCGGAGCTTGGAGGATGGCTCTGTCGAGGTCGGCGGTTGGGGGCGCAAGTTCGGGAACGGGACCACCCAGGTCCGCGGTCACGGCGTTCCAGAGGTTCGCGAGGTACAGCCGTGCGATCGAACGGGCAAAATCGAACGCCGGCGGAAGGGCCGTGTCCGCGGCGTCGCTAGCAGACTCAAGCATCCCGTCGGCCGGACTCGTCCGATACGCCTCGACAACTGATTTCGGGAGTGTGCGGTCAGTTGATTCGAGGGGAGTTTCACGAAGGACGAGGTGCCCGTGTGGGGTGATCGTCAGATTGGGCATCGGGTAGCGACTCGCGCGGGTCCGAGAGTGATGACTCCATCTGCTAAAGTAGGTGGAGTCACCATGCATTGACAACGCTCGATTCAGTCACGTTTCACCTTTCGATTTCTTCCAAACACCGTCACGAGTTGGGCAGGAGTTTGCCCCAGAGCCAACATCGAGAACCCGTTCACCTCGACGAAGTCAAAGAGATCCTCTCCGCAAGATCGAACAAGCCGTCCTCAAGCAGCAGGATGCCGAGGTTCCAAAAGACACGACAGCATTCGATACGGAACCCATCTGGCTTCTCCCGTGATGGAAATTTGGACAAAATATGCGATCTATGTCCGTCTTCGGCGACTTTTCCGGATTAGTCATTCGCTGCTTACTCGTTGTACATGGCACGAGTTGGCGGTACGCTGTGGGCGGTCCCTCCTGCCCCACGGAACTCGCACCCCTATGGATACCCGCCCGATCGTGCTGCGCGCCCTTGCATTTACAGCTTCGCTCGCGTTGTTACACGCCGCGATCGCTGGTGATTCCTGGCCGGGCTACCGCGGTCCCACGGCCGATGGTCGCTCCGACGCCAAGAACCTCGTTACCACCTGGAGCGAGAAGGAAAACGTCCTTTGGAAGACGCCAATCCACGGGAAGGGTTGGTCGTCGCCCGTGATTCTCGGCAAACAAGTTTGGCTCACGACCGCCGACGAAGTTCACGCTGATACGACACAACCGGCGAAAAAAGGCGCTCCTCCCGCGAACGCCGTGAAGGAAGTGACCTTCTTCGCTCTCTGCATCGACCGCGACACCGGCAAAATCGTTCAAGACGTTAAACTCGGAACGGAAGCGAACCCCGCGTACTGTCATCCGTTCAATAGTTATGCCAGCCCCACGCCGTTTATCGAACAGAATAGGCTCTACGCGCATTTTGGAAGTCACGGAACCTGGTGTGTCGATACCGACAGTGGCAAAGTGCTGTGGGAACGCAAGGATCTGAAATGCGATCACTTTCGCGGCCCCGCTTCCTCCCCGATCGTGTTCGGAGACCTTGTTTTCTTGATCTTCGACGGGTTCGACTTGCAATATGTGGCCGCTCTCGACAAAACTAGCGGCAAAACTGTGTGGAAAACGGACAGGAAGATCAAATACTCGAATGATAACGGCGACATCAAGAAAGCTTACGCCACCCCCGTTGTGCTGGAAATCGGCGGTCGGCAGCAGCTCGTCTGTCCGTCGGCGGAATGCACGATGGCTTACGACCCGAAGACTGGCGAGGAGCTGTGGCGGGTCACTCACGGTGGCATGAACGGCTCGGCTCGTGCTGTGATGGGCAACGGCATGCTCTATCTGACGGCGGGGCATCCGAGCAAGATCATCGCGGTGAAGACGGATGCGAAGCCCGACTCGACGGGGATGTTGCCGAAGGAAGCGGTGGTGTGGTCGGCCACCAAGAACGTTCCGACGCGGCCCTCGGTGACTCTCGATGGAGACTTGCTTTACATGGTGAGCGACAACGCGATTGCGTCATGCCTTGAGGCAACGACGGGCAAGGTGCTCTGGAGCGAACGGCTCGATGGCGAGTTCTCATCGTCTCCGGTCTTGGCGAATGGCAATCTGTACTGCTCGAATCAACAGGGCAAGACGTTCGTGCTGTCTGCGGGCAAGACGTTCAACGCCGTCGCGGAAAATCGGCTTGGCGAAGGCAAAGATGCCGGGGTGATGGCCTCGCCGGCGATCGCGGGAGATGTCCTCTTCTTGCGGACGAAGACACATCTGTACGCTCTTGGGAAAAGATAATTATCCCTAAAGTACGAAAGATAGGCGGAATCTAATGCAGATGGTTGACGGGGGGTTGTCGGTTGCGTAATCTGCTCAATCACGAACCATTCCGACAACCCCTATTGTCGCTGGGCGTGAGAGGCCCGCCTGATGCGACCACGAACGACGAGGCACCCCAACCCCGATGAGTTGACGAAGCCGACTAGTTTCTGTGGTTTTCGGAAGTTACCCCTTCCACCCTGTTTCAGTCCCGTAATCCTTTGAGTCGATTATCCATCTTGCAGAGACGGAACAACGTCGTTCTGTCACCCGCAAGGTGGGGATTTTCTAACCGCCCCTCCTGTGTCCTGAGAGAGAAACATGAATCGCAAGTCTGTTACGTTGGCAAAAGCAATCAAGAACATCTTCAGCCCAGTCCGCCTCAAGAAGCGAGTGGCGGCAACTCGGCTGAACCTCGAATCACTCGATCAGCGTATCGTCCCAGCGACGTTCACCCCGAACGTTGCGGCTATCGACGGTGGGCTCAACAGTCTTCGAGCCAATATCACTTCAGCGAATGCGGATCCTGGTCCAACCGAGACATTCAACCTCGGTGCTGGTGTCTACAACTTGACTTCTCTCAATGGTGGCAATGCTCAAGAAAACGCCAACGGCACGGGTGACCTCGACCTCGTGAGCACCACGCCCAAGACGTACATCTTCTCGGGTCAAGGTGCAACGACGATCATCAACCAAACGGTTCTTGATCGCGTGTTTCAGATCGTCAGTCCTGGCATCACCGTGAAGTTCCAGAACGTCGTGATTCAGGGCGGTAAGGCAGTTGACGGTGGTGAAGTTGGCGCAACACCTGGGCAGTTTGATGCCAAGGGTGGCGGTCTGCTTAACGGTGGTGGTGGCGACGTCTTCTTCACCAACGCGTTTGTTCAGAGCAACGTCGCTGGTGGGGCTCAGATCAACGGATCGAATGGGGCGGTCGGCACGGCAGCAAAGAATGCTGGCGGGGTCGGTGGGGCTGCCAAGAGTGCGTTCGGTGGCGGTGTGTTCTCGACCGGTGGCACGATCACCATCGACGGCGCAAGCCAGTTCAAGGCGAACTTGGCGGTCGGTGGTGTTGGTGGGAATGG
The DNA here is from genome assembly GCA_021413735.1 of Planctomycetota bacterium. Taxonomy (GTDB): domain Bacteria; phylum Planctomycetota; class Planctomycetia; order Gemmatales; family Gemmataceae; genus Gemmata. Next base: position 84,924 of record JAIOPV010000131.1, read on the forward strand.
CGGGGCTGGGTTTGCTCAGACAGTCGCGGGTAAAATTGGCGGGGCTGGTGGCGACGGTGGGGCTGGCGGTGCCGCGAAGGGCGGTGCCGTGTACGCTGACGCCGGAACCGTTGTCGTTAAGGGTGCCTCGATCCTCACAACGAACATCGCATTGGCCGGTGCAGGCGGTGCAGGCGGTGCAGGCGGGAAGGGCAAGACGACCGGTCAAGGTGGCGTAGGCGGTAAGGGTGGTGCGGCTGGCGATGGTGGCGGTGGTGCGGTCTTCAGCAAGATCGGCGACGTGAGTGTCCTCGCTGGATCGACCGTCTCCGCGAACCAAGTGAACGGCGTTTCGTCTGCAACGACTCCTGTCGCCATTACAGCGGCCACCGAAGCAACCAATGTTGTCACCATCACCGCTGCGAATGGATTTGTAGCGGGCGATTTGGTTCAGATCAGTGGTGTTGTTCCGGGGGCTTACAACGGCGTTTATCGGGTTGTGACAGCGACTGCCGCGAACTTCACCGTCTTCAACCCGACGGGTTTGGGTGGTGCAGCAGGGACTGCGTTCGGGACGGTTCGGGCGGTCAGCTTGGTGCCTCGGGTGGTTACGGCCGCCTCGGAAGCGGGCAATATTGTCACCGTCACGACTGCCGCCCCTCACAATTATCAGATCGGCCAACTCGTTGAAGTTGCGGGCACTGGCCCAGGCAATTACAACGGCGTCTACAAGATCGCAACAACCCCAACTGCAACCACGTTTACTTACGTCAGCACGATTACCGGGCTGGCGGCCGCAACAGTCTTTGGAACGACTCAAACGCTTGATGGCGGTTTGGGTGGCGCGGGTGGCGACGCTGGACTTGCCGACACGAGTGGCGGGGGCGCAAACGGCGGAGCAGGTGGTCAGGGTGGCAACTCACTCGGTGGTGGTGTCGCTGTGATTAGCGGTGCTCTCACCGTTGATGCGTCGAAGGTTCAAGATAACCTCATCAACGAGGTGTTTGGGAACGGCCAGGGTGGCTCGGGTGGCAATGCCACGCCAGCGACCGCGAACAAGGCGAGCAAAGTTGGTGGTATTGGTGGAACGGCTGGTAATGGCGGCACCGCGTTCGGTGGTGGTATCTACGCCGATGCTGGCACCGGAAAGGTGACGTTCAGCAACGGCTCGATCCTCAGCGGTAACCACGTCGATCAGGGTAGCGGTGACGGTGGTGTGGGTGGTGTGGGTGGTTCGGCGCAGGTTGGCGCTGGTAAGGGTGGCGATGGTGGCGCTGGTGGTGTTGCCGGTGGTGCCGGTGCCTACGTTGTCTCGGGTGATGTTGTTTTCAGTGGCGCCTCAAACGTCAGCAATAACTTCGGCAGCGCCGGCTTTGGTGGCACAGCCGGTGTTGGTGGTGTGGGTTACGGTGCAGCAGGAGCTCCGGGTGTGGGCGGTGCAGGCGGTGCAGGCGGTGCAGGTGCTCTCTTCCAGGGCGGTGGTGTCTTCGCTGGCAAGGGAAATATCACGATCACCGGAGGAATCGTTTCGGGCAACACGGCACACGGTGGGAATGGTGCTCTTGGTGCGAATGGTGGCGGTGGTGGTGCGATCGCAGGCGGTCGGGGCGGTGTGGGTGGCGCGGGCGGTGCGGCAGGTACCGTTGCCCAGGGAGCTGGTGTCTACGCAAAGGCCGGGAATGTTACCCTCAATGGAGGGGTTTCCGTCCAGGGTAATTCCGCAGCCGCTGGTGCAGGTGGCAACGGCGGACTTGGTGGTGTTGCTGCCGGGTCGGGTGGAGCTGGTGGAGCGGGCGGGGCTGGTGGTAAGGCCGCCGGTGGTGGCGTGTATGCCTTGGCTGGCAATGTCAGCTTGACCTCAGCCTCTGTCGGGACCAACAAAGCCCTGGGTGGTAAGGGTGGCGATGGTCAGATTGGGCAGAACGGTGCGATTGCCGGTGGTGCTGGTGGAAATGGTGGTGCAGGCGGCTCGGGTGCGGGTGGTGGTATCGCCAATGCTGCCGGTGACGTGACACTGGATACTGTTTCCAAGGTTCTGGGTAACCAGGCATTTGGTGGTAATGCTGGTGTCGGTGCGGCTGGCGGCACTGGCGGAGCCGGCGGAAATGGTGGTGCCGGTGGTGCCGGTGGTGCCGGTGGTGTTGGTCACGGTGGTGGTATCTGGGCTCTCAATGGGGCGGTTACCATCCAAGGAGGATCGCAACTCGGGACGGTCGCGAGCCCGAACATCGCGAAGGGTGGAGCCGGAAAGAATTCCGGTGCGGGTGGTCTTGGTGCGGTTGCCGGTGCCGGGACGATTGGCGGTGCCGGTGGTGAAGGCACAGGCGGTGGTGCCTGGGTTCAGGACGGCAGCGTGAAGGTCTCGGGCAGTTCGACCGTGAACGGGAACCAGGCGATCGGTGGGTTCGCTGGAGACGGTGGGAATCGCGGTGCTGGTGGTGGTTTGGCGATTAACGGTGATGGCGGTTTGGGTGGACTTGCCGCTGGCGGTGGCATCTGGACTGGCACGGCTGGTGTCACTGTGACGACCGGGACGTTCCAGGGGAACACAGCCAAGGGCGCTCGGGGTGGTTTTGGGGCCTCAGGTGCTGTTGGTGGTGTGATTGCTCAAGGTGGAGCTGGTGGAGCGAGCAAGGGCGGTGCGATCTTCTCGCAATCTGGTGACATTTCTGCTACTGGCGCCACATTCACGCTGAACACGGTTGGAACGACGCCGACGACTGTTTTCCCGACAGCAATTGCTTGGGCAGGCGGAGTCGTCACTGTAACAGTCGCCAATACCTTCCAACCGGGTGATACCGTCACGATTGCGGGCTTCACGCCTGCGGGTTACAACGGCACGTTTACCATCACAAGTGCGACTGCCGCCAACTTCACTTACAACCTGGCGGTCAACCCCGGCGCGGCCACGGTTTTAGGAACTGCCTCGGTTGCAGGTGGAGCCGGTGGTAAGGGTGGCTTGCTCGGTATTGGTGTCGGCCAGGGCGGCAAGGGTGGTGACTCGGTCGGCGGTGCAATCGCCATCGGGACAGGCACTCTGACACTCACGACCGATAACCTCAACACCAACAAGGCCCTCGTTGGGGGCGTTGGTGGCGGCAAGGGCACCAAGGCTGGCGATGGTGGTGCATCCGAGGGTGGAGCCGTTTGGGCAGGAGCCACTGCGAAGGGCGTCACAATCAGCCAGAGCAGTTTCTTCTTGAACACGACGGGTGCCGGCGGTGCAAGCGGTGCTCCTGCTGAAGGAACGGGTGGCGATTCGGAAGGTGGGGCGATCTACGCCACTTCGCCAATCGTCAGCATCACGAATAGCACGATTGCTCAGAACAACACCGGCGCCGGCGGCGCCGGTGCGGTTGCGGGTAACTCGGTTGGTGGCGGCGTGTATGTCAACAGCCCCGCAGCCAAGATTCACAATTCGACAATTGTGTACAACGCGGCAATCGACGCTGGCGGTGGCATCCGGAACGATGGAACGCTGGAACTCGTCAGCACGATTGTGGGACGTAACAGCATCGGTGCTCCGCTGCCGGTCCCCAATATCGCCGTCGTCCCGCAGGTCGGCCCAGCCTCCGACATTAGCAACACAGGGACTTTGACCGGGGACCACAACCTGATCGAGTCCAACACAGGCTTCACGATCGCTGGGGCGACAAATATCGTCGGCAAGTCGTTCTTGAATCCAACATTCAACCAGACCGGGGCTGCGGGCGGTTCGCAGAATACCGTGTTTGTGGATAGTGCGGCGGCGCAGACAGCGACCAACGGAACGCAATACTTCCGCTTGGTCACTCCAGCTGAGTTCACAGGAAGCGCATTCAATCCGGCTGGCAAGTTGCCGGTCGGTGCTCTCACCGCTCTCGATAAGGGTTCCAACCCGGACAACCTGACCGTTGACCAGATCGATAATCCTCGTGTTGCGGGCCTCGCGGCCGACGTGGGTTCCATCGAAGGCAACGGCTCGACAAGCGATACGCAAGGTGCGTTCGTTGTGTCGTCGGTCTTCTCGACGTCGGCAACAGGCACGCCAACGTTCGACACGATCACCGTGACCTTCAACGAGGCCATCGACCCGACGAGCTTCTCGACGGCTCAGATTCTCAGCCTCACCGGTCCGGATGGTGCGAACATCACGCCAACCTCAGTCACGCCAGTGGCTGGCAGCGGCAACACGGCGTTCACCATCAGGTTCCCGAACTCGGACATTCTTGGTAAGTACACCCTGCTTCTCAGCCAGACGATCCGCGACACCGCGGTCGGCACTGAGAACCAGATGGACGACAACAAGAACGGCATCAACGGTGAAGCCGCGATCAACCCGATCGGCACCTCTGGCCCTGGCGACCAGGACCAATCGACCGGCATTCTGACGAACCCAGCGCTGACCAGCGGTGCGGCCGTCACGAGCGCGGTCTTCTCCGGAACGGGCACCACCTTCAACAAGGTGCGGATCACGTTCGATCAGCCGATCGACACCACGACGTTCACCACCAGCGACGTGACAATCGTCTCGGGCGTTCCAGGTGGTCCGACCATCTTCGTGACGGGTGTCACGCTGGTGGCAGGAACGGCGAACACGTTCGACGTGACCTTCACGCCAGCAGCGGCTGGTCCGTTGGTAATCACCCTCAGCACCGACATTCTGAACTTCGGTGGGGCCGCTGGCCTGCCGATGAACCAGAACGGCAACGCGATCAACGGCGAAGCAGGCATCGCACCAGCCGGTGACCAGTTCCAGTCGTCGACCGACACGCAAGGTGCGAACATCACGAAGGCGACCTTCTCGGGTGCAGCCGCGAACACGTTCGATACCGTCGAGTTGGTGTTCAACGAAGGGATCGACCCAGCCAGCTTCACGACAGCGGACATCACGCTGACGGGTCCAGGCGGAGCGATCACGCCGGCGGCAGTGACGCTGAAGGCAGGCACGACGGACACGTTCGACGTGACCTTCCCAAGCCAGACGACGAACGGGACGTACACGATCACCACGAGCGTGGACATCCTCGACTTCGCCGGCAACCAGATGGACCAGAACCTGAACATGATCAACGGCGAACCGGGGATTGCCCCAACCGGTGATCAGTTCCAGAGCACGGCCAGCATCGGCAGCCCAAGCTCGGCGCTGCTGGCGGTTGGCGGATCCGATGGCACCGTTCGAATCATCGACGGAGCCACGGGCACGGTGCTCTCGACGGTTCGCCCACTGGACGTCCCAGGCTCGCCTTACAACGGGCTCGTCTCGGTTGCCCTCGGCGACTTCGACGGAGACGGTGGCCTCGACCTCGCGGTCGCTTCCGCCAACCCGATCGGTGTCGCGGGTCTGGATGCAACCAAGGCTGGCAAGGTGTTCGTCTACGACGACGCCGGGCTCGCTTCTGGCATCCTGACGCTCGACAACACGATCACGCCGTTCGCCAACACCAACGGTCCTGCCGGGACGACCGGGGCTTACCTCAGCGGGTTGAACATCGCTGCTGGCGACGTCAACAACGACGGTAAGGCCGATCTCGTCGCTGGTACTCGCGGTGGAACGGTTGTCGAGTTCGGTCGGGTCATCGTGATCGATGGCACGACTTCCACCACCCCAATCGGTTCGGGACCAAACGGCATCTCGCCGTTCGGTTCGACCTACACGAAGGGTGTGGTTGTTGCCGCTGGCGACCTCGACGGAGCCAATGGCGACGAGATTGCCGTGACTCGCGGCGGACCGGTTGTGGCCACGAACCCCAACCAGACCGTCAAGTTGAAGGCCTATCAGCTCAGTGGTGGTGCTCTGACCGAACTGGCGCTGTCCGGCTCCTCGACGCCGCTGGCTCCGTTCGCGGGGATCGGCTCTGGGGCCAACGTCATCAAGCGGGATGCCCGCGTGGCGTTCACGGACATCGACGGCGACGGCAAGGCCGAACTGGTGTTCTCGGCTCTCGATCCGCTCTCGACGCCAGGAAACACCACGGTTCGCATCGCGGCGTTCTCGGTGAACCTCGCGAGCGGCCTGGCAACCCCGATCAGCACGGGCACCGGCCCGAGCAACAGCTACACGACCGGTTCCAACATCGTGGATCACGCGATCTCGGGTGCGAACCCGACCGGAACGGCTGTCGTCCCGCTGGCCTTGATCACCGAGAGCGCGAACGATCAGGTTCAGTACCTCAACCCGCTCAACGGGACGGTTCTGACCGGTGGGTTCGCTCTGCCGATCGTGACGGGCGGTATCACCATCTCGGGTATCTGACAGTAAACAGGCCCGGCGGAACCTGCGGGTTCCGCCGGGGGCAGATCGCAGAGGCTGGATGAACAGCGCCACCTACCTGAATGATTCGTTCTCCGAGGATAGGTAAGGTTCGGAAGTTACGTCCTTATTCATGGTCGGTGGAAGCCTAAGGAGGGGGGGATTTTCCCCCCCTCTTCGTCCTGAGTGACACATGAGTCGCAAACCCAAACTGGCTGATGTTCTCAAAAACATCGCCAGTCCATTTCACAAGAAATGGATGGCGAGGGCGATTCCGCGCGTCGAGCAATTGGGCGATCGGATCACTCCCGCAAACTTCACGGCAGATTCAACTCTCGCAGATGGCGCAATTGGCAGCGCAACGCTGGCGGGTGGCACGGCCAGTCTTCGCCAGGTCATCACACTCGCGAACACCAATACAGATGCAACGAACACAATCTCCTTCACCGCGAACACCTACACGCTGACACTTCCGCAAGCTTCGCAAGAAAACGCGAACGCCAGCGGCGATCTCGACATCGTGAACGTCGGCACACCGGGTGCCCCCAAGACCTACATCTTCCAGGGCGCTGGCACCGGGACCGTCATTCAGCAGACGATCGTTGATCGCGTGTTTCAGATTCTCGGTCCGAATGTCGTCGTCAAATTTCAGAACCTGGCCATCACGGGCGGTCAGGCAGTCGATGACGGCACAGATGCCGTGTTGCCAGGAGCAACCGACGCAAAGGGTGGCGGCCTCCTGAACACCGCTGGCGGAGATGTTTTCTTCACCAACGCTCTTGTGCAAGGGAACGTGGTTGGCGGAGCCATGTTGAACGGCGACCCCGGGCTTCCCGGAGTTGCACTCGGCGACCCTGGCAAAAATGGTGGCGATGGGAAGAACGCTTTCGGTGGTGGGGTGTACTCGAAGGGCGGCATCATCACCGTTGCTGGCACGAGCGATTTCAAGGGAAACAAGGCCATCGCCGGAATCGGTGGTCTCGGTGGCGATGGGAAAACGGGATCCATTGCCAAGCAAGGCGGTAAAGGCGGTGATGGTGGCAAGGGAGGGGCGGCGTTCGGTGGTGGGATTTACGCAGAGGCCGGTTCGGTTTCGGTCACCGGAACCGCGATCATCGAATTGAATGAAGCCCACGCTGGCGCAGCAGGAGCCGGAGGCAAGGGCGGAAAGGCCGGAGCAGGTCAATTTGCCGGCGCAGGTGGGCGTGGTGGCGATGCCAGCAACGCTGGCGGCGGCGGAGTGTACACGCTCTCCGGACCAGTCAGTTTCGCAGCCGGGACGCAAATCGTCAATAACGCCGTCAATAGTTCCGCAGGCGACGGGCAAGGCGGTCGCGGCGGCGGGGGCGGTCTGACGACTGCGGGCGGCGGCGGAGGTGGTGCTGGCGGCAACGGCGGCAACGGCGGAAATGCAGTCGGCGGTGGTCTGGCAGTCGTCAGCGGAGATGTGACGATCGGCACTGGTGCGAAGGTCTTCGGCAACTCGATCAATAAAGGCGGCACAGCGGGCGGCTCGATGGGTCCCGGTGGTGGTGGAACTGGTGGCATTGGCGCTGATGGCGGGGTTGGCAAATCGGGCGGGGCCGGTGGGAGTGGTGGAAACGGTGGCACGGCATTCGGCGGCGGCATCTACGCGGCGAATGGGAAGGTCGCGATCACCGGCGGTCTCATCCAGAACAACACCGTCAACATTGGGTCATCGGGGTTCGCGGCGGCTGCGGGTGGTCGTGGGAAAAACGGCGGTCAAGGCAAGAATGGCGGCGTGAACGGTGCGGGCGGCGCGGGCGGAGATGCTGGCGGTGCGGGGATCTACGCCTCGCTTGGGAGCGTGACGCTCAGTGGTGCCCAGGTCACCGGGAATCAAGGCAGTGGCGGCTTCGGCGGCACAGGCGGTGACGGGCGTGCCGCTGGAGCAACCTCCCCGGACGGTTTCGGGCGAGCAGGCGGCGATGGCGGCAACGCCGGGAGTTTCCTGGGTGGCGGAATCTACGCAGGAAGCGGCGACGTGACGATCGACCTCGCGAGCAGCGTCACGGCGAACAAAGCGATCGGAGCGGAAGGTGGCGACGGCAACTACGGGGACGACGGCGGCGTGAACAAGGGCGTGGGCGGAGTCGGTGGGAAGGGCGGCAATTCGGGCATGGCGCTGGGTGGCGGTGTCTATGCCAAAGCGGGGAACGTCCTCATCCAAGGGAAATCCTCCGTCAACGGCAATCAGGCAAACGTCGCGGCTCCGGGTGGTGGTGACGGCGGAAGTGGCGGGCGGGGCGGGTCAGTAGGACCCACTGCGGTCGGTGGTGCGGGCGGTGCTGCCGGGATCGCCGCGAAGGCGGGTGGCGGTGGTGTGTATGTTGTGGCTGGCAACGTGAGTGTGCTGGGTGGTTCCTCGATCACCAACAACAGCATCCTCAGCGGAAAAGGCCAAGCTGGTGGGTGTGGTGGAAGTGGGGTGCCCACATTCCGCGGCGGGAACGGAGCAGATGCTTCACCTGCCGGCCCGGCTGTTGGTGGCGGAATCGCGGATGAACTGGGCAACGTCACGGTTGATGGCGTTTCGACCATCTCGCTGAATATCGCCGTTGGTGGTGAGGGCAACGATGGCGGATCCGGCCGCGACGCAGGGGTGCCGGGAGGCTTCGCAGGCAACGCTGGGAACGGAAGCACCGGCGGTGCTGCTCAAGGTGGTGGCATCTGGGCACTGAAAGGCAACGTCGTCATTCAAGGGTTGTCGCAGGTTCGCCAGAATGAGGCACGCGCGGGAAAAGGCGGCAACGGCGGTCTTGGCGGAACCGGCAGCGGCGCAGGCGCGAGCAAAGTCGCAAACGGAGCGGGCGGCAACGGTGGCAATTCGGGCGACGCTGCCGGCGGCGGTCTGTGGGTGCAAGACGGAAGTGTCAAGGTGTCGGGCAGCGCGGCGTTCGCCAGCAACGCCGCGAACCACCTGACGCAAATGGGTGGGATCGGGGACGGCGGACAAGGCCGACGACGCGGACAGGGGCCCGTCACCGCCGCACTTCAAGCAATCGGAAACAACGGTAGCGGCGGCAACGGTGGACTTGCTCAAGGTGGTGCCATCTGGATTGGGGCGGCGACCGTGACGATTGATGGTCGCGCCGACTTCAGTGCGAACCAGGCGGTCGGCGGCGGGGGCGGGACGGTATCTGCTGCATCCGCGGCCGTTGCGGGCGGCAAGGCGGGGAACGGTGGATCTGGCGGAGCAGCCGAGGGCGGCGCGATTTACACGAACAGCGGAGCGGTGTCTGTTTCGCTCTCGCGGTTCACCGGGAACCTCGCAACGGGCGGAATTGGCCAGGACGGCGGTGGCTTTGGAACCGTGATCGGCGGTGCCGGAACCGGCGGTTCGGGCGGTGCGGGTCGCGGTGGGGCGATCGCGACCAACACGGGTACGCTCTCGCTATCTGAGGTGAATTTCGGTGGCGTTGGGTCAACCGTTGCGGGCAGCAACACCGTTCGGATTAACACACCTGGAACCGGCAACATCGCAACGGGCGGCGCGGCGGGCAACGGCGGTGTCGGGAAGACCGCACCGGGTGGGAATGGCGGAAATTCGGCCGGCGGTGCTGTGTATGCCCCAGCGACGGCTGGTGCAGTCACGGTCCTCAGCAGCAGCTTTTACAACAACCTCGCTGCTGCGGGCGGCGCGTCGGGTGCCGGAGCGCCCGCGGGGACTCAGGGCAAGTCGCTCGGTGGTGCGTTCTACTCGGAAGCGGCAACCACCAGCATCACGAACAGCACGTTCTCCGAGAACGCCGTGGGCGCCTCGGCAATCGACTCGGCGGGGGGTGCCATCGCGCTGGATAGCCCGATTGCCAAGATCCACAACTCGACCATCGTCTTCAACACGGGCGTTGCAAACACGGCTGGCGGTGGCATCAAGGTGAAGAGCGGAGCCCTCGAACTTGTCAGCACGATCGTGGGTCAGAACGGTTTGGCGGCCAACATTGGGGCCGCGATTACCGTCAACGGGAAGGATCTCGATTCCACCGGCACGCTGAGCGGCGATCACAACATGATCGAGAACAACACCGGATTCAGCGGAATTAGCGACGGAGTGAACGGGAATGTCGTTGGGAAGTCGTTCACGAACCCGGCGTTCAACGATCCGGTCACGAACACGGCCAACGCACTCTCAAGCACGGGCGGCCCTGGCAACACGGTCTTCGTGATTGGTTCGCAAACGGCACCGAACGGAACCGCCGAGCATGGGCTGGTGACACCCGACGTGTTCAGCAAACTTCCCGTGGGGGCGCTGTCTGCTCTGAATAATGGAGCCAACCCAGACAATCTGCTCGTCGATCAGATTCAGGGAGCACGAGTTCAGGGTTTGGCAGCCGATGTCGGAGCGATCGAAGGTAACGGATTGGTGACCGACACGTCGGGTGCGTTCGTGGTGTCGGTGGTGTTCTCGACGAAAATTGCACCAGGAACCGCAACGTTCGACACGGCAACGGTGACGTTCAACGAGGCTATCGACCCGACGAGTTTCTCGACGGCTCAGGTGCTGAGTCTCACCGGGCCAACCGGTAACAGCATCACGCCGACGGCAGTCACGTTGGTAGCTGGCAGCGGCAACAAGGTGTTCGAGATTTCGTTCCCGAACCAGGCTGTGCTTGGGGTCTATACCCTGCTGCTCAGTCAGACGATGCGGGACACGGCGGTTGGCGGTGCCAACCAGATGGACGACAACAAAAACGGTATCAACGGCGAAGCCACGCCGAATCCCAGTGGCGATCAACACGTTGCGACGGCGGTTCTGCGTGACCCGGCCATCACGAGCGGCGCAAAAGTTGTCAGCGCTGTCTTCTCGGGACCAGTCGGGGCGTTTAATAAAGTTGAGCTGACCTTCGACCAGCCGATTGACGCCAACACTTTCACCATCACGGACGTTATGGTGTCGGGGCCGCCTGGGGCGCCAGCAATCTTCGTGACGGGTGTCACGCGGAAAGCTGGCACGATGAACGTATTCGACGTGACCTTCACGCCGAAATCTCCTGGGCCTGACACCGTGACTTTGGGTGTGGACATCCTCGACTTCGGGGGTGTCGCCGGCAACCAGATGAACCAGAACGGGAACACGGTCAACGGGGAACCGGGAACCGCTCCTGCTGGCGACCAATTCCAATCGACGAGCGACACGGAAGGCGCGAACATCACGAAGGCGACGTTCTCGGGCGCAATCGCAAACACCTTCGACACCGTCGAATTGGTGTTCAGCGAAGCGATCAACCCGACGAGCTTCACGACAGCGGACATCACGCTGACGGGTCCGGTCGGCGCAATCGCTCCCACCGCAGTGACGCTGAAGGCTGGCACGACGGACACGTTCGACGTGACCTTCCCGAGCCAGTCGAAGAGCGGGACGTACACACTCACCACGAGCGTGGACATCCTGGATATCAGCGGCAACCAGATGGACCAGAACCTGAACAAGATCAACGGCGAACCGGGGATTGCCCCGGCCGGCGACCAGTTCCAGGCCAAGGGCAGCATTGCCAACACGACCCCGGGTATCCTCGCCGTTGGCGGCTCCAATGGTCGGGTTCGCATTCTGAACGCCGCGACCGGAGCGGTCATCGCGAACGTTCGGCCGCTCGATGTGGTCGGCGGTTCGCAGTACACGGGACTCATCGAGGTTGCGCTGGGCGACTTCAACTTCGACGGGGTCGCGGATCTCGTTGTCGCTGCAGCGAACCCGGCTGGTGTCGCGGGTTTGGCGACCAGCATGGCCGGCAAAGCATTCGTCTACGATGGAGCGGCGCTCACCAAGGGAACCTTGACGCTCAATCACACGTTCACGCCGTTCGCCACCACGGACGGCCCTGCCGGGAAGACCGGTGCGTACATCAACGGGCTGAACATCGCGACTGGCGACGTGAACGGCGATGGCAGAGTCGATTTCATCGCGGGCAGTCGCGGTGGAACTGGCACGGCTGGGCTTGCGGAGTTCGGTCGGCTCGCCGTCATCGAGGAAGGCACCGATGCCGACGGCAGCGACGACAGCAACATCGGAAGTATTCAGACACCGTTCGGAGCCGGCTACCAGAAGGGAGTCGTTGTTGCCGCTGGCGATCTGGATGGAACCCTGAACACGGGCGGATTCGCCCAGGACGAAATCGCGGTGACTCGCGGTGGCCCTGTTGCCGCATCCAACCCGAACAAGACCGTCAAGCTGAAAGCCTACCAGTTCAACGGATCGGACCTGAGCGAACTGAACCTGTCGGGAACAGGCTCGCCATTCGCTCCGTTCGCGGGGATCGGCTCGGGCGATACGGTTTTGCAACGCGACGCTCGTGTCGCCTTTGTGGATACGAACGCCGACGGGAAATCGGATCTGGTCTTCTCCGTGTTGGATCGCACGACCGACCCGAACAACTTCCAGGTTCGGATCGCGGCCTTCTCGGTGAACACCAGCACCGGGCTGGCAACCGCCGTGAGCACGGGAACCGGCCCGAGCAAGAGCTACCTAGTCGGTACGGACATCGTCGATCACGCGATCTCGAATGCCGACCCGATTGGGTCCGGAGCGGAAGAACTGGCACTGCTCACAGAGAGTGCAAGTTCCGGCGTTCAATACCTCGATCCTTTGACCGGAAGTGTCCTGACTGGTGGATTCCCGCTGACCATTATGACCGGCGGAATCGCCCTCGACGGAATCTGACAGTAACTGTGCCCCTCAGAACCTGCGTGGTTCAAATGGGGTTAAATGAACAGGCTGGATAAACAGTACGATCTGCCCAAAGATGTTCGGTGCCCAGCAAAATGGGTGCTCGAATATGAGGATCTTTTTCGGCCGGCGGGTTACCCTATCAGGGGTAGCCGTCGGCCGTGTGTATTGTGCATTCTCCTCCTTTAATCTGTGAGCACGCCATGAGTCGCCGTAAACCAGTTTCTTGGGCACAATCATTACAAAACATCTTTAGCCTAACTCGGAAGAAGCGTCGTTCAAACGCAACGGCTCTCACGGTCGAACAACTCGACGATCGAATTGTTCCGACCCTTGTTCTGACGGCAACATCCGGAGCTGCAGATTCCGCCTCCGGCACCGGCACAACGGGAAGCCTTCGATACTGCGTCGAGGTTGCGAACGCCAGCGGCGACAGCAACATCATCATCAACATGAGCTCCAGCGGAATTTACGACCTGACGCTGGCGAATACTGCATTTGTTGGTGAGCAGGAGAACCATAATCAAACAGGCGACCTTGACATCGTTGATACGGGCAGGGTGACCGCGATCAAAACCTACTCGTTTGTCGGTGCGGGCAAAGGAGCAACCATTCGGCAGCAGGCCCGTGACCGAGTGATGCAAATCTTTGGAAACGACGTCGTCGTCAAGATTCAGAATGTCACGATCTCCGGGGGAACTGCGATCGATGACGGGACGGCCGTGCTTCCGTTCACGACCGACGTGAAGGGTGGCGGCATTCTGAACTCGGGTGGGGCCGATGTTTTCCTCACCGGCTCCGTATTGAAGAATGATCAGGCGAATGGCAAGACAATCGCTGCTGATCTCAGCGGCAGAAATGGTGTGCTTCCCGGCAGTTCTGGATCTCCTGGTGGCAATGGCGCGACCGGTGCCAGCGCATTCGGGGGTGGGCTGTATTCGGCGGGCGGAACGATCACAATCAAAAATTCCACGATTGTGAACAACGCCGCCATTGGTGGTCAGGGTCAAGCGGGTGGGAATGGCGGTAGTGGTGCGGGTGGCACGAATGGTACGAATGGTGCGAATGGTGTGAATGGTGCAGCCGGTGGTGGTCTCGGTGGTAATGGTGCTAAAGGCGGGAATGGCACTGCTGGCGGGAATGGTGCCTCTGGGGGGATCGGTGGTGGAGGTGGCGATGCCAGCGGGGGCGGTGTCTACATCGCGGCAGGCAAGATCGTCATGGACGCCGCATCAGGAGTGAATTCAAACTCGGTTACAGCCGGTGATGGCGGTGCGGGTGGTAATGGTGGAAGGGGTGGTAATGGTGGTAATGGTGGTAATGGTGGTAAGGGTGGTAATGGCGGTACAGGGGTCAATGGCTTCGCGGGTGGCGCTGGTCCTGGGGGTAATGGTGGCCCTGGCGGAACGGGTGGTGATGGCGGAAGGGGTGGCGATGGTGCAAAGGGAGGGCACGCTGGTCTTGGGGGAGCTGGGGGGAACGCCGGATCCGCTGCGGGCGGTGGGATTTTTATTGCAAGTGGGACTCTTTCGCTGGCGCTTGCCTCGACGATTGGCAGTAACAGGCTCACGGCTGGTGCGGGCGGTGCGGGTGGCGCAGGTGGTGCAGGTGGCAATGGTGGTTTACCGGGTGCGGGTGGGGCGGCCGGTGCGGGTGGGGCGGGCGGGACCGGTGGCACCGGCACTCCGCCTGGGTCAAACGGTGCGACTGGGAAAGGTGGAAATGCGGGTGCGAACGGAATTGGCGGCATCGGTGGCGGCGGAAGTATTGGTGGGAATGGTGGGATTGCCGGCCAAGGGTTCGGCGGTGGCCTCTACATCAAGGCGGGAAGTGCCACACTCGATACGAACTCTTCGATCAATGGCAATACGCTGACTGGCGGAGCCGGCGGTCGTGGTGGAAACGGCGGTAATGGTGGGGTTGATGGCGGAGGCCCCCGAGAGACTGGAGGCCGCGGTGGAGATGGCGGCACGTCTCGAGTCGCAGAAGGTGGGGGCGTCTGGATCGAAACGGGTTCACTCAGCCTCGATAACGGATCCACAGCGAAGAATAACACGGTCGTAGGTGGAGCCGGTGGTCGTGGTGGGAATGCCGGGAACAGCAGCCGAGCTGGCAACGGCGGCAACGCTGGCGCTGCTCACGCTGGTGCCATCTACATCAAGACCGGGTCGCTGACTGTAAACCACGGTGGGTCTGTTTCTACCAATGCCGCGACGGGTGGGAAAGGTGGGAATGGTGGGAACGGGAGCATCGCTGCGGGTGCTGGTAATGCTGGAGCTGCTGGAGAGTCGAAGGGCGGTGGTATTTGGATCGTCACCGGCAACGTCCTGATCGACAACACCACGAAAGTGAATTTGAATAAGGCAATCGGCGGCAAGCCCGGGGTGGCCGGAAGTGCTGGGTTCATTCCACTCACGGGGGCTATTGGTGTCGGGGTGGGTGGCAGCGCCACTGGCGGCGCCATCCTCGTGAGCGCGGGGAATGTGGTCATCGACCACGCTTCGACTGTCTCCAAAAACGAGGCTAAGGGTGCAGACGGTACATCGGGCTCGAACCCCGTTGACCTGCCTGGCGGTGGTGCGGGTGGTAACGCGATCGGTGGCGCCATTGCCGTTCTCGCGGGTAATGTCACGATCGACAACGGCTCGGGGGTCAACACCAATTCCGCTCTCGCGGGAGCTGGGGCAGATGGTTTCACGGCGTTCGCTGGGAACACGCACTTCTTTATCAACGGTGGAGTGGGTGGTAGTGCATCGGGTGGCGGGGTGTATGTCTTGGCGGGCAACGTCACGATTGGGACAACCGGAACCCCTTCCTCGGTTGCAACCAACAAGGTAAGCGCGGGCAATGGTGGAATGGGCGGCCTTGGTCAGAATGCGGGCTTGCTCTCGCAGCCTCCGGCGGACGGTGGGAATGGTGGGGCGGCGGGTAACGCGCAAGGTGGAAGTGTGTGGGACGCCAAGGGCACTGTGGCCATTGGTGCGGCATCTACCATCGGTGGGAATACGGTGAGTGCAGGGGATGGTGGTGATGCCGGGCGTGCGGGGGCGGACACGTTGCCTCTTCCGACAGGGTCGAACGGTGGGGTCGGCGGATTTGGGGGAATCGGCGGCAACGCGGAAGGTGGTAGCATCTGGGTAAACGTTGGAGCTATCACGATTGGGACAGGCGTGACCGCTGGCACCATCACCATCAGTTCGGGTCACGGTGGGCTCGGCGGCGCTGGTGGACAGGGGCGACTGGCAGGTGGTGATGGTGGGGCTGGTGCCAACGGCGGGAACGTTCGCGGTGGTTCGCTTTACGCCGGAACCACCACAAGCATCTCGATCCCCGTGGGCGCGACTTTCAGCAATAACAAGGCAGTTGTTGGTAATGGTGGCAACGGTGGACCTGGCGGTCAAGGCCTCGCATCGACTCCCGCCGTCGGTGACGGGAATGGCGGGGTTGGTGGCAACGGTGGAGTTGGCGAAGGTGGCGTAATCTACGCGGATGCGGGGATTGTTTCGCTCACGGGTACCACCATTCAAAACAACAGTTTCGCTGGGGGCGACGGTGGACACGGTGGCACCGGTGGTACCCGAGGGACATTCGGAGCGAATGGTCTGACCGGGACTGGGGGCATCGGCGGAAACGGTGGCGATCTCAAGGGTGGTGGGATCTACGTCAACACCGGGACGCTGAGTCTGACTACGACGAACGTTATCGGAAATGTGATGGGTGGAAGTGCCCTCGAGCGTGCCGATGGTGGTGCTGGCGGCAGCGCGGCGAGCGGCGTCGGTGGTAAGGGTGGAAACGGGGGCAGCATTCTTGGGTCTGGCGTCTACGTCGGGGCCGGTGCTGTCAGCGTCACGATCAAGAACAGCAGCCTTATCAACAACGGCGTCAACGCCCAATTCCCCGCCGCGGGGAATGGTGGGTCAGGAGGCCGAGCGGCGAATGGAAAACCTGGAGGGCCAGGTTCGGGCGGGAACTCTTTCGGTGGCGGTCTCTACTCCGTCGCGGGTACCACCAAGATTCAGAACAGCACCGTGTCTGGAAACTTTGCCGCTCCGGCCGGACGCAGCGGTAGTTTCTCCGTGGGGGGCACAGGGAAATTTAACGGCTTCTCTCGCGGTGGCGGTCTCTTCGTCAACAGCGCGACCGCTCAGATCCACAATTCGACCGTGGTTCAGAATCAGAGCAACAACGAGGGCGGAGGCGTTCGCAACGAAGGAAGCCTGGAGATTATCAGTACCATCGTTGGGCTGAATGACACCATCACCGGCGTCAATAACACGGTGAACGGTCGTGACGTTAGCACGGTGCCCCCGCTCACTGGCAACAGCGCGAACCTGTTCTCGACCGCAATCAACACGAACGCTCCCGACAACACCACATCGTTCAGCTTCCTCAGTGGCACGACGAACATCGTCTACGGGCTGCTGACCCGAGCGACAAACGGGACCGACTACCATCCGATTGTCACCGGGAGTCGCGCTCTCAATGCAGGATCGAATCCGGATGGCCAGACGACCGATCAGATCGGTAATCCGCGAAGTCAGAATGGTGGCGTAAACATCGGAGCCGTTGAAGCTGAGGTGCCCATCGGTGGCGGTGGTGGTGGCGGCGGCACGGGCGGTGGTGGTGGCGGTGGTGGCGGCGGTGGTGGCGGCGGTGGCGGTGGGGACACTCAAGCGCCGACGGCACCAGTCCTTCAACCAGCGACGAACATCACGAATACCACAGTGGATCTGTCCTGGACCGCGTCCACGGATAACACCGGGGTCACCGGATACGACGTGTTTGCCAGTGCGGCGGGTGCTGCTGCGACGAAAATTGGATCAACCACAACAGCCCTTACGTTCACCGCAACGGGGTTGGTGTCTGGCACGCAATACGGCTTCTATGTCATCGCCAAAGACGGTGCAGGGAACAACTCTGCTCAGTCGAACACAGTTCTGGCGACGACCACGGGCGGCAGCGGGGACACGACGCCTCCGACTCAGCCAACGAACCTCGCTGCGACGGGTATCACGAATACCTCGCTGAATCTGAGTTGGACTGCGTCCACGGATGCTGTCGGGGTGGTTGGCTACACCGTGTTCCAGAGCATCGCGGGTGCGGCATTCACCCAGATCGGAACGCCTGTGACCAACGCCTTTGCGGTCACCGGTCTGTCGTCTGGCACGCAGTACAGTTACTACGTGATCGCTCGGGATGCCGCGGGCAACGTTTCGCCTCAGTCGGCAACCATCACCGCTGCAACTTCGAGCGGCGGCGGCGGTGGCGGAGGCGGTGGCAAGGGCAACGGTGGCGGTGGAATCCCGTACATCGGGGTTTCGACTGCCACAGGCTTGGTGCGGGTGATGGACCCCACCACGAACATGACCTACCGAACGTTCCAGCCGTTCGGACCAGGTTACGTTCGGCTTGTGAACGTTGCCTTGGGCGACGTCAACGGAGACGGTTACGACGACATCATTGTCTCGACCAACGGTGCGGCGAAGGGCCGGGTGAAGGTCTACGACGGGAAGTTGGCAGTGACTCTGCCAAGCAACGTCGACTTCAACGATACCATCACCAACCCCGAGGTTCTGCTGGGTGTTATCTCGCCGTTTGCACCGGGCCTGAACGGCTCGCTCAACACCTACCTCGCCGGGATCACGGTGGCCTCGGCCGACGTGAACCACGACGGGGCCGATGATATCGTCTGCGGTTCGGTGTCAGGCGTTGGTCAGGTCGTGGTCATCAGCGGTGCGAGCTTCAGCACGAAACTTGGCACGACATTGCAGCCGTTCGGACCAAGCTTTGTCGGCGGTGTCACGGTTGCCTCCGGGGATCTGGACGGCGACGGGTTCGCGGAAGTAATTGTCGGAACAACCGCGAACAAATCCCGTGTGAAGGGCTACTCGCTGGTCGGGACGATCTACGCACAGACCCTCGCGACCTTGACGCCGTTCGTGGATGGACCAAATGGAGTTCGACTCGCCACCCTCGACACCAACGGGGATGGGAAGTTGGAACTTGCCGTTGGGAATCTGGCTCCGGATGGGGCTGTCACCGTGAAGGTCTTCGGGGCAAATAGTGCCCAACAGTCGGTCTTCCCGGCGACAACGCATGCTGCCAACTACGCAATTGCCGGGTTGGATGGCAACGGCGACGGTATCGACGACTTGATGGTTGCCACCGTGCCGCTGACGGGCTTCACGGGTGGGGCCAATCAGGTCAACATCCTGAATCCGATCAGCGGTCAGTCGAGTGGTGGATTCAACGCCTTCGCTGTCCTCACGGGGAACGTCTCACTTGGCGGGGTTTGACCTTCGCTGAGGATCGGAGAGAGCAGCCAGTGACAGGGAAAGGCAGAAGGGTGATCTGGCCCTTCTGCCTTTCCGTTTTCCGTCGTCCGCTTACCATCAACTACAAGCGCCGAACGGCGGTTCTCCGAAACTGCGGGGAAGCCAACGAGCTCGTATTTTGTTTTGTGTTCTGGAGCTGCCATGTCTCAGGCCTTTAATGATGCGATCCAACTCCACAAGCAGGGCGAACTCGATCAAGCCGAACTCATATACCGGCAGATCCTCGACGAGATCCCGACATACTCCGACGCAATTCACTTGCTCGGCGTAATCGCGCATCAGAGGGGTCAGTTCGGACGAGCCGTGACACTCATCAAGAAGGCCGTGTCGCTCGCGCCGGATGCCGGAACGTACTACTGCAACCTAGCCGAAGCATGCCGGATGTCCGGAGACAATCGGGGTTCGCTCGAAGCCGCTCGCAAGGCCATCGCTCTGATCCCCCACAACCCGGATGCGCACAATCACCTCGGGCTTGCCCTTCAGGCAACCGGTCAATTTGAGGAAGCCGTGGTCGCGTTCAAGGACGCTATCGAGTTGCGCCCGGATTTCGCCCTCGCACAGAACAACCTCGGGGGCGTGTACCGAGAAATGGAGAAGCCCGACGAGGCGTTGGCAGCCTATCGCGAAGCAGTCCGGCTCGCTCCGGATTTGGCTCTGGCACTGAGCAACCTTGGTCAATCGTTGCTGGAAAAGAACGAGAAGGACGAGGCCGAGAAGTACTGCAAAGAAGCCGTGAGGCTCCAACCTGCTTTCCCTGAGGGGTTGAGCAATCTCGGAAACGTGCTCCGGGCTAAGGAGAACTTGAAGGACGCGAAGGATTGCTACCGGATCGCTCTGCAAATGCGGCCGAACGTGGCCATGATCCACGGGAATCTCGGGCAGGCCCTTCAACAAGAAGGCAGTCTCGACGAGGCCATCAAGTGCTACGAGCACGCGGTAGCGCTCGATTCAAAGTCGTCGCGGTTTGAGTCGTATCTGGCCAGCGCCTACGCCGAAAAGGACGATTACGAACGAGCCATCAAGCACTATCGCCGGGCACTGAACCTGAAGCCAGACTTCGCCGAGGCTCACAATGGTCTGGGATCCGTGCAGCACGAACTGGGCGATTTCAAAGCCGCGATCGCGAGCTTCGAGGAATCACTTCGACTCAAGCCCGACTTCGCCGATGCGTACTCCAATCTGGGTGCAGCTTACGCGGAACTCGGAGACATGAATAAAGCCAGTGCTTACTACCGCGAAGCGCTGAAGCACGACCCAGAATACGCGGGAGCCTTGGCCGTCATTGCGACCCACGAACGGGACAAGACGCCAATCGAAGACATCAACAAGATGAACGAGTTCCTGGAACGGGAACACCTCACGGAATGGAAGCGATCCACCTTGCACCATGGGCTTGCGCACTACTACGACGCGAAGAAGGAGTACAAGCTGGCAGCCGATCACGCGGCAAAGGGCAACGCAATCCGCAAGGAACTCTGGATTCGTCAGGGCAAGGGGTACTCGTCGGACGACCATTCGGGGTTCGTCACGTTCTTGATGAAGCAGTTCCAGCCTCCGTTCTTCGAGCGAGTCAAGGGATGGGGTCTGGACACTGAGGTGCCGGTGTTCGTGGTCGGGATGCCGCGCTCGGGCACGACGCTGTTGGAACAGATTCTGGGTAGCCATCCGAGAGTGTTCGGGGCTGGCGAAATGTCGATTGCGAAGGACACGTTTGACCAACTTCCGAAGTGGATGGACAAGCAGATCGCGCCGTCGTTGTGCATTCCGGATGTCACCAAGGAGATCATCCAGAAAGCAGGCAACGAGCATATGTCGCATCTGCGTCCGCTGCATCCGACGGCCGATCGGATCGTGGATAAGATGCCGGACAATTACATGTGGCTCGGGTTCTTGGCGGCGATCTTCCCGAAGGCGAAGTTCATCTACTCGAAGCGTGACCTGCACGATGTCGCGGTGTCATGTTGGATCACGAACTTCAAGCAGATTCGTTGGGCTTCGGATCAAGTGGACATCGCGAACCGCATTCGGAATCACATGCGTCTGATGGAGCATTGGAAGAAGGTGTTGCCGGTGCCGATCCTGGAAATCGAGTACGAGAACACGGTGGAAGATCTGGAGGGTGTGGCTCGCAAGATGATCGACTTCGTGGGTTTGGAATGGGATCCGGCGTGTTTGGCGTTCCACGAGAGCAAGCGAACGGTGCGAACGGCGAGTTTGAGTCAGGTGCGTCAGCCGGTGTACAAGCGGTCGGTGCAACGCTGGAAGAACTACTCGGAAGCGTTGAAGCCGTTGTTCGACATCATTGATGCGTGATGGAGTGGGTGAGGCAAATCCCCTTCCCCAAAAATCTGGGGCGAGGGGTGATTGCTGTTCACTTTCGCTCAACACAACCAATTTGTCCGAGCCCGAGCGCCAAGCGAGGGGTGCGCTTGGTCCCTCGCTTGGCGCTCGGGCTCGGATAGGCATCACCGCTTGACCGGATTGCACGTCGCCAACGCCGAGATCGCACTGCACGTTGCCACGATCGGATCGTTCTCCCGCACCAACTCGACGGGGTTTATCCAACTGCCGTCTGGCTTCTGACGACGAATCAACTCGCGAGAAAGTTCGTCTGCCCAGTCGCGACCATCGGGCAGCGTCGTCTTTTGTTCACGGAACGCCTTGGCAACCGAGGCCGCGTAGTAGTAGTAAACCGCTTCGCGATTCGGCTCGTGTGCTTTCGCATATATTCCGGGGTGCGTGTCGGCGCTGAAATGATCTCGGAGCCAAGCACTCGCGGCAATCGGACGCATCTGGTCATCTCCCACACTTTGATTGCAGAGCGCCAGTGCGCGAACGCCGTCCGCAGTTGCGCTCCCGTATGAGTGAAACAGCCAGGATTGACTCCCATCATCTGTCCGTGGCATCCCGGCCTTGTTGCGGGTCGGGTCGTCGTAGATGAAGTGGAACCCGCCGTCGATGCCTTTGATAATAATCGTCACCCAGGCAGCGTAGTTGTGACAGCTTCGGACAAACTTGACCGCCGCCTTCGCCGTGTCCGCATCCAACTCGCCAGCCGTTTTCAGAGCGTCGAGAGCGAACACCGTTGCGGAGAGGTTCGACTCAATCAGCGACGGCGCGATCACGTTTGGTTCCGGCTTCTTCGGAATCACACGACAGTAACCCCAACCGCCGTATTGCTTGTCCTCCGGCTTCCAGCCGAGTTTCTCGGTCAGTTGACGTTCCTTCAGGTACTTCACCCAACCATCGCGAGCCACGAGGAAATCGTGCGCCGAAACGTGCGAATACACCTTGATCGCGAGCGCCGCCGTGTACAGCGGATAGTCGAGTCCATCCGGGCCGGGGTCGATGGTGCCGTCTTTCTTCGAGAGCTTCGCAAGCCAGTGGATTCCCTTCTTGATGGCCGCATCCATCGCCGGTGAACGCACGCCAGCATCCTGGGCTTCCTGA
The DNA here is from genome assembly GCA_021413735.1 of Planctomycetota bacterium. GTDB lineage: Bacteria > Planctomycetota > Planctomycetia > Gemmatales > Gemmataceae > Gemmata. The sequence goes on from JAIOPV010000131.1 coordinate 107,605, forward strand.
AGCGCCGTGATCGCGAATGGCGTCAGCGCTGTGCCATCCTTGAATGTCGCGTACACATCGGAACGCCACGCACCATCTTCCGATTGCCGCGCGATCAGGAAGTTCGCGCCGTCTGTGATCGCTTGAATCGGCTGACGGCGTGTGCTCGGTCGCGGTGGTGGAATGCTGCCGTCATCGGGTGCCTCGACCGCGACTGGAGGCAACGGAGCGGGTTGTTGGCCAACACGCCAAAGAGCGAATCCGCCGAGAAGGACACTGACGCCCAGCAGAGTGATAACGGCAACAGGGGCGGTGCGACCCATGATGTGATTCCTGCGACTGGAACGAACAGGCCGGCAGGGTGTTGGAACACCCCGCCGGCCATTAGTGTAGCCACTCAAGCCGAAGTGCTACGCCGCAAGCGGCGGGAAACTCACTTCTCAGGCTTCGGTTCCGGCTTCGGATCGTTCGGCTTCGGATCGTTCGGCTTTACCTCTTTCTTCTCACGAGCAACCTTGATGACTTCGGTTGGGAACGGAGTGCGGTCGGCCATCAGAACCAGCAGCGCGCCGGCGGTGCAGAACGTCTTGCCGGTGATGCAGTGGTGACCCTGCCAGCTTCCGTCCTTGTCCTGGGCCTTTTCCATGCCCTTCACCATCTTGGCATCCCAATCGTCCCAGTCCTTGCCGCCCATGAGAACCAGCGTTTCGCTGATGTTCATGAAACTCAGGAACTCTTCGCCACCGTTGTTGCCGAACCCCGCGACGAACCCATCGTTGCGAACGTTCTTCGCGAGATCAGCCTGCACCTTGTCGTTCGTGACCTCGGCTTGCTTCACTTCTTCGAGCTTCTTCTCGGCACGGTCGCGATCGTCCTTGTTGGCCTTGGGGTCGGCAATGACCTGCCGAGCCTTTTCGGCGTCGAGGCGAAGGCTGTTCACGGCGTCCTGAAAGTTGCCCGCACCTTGGCTGAGGCGATACAGGCCAACGCCTGCGTCGCCAGCCTTGCCCGCGACCGGAGCCGCAGACAACGCGACCGTCCCTGCGGGACCGGTCGTCACCTTCGGATCTTTCGGATCGGCAACGGCAACCGGAGCGACGTTATCCGCCGCACCCTTGGCCTGGGCCATCACCCGAGCGAGTGCCTTCTCATCGACGACAGCACCGCGTTCCTTCGCACGAACGAGGCTCTTGTTGCAGATGCCCATCGACAGCGTCGTGGCCCAGCCATTGTTGCCAGCGAAACCGCCGTCGGCCGTTTGATGGCGAACGATCTTCGTCATGGTCTTTTCGAGAGCCGCGACGAGGAGTTTCTCCTGATCGCCGGACTTGCCCCGGAACTCGGCCAGCACGAGGTTCACGAGGAAGGTATCGACGTAGTTGCCGATCTTGCTCTGGAGTTGCGTGCCGCGAACGTCGGTGACGTACAGCGAATCCTTGTCGGCCTTCTCAACCTTCGTGATGACGTACTTCAACCCCTTCTTGACCGCTTCCTTGTACTCGCCTTCGGTAGCGGTGTTGCCAGCACGAAGCAGAGCGAGCAGCACGAAGCAACTGTTGCCGATGTCCGACGGATCTTCGACCTTCGGGCCGTCCACGCGACCGCCCCCAGTGCCGCCGACACGCCAGCCGCCGCCCTGGTTCCAACCGCCGTCTTCCTGCTGACCCTTCACGAGATACTCAAGCCCCTTCTTCACGGCTGGGCTGAGATCCTTCGGCTTCACGGCGAACTCGGTCTTCACGATCGTGTCGTTGACCTTCACCGCAGCGACGTTCGTGTCGGGCTTGGAGTCTGCTGCTCCGCCACCGTTCTGACCGCCTGGGAGACCGCGAGGGCCATCACCACCACGGCCAGGAACTTTATCGAGACCAATGGCCGGCGGTTCAAGGCGAGGAATCCGCTTGAGTGGCTCGTCGGGCAGCACCTTGATAGGCGGCTCAGCCGGGGTGAGTGGCTTTTCTTGGGCGAGGAGGTAGTTGGTGCCAGCGATGCCGCCAACGCCAACAACAGTGGCGAGGGCCAGCGGGCGGAACAGCTTCTTCATGGTCGTGACTCCGTGGAACCGGAGGAAGGGGGAATGGCCAGCGAGTTTCACATACCCGCCGGCGTGTACTCTACCCACTAAGACGACAAAGATGGGTAACGGGTTGGTAACTGCCGTGTATCGAGCCGATTTTGCCTGACATCGAAGCCACGAACCGGGCGACTTCTGAGATCGAAATTGCAGCGAATCGGGTAAACTATCTTGCAAGGAGGCTCCGTGATGCCGCTTCGCGATCACTTCCATCCACCAATCTTCAATCGCCATGCCTGGGAGGGTTTCCACGGTGGCTGGCCCATGACCATCGTTCATCGTCTGTTCGACCAACTGCCAGACGGATACCTTGCCGAACCGCGTGCTCATCTTGGCGCGTTCTACGAGGTCGATGTCGCGAGTTTCGAGGAAGATCGCGACCCAGCCGGCGGAGTTGGGGTTGTCACGGACACTACCCTTCAACTCGCAACCTCTCACTGGACAATCCCCGCACCGACTGCCACTCTCGATTGCGACCAAACCGAACCGTCCGAGTATGAAGTGCTTGTTTACGATGAGAATCGTGCCCGTCGGTTGGTCGCGGCAATCGAAATCGTCAGCCCTTCAAACAAGGACCGTGCGGAGCATCGCAAGGCGTTCGTGACGAAGTGTGCCGCGTTGCTTCAAAGTGACGTGTGCGTTGTGATTGTCGATCTCGTCACGTTCCGAACAGGAAATCTCTACGCCGAATTGCTTCAATCGTTGGGGCTAACTGATCCGACGCTTGGGTCGCAGCCACCGAACATTTACGCAATTGGATGTCGCCGTAGGGTTCGTAAACATCGGTTGCTGTGGGATACCTGGGCTTATCCCTTGGAGTTGGGGCGTCCGCTTCCGACGTTGCCGTTGTGGCTAACCGAAGAACTGGCGGTGCCTCTCGAACTGGAAGCGAGCTACGAAGAAACCTGCCGAATCTTGCACATTTCGTGATTCACGAACCGGAGGGCACGAGCAGTTCCTTGAGAAGACGCGGGTACACGTCCCACGATTGCTGGTAAGTCGCTTCCAACGGCGCGGGGATGTAGTGATCTTCCGTCAGGAAGATCGGCAGACTCGGCAACGAATCGCCGACGGCAACCGGTTCAATGTAAACCGTTGGGTCTTCACCCGCGCAGAACGCGCCCACCGACAACGGCTTGTCGGGAGGTAACTCGAACGCCTGATCCGTGAACTCATCGAGGATCGCCTTGTTGAGTCCGTTGGGGTCGCGTGGCGTCGGCGGGAACAGATCGACGACGAGTAGGTGAACGCCTTGATTCAGGATGTCCGCGGCCTTCTCTGTGAATGAACGCACGGCATTCTTGCTATCCTTGTTCCCCGGTGAAACCAGCTCAATGATGGCGACGACCTTCCCGCGACCGTGACGAATCACCACTCGGTCCGCACGTTTGGCGTAATTGATCCTGTCGAAGCGTGCGACCATCCGAGCAGTTGGCGGGGCTGTCGCCACCGCAACGCTTCCTGTCGGTGAACTCGGCGGCATACCTTTGTGTGAGCCGTTGGTTTGAAGCGCAACGATATCAGGTATCGGGCGACCCGTAATTTGTTCAGCCATCGCCATGTAACCGGGCGGTAACCCGTTGGTATTCAGAGCATCGGTGATTGCCGAAATCCATCGTTGATGGAAATGGTGAAAGTCGCCGGCTTCAACGCGGGTCCAGTCGTGAATTGGCATATCGATTCCTCGGTGGTATGCGACCATTTTATCACCACCAGCCACAGCAACGCGACGCGCGACGCGGTTCTTCGTTGCACTTCGCGCCAATATCCGGCAGACTGTGTTCATCCCGCCGAGGTGCTGCCAATGCCACTGCCATTCTCCCATCCGCAACTCGCCCGCCGAACCGCCCTCCAAGCCGGAGCCGTCGGCCTGCTCGGGCTCGGGCTCGAACACCTAAAACCGCTCCGTGCAATTGCGGGCGAATCGACGACCACGCGAACATCCTCCGCCAAGAGCGTGATCTACGTCTTCCTCTCGGGTGGGCTTGCTCAACACGAAAGCTTCGACCCGAAGCCCGACGCCCCGGACGGTATTCGTGGCGAGTTCGGCACCATCGCGACGAAGACCACAGGCGTTCGCATCACGGAACATCTACCGAAACTCGCGGCCCGCAGCGATAAGTGGACCATCGTGCGTTCGCTCACGCACAAGTCGAACGACCACTCGATGAGCCACCACATTATGCTCACGGGCCGTTCAGACGCCCCCATCGGCTTCAACCCGAGTGCCCCGAAGCCAACCGATCACCCGAGCCTCGCAGCGATTGCTGGCGTGGTCACGCGAGCACGTAATAACCTGCCGCCGGCCATCGTGTTGCCCGACAAGATCGTTCACAACACCGGTCGCGTCATCCCCGGACAGTTCGCGGGCGTGATGGGTCACCTGCGTGATCCGTGGTTCCTCGAAGCGTCGGCGTTCGAGCCGAAAGCATACGGAGCGTATCCCGAGTTCGAGTTCGATCACCAGCAGCGCGATTACAAGCCGAAGCGTGAAGCGTTCGTGCTTCCCGATCTGAGTTTACCCGCTGGCGTGGACGGCGAACGATTCGGCGGTCGGCTCGGCATCCTGAACCAGCTCGATGTGCAGCGACAGTCGCTCGACGCGAACGGCAACATGGGAGCCTACGGTCACGCTCGCGCCGATGCTGTTTCGCTGCTGACCGATGCCCGTGTTCGTAAGGCGTTTGATTTGGAGCATGCCAACCCGCGGGATCTGGATCGTTACGGACGCAATGCGTTTGGCTGGTCACTTCTGATGGCGGCCAGGCTCGTGGAAGCGGGCGTAAATTTGGTGCAGGTGAACCTCGGCAACAACGAATCTTGGGACACGCACGGGAACGCCTTCCCGCACCTGAAGAACAAGCTGCTGCCCCCGACCGACAAGGCGCTCTCCGCGTTGCTCGATGATCTCGAACAGCGTGGCTTGCTCGACGACACGCTGATCGTGATGGCGGGCGAGTTCGGTCGCACGCCGCGACTCAGCACGCTCACGGCGCACTACAAGGGACCGGGCCGCGATCACTGGGGCTCAGTCCAATCGCTGTGGTGTGCGGGCGGCGGCGTGAAGGGTGGCCGTGTCGTCGGCTCATCGGACAAGAACGGCGGCTATCCCGCGACCGATCCGCAAACGCCAGAGAACTTCGCCGCGACAATCTATTCTGCGTTGGGATTGCCGAAGACGGTCGCGTGGACCGATTCTGAGAATCGCCCGCACCACCTCTACCACGCCGACCCCATGCCGGTGATGTGAGTCCTGATCCGGGTTCCAAACGCGATTCAATACGAATCGCCCGCGGCATCGCGTTCTTTCCGTCGCCAGTTCCCATCACAAGTCCGCACAGTCCCGAGCAGCTTCCTTCAAGGCGCTCCGAACCTCACCGATGGTTCGCGGGCGTTCCTCTGGCTCGTAGCTGATGCACCAGTGAATGATCTCACACAGCCGATCCGAGATCGCGGGGTTTAACTTCGACACCGGCACCACCAGCCTCCCGAACGCTTTCTGACTCATCGCGATGCCAGGAGCCGACACCGGAAGATGTCGCAGAGTTACGAGCCGATACATTGTCGCACCGAAGTTGAAAATGTCCGTTCGCCGATTGACCACCTTTCGCAACTTCGTCTCGGGCGCCATGTACTCGGGTGTTCCCTGAACTCGCGTCCCAGGCTCGCCATCAATGCGGGCCAGTCCATAGTCGATCACCTTCACCACATCCTTCGGCCCGAGAATCAGGTTGTCCGGCTTCATGTCCGCGTGACAGATTCCTCGGTCGTGCATGTGCCCAACAGCGTCGGCAACACGCTGAAACATCCGGAGCAATCGCGTTGGTGTGAGTAGTGGAAGTTTGTCGGCCGAGCGACCGGCGACGTGTTCCGACAACAGCTTTGCCCTGCGCGGACGGAACCACCAATTGCGCTCGATTTCGAGCGCGTACATCTTGATGAGATTGGGGTGGTCGAGCAGTTGCCCGACGCGAAACTCCTGACGGATTTGCTCCAGGAATTTCCAGCGTGTTCGCGTATCAACGACGACAATCTTGAGAGCGCACTCCAACGAGTCTCGCTCACGGCGAACATGGAAGACCTGGCTCCCGGCTCCGTTTCCGAGCGGGGCGAGGATGGTGAGTTGTCCGAGGCGGGCGTTGAACATCGGTCGATGTTAGATTTTCTTGTGGTGTGAAGCGGCAAATGTTTGGATGACCTTCGCCAATCGCTGTTCCCCGGCTGTCAGCAGTGCCTGGACTCGCGTGCGGTCCATCTTGAGTTCTCGTGCGACTCCCTTGAGTCCTTCCAGGGGTTGCCCATCGAGTCCGTGAACGCGGATGACCACTCGCCGAATGTCGGGCCGGAGTTGATTCAGCAGCACCGCGAGAACTTCAGTGGGATTCGGAATATCGAGGGTCGGGTCCAATCGCTCAAGAAAGATGACCGCAGCGAGATTGTCGTAGGCGGAGGTTTTGGGCGTGGTGGGCGGCGGCACATCGCGTCGGCCACACCATTCGCCGCACCAGCCGGTTGACTGCGTCTGTGGCCAACCGCCCAACTCAAGCGAGAGCACAACCGGAGCGTGGCGACGGCACTGCTTCGATCCCGACTCCCAGAACCGGCAGTTTTCGCACCGTTCTGCTCGTTCGTGCTCGGCATCCATCCCGACAGTCTCACTTGAGGTGGTGGCGGCGGTTTGGGTTTTCGAGGCAATCATCGACTGGTTCCGGCGGGTCGGCTGTTGAAGATCATCCGTGTTTCAGTCTGGCAGTAGCGTTTGCGGCTTCGCAGGCCGTGGCCTGCGAAGCCGCAAGCGGCTACTGCCAAGAACCCCACAGCAACTTATTCCATCCGCACTTACTTCTTCTCGGGCGGCTTCGGGTCTGTCCCGGCTTCGACGAGTCGCATCTCCAGGCCCGTGAAGGATTGGCCCGCTGCGGACTGCTTCGTGACTATTCTGCTGACTTCGCCAACGCCCACCGCGTACATAATCTTGCTCTCTTCCCACACCGTGGACTCCTTCGTGCTCTTCAAAACGCGGCGAATTTCCACCATCTGTCGCGCGTTCTCGCCCTTGGAAAAACCCATCACGGTGTAGGTGACGGTCGCCCCATCGGGCATCTCACCCGACCACGATTCGCCGTGCTTCATCCCGAGTTTGAAGACGGGATCCCACCATGCCGAAGGCTGGGCGGGCGGCGGTGGAACGTCGCGGAACTCGATCGTGCCGTCTTGCACGCGGTATCGCGTGAGCCGCGTCGGAGGCGATTGATTCTTCACCTTGGGATCGACCTTGGTGAAATCACGAGTCCACTTCGGCTGGATTGCCGGGTCACCGAAGAGCGTTCTCGCGGGGAAATGACCAGCACGAATCGGCGTGGAGCGGATGAGGTCTTCGCCCACGAACAGAACCTGGTAGCGCAGGATGGGGTTATCGCCTGCCTTTTCCACGGAGAGAAAATCGTAGATTGCTTCTCGCCCAGACTGGAGCGGCAGGTAGCTGGCGGTCGTTCGCACGGCTGGGTTCGCGGCCTCCGGATCGAACCGTTGTCCGTTTTCAAGCCGAACGCTTCCACCACGGACTCCGACACATACTCCGCGAATCGTCATCGATCGCTCGTCGCGGAGCGTTGCGAACTGCGAAGGCATGAAGATCGCCTCGATCTGGAACTTGTGTCGCGTGCCAGTCTCAAGGATGACCGTATTCGTCCCCAGTGTCCGTTGGAGCACCTTTCCGGTCACTTCAACCAGTTTGTATCGGTAAGTGGCGTTTGCCTGCGCCAAGTTGGCCTCGAACGCGACTGCGAGTTGCTCGGCAGTGACAAAGATCGGTGGAACAGCGGGATCAGGCCGCGGGACGGGGAGCAAGTCGGCTTCGTAGGCCGCGAAGAATCGTTCCGCGGCCGCCCGCGTGGCTCCTGTGGTCGATTCCGTGGGAGGCACAATGGTGCAGTCGTGGAGTCGCACAACTCGGAACGTGCGACCTTCGCATCGACCCCGAATCGTGACGGGTTGGCCGGGGCGGAGTTTTGAAACGCTCTCCCGTTCCGTCTGTCGGAAGAGACAACGAATCGTGATGAGCGTGTCGGTCAGTGGGGGTTGCAGAATGAGCGTTGGCAAGAGGTCGGTGTCTGCGGCCGTCGTCGAAGATGGAGCCACGACTCCGGCCAGTTCGATTTCCTTGTCTTTGAACTCTTCATCGGCGGAAGCAGAAACCCGGACGACGCTACAGTGCGCGAGGTGAAGGTCGCCGGTGTACAACCCGCAAATCGCAACGGCTTGACCCGGTTGAAGTGTTGGCGACACGCTCTCTGGGATCAAGAAGCAAGTGATTCCGCCCTGATCCGTCTCGCGGTCGGCGAGTCGGATCGTCTCGTTGGAGACGCTTCCGCAGGTGCCGTAGACAAGCAGAACCTTCCCGAACAAACTCTTGTCGAACGCGGCCGGTGCGTCGCTCCGCTCGGACAACATGCGGGACGCCGCGAACGGTATCCCTTCTCGCGCTGCCAAACGCGGCTCCGGGGCAACGGCCATCGGCTCCGGTGGCTTCTCGACCTTCTTGGGTGGCTCGATCTTCGGCGGCTCAGGTTTCTTCTCTTCCACTTTTGCAATTGGGGCTGGATCGCGAGGGGCCGCAAGTTGTGGCTTCGGCTTTGAGCCGCCGGAGAACGCAAAGTACCCGATCAGCGCGAAAGACAGCAGAGCGACGCCGCCAATGGCGAGTTGCCGCTTTTGTTTTCGCTTGGCCTCCACATCCACCGCATCGGGAGCTTCAATCTCGGCAGTCGCTTCCTTGCGGAACGCTGCCTCAGCGTGGGCAATTTCGTTGTCCATCGCCCGGCGCATTTCGTGGTCAATCGCGGATTCTGGTTCCTCATCCGCTTCCTTGGCCTTTCGCTTCTTCTTGCGAGTCGGCTGGATATCTTCGTCCTCGCGAAGTTCGAGGTCGAACACGTCGGACGAATCATCGACCTCTTCAAATCCCGGAGTGACTGGCCGCAAGCCGGCAGACCGCGCTGAGGGTTTCGGCTTTGCGGGTCGAGCTGTGCTTACCGGGCGGCTAGGCGACGGCAATGGGGCAAGCCGTTCCGCCGTCTGTCCGTTCGCGGCGGGGATACGGATGGATACCCCACACATCACGCAGCGAGCACGGAGTTTGGCAAACGCCTCGTTGGCCGCGTGTGACGACAAACACCCCGGACAGACGAAGTTGATCATCGATCACCAATAGAGTTCAGCGGACGATGGCCGAGGCGAATCGCGATCCAAAAATCAAACTCGGATTCTAAGTGCCGCAACCCGTTTCAATCAACGCATATTGTGTGAATATAATGTGAAGATTCGGTTCTGAAAACTGCGATCGCAGTTTGGTAGTTAAGATCATATGTTGGAATAATATCAACCGGGGTGAAGGCTCCGGAAATCGCAAATCACGCTGAATAATCGCAGATTCTACCGAGATCACACATCGTTACTTCGCACAATCTTAATGATTAGAATTATGTGTTTTAACTTCACAAACTCTTCATCGTTCTTGATGTATTCAGTCTGTTCATATCTCGGTATGTTATCGCTTCATCCTTGCACCGTTAGGTAAAGGTTTCACGATGCACGAACGGACTGTGTGGGTGCCACCGATGCCCGTTCGGGAGAGGAGCGACGCTCCTTCCACGGACCGAGTCGCCGATCTGCACTTCCGAAGTGGGGAGGAGGCGGCCCGGCGAGGCGAATACGAACGCGCCGCCACCGAATTCACATATTGCATTCAACTCGACCCATCGCGAGCTGAAGCGTTCGCCAAACGTGCCGACATCTGGCGTGTCATCGGCCGCTCCGAAGCTGCCGTTGCCGACTACACCGCCTTTCTGGAAGCCGAACCCACCAATGCATCCGCCCTGTTGAGCCGAGGACAGCTCCACTCGCTCGCCGGACGGCACCGCCTTGCTGCCGTTGACTTCGCCGCAGCGCTCGATGTGAAACCCGATGACCCCGCGGCGCGGCTGAGTCACGGGCAGGCACTCGCGCGACTCGGCGAGCATACTCGGGCACTTGTTGACTTCACCCGTGTTATCGAACTCAGTCCTGGGAATGCGTTCGCTTATCTGGAGCGAGGAACCTCGCAGCTTGAGACCGGCGATCTTCCCGCGGCAATCGCCGACTTCACGCGAGCAACGCAACTCAATCCGTTCCTCTGGCTGGCGATGGCGCGCCGAGCGGAGGCGCACACGCGATCCGGGCAAGACGAGCGAGCAATCGCGGATCTTACCGAAGCTCTGCGGCTCGACCCGACGAATCCCGGACTCTACGCCGCTCGCGCTGAAGTTCCATCTCGGCTTGGGTCGCCGACATCGCTGGCGGATTTCGATGAGGCCGTAAGGCTCGCACCGAGCGAACCGCAGTGGCGAGCGCGGCGTGGCCTTGGGTGCCTGGCAAGCGAAAAGTACGAGCAGGCGGAACTGGATCTCACGGATGCGCTGCTGGTCAGCCCCGATCATGGCGTCTGGCTCAAGGCTCGCGGCAAGGCACGCATCCAGATCAAGAAGCTCGACCTCGCACTTGCCGATTACGTCGATGCGGCCAGGCTCGACCCCCACGACGGCGAAGCCTATCTCGGGCAAGCGGTCGTCTACATCACACGCGGCGATAGCGGACTTGCGATCACGTACCTCGACCGTGCGATCGGGTTCGCTCCAAATCTCGCGGAGGCGCACTACCAACGGGCACGGTGCAACTACCGACTCGACGAATTCGACGACGCACTTGAAGATGTGTCGCGGGCCATCGACCTCGACCCCGCCGCCGTGTTGCCGCGCCGTCTGCGCTCGGAACTGTACCTCCGGGTTGGTCGCGTTGAAGAAGCGTACACGGATCTCGCACAGCTCGTCAGCCGGGCGCCGAGCGATCCCGTTGTGTTTCACCTGCGTGGGAAACTGGAGTTCCGCCGCGGTCGGTTCGAGCCAGCAATCACAGACTTGACCACCGCATTGAAGCTCGACCCGAAATTCACCGAGGCGTTGGCCGATCGCGCTGGTGTCTATCGGGCAATGGCGAAGCACCGCGAAGCACTGACGGACCTGACCACTGCCGTTCACCAAGATGGCAAGTTCGCGGCGGAATATCTCGTGCAGTTGGGAATCGTTCGCGGGGCAGGCGGCGAGTTCAACGGAGCCATCGCGGACTTCATCGTTGCGCTTCAACTTGATCCGACGAACAAGGCCGCCGTCCGCGGGAAGGAGTTGGTCAGTCAACTCCGCGATGCTCAGGGGTCGCCGGAAGCGGATGCTGAACGCGAGTACGACCAGCCAACCGCAGCAGATCGAGCCATTCCCGGAGCAGGTGTTTCCGCCGTGCGGCGCTCGAAGGTGTGGCGGTCATCGGTTTCGCCCGACCGACTTGCAGCAAGCATTACTTCGGTGGATTACGGTGCAACTCCTCATGCACTCGGAGGGCGGTCTGGGGTCGTCGGGTTGGTCTTGGAGCCTGAGCCCGAGATCGAAGACCTGGCCGACGAAGACGACGACTCCGATCCGGAAGGCGACGATCGAGAAACACGCGACGATCTCGACGATGTGCTGTCGAACATCGAGTTTTCCGAGGACGACACGCCGGTCGATGTGAGCACAAAGCCTGTGCCTTCGCTGGCCAACGGACAGGGACCACGCACACAGAAGCCGGCCCGGTCGCTTCCTGTCTCCAAGGCACCGACACGGCCGGTTAAACCGTCGAAGCCGCTCAAGACGAACGGAGCGAAGCCGACCCGTGCGGAGATCGCTCGGGAGGTGGCACGAGAGCGAGAGGCCGAAGCGAAGCGAGCCGAGGAAGAAGAGAAGTTGCTGGAAGAGAAACAACGTGCTGCCGAACTCGCAGCGGTTGCGGCGAAAGCCGAGGAGATGCGGAAGAAGAACGAAGAGGAAGAGAATAAGCGAAAAGCGCTGGCGAAGGCTCGCGGAAAAAATGATCCCTACGAGCGTGCCGCCCGCCGATCAAAGTACAAACGAGTCGCCATTATCGCGGTTGGGGCGATCTTCCTGCTGTACTACGGCATTCAGGGGGTCATGGCGATCATCCCGCCGCCCGCGAATCCATTCTCGGAATACACCGCGGAGGAATTCACGGGGATTTACGCTAAAGACCCGGGCGAAGGTGACGACAAGTTCGTCGATAAACGCATCTCGGTTCGTTGCAAGCTTAAAGTGGTACGAGAGAACAATGCGAAGACAGGTCCCGCGAAAGTTTACATGGATGTGCCAGGTCTGAAAGAGGGTCTGCGCTTCGAGGTTCAGTTCGCTGGCGAGGAAACCGCTCCGCAGGTTAAGGAGCAAGCTGATTATTTGGTGAACGCCAAGGTGGCTCGCTACAAACCCGGCACAGGCGTTCTCCTGAAAGACGCGAACTTCATGGGGACCGAGAAATAGCGATTCAGTTGAAGGAGGGTGAGTTGTGGTCAGGTTTCACACTGATTCATCCAAGACTTCATCGGAGCCACACACACCCATCGTAGCATCACCCACGCCAAGTGAACTGTGCGCGGGTGGTCTTCGCCAACCGGGCATGCGAGACAGGCGATGGTCACGGAAGGGTGATGCGACCCACTCTCCCAAAGTTTGCATCAGGAGCTCTGGTCGCTGCAGGACTGCGTTGGTCGCATTCCTGTTCCCTACCCCCCAGTGTTTGGAGAAGCAGAATGCAACGTCTGCGTCGTCGCGTCGGTTTCACGCTGATTGAATTGCTGGTCGTCATTGCGATCATTGCCGTGTTGGTTGGTCTGCTGCTCCCAGCAGTCCAAAAGGTGCGAGCAGCAGCGTCTCGCAGTAAGTGCTCGAACAACATGCGACAGATTGGATTGGCCTGTTTGAACTTTGAAAGTTCGAACCGCGCTCTACCGCGAGCCGGTGAGCACATTTGGAAAGAAACGACCTTGTCCGTTGCCCCTGGTACCTATCACAAGGTGCAGGATCTCCAGTCCACCTTCACCCTGATCCTGCCGTACATCGAGCAAGGGGCGTACGCTCAAGGCTACGACCTCCGACTCCGGTACAACCAGTCAGCGGGCAACATCGCGGTTGCTCAGCAAACGCCGGCAATCTTCTACTGCCCGGAAAATCCCAAGTCCAGCGACCGCAATGCGGGCCGCGACCAGAGCAACTACGGTTGCGTTGACTACGCTCCAATCCCGTACACGAACGTCAATCCGAACGGCACTGCGGGTGCCGTTTTCTGGAAAACCGCTTTGACCGGTGAGCAGTACCCTGACTCACCCCCGCTGGATCTGAAGGGCAAAGTGGCGGCTGGCTGGCCGGGTGCGGGCCTCGCTGTTGCGGGTTCCCCTCGCGCTCCGTCTGGTTCCATCGCGGGAGCCTACACGAACTATACCCCAGGCGGGAGCGATGGGGCGACATATGTCGCCACCTCGAAGACTTGGCAGTTGTGTGTCGATGAAACGAGCAGCAGCCTCAACGGCACTTCGTCGGCACCGGCAGCCACCGCGGTCATCGACGTTTTGTGGGGCGGTAGCCGGATCGAGTCGATTACTGACGGAACCTCGGTCAGCATCCTGTTCTACGAGGATGTGGGCCAGAACGATCAGATGTTGAACACCGATTCGACCGCGACGAAGAACTCGTACCTCGATCCAGTTGACACCTCGACCAGCAAGCACTGGCGTTGGGCGAACCCGGACGCCGCCTCGGGCCAGAACAAGAAGATCAACAGCGCCAAGGGCGGTGACTACCTCGTCGCGGATCCGGTCGATGGTTGCTCGTGGGGCGTTCACGATTGCGGACCGAACAGCGAAGCGTTCAGCTTCCACGGCAACGGCGCTCACATGGTGTTCGCGGACGGTCACGTGGTCTTCGTACGTGAGTCCACCCCGATGGCTATCCTCCGCGCACTGGCAACGAAGGATCAAGCGACTCAGGAAGCCGCTCCCGCTAACTTCGACTGATCGTGACGTCGTCTGACCAGAGGAGTATCCCCCTGCTCCTCTGGTTCGATGACATGGCATTCCAGGCAACTTGATCTCAGGCGACCCAAAGTTTGGGTCGCCTGAGGATGTTCCAACACTCTTCCCGCCCTTCGGTGAGGTTCATCGTGAAGCTTGGCATCGCTCGAAGTGGTCGGAGAACGGGATTTACGCTCGTCGAACTTTTGGTGGTCATTTCCATCATTGCCATTCTGGTTGGGACGCTTCTTCCCGCAGTCCAGAAGGTGCGATCCGCTGCCGCACGAATGAAGTGTGGAAACAACATTCGGCAAATCAGTTTGGCGTCGCTCAATTACGAAAGCTCGAACGGTGGCCTACCCCGAGCTGGCGAACACATCTGGACCGATTCCAGTGGGACGCCCCGCCGCGTGATGGATCTCCAGTCGCCGTATGTCCTGCTGCTGTCGTATCTCGAACAAGGTTCGGCCGCAACTGGTTACGACCTTCGTTTCCGCTACAACTCGACGACATCAAACATCGCAGCGTCCGGGCTTGCCCCAGCAATCTTCTATTGCCCCGAGAATCAACTCTCCAGCGACCGAATTAACAACCGCGATGGCGCCAACTACGGCTGCATCGACTACGCACCTCTCGCTTTCACCCAGGTCGATCCAAGCGGAGCGACTTCGGCGTTGTCGTGGCCATCGGCGTTGACCGGGAGGCAGTACCCGAATGCCTACTATAAGGACTTCGGCTCCTCAGGCTTCGTCTCCGTCTCGAAAACGTGGCAACTGGATGCGGCGACCTGGAACCCCGTGGGTGGCCCCGATGCGGCCATCGACGCTCAATACGGCAGCACGAAGATGACGGATATCGCCGACGGAACCTCGGTTTCGATCATGTTCATTGAGGATGTCGGGCAGAATGACAAGATGATCGTGTCTCCGACTTCCAATGGCACTGCTCACGCCGATCCAGTTGGAGGAGCGAGCGCTCAGTGGCGCTGGGCAAGCCCTGACATTGCCACGGACATGTTGCGCAAGATGAATAGTGCCAAACTTGGATCCTACAGCACTCCCGACCCGAATGATGGGTGTTACTGGTCGCAACCTCACTGTGGGCCGAACAGCGAAATGTTCAGTTTCCACGGCAATGGGGCGCACGCGGCGTTTGCCGATGGACACGTTTCGTTCCTTCGCGAAACGACCTCGAAGGCCGTCTTGCGAGCGCTCGCAACTCGTTCCGATGGGAAGAACGAGGCTGCACCAGAGAATTTCGAGTGAGGAAAGGGTGAACGACGGATCCGGCAGGCGGCCGCCTCTCCCAGTCCTTTTGGTCGAGTGAGCTATGGCGAAGAAGTCCAACTCAGTCAAATCACGGGCGATTGCCGTTGTCGTTGTCGGTCTGCTCGTGATTGGCATCACCATCTGGAAAACATACCCTCGCCCTTCGAAGCGATTGCTAATCGACCCGAGCTCGGCGAAGTTCATGCACTGTCCGGAGTGCATGACAGAATCTCGCTGCGTTCCCAACTCGCTTGATAAAGAGTGCATACATTGCGGTTCCGAGAAAGGTCAAGTCCCCACTGCGGAATCGATCAAGGGGTCACAAACGAAGAGCGCTTACGGCAAATTGGTCGCGTTCGTTTTGCCAGAAATGGTCTTTCTCATCGCAGCGTTCTATTACATGGTCCGCCCGGCGGCGGAAACTGGTGAAGAGAAGTTCCGTTACACGCGATGCCCCAACTGCTCGCAGAAGCTCCGCTACCGCGAGGCACAAATCGACAATGTTGGTGCCTGCTCGAAATGTAAACGTGCGTTCCGATTTCCCGAAGGCGTTCCCTTCGAAATCATCCTCGACGGTGGCGATCCGAACGCCAAGCCGATTGAAGATGAGGAAGACGAAGAGTGAACTGGCGCCCGTCAAATCACCAGAAGACGATACCTGAAGGCAACCGATTCATCTCGCAACGACTCCGTCGATTCGGCTACCATGCGAATCGCGGAGGCCGTCATGCTCGAAGTTGCGCTATTGCTCTCTGTGTTCGCCGTGAAGACCGCGGATTTGCCGCCGGGTGCGGTACTGCGTCTCGGCGACGACCGCTGGCGCGCAGCCGGCGAAGTGCGAGACCTCCGATTCTCGACGGACGGCGTCACGCTGTCCGGATGGGTTGGACATGCCGATGGCTCGGTCAGACCTGCGTCCTGGAACGTCGCGGGAGGGTTCCCTTGTGCAAATGTGCTTCTGCGTTCACCGTCGGAATGGATTGCCGAGGAGACACCGAGCGTTCGCCTTGGCGGGAATCGTGTGTTGACCGCTGGCCCCGGAAATGCCGGCCGTGTCTGGGATGCGACGACTGCTCGCCAACTCGCACAACTCACGGGTCACATCGGACGTGTCACCGCTGTTGCGAAATCGCCAGACGGTAAGCGACTCGCCACCGGAAGCGCCGACGGCCTCGTTCGACTCTGGGATGGCGAAACATTCCGCCCTATTTCGGAACCACAAGGGCACATTGCTCCGGTCCGAACTGTTCGGGTTTCGGCCGATGGCAAGCGAGCTGTCACTCTGAGCGACGACGGCACGGCGAGAGTATGGAACCTCGCCACAGGGGCTGAATTGAGAGCGTTTGCGGTTGCGGGATCGGTCGAATTCACTCCGGATGGGCTGGGGTTGATTGCACTCACGGTTGAGGGCGAAGCGACCGTTCGCGATATCCTTACTGGCGCGGAGATGGTCCCCAGCCAACCGCCGAAACCACCCTCATTCACGGTTGCCGACTGGTTGGCACATCACGGCGTTCCGATGGCTATTTCGCCAGCGGGGAGAATGGTTGCGGTGGCTTGCACCGACGGAACAGTCGTCTTGGACGAAATGGCAACGCGAGGAGGTCGTCGCCAAATTCGTGGTCACGGCTCCCGGTGTGTTGCCGTTGCGTTCACTCCGGATGGAACGCGGCTCCTCACGGCAGGGGCCGATCACACCGTTCTCGTGTGGGATGTGCGACCGCAAGCGATGCCGTTGCCGATGGAAGTGCGACGCGAAACGAACGCGGCGAAGTTGTGGGCGACCATGTGCGTCGGCAAAGCAGACGCATCGTACCTCGCGATGGCTCGGCTTGCGCTGGAGCCTGCTGCTGCGGTCGCCACGGCCCGAATGCGAATGAAGCCGGCAACGGCACCCGACGGGGACACGACACCCCGACTCGCTAATGGGAGAGCAATTGAGTTGTTGGAATCGCTGCGGACAGCGGAAGCTCGCGCCTTCCTGAAGGAACTGGCGGGTGGAGATGGGTCTGCGTGGCGAACTCAGGAAGCGAAGCGAGCGCTCGAACGGCTCGGGAAGTGAGTTCCATCTTCGCCGCAAGCGGCGAAGACCTACTTCACCAGAACGAGATACCCAATCACGGCCGACAGGATCAGCACAACAGCCAACAGAATCGGGGTCCAGTCGAACGGCGGCTTCTTCGACGACTTCCCGCTCTTGCGATTCTTCTCCAACCTTCCAGAAGCCTTGGCCGATGGCGCAAACGGCTCCGTCTCATCGTAGTCTTGCTCAGCGGGCGTGCCGCGTCGCGGTGGATTCGGATTCGATGGAGTTGGTCTCGCTGAGTTGGCCGGAGTCGGTCGCATCGCTCCCGACTGAGGACCGCTTCGCCCCGACGGTGCTGGCGGTGTCATCCGACCCGAACGACTCGCCGCCGGGCTACTCATCGGGTTCGCGTTCATGTCAACCGCTTCGGCATCGACCGGCCGCATTCGCGCCGACGACTGCGGACCCGATCCGGGGTTTCGCGAAGTCGGCGGTGGCGGCAACGCCGCCGGGTTCACGACCAGATCGCGAAACTCCGCCACGCTCGACAACGGTTGAAACTGTCCCGTCTTCGTTCGGTTCACCAGAATCAGCGTCGTGTCGCCCAGCAGGTTATCGCGAAGAGCGTTTCGGATGCTCTCCGTGTTGCCCTTCACCGTGTGTGCCACGCCAGTCTCGTCCTTGTAGACGAGATACCACACGTCTGCCGCTGCGTTTGCGGCTGGCTGCGCTCCGGGTCGGGGCGGAGCCGTGCGACTCTGCCCTGTCAGGTCTTCGAGGAACTCCCGGCAACTCGCCGGCCGGCGATCCGGTTCTGCGCTCATGGCGCGACGAATCGCCCAATCCACGCGATCAGTGAGAGCCGGGTTCAACTCTCGCGGCGTCGGGAACTCGTTGCGAACTTTCTTCATCCAGCAGTCGAGCGGGCTGGCGTTATCGAACGGAATCTGACCCGTCACCATCGCGTAGAGCGTCGCGCCCAGCGAGTAGATGTCGCCTCGCACGTCCACGTTCTTCGCGTTGCGGAACTGCTCGGGTGCCATGTAGTGGGGCGTGCCAAGCCCGCGACCGGTCTTCGTCAGGTTCAAGTCGCCTTCCACGTCCTTGACCAACCCCATATCGGTGAGCTTGGCGATCCCTTCGCGGGTAATCAGGATGTTATCTGGCTTCACGTCGCGGTGAACGAGACCTTGCTTGTGCGCTCGCTGAAGCCCTTCGCACACCTGCGCCACGAGCTTGATCGACTCGGCCTCGCTGATCGGTCCCTTCCGCTCGATGCGCTGGCCGATGGATTCGCCATCGACGAATTCCATCACGAGGAACGGATGCGGGCCGGTGCCGCAGTAGTCGAGCGCTTTGACGACGTTGGGATGGTCGAGAACCCGTGCCGCGAGGAATTCACGCTCGAAACGCTGAAGCAAGACGGGATTTTTCGCTGTGGTGGGAGCAATGACTTTGATCGCGACGACTTCGCCGGTCGTCCGATTGCGGCCTTTATAGACCGTCCCCATACCGCCCTCGGCGATCTTCGACACGATATCGTAGTTCCCCAGTTGTGGTGGGGTCGTGTCTGGGGACATGGGCTTGGTTCTCCGGCAGGCCGGGGGAAACGTGGGAGGATTGGCTGAATGGCAGCACCGACACAATCCGCACCCACGGAATTACCCTTTCTATCTTATAGGGTAAAATCGCACGCTTGGCGAATCTTGATCTGTTGGATTGAAACTGTGGGTCAGGTAAAATGTGCGGACTGAGCATGTTCGTGAAATGACCAGCACCGGACAAGCGTAATCATTACAACCAACACGGCCTTTCCAGCCGACCGTTCTCCCGTGGTTTGTCTGGGTTCCGTCCTTGTCAAGAGCTAAGTCAGCGGTCACAATCAAGTGTCTATGTCCCATCAGCCCTGATTCCGGACCTGAGCTATGAGCACTCTCGGTAAGGTGCTGATCTTCTTTAACCTGATCGCAGCAGGTGCGTTCGGGTATTTCGCGATGCAGTCGTACTACGGCGAAAAAGGCCAGGGGAACGGGCGGCAAGCGATCACCGCTGCGGCGCTTCGTCACATCCTTCTCGTCGATGGACTTCCGTTGGGGGCGAATCCGGGCGATCCCAGCGATATGCCTGGGGGTGCCGACCCGGATGGCCAGATTCCCTTCAAAGTGATGATGGCCGGCTCGTTCCAAACCGACTTTGTCAGCAAGAAACTGCTCGAAACCTACTTCAAGCCAGCCACGGGCGGCGAAATGTTCGGCGGCGGTGCCGTTCCGAATCAACTCGCCGAAGTGAAGCGAGTGAAGGGCAAGATCGACGCTGCTCTCACGGCTGCCGAGAAGCCAGAAGAGAAGCTGACGCTTCTCCAGGGTTGGTTGCTCCTCCAGGCTGAAACCTACGAGGAACGGGAAGCCATCCAGAAGTTGCTCGCGGCCAAGACTCCCGACGCGATCGAAAAGCTCCAGAAGATGCTCGATGAGAAGTTCGTGGCAGTGATCGAGGCTCCCAAACCGGTTGATCTTGCGTTCACGCAGGATGTGCCTCCGAACCTGACTCCGCTCACCGAAGACGTCATCAAGGCGAACGAAGATCTCCGGAAACTGAACAGCGACCTCCAGAAAATCCTGCTCACGAGTGCTGCCACGGATGTCGAAAGAAAGACACTCGCCGATCAGGAAAAGGCGAAACAGGCCGAAATTGCCGAAGGTCTGATGAAGCTCAAGGAAGCGGAATCGAAACTCAAAGAAGCACAATCGAAGGTTCAGGAGCGGATCGAGAAGGTGGACGTGACCCGTGGCGCTCCGCTCGACGACTCGGAACGCCGTGCTCGGGTTGCTCACCTGCTCGTTCACTTGAATCTCGATCCCGACTGGCAGAAGAGGGTCGCGATGATTGTTGGGATGCGGAAGTTCGCCACCGCGATCATCAACCAGGCCGAGCGGTTCATGGTCATGGCCGAGCGAATCAAGCTTATCATGCCCGTTCAGCAGGCCGACTTCCAGTCGCACGAGCGAATCCTGCTTCGCCTCGCGATCGACCGCACCGACCTCGCGAACACGCAAGCCGAGTTGAAGGCGAAGTGGGTGGATCAAGAGAAGAAAGAGGCCGACTTCGCTGCCCAACGCGAGACGCAGTTGAAGGCGATTCAAGCTCGATACGCGAAGATCAAGATTGAAGTGGACGAGATGCTCGTGAAGCAGGCCAGCATCGAACAGGCCTTGTTCGAAGTTCAGAGAGAGGTTGCTGTCACGCTCGACGAGGTTTATCGGCTCGAAGGTGTGTTGGAAGCCCGCGAACGCGATTTGCTGGGGCTGCCACCCAGGCCCAAGGTTGCTGGCGGAAACTGACGGGGCGGTTTTGATTCGACACTTGAGATTCCGAACCCGGACACGGCAATGACATTCATCGGCAAAGTGCTGGCGGTCGTAAACCTGATGATCGGGCTTGGCATCCTTTCGTGGTCAACGTCGGTCTACTTCCAGCGACCGAGTTGGTTCGATCCGATCGCGGAAGGCGGTCCCGACCGTGGCAGCGATCCCAAGACCTTCGCGCAGCTCAAGCAGGAAGCCGACGCGCTCCTCCGGGTTGCCAACACCGCGAGCGGAACCTGGGGAACGAATCTCAAGAATCTTGAAGCTCTCGAAGATCGCCGCGACAAGCGCCAGGCCGAGTATGCCCAGCGTCTGGAATGGGCGCACAAGGGCAAAGACGGGAAGGATGCGTTCTTCAAACCGCTCTATGAAAAGGACGCCGCGAACAAAGAAACGAGCGTCATGAAACTCTACGAGATCGACGCGGCCGGTAAGTACACGCAGGTTCTCGGTGAAGCGATCGTCGGGCCGGACAACAAGCCGTTGAAAGGTGCCGACACGTTGCTCACAAACTTCTCGGGCGACGTGAAGGAAGTGCAAAAGCTGTCGGGACAGATCGTGAAGCATCGCGAGAAATACGCGGAACTGACGCTCGAGATCGACAAGGACGAGAGACGGCTTCAGAAGATGATCGTGATTCGCGATGCGGTTCAAGGGGAACTGTTCTACCTCTCGTCGTTCGAGGTGAACGTTTACGAGACTCGCGAGACGGTTCTTCGGCGTCAGAAACAACTAGTTCTGCGCCTGATTGAGCTCGGTGGGGTTGGCCCCAAAAAGTGACAAAGACAATGTCGCAGGCATGCGACATTGCAACAGTATAAGCCCACAACGAAGACACGGCGGGTGCGGCGGCGGGGTGAGAGATGTCTCACCTTTCACGCACTCTCTGAGGGGGACGGACGATGAGCTGGTTCGGCAGAATCCTCACCTTCGTGGTGTTGATCGGCTCGGTGATCTGGATGTATTTCACCGTCCAGGCGTTCGTCGCACGCACGAACTGGAAGAAACGAGCCGATGACTACAAGGCTCAGTACGAACTGGTCGTCGCGGCCCGTGATACGGAGTATCGCCGCAATCAAGCCAGCGAAGACTCGCTGAAGCGGTTGCTCCTCACCGAGCAAGCGAAATACCTCGATTCGACCAAGGAAGTTGACGCCCTGAAGACCGCGAGTGCGGCGATCGTCGCCGAGTTCGCGAAGCTTCAGGAGAGCTACAACAAGGAAGACGTGAAGGCCGTCAAACTCCAGGCGAACGTCGATAACAGCTTGAAGGAACTGGACACGGTCCGAAAGCGAAGCACCGACCTGGAAAACGAAGCGGTTGCGCTCGTTCTGGCAACCGAAGCCGCGAAGAAGGAAGAGGTGAAGGCGAAGAACGCCGCTCGCCTCGCTCTTGCGATTGCAGAGGATAACGCCAAGAAGGTCGAGGAACTTGCCCTGAAGGTGAACGAACTGCGAGCTAGCGGCGGTTCTGGTCAGGGAACGGTGTTGCGTGCGGTTACGAAGCCGCCGCCCCCGGTGCTTGCGAACCTTCGCGGTGAAGTGACGAACGTGGCGGGTGAACTGCTCACCGTCAGCATCGGCATCGACTCGGGAATGGCCGTGGGTACGGTTCTCGATGTGATCCGTCTTGAGGGTGGCGGCAAGTACATCGGCACCGTGAAGGTCACGAGTGCGTTGAATCTGTTCCCGAAGCAGGCAATCGTCTCGTTCACGCCTGCACGCCGCGACATTCCGTTGGACCGTTTGCCGATTGGTGATCTCCCGAAAGCAGGCGATCAGGTCCGTCCGCCCGAGGCACTCACCGGCGCTCGCTAAGACACGCTCACCGTTGAACACGGAGAATCGAACATGGCCAAGGCCGCGACGAAGAAAGCAAAGATCGAGAAGCCGAAGGCGAAGAGCGACGCATACGTGATGATGCTGTTCGTCACGTTCGTGTCGATCGTCACTGGTGCGGTGTTGATGTACCTCGACTTCGCCGGAACGAAAGAACTCGGCATCGGCGAAGATGAAGGGTACAGCAATAAGCGTGCACCAACGGAGCCTGTGCCGACGGCGCTTCCCAAGCTCGGTGAGTCGCTCAAGTTGGCCGAGCCTCCACCGGAGCCAAAGAAGGAAGAGACGATGCCAATGCCAGAGCCAATGCCAGAGCCAAAGCCGGAAGAGCCAAAGAAGGATGAGCCCAAGAAAGAGTGATTCGGCAGGCTCTCAACAATCAACGAACACCCCCGCATTGTGCGGGGGTGTTCGCGTTTCTGGTCTGAGTTTTCGCCGTCTCCGACGGTGCAGCGTCGCGGGCTGCACTCCATTTCGTTTGCCAGGTCAGGGCAACTCAGAGGTTGAGTTTGTGGAGGGCGAGTCGAGACCGGCTTTGCGGTCGAGTCCCACCACAACCAATGAAAATGTTAGGGTTGATGGTGGGGCTCGTCGCGAAGCGCGACTCGACCCACCCTACCAATACACCGCAATCTGACTCGCTGCGCAGCCCTGTTTGCCAGGTGAATTCGCCTTTTTTCTTCAAGCTCCGTCGGTATTCTGCCGGCCGATTTGGGGAAATCGTCCGAAGTCGTGTGTACGAAGGGTGCGTTTATGCGTCGGTCACCGGCGTGGGTTGTCGCGGTCGGCGTTCTGGCGATGTGTGCCGTCTGCTCTGCTCGCGTGCAGGCAGACGATGGGTTCTGGGTTACGCTCGCGGCGGGAGCCAGTGGAGCAAGTACCCCTTCTGATTACGCGGAGTTCTCCTTTGATTCACCACACGCTCCACTCGTGATAAATCAGTTGACCGGCGGTTTCACTGCCCAGGCGACAACCGGCGGCGGCACCACGTTCTTCGGGGCAGTGGGCACCCCGATTCTGCTTCCAACCGCCGACGGCTACGCGACCTTGACGCCCAACGGCGGCCCGACCCCGGCTGCTGCTCTGCCTCGATTCAATAGCGGTTCAATGGCATCTGTCGCACCGCAAACCGGAACGCCGCCAGCGGGCTTGAATCTGTTGTCGGTCGATCAGAGCGAGCCTGGCTCGAACGGTTCGCGAGTGTTGACCGTGGGGGTGACCGATTCCAACGGCAATTCGCTCGGTCAGGGCCACGTTACGGTGCCGACCGACGGCTGGTGGGTGATTGGCCTCGGCACGGCCGCACTCGATCAGCCAACTGGTCCGGTCGATCCGCCGCCTTCGGGTCCAGACGATCCGCCACCGCCGCCTGGCGACCCGAACCCGCCACCGACGTCACCTCCGCCACCGACGTCGCCTCCGCCGAACGGGGGAACGGTGACCACTCCGGAACCCGCGAGCATCCTTCTGCTCGGAGTCGGTGGGTTGGCAACGACAACCTGGCGACGACTCCGCCGACGATGACTTTCACGAAGCCCACCGCAAGAGGGTGGGCGTCGTGCATTATCGGAGAGTCCGATTCTTCGCCTTGCCGCCGACCGCTGGAAACACCGCACTGGGTCCGTAATGATGTGAACATGGGTCTGCACGCCGCCGACCCCGATTCACAGGAGACGAACCCAATGCCGGCTCAGGTCACCAAGGAAGCTCCAGATTTTACTGCCGATGCCGTGGTGGGCGAAGAGTTCCAGCAGATCAAGCTGTCGGACTATCGCGGTAAGAAGTATGTCGTTCTTTTCTTCTACCCGCTCGACTTCACGTTCGTGTGCCCGACCGAGATCGTCGCGTTCAGCGATCGGATCAAAGACTTTCACGATCGCGGTGCCGAGGTTCTCGGTTGCTCGGTCGATAGCAAGTTCTCGCACCTCGCATGGATTCAATCTCCGCGTGAGAAGGGCGGTCTCGGTGGGTTGGGTTATCCGCTGGTCGCTGACCTGACGAAGAAGATCAGCGCGGATTACGGCGTGCTGCTCGACGGTGGGATTGCACTCCGCGGCACGTTCATCATCGACCTGAAGGGTGTCGTGCGAGCGATCACGATTCACGATCTGCCGATCGGTCGGAGCGTGGACGAGACGCTGCGAGTGCTCGATGCGTTGCAATACTCCGAGACGCATCAGGGTGAGGTTTGCCCGGCGGGATGGACGAAGGGCGGCGCGACGATCAAGGCGGGAGTGAAGGAATCGAAGGCGTATTTCGAGAAGGCCGCGAAGAAGTGAACCGTGCGGTAGCCAAGTCGAGACCCGGCTGATTGCTCCACGCGGGTCGCCAGAGGGCGGCCCGCGGCTTGAGCTCGGCTTCCTGCGGTGAGTTTGGTCTATTCTCGTTTGGTTCACCAAAGCAAATGCCACCATGCTGTGTTGAAATCATTGTGAGCGTCGAAGCGTAAGCTCGACGGTGCGAGTAAATCCACCGTCGGCCGAGCGAAATCCACCGCCGGCCTGACGGCTCGACGCTCACAAACACCCATCAATTCAACAAAGCAATGCTACCAACCCATCTCAATACGGATCGGGAATCTCGCCCGAACTCGGTGTCAGTAACGCTCACGAAACAGTGGTCTGATTCACGCTCCCCAGACAACGTCAAATGACGAAGCAGCAAATCGGGTTCGGCGTGGACGCTCGCCAAATTAGCCTCAGGTCGGTATCCCAACACCGTCATGTCATTTCACAAGGCAGGAGCCACGCTTGCGAACGCTCATCACTGGTGGGGCTGGGTTCATCGGGTCGCATCTCTGTGATCGCTTTCTTGCCGAGGGGCACGAGGTCATCGCGGTCGATAACTTCATCACCGGCACCCCCGAGAACATCACCCACCTGCTCGGCAACCCGAAGTTCAAGCTCATCGGTCATGACATCTCGAACCCGCTCAAGGTGAAGGAAAAGATCGACAACATCCTTCACTTCGCAAGTCCCGCGAGTCCGGTCGATTATCTCGAACACCCGATCCCAACGCTAAAAGTCGGAGCGTTGGGCACGCACGTCACGCTCGGTCTGGCGAAGGCACACGGGGCACGCTACCTGCTCGCCAGCACCAGCGAGGTTTACGGTGATCCACTCGAACATCCGCAGACGGAAAGCTACTGGGGAAACGTGAATCCCGTTGGCGTTCGTGGCGTTTACGACGAGGCCAAACGCTTCGCCGAGGCCATCACGATGGCCTATCACCGCGTTCACAACGTCAGCACACACATCGTTCGTATCTTCAACACCTACGGCGAGAGGATGAGGCTGAAGGACGGTCGCGTGCTGCCCAACTTCATGTATCAGGCGCTCGTCGGGGAGCCGATCACCGTCTACGGCGATGGCAAACAAACGCGCAGCTTCCAGTACGTTTCCGATCTCGTCGAAGGCGTGTTCAAGCTGTTGTTCACCGATGATCCCAACCCGGTAAACATTGGCAATCCTGCGGAAATCACGATCCTTGAGTTCGCGGAGGAAGTGAAAAAATTGGCCGGTGCCGAGAGCCAAATTGTGTTCCGACCGCTGCCACAAGATGATCCGAAAGTGCGGCAACCAGACATCACCCGAGCACGCAAGTTGCTCGGATGGGAACCCAAAGTCGGTCGTGCTGAGGGGTTAAAGCGAACGATGGACTATTTCCGGACGAAAGTTCAGCGATAATCGTCGAGTGTGGTCCTTCGGGTGTTCTCGCAACGAAACTGCGATTCAAAGGCGAATTCAGTGGTTTTCGGTCGGTGGAACCCGCCCAAGGGCCATCCACAACACCCGGCTGAGAAGAAAGTATCCATTCTTGGGCAAAAAATTCCTTGACGCGCCCTACGGGTGCCTGCCTTAATAGGCATGAACGTTGTCCTTTCTGCGCGGCCGACAGTAAGAACTGTCGCGGCGCGAATTTCCGGAACCAACTGATCCGTTGCGACGTCCAAGTGACACATGTCGCCGGATTAGCCGGCCCGGGACGGGTCATCATCAAAGCTTTCGCCACCCCGACTCACCAGGATTTGTCGTATGTCGCTCCCCTTGCCGCGAATGTCCACTCACGCCCGGTTCCTGTTCCTCGCGGGGCTGGCTCTGTTCTTTGTGTTTTCTTTCGCTGGCGTTGCCAATGCTCAGGACGCTCCGGCTGAACCACCAAGAGAACCGCTCGTTCTCTTCATGATCAAGTCTCTCGGTTGGGTCTTCGGTCCGCTGCTGCTGGCAATCTCCGTCGCGATGGTGGCCCTCGTCGTTCTCCTCGTCCTCGACCTGCGAATGAGTTCTGCGATCCCGCCCGGCTTCGTCGATGAGTTCACCGACACTGTGAATAAGCGGAAGTTCAAGGAAGCGTTCGACATGGCCCGCAACGATCCGTCGTTCCTTGGGCAAGTGCTGACCGCTGGCATGAGCCGACTGCAATACGGCCTCGAAGACGCTCGCGAATCGGCGATGAACACGCTGGAAAGCATCAAGTCCGACAAGGACCAGAAGAACAACTACAACGCGGTTATCGCAACGCTCGGGCCAATGCTCGGGCTGGTCGGCACCGTGTTCGGTATGATCCAGTCCTTCCAGGTGTTGGCAACCGCGACGCAGGTTAACCCGTCGAAGCTGGCTGAAGGTATCTCGCACGCTCTGAGCGTGACGCTCTTCGGTGTTGCGATCTCGGTGCCCGCGATTTTCTTCAGTGCCTTCTTCAAGAACCGCATCACTCGCGTGTGTATGGACGTCGCACACATTGCCGACGACCTGCTGACGCAGATGTATCACAACTCGAAGAAGCCTGCGACATCGCCGACGCCGGGTGCTGGCACCCCGACCGCTCCTGCACCGCAAGGTCAGGCACGCTAAGCAGGATTCAGAGGCCAGGATTCGGGATTCAAGAAGCAGAATATCTGGCTGAATCCTGAATCCTGTTCCGAGGTTCCACAATGAGTCACGGAAGCACTGAGAAGTGTGAACCGAACATGACGCCGCTGTTGGACCTCGTCCTTCAGTTGGTGATGTTCTTCATGATTAGCGCCAACTTCGTCATGGAGCAGACCAGCATCGAGGTCAAGCTCCCCGACGCAGTCTCAGCGAAGCCGCTTCCGGTCGAGTCGGATCGGGTTATCTTCCTGAACATCAACGAGAAGGGGCAGGTTCTGCTGCCACCGGTCGATCGCGAAGGCAACAACGATACCCTCGACAACGCAGCGCAGGTCAAAGGGTACATGGAGCGACGAGCCGCGGCCGAGAAGATCAAGACCCGGAAGGATAAGCCGGAAGCGACACTGATTCTGCGAATCGACAAACTGTGTCCGTTCGAGAAATCGTTCCCGATCATGCAGTCGTGCCGAGCCGCTGGTTATTCCAACGTTCAACTTCGAGCCTACCGCTTCAGCGGACAAGGCGAGTGAATTCTGCTCCTGAGGTTCTGCAATGAGTCACGGCAGCACAGACAAATGCGAACCGAACATGACGCCACTGTTGGACCTCGTCCTTCAGTTGGTGATGTTCTTCATGATTAGCGCCAACTTCGTCATGGAGCAGACCAGCATCGAGGTCAAGCTCCCTGACGCGATCTCCGCGAAGCCACTGCAGGTGGATGTGGACCAAGTCATCTTCTTGAACATCAACCAGAAGGGGCAGGTTCTGCTACCGCCGGTTGATCGAGAAGGCGACAACGACACTCTCGACAATCCCGCACAGGTCGAAGGCTACATGAAGCGGCGAGCCGCGGCCGAGAAGATCAAGACCCGGAAGGATAAGCCGGAAGCGACGCTCATTCTGCGAATCGACAAACTGTGCCCGTTCGAGAAATCGTATCCGATCATGAAATCGTGCCGGGCCGCTGGCTATTCCAACGTTCAGCTTCGAGCCTACCGCTTCAGCGGGCAGGAGTGACTTTCGGTTTTTGAGCTGGCCTCTGTGAGGCCGGTTTTATGTGGCGAAGGTCATCCGGGGTTCACAGGCCCGGCTCCAATTTGAAATCGACCAAACGCGAGAACGAAGCATGTCGCACGGGAAGAAGAGAAAGATGGAAACCGAGGAGGTTGTGGCCGACCTCCCAATCACGCCGATGCTGGATATGTCGTTCCAGTTGCTCTCGTTCTTCATCATGACGTTCCACCCAACCGCGACGGAAGGGCAGATCGCCATGACCCTGCCGCCGTCCGAACAGGGCGGCGGATCGAGCAACCCCGACATCACTGCCGAGCAACCGAAGAAATACGTCGTTCGGGTGACGTCGAACGAGGTCGGGCAAATCGCGCAGATGACCTTCCGCGAAGACGGCAGCCCCGACGACGGTGGCGAAAACCTCGGTGCCGACCTCAATACCTTCCGGACCAAAATCAAAGCGATCGCGACCGCCGAGCGGAAGCGGATCGACGCTGCCGCCGCGAAAAACTCGAAGATTCCGCCGCCGAAACTCACGCTCGAACTCGGCGACAAGTTGCTTCAGGAATACGTGATCGGATTGTTCGACGCCGCAGTGCAGGCCGATTTCAGCGATATCGCCCCCGTCCCGATCGCCAAAGATAAGCGGTAAGGGACAGGTTTTTCAGTCGCTCACAGCGCCAGGAAGGGTTCACATTGACCCTTCGCTGGCGCTGTTGACTTCTGAAAACGCAGCAACACGGATGGCCAAAACCCCAACAGAACTGGAATGTTTCGCGAGATTCTGGGAACTTTCTGGGGATTTGGGCCTCAAAGGTATGGAGGAAGTTCGCATGTCCCGTCAGTTGGCATCCCAATCACTGAATCGACGTAACTATCACATTGCCAAGATCCTACTGGCTTGTGGGCTGTTCGTCGGCGTCGTGTTTGTTGGAATGATGACGACGACAGCACAGGACAACCCCCTCGATGCGAAGCCGCCTCTTCCCCAGAACGTCGATAAACAGGCGAAATTTCAGGTTCCCAACAAAGACGGTGCGATCTTCCAGGGTCGCCGCGATCCAAAGACCGGAAACATCGACGGCGGCATTCGAGACTACACGCCGCTTGCCAGCGAGAAAGATAACTCCGACGAATATCAAGCGTGGCACATCGTGGTGACCCATGCGAAGCAGTTCACGGTTGCCGAACTCGAAGAGAATGCTCCCCGCGAGTTGACTCGCGATGACTTGCTGCACGCAACCACACCGTCACGCTCGCCGTACCGAGCGGACTTCATGCGGTTCGACGGGAAGTTGACGAAGATTCGCTGGGCGAAGGCGACGCGGTCGCTGGTCGAGGCTGGAACCGCGAAAATCTACGAGGCGATGCTGATCCCGTTCGACGAACCGCCGAACGCTCTGATCTCCGTCGTGTTCACGGAACTGCCAGCCGAACTCGCTGCCGTCGATCAGAAACTCGAAAACGAGTGGATGGACGTCAACACCGAGGTCAACGCGGCCGGGTTCTTCTTCAAGATTCGCCTCGACGGCACAGGTCCAGAACAACCCGCGATTCCGATTCTAATCGGTCGCTCCGTCACGATCCGAAAGCCAACGCCTGCGAGCCAGGCAGCAACCGCGGAAGACCCGATTCCGGTGGACAAGAACTTGCGGGTGTTTAAGCGGATCAAGGACGATGCGTTCATCGCGAAAGCCGACCAGAACTGGGAAGAACTCTCGTCCTGGAATCGCATTCTGCTCCATGCCCGGCGGTTTACGCCAGCGGAATTGGAAGCAGCCGCAACCGACAAGAAGTTCGCCGATCTCTTCACCGACAGCCGCAAGGACTACAAACTCGACCTGGTCAAGTTTGAAGGTCGGTTGATTATGTTGAACAAGATGAAGCCAAGCGAGAAACTCCAGGCAGCCGGCATTGAGACGGTGTACGAGGGTTGGCTTGTCCCCAAAGACGAACCTCGCGGTAACCCGGTTTGCATTGTCTTCACGGAACCGCTTGAGAGTCTCGAAGGAGTCACCGGTCGGGTCAACAAGTGGGTGACCTTCGCGGGCTACTCGTTCAAGCTCATGCGATACGCCTCCGGGGAACGCGATAAGGACGACCTGACCAAGAACGTGACAAAGAAGGCGCCGTTGCTTCTCGGTCGTGCGGTCGTCGAGCGGATCGATCCGGATGGCCCCTCAGCAGTCACCTGGAAGGGGTTTGTGCCGATCGCGACTGGAGCAATCCTCGCACTGATTGGTGTCGCTTTGGCTCTGAGTTGGTGGTTCCGTCGCGGCGACAAGAAAACCCGACAGGAACTCGAAACCCACCGGGGCAAGAATCCGTTCGGTGAAGCTGGTCCTGCGGTCACTTGATACGTCGCATTGATACGTCGATTGGCGTTGTGTCGCGATCCGAACGGGACCGCGAGGAGTGACAACAACGCATTTTTCCTTACCGCCCCGCCGCCGGGGCAAGCCCGAAGGAGACGAGCCGTGAGTGAGAAGAAACCAGAACCGGCCAACGGGCCAGCGGCCAAGGGTGCCGCTGCCGGTGCCGCAGTGATCCGCCGCCTG
>JAIOPV010000132.1 GCA_021413735.1 Planctomycetota bacterium
CAAGACACTGGCTGCGAACACGACGACATCCTTTCGCATTGCCGCGACGAGAACGCCACGCACGTTCGTGGGTGTTGGGTCGTCGATCTGGTTCTCGGAAAGGAATGACGCCCGAACAAGACCCCAGGCCGTTGGCCTGGGGTCTTTTGTCGCACTTCAGCGGACGAGGTAACACCGACTGTCGCCGACGTTCGCCACGAACATCGCCTTACCGCCCGTTCGCCACACGCTCAGCACGACCGTCGAACCCATGTTCTGAAGGTTCGGATCGAGCGATCCCGCTGTGATGATCTCCTCGTTCGCCTGCACGATAGCCTGCACGATCGCTGCCTTCACCGCGTTGTCGTCCGACGCCGACGGCAGCGACTTCCGCAACGCCTTGCCGATCAGCTCGACGGCCATCTTGCTCGCGACTTCGCCAGCCGCTTGACCGCCCATTCCGTCGGCGACGAGGCAGACCGTCCATTCGCCGAACCGCACAACGCCAATGGAGTCTTCGTTGTTCTCGCGGTAGTTCCCAAGCAGACTGCACGCCCCCGTCGCGAGCGTCCCATCGGCGACGACTGCCGCGATGATGCACGACACGTTATCGCGGGAACCGTTCGTGAGCGCGAGTAGGGCGAGATCATCGGCGCACGTCTGCACATCCGGCACCGCTTTCGTGAACGAGCGAAGGTTTGCGTCGGGAACCACGCCGGTGACTCCGTCCGTGCAGAGTACGAAGCGATCGCCAGTCTGTACGGGAACGACCGTCACTTCCGGCCCGGTCCCGACTTCCTTGCTGCCGAGGTACTTCCACAGGACGTTCTTGAACCGATGGTCTTGAACCTCATTCGGCGTGATCGTTTTGGCTTCGACTAACGCCTGAGCGAGCGAGTGGTCGACTGAAAGCTGCTGGATCTTTGCGTTGTCGCTAGAGTCTTTCGCTTGCTCACGAGATCCGATCCTCGACGCACTCCCTTGTCCTGGAAGCGATTCGGCCCTTCGGTTGGCTTCGCTCAGGGATTGCTTCTGGCCACGTGTCGAGGCTGTCCGCAATCGTTCAATCATCTCTGGTGTGAGTTTCGGGGGAGTGCCCGATGCCGAACCCGGTGTTGGCACGGTAGCCCGAGTTGGCGGGGCTGGTGGTGCGGCACAAGCAGGTGCAGCCGGGGCTGGCGACGCAACTGGCGATGGTGGGGCGACCTCCTTCCGCTTCGCGGTTGGTAGCCGCTTCCTCATTTGCCCGCCGCCTCCAAAATTCTGCAACATCTGGCGTCCTGCCTTCAACGCTCCTTGCACCCAGCCGGCGGGAGCCTCAACAGGCTGGGCCACGCTATGCACTTCGCCGCCGGCGTTCACGATCTCCGCACGATCCACCGCCACGAACGCCGTGAAGCGACACAACACCCCATGACGCAGCGACGTCTCCACGATCTGTTTCGCCAACGCCGCATCCGCACGCACCGCGTAGCGATCTTCCAGCGTCCGCAGTTGCCCGCGTGCCCACGCATGTTCCACCGCTGGCGCGATCGATAGCGACACGGGAAGCACCGCACTCCACGGTTCCCCATCGGAGCCCGTGCCACGAACCACGACGCTGCCCGCGTTGCCGCTGTAGCGACCGTACACCGTCAGCGGAGCCCCCGCGAACAGGTCAGGCAGGCGCGAGGGCACCATTGCGTCGGGCACCATCGCGAAGCCAGCCGTTTCGACTTTCAGGCCCGTGAGAACCGGCGTTCCGAGGTGACGGTGAACGCGGTCGGTCACTTCATCAAGGCGAGCTTCCGATTCGATCAGCTCGCACGCCCCGCGACCAAGCCCCGCCAAGCGATTCAGGAAGCCCGCGTTCACGGCCTGGTCGATGCCCAGCGTGAAAACGCGAGCGCCGCGAATCTTCGGGGCGAGATGCGCGAGAATCTGATCTTCATTCGCGACCTGCCCATCCGTGACCAGCACCAGCACCCGTTCGCGTGACGGGTCGGTTTCGCGAAGTGCATCAGCAGCGAGTTCCAGCGGAACGGCCATTTCGGTGCCACCGCGAGCATCGACACTTGCCCAGAACTGATCGGCAACGTGGCGATTGCGGTCGGTCGCGGACACGAGATTCTTCGCGTCGAACCCGGGCGGCACATCCACGCGATCATCGAACGCAATCGCAACGAAGCGATCGCGGGCTGTCAGCGTTTCGATCATGCGTGCCATCGCTCGGCGAGCAGCCACGATCTTCCAGCCGCCCATGCTGCCTGAACGATCCAAGACAAACGCGACGTCGCGAGGTCGTTGTGTCTGAGCCAGTCCCGCAGGCGGAACAAGTGTCAGTGCAAACGTGCCTTCGCCGGGAGCCCCGGAGCCGTGGTGGCAAATCACCGATGTCGTGATGCCAGCGCCGCCGATCTTCCAACGAAGCACGAAATCGCGGTCGAGCCGTTCGCCGGGGTGCAGTGCGATTCGCTGGGTGCCCTGTTTGTTGGTCGATTCCAGAACTGCGTGCAGGCTGCATCGCAAATCCGTGACCGGCAGTTGCGGGTGGATTTCAACCGATAGCGCGAGCCGCACGGGGTTGGGGTATCCCTGAAGGAGCACGGCCGGCGAAATGCGTGAGGCGTCGGGAACGGCATCGGTGTCGGGAGCGGTGCCGGTACCGACCTGCGGACGCGGCAACTCTGCCCCCGGAACGTATCGCGGGGCGACCACCAACGGGAAGCGAAACGTCGCTTCGCCATCCGCGAACGGCAGCGGGCCGGACAGATCCAGCCGCACCGTTGCGGATTCACCGGGCATCAGGTTGCCGACCCGCATCGTGAACACGTCCGGCCGGTCCTCTTCCGCGATCGCCGCACGGTGACCGGCCTGAATCGCCTGATCGTATTCCTGTCGCGCTTGCTCGCGCTCTTTCAGTTGCCCTTCGATCACCCGGCCGGCAACACTGAACTGAAATCGCGTAACCGCCGCACGGTCCGGCAGCGGGAAGATGTACGTCGCTTCGAGCGGTTCGCTGTGCGTGTTCTCGAAGGTTTGCGTGACGGCGGTGCTGGCGAGCAAGCCCGTGACGTGGACACGCACTTCCATCGCCGACAGCGAGAGGTTGCCACGACTCGTGCTGAGTGCGCCGAAGCCTGCTTCGGGACTCGCGGACGCACGGACTTCTTCGACGGTCAATTCAGGAAGCAAGCAAGTCATGGTTTCTCCTGTTCGGTGGCGGTGTGATTGAGGTTGTGCAGCGCGAGCAGTCGCAGCAGCGGTTCAGCGGCAGCACGGAGTGCGTCGGTCAGTTCGGGGGATGGCGGTTCGGCTGCCTCAATCAACAGCGAGAGA
Organism: Planctomycetota bacterium; assembly: GCA_021413735.1. GTDB lineage: Bacteria > Planctomycetota > Planctomycetia > Gemmatales > Gemmataceae > Gemmata. Next base: position 3,298 of record JAIOPV010000132.1, read on the forward strand.
GAGGCAGTCAGAGGAACAATTTGAAGTGTGCGAGCGGTTGTCGGGGGAACAGCAGCACCAACCGGCGCAGGCGGAACCGCCCAGAACGCGCCCACCGACGGCTTCGGCACTGTGGGCCCAACAACGGCAGACGGTTCGACATCAGCAGGCACGTTCGCGATCGGTTCGAGAGCCGCGTCGGTGAGGCCGATCAGCTCTTTCTGGATCTCGACGAGCGCCCGACCCGCAGCCTGGAGGCGCTTCACCGCGACGACTTGCAGCAAGTGCCGCCGCGTGTAGAGAGCAGTGCGGCCGCGCATCTCAGCGGGGGGATCAACCAACCCGAGCGAGGCGTAATAACGGATGGTACGGGCATCGGGAACATCGCGCACCTGACCGTTGCGGCTACCGTCGTAGCCCACGGCGAGCGCTTGCTCAACAGCAGCACCGAGTTCGGCGATGGTCCAACGGGTGAGCGGCTTCATACAGTTAATGTAACACTGTTTCATTCACTGTCAATATCCGATTGCTCGAATTCGCAGAGTGCGTCAGAAATGAGCAACTCCCCTTGGGGTAGGTTTGGGCGATTGCGCGTTCAGATTGCGTGATGTGTTGTTGAGCAACCCAGCCCGCTGACGCAGGCGGTTCGTCAGGAAATCGGGTAGGTTCTCGTCGAACCGCCTGCGTCAGCAGGCCGGGGTTTTGGTGGCGTGGGCGAGCGGGGTGTTTTGAATCTCCGGGCCAAAAGCGGTATGCTGTCAGGTTGAGAGAATTGATTGCGGTGCGGCGGTGCGGAAACGGGAGGCTCTCGGATGGAGGCGTCCGACGATCGTTCATTCCTGCGGGAAACCGTGGCAACCCAGTTATGGGAGCTTTGGAAACGTGGTCAGCGACCCGAATTGGCTCAATTCATCGGACGATCTGGCCGCTTGTCGAGTTCTCAGTTGCTCGCGGTGCTGCGAGTGGATCAACTTCAACGCTGGTTGTCCGGTGAACCCGTTCTCGTTGAATCCTACCTGACTCAATATCCCGCGGTGAGCGAATTGGCTCTCGAACTCATCTTCGGCGAATGCCTCGTGCGCGAAGAACTCGGCGACACTCCAACCCTGGCCGAGTATCAGCGGCGGTTCCCAGGGTCTGCCCCATCCTTGATCGCGTTGGGTGCATCACCCATCAACGCTCCTTCGCCCAACGCTCCCGCGCCGCCCCGCCCGAGCGCTGGCTCTCTCCCTGGGTTCGAGATTCTCGGTGTCGTGGGTCAAGGTGGAACGGGTGTCGTTTACAAGGCTCGCCAACTGGAACCCGATCGAATCGTTGCCCTCAAAATCATTCGCCCCGAAGCGGGTGAGCAAATGACGGCCCTTCGGCGATTCGACCGCGAAGTGCGGTCGGCCGTGCGAATCAACCACCCGAATATCGCGTGCGTCTACGAAGCCAATCAGTCCGGCGGGCGGCAGTATTACGTCACGGAACACGTGGAAGGAATCGACCTCCAACGTCTCGTCGATCGCACAGGGTTCCTGCCTCCGGAGCGTGCCGGCGAGTTCATTCGTCAGACGGCGTGGGCGTTGCAGCACGCCCACGAGCGCCGCATGGTTCACCGCGACATCAAACCCGCGAACGTGATGGTGACACTGCCGGGCCGCCCGAACTCCTCTCCGACGGAATCTCCAACCGATCTCACGCGAACCGCTCTGGTTGATCTCGCGTCCCTGGGAACGATCGTGAAAGTTCTCGATATGGGGTTGGCGCGAGTGGTTTCGGCGGGCGAAGGAAAAACGCCGAGGAACACGCTGACCGTTGCAGGCACATTCCTCGGCACGCCCGATTACATGGCTCCGGAGCAGTGGGAGAACCAGAGCACAGCCGACATCCGTGCTGACATCTACAGCCTCGGATGCACGCTCTACTTTCTTCTCACGGGGCAGGTTCCATTCCCCGGCGGCACGCTCCTCCAGAAACTCGACAAGCATCGGTCTCACCAGCCGATCCCGGCTGAACAGTTGCGGCCGGGCTTGCCACCGCACATTCTCGAAGTCATGCGCCGAATGATGGCGAAGCGACCGGCCGACCGCTTCCAGAAACCCGGCGACATCGCGGAATTGCTGCGAGGCTCAGGCTCGGGAACCGTGACGCCGGATGCTCCACGACGCACCCCCGCAGTCGTCGCGCAGCCGCCGGGTGAGGTCTTTCAGTTCGTTGGTCACGCCGGAGCTGTTGAAGTGAAAACTGGTAAGCCGGTCTCCGTCTGGGAGCAGAAGGAGATTGTCAGAACTGTGGCGTTTTCGCCAGATAGTCAACTCGCCGTTTCGTCGGCCGGTGATCGCACGAGTCGCGTCTGGGAAGTTGCGAGTGGCCGGCGTCTGTCGAAGCTCGTCGGGCACACGGGCGACATCACCTGTGCGTATTTCTTCCCGGATGGCGAGAACATCGTGACGAGCGGTTGGGACCGAACGGTGCGAATCTGGGAAGCGAAAACCGGCAAGGAACTGCGGTGCTTTGGCGGCGGCTTCAGCGAGTATCAATGGCTGATTATCCTGAGTGTTGCGTTGTCGCCGAATGGTCAACGACTCGCGGTTGGAGGCTCGGACAACGTCTTGCGAGTGTGGGACACGTTTGATGGCCGTGAAATTGTGCGGCTTCCTGGGCACACCGACTGGATTACCGCAGTGGCGTTCAGCGGCGACGGCAGCCGTGCGCTCACCGGTGGTCGCGATCTGACGGTCCGGCTTTGGGATTTGGCCGGCGGTCGCGAGCGTCACTGTTACCGCGGTCACACGCAGCCGATAACCGCTCTCGCGTTCAATCCCGATGGCCGACACGCGGTGTCTTCGGCCGCTGATGGCAGCATTCGCTGCTGGCGTCTACCGCTGTGATTCGGGCAAGTTCAGGAAATCTGTCGCGAGCCGCGACCGCAAAGGAGCGGAACAATTTGCCCGCTCTCTTGCGGTCGTGACTCGCGACCACGACATCACTTCTTCACGGTCACCCAAATCACTTCGCTTGCATAGCCGATCTTCACCACGAAGTTGATCGCAACGAAGCTCTGCACACAGATCGGCACATCCGTACATTCGGCAGCGGTCGCGTCGGCCTTCAACACAATGTGGCCCACGCTTCCGGTGCCGAGCAACGTCTTGCTCTTGCCCTCGACCATCGTCACGCCCGGCGGAAGCGGATTGCCAAACACCGAACCCAAGTGACGCAACGGCACATCGAGCGTCACCGCTTTGTCGTAGCCAGGCCCACGCAGAACCTCGACGTCGATCTTCACTTCCTCGCCCGGTTTCAGCACGATGCGGTTCTTGCTCACCTTCACGTGCGCAATGTCCGACGGCGTTGTCACCGAAACCGCCTGCATGCCCGCATCGAACCGACCACGACCGCCACCCGGCATGTAAATCTCTTCCACCGCGATGGCTTCATGCACGAGTTGCACAGGCTTCCCGGCTGCGTCCGGAGTCTCGGCTGAACCAATCACCTTCACCACGGTCGCGTCCACCTTCGCATCTTCGGCAGCCGACACCACCAGCAAACCCTGCGTCATGTTCGCGGGAATGGTCAGTGGGTTCACGGTCACGCCAGCGGGCAGATCCCTCACTTCGACCTTCACCGGCCCCGTGAAGCCGTTCGTGCGTGTCACCTGGGCATACCATGCGGTCTTGGTGCCAGCGCCGATCATCGCCTTCGACGGATCGCACTTGATCGTGAAATCGGGGCGTGCGAAGTCGCATTCGAGGAAGTAGACGAAGCCGTCGCCGCCTTTGTTGTTGAGGTCGCGGATTCGCACGATGTACTCGCCGTCGGCCGCAGGCGTGAACACCAACCCGGCATCTTTTCCGTTCAGGTCGTCGTTTGAAGCGACCACCTTCCCATCCGGGGCCATCACGTCGAGTTGGCTATCGAGTTGGCTCCGCAGCACGGTGCCGAACCGTCGGGCGAACACTTCCAGGCGAATCGCCTTGCCCTTGGTCGCGGTGAACACGAAGTGATCGAGATCGCGTTTCACGCCGATGCGACCATTCACGCCGCACGGCAGCACGATCCGCGTTGCCTGCTTCGGCGTGTCGTTCGGTTCCTTCTCCTCGAACAGCGGCAGTTCCGTGACAACGATCGGGGCTGTGTTCGTTTCGAGGGCGTTTGCACGAAGTGAAATCGTCGTAACGCCAGGAACAGCGGCAGCAGCGAGTTTCCAGTCGTTGCCAAGCTTCGCGGCGCTGCCGATGGGGAACGCCTTCACGGTCTGGCCGACGTTTACGCCCATCGGGAAGACGTGAGCCGCGTATGGCTTGTCCGTGATCGTGAGAGCATAGGCCCAGCGTGGGTCGCCGTCGTACTTCGCATCACGCACCGCGACGCGGTACTCGCCATCCGCGGGCACGGTGAACGTCAGCACGGGATCGGCGAAGTAGCCATCGTCGGCCGCGGCGAGTTCTTTTCCGGCGGTGTCGTACACGGCGATGAGCGGATCAGCGTGCTTTTGCAGATCGTGAATCTTGTCTTGGAGGCGAGCGCAAAACACCTCGAACGTGAGGATTTGCCCGGCCTTCGCGGAGAACTTGTAGTAATCGACGTTCTCGGCGATCTCGATTCGGCCGCACACCACGGATGGCACCGCGACGGGCTGTGCCTTCTCGGGAACGTTGATCCCTGGCAACTCCTGCACGACGGGCAAGTCCACAACGACGATCTGCCCGAGCGATGAAATGCCGTGAGCCGTGGCAATGCGGAATTCGTGGACTCCGAGCCTTGCGTCGGCCGCGACAATCACTGTGAGCTTGACCGAAGCGACGTTCGGCGCAGGGAGTTTTGGATCGACCTTGGGCAATTCTTTCGCGGGAACGGGGGCAGCAGTTACGCCAACGCTGTCGAACAGAACCTTGTAGGCTCCGGCGAGCGAACTCGTCTGGCACGTGACGGTGACCTCCGACGTCGTGCCGCGTTGCACGGCAATCGGCGACGTGTACGTCACCATCGGGAAGGAAGTTTGGGCAGACGCGGCAGCGGGAAAGAGAACCGCGAAGAGAAATGCGAAAGCGGAACGCATGGGGAAGGCTCCGAGGTAAAAGTATTCGCCGTTTGGGGCGTAGCGTCAGACATCGTGAGCTACGCCGCAAACGGCGAATACGGTAACTCACTCAAGCTTCGTCAATTCGAGGACCGACTCGGCTTCCTGGATCTTGTACGAGAGCTTCACGATACCCTTGTCCTTCACGAACCACATCTGGACGGTGGTTTTGGTGCCGGCCACGTCGAGATCGAGACCTTCGACATGCACGGCCTCAACCTCCTTGTCCATGATCTTGATTTTTTCCTTGTCGTCTTTCACCTTGAAGGTGCCAGCCACGGTTTGCGTGCCGACTTTGCTCTTCACATCCCACGATTTGCCCTTCTCCACGGGAATCTGGAGAACCTTCACGGGCGGGTCGATCTTGTCGTCCTTCACCTTGACGCGATAAACGCCGTCGGCCCGAACGCTGTAAACCTCGGACGCGACAACTTTGCCATTCACCAGAGTGTCGACCTTGGTGCAATCCTCGGTGCCAACCTTCTCACTGCCAGCAACGACAACCTCGATGACCTGATCCTGAATCTTGTATGTCCACTTCGTTTTCGGTTTGAGCGGGAAATAGCCCTCGGCATTGGGGACATCGCCCTTGGGCGGTTGGGCGAGGAGCGCCCCACCGAACAGGATCGCAGCAGTTCCAACCAATAGCCTTGTCGCACGCAACATCCGTAGCACTCCTGCGTTGAACTCAAAAGGAAGAACAGAGAAGTAGTATATGCCGCGCGTGGTCAACTTTGGAACCGGAGTATTTGTCGGAGCCCGAGCGCCAAGCGAGAGGCACGTTGAACCTCGCTTGGCGCTCGGGCTCCGACAAACCACGCACCCCTCACCCCAAGATTCCACCACCGGTTCTCATTCACTTCTTCTCGGTGGGAGTCGGCGCTGGTTCCTTCTTCGGATCCGCTGGCATCGGGTCTTTCTTCGGATCTTCTTTCTTCGGATCAGCCGGCTTCGGATCGGTCTTCAACTCGGTCTCGCCTTGCTTGGGAAGGTCCACTCGCGGGGCATTCTTGTCGATATCCCCGAAATCGGCTCCATCCCCGCCAGCGCGTGTGCTCATTGCCAAAATCACCTTCGGGTCGATGTTCGCTGGAACGAACCGAACCGAGCCGTCGCCCATCAGAACGAAGGTTCCGGACTTACCACCCGGCGTGCCGTAAGTGTGGGCAAGCCCATGCATCGGAGCCGTCTCATTCAGCCCGCGAACGGTCGCGCCACCGCCAGCGATCCACGGTTGCTGCAGCCCTCCCGGCGGCGTCTGCATCAGGAAGATCGTGTTCGACAAACCGTCTGTCACTTCGTCCGGTTTCGAGCCCCAGTCGTAACCGACCATGCCGACTTTCTTCGCCTGCTCCGGATTCTTCGGATCGAATCGAGCAGCACCAAGCCCTTTGCCCGCGATGGCGATGTAGTTCGTCGCTCCAAGGACGCGGCCATCCGCCACGTACTTGGAAGTCGCTCGCCAGGCGGATTGTGGATACGTCGGCACGAGCAGTTCGGGCACCCACGCTTCGCCCGCTTCGAGGTTTCGGATGTTGTCTTTCGCGTCGAAGGCGTACCAGGCGGCATCCTTGTTGATCGACCGGTGAAGCCCTTCGCGGCCGAGGAACGGCAGCATTTCGGCGAACAAGCTCACTCGCGTTTCCGGCGGATATGCCAGACCACGTCGATCTGCGTCGACCATCTTGCGATACGCTGTCCCGCGAGGGAACTGACCGTTCGGCGGTGCTGTCATCTTCGGAACAGCCGCGATCAGCCCGTAATACGACAGATCCGACGCGAACACTGCCATCTTGCCTTTGAGCGTGTTCAGCGTGCCCACGAGTCGCGGTTCGATCTTCAGACGGTAGGTTTCGGCCGTCCAGTTGAGATCCCAGGCGAGCGTCACGTTCCTGTCAGTCATCGACAGCGTGATGTGCGACACCGCCGCCGGTTGCGGGCGAGTTGTTGGGTCTGTCGGATCTTTTGGTTGCGTACCGGGGGCTGTCCCTTCAGGACCGACGGGCGGTTGCCCGGTGCCGGTTCCCGGTGTCATCATCCCGACGGAAGTCAGGTTGCGAGACTCGACGTTCGTGTTCAGGAACAGACCCGCGAACCCGGCGGCAACCGGCAGCGTCGGGACCAACTGATCGCGAACGACCTCGAACGCTCCGGTATCGGAATCCATCACGAGCCGCACCGTGCCGGCCAACCCGTAGGTCGTGAACGAGGTGATACACGCCGAGATGTACTGCGTGCGTGTGAGGATCGGGTCGAGAATCGCAGTGACCGGTTGCAATTCGGTCTTGAGCAGTTTCGGATCGTACAGCCCTTGAACTGTCTTCTCGCCGTAGAGGAACAGCGGAGGAGTCGGAAGTTCCGACCCGAGCTCCTTCAGAGTTCGCTTCAGTTTCGGGTCGATGGACAGATACAGCGGGTGCTCGGCCTGAATGACGCCCGGACCCTTCGGATCGACGGCGCTCTGAAGTTTGGGAAGCCCCGTCTTGTCGTCGAGGCCGGAAAGGAAACTCTCCAGTTGCCCGTGGTCGCCGACGAGCAAGTGCTGCGAATCGTACCAGCAGAAACCGATGACACGCGGGGTCGTCGCGGCTTTCACGGGGCCAGACGGCAACTTCTCGTAGACATCTGCGAACAACGAATCGAAGTGGAAGGCGTTCGACACGGCGTTCGAGAACGGATTCGATTTGAACGCATACAGATGCCACTTCTTCTTCACGACTTTCGCGGGCCCCATCACCGGAGCCATGTTGCGGACGACATCGTCTCGAAACGTCGGCGCTTTCAGCTTCATGACACCGAATGGCTCGCGTGTGTCGCCGACGAATGCGTGATAGTAGAGCGCCACCTGATCGACATCGACGCCGAAGGAGCCGCTGAACATTTTGAGGCCGTTCTGATCGAAGAAGAACGACATCGGGGTCAGCTTGATCTTGTCGATATCAAAGCGATAAAGCGACCGGGTCTCGCCGGGGAGCAGATTGCTCGCTTCTTTGTCGCTCGGCGCTGCGGTGGGTTTGGGCTTCCCGACATCAACCACATCGAGTGGCTTCTTGTTGATGGTTTCCGTGTTATCCTTGTCGTCGATCTTCGCGGTTTGGCCGGGCTGCGGCGGAACGAAATTCCCCTTGTTTCCCTTGGGCTTATCACCGCCGCCACCGATGACAGCGACCCCAACGCCGCCGAGAACGACAACCGCCAGCACGCCGACAATCAACGCGGCCTTCTTCGACTTCTTCTTGCCGCCCTCGACTGCTGTCGCGGTGACTTTCTTCTTCTTCTCGGCCTTGTCGGTTTTGGGGGCGTCCTTGTCTTTGGGGACACCACCGGCCGGCTCCTCGGCCTTGAACCGATATTTGCACTTGGGGCATTCGACCTTCGTGCCGATCGCTTTATCAGTAACCGGAACCTGATGTTCGCAACTCGGGCACGGGAGCTTAAAACTGGCCATGAAGCCTCCAACAGCAACGACGACGGAGATGAGATCCGCAATGAGTTCGCGAATTCATCTTAGCGGGACGCAATCATGTGGTGCAAAGGGAATTGGGCGTAACGAGAACTGCATTCGCGAAATGCTTTGTGAGCCACGGAGTTTATCCCCGTGGTCCTCTCCGAAAGCAACGACCACGGGGTAAACTCCGTGGCTCGCATGCCGTTGGTTCCTCGCACGCGGTTGTGAACCTCGGTAGGCTGTGCTGAGGATTTCGATGAAGGATGGGGAATCTGGCGTACCGAGACGATTTTTCACCCACTTTGTGTCATGTCACGCTATCCTGACATTGTCGTTGCCGGCCGGCCCGTCGCACCTACCGGTATCGCGGAGTCTCCTTCATGCCAGCACCTTTCAATGGTCTGATCGAACGTTTTCGGCCGAAGCAATACAGCCGGAAACAACCCGTAATCCTCATCAACGGACTCGCTGAACAGGCCGAATCTTGGTACCGCAACCGGAAATACTGGTCGCGGTTCTTCGAGGTTCACACGCCGAATATCCTTGCGTTCGAGGGCGAAGCGCTCCACCGCAGAATCGCCGCCAAGGAACCGATCAGCGTCGAGTACCTCGTGGCACAACTCCACACGTACCTCGACCAGTTCGTGCAGACGCCGCCGTACCACCTCGTTTCGAGCAGCCTCGGTGGAAAAGTCGCGGTCGAATTCGCGGCGAAGTATCCGCAACTCGTTTCGCGGCTCATCCTGCTGTGCCCGTCCGGAATGGGCGACAAGGAAAAGCTCCCGATCATGGAAGGCATCGTCGGCCGCGATGCCAGCGCGATGGTGAAGAGCGTGTTCCTCAAGCCACGGCTCGCCGATCGCGACATGCTGCGTTACTACAAGACACGGTTTGCGAGCCGACGGTGGAAGTCTGGCTTCCTCAAGACCGTTCGCGGCACACTCGATCACACGGTACGCGAACGCCTCAAAGACGTGAAGTGTCCGACCCTGTTGGTGACCACCAGCGGCGATAAAATTTGCTGTCCGGCGACCGCCGAAGAAGCGTCGAAAGACTTACCGCAAGGGCACTTCCTGAAGATGGACAAGTGTGGCCACGCTCCGCAGATCGAAAAAGCCTCGAAGATTAACCGCCTGGTCGTACACTTTCTGAGTTCGCCAAAACCGACTGCACACCCCTCGTGGACACAGTTGCTCCTCGTGAAGCCCACCCAAAGGCCCAGCATATGACGACGCACGAGATGCCGGTTGCCGACGCTAAAACAAACCCCAATCCTCCTCGCCACCAACCGAATTCACCACCACCCGGCCGACCGGGTGGTCCGGATTGGTGGCTGATGATGAAAGCCTTTCTCACGCAAGGCAAGAAGATCGCATCGTGCGCGCCGAGTTCGGCCGCGATGGCTCGCAAGATGATCGACGGCATCGACTGGGACGCGACGAAGTGCATCGTCGAACTCGGAGCCGGTACCGGACCGATCACGGCCCAACTCGTGAAGCGATTGAAGC
>JAIOPV010000133.1 GCA_021413735.1 Planctomycetota bacterium
GGCTCGTGGTGCGAACCTGAAACGGTATCGAAAGGCGACCCGTGGACCGAAGAAGCCGAGACCACCCCGCACCCGCTTCCCAGAAGCGAAACACATCGCCACCTCACGACTACTCAATAATGAACAAACGTGATGTGTGAACAGGGATGGAGCAGGAAGCCTACGTGTTGGATGCACCGCGGGCCGCGTTGCGGCAGCAGGAAGGAGTGCCGATCCGCGATCCACGCCTCAGTCCGGCGGGTAACCGTCTGGCGCGGCAGTTGAGTCTGCTGCTCGACCTGCTCGGCCGGATGGAGAACTGGCAGCGTCATCCCGGACTGGCTGAGTTAAAGCGTGACGATCGCCAATTGCTCGCTCCCAGCTTTTGGCGTCTGGCTCGCGACGCACGGAACGTCGCCGACCTGGTGAACGATCTGTGGCCGTCGATCACCGGGGATGACGCATCATGACCGAAGAGACCCGCAACGACATCGTGCGTCGATACCGGGGCGGGGCCTCGATCCGCCGCATTGCCGAGGATCTGGATCTGGCCCGCCAGACCGTGCGTAACGCGATCAACCGCTGGCCAGCCGAACGCACTGGTCCCGAAGCGTCCACCACGCTGCCGGTGCCACAACACCGATCGAGCGTGCTCGATGCCCACGACGACACGATCCGTCAGTTGCTCAAACGCTACCCCGACATCACCGTCATGCGACTGCTGGAAGAGTTGCGAGCGAAGGGCTTCACGGGCCGCTACACGACCCTGCGGATGCGGGTCAAGCAGTTGCGACCGCGGCCCACACGCGAACCGGTCGTGCGTTTCGAGACATCGCCGGGTGTTCAAGCCCAGATGGACTACAGCACCTACGACCTCGACTTCACCAGCGAAGGTCGCCGCCGGGTTCACCTCTTCAGCTACATCCTGAGTTACTCCCGCCGGTAGTATCTGCGATTCGTCCAGACGCAGGATCTCCCGACCACCTTGCGTGAGCACATCCACGCCTTCGAGTATTTGGGCGGCGTCACGCGAACGTGCCTGTACGACAACATGAAGGTGGTGGTTCTGCGGCACGGCGACGAAGGACCGTTGTACAACCCGAAGTTCCTCGCCTTCGCCACTCACTACGGCTACACGCCCTGGGCCTGCCGCGTCCGTCGCAGTCAGACCAAGGGGAAGGTCGAACGGCACTTCGACTACGTCGAGAAGAACCTGCTCAACGGCCGGACCTTCACTTCGCTCGAACACCTCAACGAAGTGACGACCCGCTGGTTGGCCGATGTCCGCATTCATCGCGAGACCCAGCAACGTCCCATCGATCGACACGCCGAGGAACGGCCCCACCTGATCCCGCTGCCGGCCACGCCCTACGAAGTCGCCCCGGTGGAATATCGCGTCGTGAATGTCGAAGGGTTCATCGTCTACCAGCAGAACAGTTACTCGGTTCCGTGGCGGTACATCGGCCAGGCTCTGCCGGTCCGCGTCACCGAGAGTGAGTTGATCGTCTACGGCTCCCAGGTCAAGGATCTCGCCACCGGTGCCTTCATCCAGCGACTCGACAACCTGGTGATGGTGGGGCAAAGCGGCGTGGGCAAGTCGTATCTCATCCAGGCGATTGGGGAATCCGCATGTGTCCTGGGTTATTCCGTGCGTTACACGACCAGCGCCGCATTGCTGAGCGACTTAACCAAGTCGCTGGCGGATCAAACCCTGCCGCAGCGAGTGCGTTACTACGCGAGGTTCGATCTGCTGGTGATCGACGAATTTGCGTTTGACAGGATTGAGCGGACGGAATCGCCGCAGGCAGCGAACCTGTTGTACAAGATCATAGACGCTCGGAGTCGTCAGCGTTCGACGGCGTTGGTGACGAACATCGACTTCGATGCGTGGGGCGAATACCTCGGCGACCCACCGCTGGCGATGGCGTTTTTGGATCGTGTGGTGGATGGCGCGATCATCATGAAGATCAACGGCAAGTCCTACCGTGCCCATCGCGGCCGTCTGCCTCAGGCCAATCCTGCTCCCCAAAAGTGATCCGCTGATCCGGCAGACCGAATCGCCCGCGGCGCCCTGCGGTGCGGAGGATCAATCTCCGCAACTGGGTTGCAAATCGCTCTCGCCAGGCAACACATCAAGACGTGGCCATCACCGCGTAAGTGGTAAAGTTCCTGACCGCGAACGACACAGGCGCGGTAGAACGGCTCGCCCGCCATGGTAGCCATCAATTCGACTCGCTTGAACCCGTCACGCCGAGCGGCCTCTTCACTCAAGGAGAGGAGCAGCCTCCCGACCCCTTTGCGAGTGTGATTAGGGTGAGTGAACATCGCCCGGACCCGTGCCGCATCTCGGGCGGGGTCGAGGAGGACGGCATCACGCCCCGGCGTGTGGTCGGCCCCGTACATGGTCGCACGACGGCTCCACCCTCCACACCCTGTGAGGCTGCCGTCCGCTTCCACGACGAAATAGGTTCCGTCTGCGATCAACTGCGTGTCGAGTCCCATGACCACGCGGCTCGAAGCAATTTGCTCCTCGTTGAGAAATGAACGCGGCGGTTGAGCGTCCAGATAATCGACTTCGGGAAGGTAAGCGTTCACGGGTCAAACCTCGTGATTTCAAGGCGTTTTTGAGTCAACCGCGTGCGAAAATGCCCCAAACTGGAGGTGTTGGACCAGCAAATGCCTTGTTTTTCAGCAGTTCGACCCGTGAACGCCTACCCGGGAAGGGCCTGGACGCCTACGCGAACTTGGAGGGCGGCGAGGGCCGCTGCTCGCCGGCCCCGAACTCTTCCGGCTCGTGCAGCGGGGCGGCCCCCGATTTGCAACAAGGCCTGGCACAACTGCTCACCCGCTGCGACGTGAACGCGTCCGCGTGTTCGCGGTAGGTTCTGATTTCCGTTTCCGCACACCCCCTGTGACAGGAGGATACACCCGTGGCCACCCTGCAAGTGTTCGACAAGCCGATGTGCTGCTCAACCGGGATCTGCGGCCCGAAGGTCGATCCGGTGCTGCCGACGTTCGCCGCCGACCTGGCGTGGTTGAAGGACCAGGGCGTGAGTGTCGAGCGGTACAACCTGGCCCAGCAGCCGCAGGCGTTCGTCGCTCACGACGACGTCAAGAACGCGCTCAACGACGAGCACGCGCTCCCGCTGGTCCGGGTGAACGGACACATCGTCTGCAAGGGCGCTTACCCGTCCCGCCAGATGCTCGCCTCGTGGTGCGGGGTGTCGCTGCTCACGCCCCTAGCCGTGGCCGAACCGGCGGGCGGCACCTGCTGCGGTTCGACCGGCTGCTGCTGACCCGACACAACCACACCCGAAGGCCACGTCATGGAGTTCCTGAAAGCCCCGACCCGCGTCCTGTTCTTCACCGGCAAGGGCGGGGTCGGGAAGACCTCCGTCGCGTGCGCCGCGGCGGTGCGGTTGGCCGACGCCGGCAGGCGGGTGCTGCTCATCAGCACCGACCCGGCGTCGAACCTCGACGAGGTGCTCGGTGTGACGCTCGGCAACGCGCCGACGGCCGTGCCCGGCGTCCCCAACCTGAAGGCGATGAACATCGACCCGGAGGCGTCCGCGAGGGCGTACCGGGAGAGCATGGTCGCCCCGTACCGCGGGGTGCTGCCGGACGCGGCCGTGGCGAGCATGGAGGAGCAGTTCTCCGGCTCCTGTACGCTGGAGATCGCCGCGTTCGACGAGTTCGCCCGGCTCCTGGGCGGCACCGCGTCGATGGGTGACTTCGACCACGTCCTCTTCGACACCGCCCCGACCGGCCACACGCTGCGGCTTCTGTCCCTGCCGTCGGCGTGGGACGGGTTCCTGAGTGCAAACACGACCGGAACCTCGTGTCTCGGTCCGCTCGCGGGGCTGCAAGCCCAGCAGAAGCTCTACGCCGACACGGTCAAGGCCCTCGGCGATCCGGCGGCGACCACCCTCGTCCTCGTCGCCCGCCCGGATGTGGCGGCGTTGCGGGAAGCAGAGCGGACCTCGCGCGAACTGGCGGCCCTTGGCGTCCGTAACCAGCACCTCGTCGTCAACGGCGTGTTCCGGGCGGTCGAGAAGACCGATGCCGTCGCCGTCGCCATGGAACGGCGGGCGGATGAAGCCGTGTCGCGGATGCCGGTCGCACTCTCGCACCTGCCGCGGACGGCGATTCCGCTCGCTCCGAACGGACTGGTGGGGATCGACGCCGTGCGGGCGATGGCTTCGACTTCGGTACGGCCCGCCACCTCCTCCGAGCCCCCGGCCCCGTCCATGCCGCCGCTGGGGTCTTTGATCGACGACCTGGCCCGCCACGGGCACGGGGTCATCCTGACGATGGGCAAGGGCGGCGTCGGCAAGACGACGGTCGCCGCGGCCATCGCGGTGGCCCTGGCCGACCGCGGATTCCCGGTCCGGCTGAGCACTACCGACCCGGCCGCGCACGTCGCAGCGGCCCTGAACGGCGAGGTGCCGAACCTGACCGTCTCCCGCATCGACCCGAAGGCCGAGACCGCGGCGTACGCGGCCGAGGTCATGGCGACCGCCGGCAAGGACCTCGACGAGAAGGGCAAGGCGATGCTGGAGGAAGACCTGCGGTCCCCGTGCACCGAGGAGATCGCGGTGTTCCGGGCGTTCGCCGTAGCGGTTGCCCAGGGCGAGGGCGGGTTCGTGGTACTCGACACGGCCCCGACCGGGCACACGATCCTGCTGCTCGACTCGGCCCTCGCATACCACCGCGAGGTGACGCGGCAGGCGAGCGGGATGCCGGAGGCCGTCGAGCACCTGCTGCCCCGGCTCCGCGACCCGGAGTACACGCGGGTGCTGATCGTAACGCTGCCGGAGGCGACGCCGGTGCACGAGGCGGCGAAGCTCCAGGCCGACCTGAAGCGGGCCGGCATCGCCCCGTTCGCGTGGGTCGTCAACCAGTGCTTGACGCCGCTCGCCGTGACCGACCCGGTCCTGATGTCGCGACGGGCGCACGAGGCCCGGTACGTCCGGGAGGTCGTCACCGAACACACCCGCCGGGCGGCCCTGATCCCGTGGCAGGTCGAGCCGCCGATCGGACGAGGACCGCTGCTGGCCCTCACGACCCTGCCCGCGTCGAAGGAACTCGTCCCGGCATGAACGCAACCCCACACGAGCACGTCACGACGATCGGGCTCCGAAGGTGAAGTTCCCTAAAGTGACGAAGCGGGTTGGCAAAAGCCCCCGCAGTATGACGAAGACGCCGACCGGGCGGGTACTGGGCGTGATTCGGGCAATGCTCGAGGGTGCCGGACGGCTGCCGGACGAAGGCCTCGCTCCGGTCGAGCCCGTCCGGTTCGCGAAGTCACTGGATCGCTCCGTGACGGGGTCAGTAAACGAGCTGATCGCTCACGCGACGGCGTTGTTGATCGACAGCCACTTGTCCGTCGCGGACGTCGGCGTGCGGCTGAACGACATCCTCCTGCCGGCACTGGCGGTCGGGTCCAACAAGTACGGCAGGCCACGCGAGGCGTTCGCGGCACTGGTCGCTGCCGGACGAAGTTCACTGGAGGAGTCGTGATGAAGTGGCTGTGGCTGGCGTTCGCGGTCGTGCTGGTCTCCTCCTTCTCTGTCCTGGGGTGGGTCGGCACCCGCATCTACCAGGAGGCACCGCCTCTTCCCACCCGGGTCGTGACTGCGGACGGCACGGTGGTCGTTCCCGACGGCGACATCGGCAAAGGGCAGAACGTCTGGCAAGCGATGGGCGGCATGGAGGTCGGCTCGATCTGGGGACACGGCAGCTACGTCGCACCGGACTGGTCGGCCGACTGGCTGCACCGGGAGTGCGTCTTCATCCTCGACGAGTGGGCGAGAGCGGACTTCAAGAAGGATTACGACAAGATCGAGCTGGAGCAGCAGGCCGCACTTCAGAAGCGGCTCGAAGTGCTGATGCGGACGAACACGTTCGACCCCGCCACGCAAACCATCACGGTAGACCCCGTGCGCGCGAGGGCGTTCGAGGCCAACCTCCGGCACTACGCTGACGTGTTCGGAAACGGCAACGCCGATTACGCCATTCCCAAAGGGGCGCAGGCCGATCCCGACAAGCTCCGGCAACTGGCCGCGTTCTTCTTCTGGACTTCGTGGGCGGCGTCCACCAACCGGCCCGGAGCCGAGCTTTCCTACACGAGCAACTGGCCCCACGAGCCGCTGGTCGCCAACCGGCCCACCGGCGAGGCCGTCGTCTGGACCGGGGTGAGCGTCATCGTGCTGCTGGCTGGGATCGGGGCGATGGTACTGTGGTACGCCTCGCAACGGAAAGAACGTCCCGCCGAGCCGGTGCCCGGAACCGACCCGATTCTCGGCTGGGAAGCCACTCCGTCCCAGCGGGCAACGGTCAAGTATTTCTGGCTCGTGTCGGCCATGATCCTGGTGCAGATCCTGCTCGGTGTCGTCACGGCCCATTATGGGGTCGAGGGCGACGGGTTCTACGGCATCCCGCTCTCGAAGTGGCTCCCGTACAGCGTGACCCGCACCTGGCACCTGCAACTCGGCGTGCTGTGGATCGCGACCGCGTGGCTCGCCGCCGGGCTCTTCATCGGGCCGCTCGTGAGCGGGTCGGAACCGCGGGGCCAGAAACTCGGCGTCGATCTCCTGTTCGTGGCCCTCGTGATGGTCGTGGTCGGGTCAATGGCCGGGCAGTGGTTGAGCGTGCAGCACCACCTCTCGCCCTCGGTCTCGTTCTACTTCGGACACCAGGGGTATGAGTACATCGACCTCGGCCGGGCGTGGCAGATCGGGCTCTTCGCCGGGCTGCTGCTGTGGCTGTTGCTCGTCGTGCGGGTGGTCGTGCCCGCGTTGAAGAAGTCGGGCGAGCAGCGGCACCTGTTGCTGCTGTTCCTGATGGCCTCGACCGCGATCGGCCTGTTCTACGGTGCGGGCCTGACGTGGGGTCAACACACGCACCTGACCATTGTGGAATACTGGCGGTGGTGGGTGATCCACCTGTGGGTGGAAGGGTTCTTTGAGGTCTTCGCCACCACCGTCATCGCCTTCTTCTTCTCCCGACTGAACCTCGTCACGCCCCGGCTGGCCGCGGAGGCGTCGCTGCTGTCTGCCACGATCTTCTTGGCCGGCGGCATCATCGGCACACTCCACCACCTGTACTTTTCGGGAACGCCCACCGTGGCGTTGGCCTGGGGTTCCGTGTTCAGTGCACTGGAGGTCGTGCCACTCATCCTCGTGGCGTACCCGGCCCTGGAGGACCTGCGGATGTCGCGGGCCACCCCGTGGGTGCGGAAGTACCGCTGGCCGATCTACTTCTTCGTCGCGACGGCGTTCTGGAACGCGGTCGGAGCCGGGCTGTTCGGGTTCATGATTAACCCGCCCATCGCGCTCTACTACATGCAGGGGCTGAACACGACCCCGGTCCACGCCCACGCGGCCCTGTTCGGCGTCTACGGGATGCTCGGTATCGGGTTGATGCTGATGTGCCTGCGAGCCATCCTGCCGGCCCTCGTGTGGAAGGAGGGTCCGCTCAAATTCGCCTTCTGGGCCATGAACATCGGCCTCATGGCGATGATCGCCTTCAGCCTGTTGCCGGTCGGACTGATGCAGACCTGGGCGTCGGTGGAGAAGGGTTACTGGTACGCCCGCAGCCCGGAGTTCCTGCACACGGAGGTGATGCGGACGCTCCGCTGGCTGCGCGTGCCGGGCGACACGGTCTTCGCCCTGGGGGCCGTCGCCCTGGTGTGGTTCGTGGCCGGACTGAAGACGGGCCACTCGCTGAAGAGCGGGACCAGTGGCGACTCCCCGGCAACTGCGTTGCCGCCCAGTCCGTAACAACCTTCGTCCCCACCGTCGCCCGACAAGGAGAAGCTGTCATGTCGATTCCGCACGCAAATCCTGGGGAGGTCTTGGACGTGCGCCCCCTGGGAGCCACCCTGACGACGACACCGACGCGGACGCTGGTGAAGACCGACGCCGTCACCGTGGTCCGCATGGTCGTCCCGGCCGGGAAGGAGATCCCGACGCACAAGGCGAAGGGCGAACTCGTCGTGCATTGCCTGGAGGGGAAGATCGCCTTCACCGCTTGTGGGAAGACCCATGACCTGGAGGCCGGGCACCTGCTGTACCTCCCGGCCGGTGAGCCGCACTCGCTGCGCGGGGTCGAGGACGGCTCGCTGCTGCTGACCGTGCTGTTACCAGGCCGGTAGGTGACGCCGGAGTGCGGTCAGGGTTGAACGGGAGAAGGCGCATGCAGAAGGTGCGGCTCGCCCCCCGGCGGCAAGTCTTTTGGCCGCCAGCAGGTAGGCCAGCACGTCTTCGACGGCGATGGACTGGGTGGGCGGGGTGAAGCACACACCCCACGCCTGGAAGTCCCAAAACACGCCTGGAAGACTCATTCCAGACCCGCAACCAGGCGGATCATCGGGGGACTGATGTCCCCCTTGCCGGAAACGACTACTTCAGCGTCATCAGATACTCGATCAGGTCTCGCATCTCGCGAGTCGTCAGCGTGCGATCAACTGCTGGCATTGGAGACAACGCCGCGGAACGCCGTTCGATCTCGTCGGCCTGCACCGTCACCTTCTTGCCGTCGGGCGTCTGCACGACGAGCGTTCCCTTTTCTTCCGACAGCAACGTTCCGCCGACGACTCGGCCGTCGACCAGCGTCAGGGTCACGGTGCCGAAGCCGGTCGCGATCTTCGCGCTCGGCAGCACTAACGATTCCAACAGATGTTCGCGGGTCTTCACCGGATTGCGTTCCACCACTTTCGTCAGGTCCGGACCCGCGTTGCCACCAGAACCGTTGATCGTGTGACAACGCACGCACTGTGCCGCCGTGTGGTTGAAGAACACCTCACGCCCCGCGTCGGCATCACCGCCAGTCAGACTCACCTTGAACTTGCCAACCGGATCCTGTGGCAACGTGCTCTCGAACTTCAACCGCAACCGATCCCGCATGGGCGACGGGGCCACTTTTAATGCATCGAGCACATCGACTTGCAGATCGGTTGGCACTTCGCCAGCCGCGAGGCGGTAAGTCCAGTTATCGAGAACGCGGCCAGCGATCGGGGACTTCAGCGCAGCAACAGCCGCGATTGCACGCTGACGTTCACGCATCGAGGCTGTTTCGTCGGCCAGCACGTCATCGAGCAACGGCACCCCGCGAGCCTGATCGGACTTCGCGATCAGTTCGCGAGCCTCGGCACGCACGAGCGGCGAGTTGCTTTTCAGCGAAGCGGTAATGACCGTGTCGCCTTGCTTCGACTTGCGCCCCGCCAGGAACCGCAGTGCTGCCACGCGAAGATTCGGGTCGGCCTTGGCGTCGTTCGCAATGGACACGAACCGGGCTTCGTCCGCCTTCGCACCAACCGCGACAACCAACCCGACTGCATCGGTTTGCAGGCGACCCGTTGTGCCCTTGAGCAACTCTTCGAGACCATCCTCAACGACACCACGAACGATCGCAGCATCGCGTTGCTTCTCATTTCGCCAGAAACCGGTGACGCGGTCACGCGGCGGCGGGTTCGCCCAATCCTTCAGTGCTGCGAGTGCTTCCGATCGCACGGCCGTTGAGAGCGTCGGACAGGTGACAGCAGCGAGAACCGCCTTCGCGTTGTCGGCTTCACCGAGACGATAGTTCGCATTGATCGCTCGGCGAGCGAGTGCGTCGCTGTCTGGAATCGGCGATGCCACCAGTTTCGCGAGTTGGGCCGCGAGCGGGGCCAGCAGATCATCAAGCGGCAGGTCGTGAATCGCGCGTGCGGCTTCGGTGCGAACCAATGGGTCGGCATCGGTCAGGAACTTCGCGATTCGCTTGTCTTCGAGCTTGCGTTGAACCAGTACGACCGCCATTCGCACGGCAGCGCTTGGATCGCTCGAACGTGCGGCGACGGCGTCAGCATCGGCGATGCGTGCGAGCGCCGCGACACAAGCGTGCCGCAAGAATGCGTCTTCGTCTTTGTTGGCTTTCAGCAGGTCGAACAGCGGACCGACCGCCGGTTTGAACTTCAGCTTGCCGAGCGATTGCGCCGCGAAGAACCGCACACGTGCATTTGGGTCGGTGAGGCGTTCGACGAGCGTGATCGCTGCGGACGCATTCCCGATTTGGCCCACGAGTTTGGCGGCTTGTGCCCGCACTTCGTCATCGGTGTCACTGAGGCGAGCCTCAATCGCAACGGCATTGCGTGGGTACTTGCGGGCGAGTTGTGCTAACCCCCACATTGCGTGAATGCGGGCGAGTTGGTTGTCGTTCTTCATGGCGATTTTGTCGAGCTTCTCGACCGCCGCAAGTGCCGAATCACCTCGGCCGCTCGCCCGTTCGACGAGCGTGAACTGTGCCCGCTGCCGCACTCGCTGGTCCGCGTGCCCGAGCAACTTCGCCAGTTCATCCGTCTTCAGTTTGCCGAAGCCTTCTGCGAACAGCTTCTTCGTTTCCTTCACGATTGGGTCTTCGATCTTCGCGGGGTCGAACACCGTGTAGATGCGTCCGCCAAGGCTCTTGCCGCCCCAGTCGAGGTTCACGAAGTCCGCGACGTACAACTTGCCGTCGTAGCCGAACTCGGCATCGGTCGCCTTGATCGGCTTGAAGAAGTCGTGGTAATCGTCGATCTCGAACCCGGCACCCTTCGTCTTCACACGGAACGACTCCAACCCAGCCGCCGAGCCACCGGTGTAGTTGCACATCATGAAACTGTTCTTGTAGCGGTCCGGCATGCTCGTGCCGCTCGTGAACAGGAAGCCGCTCGGTCCCGTGCCGATCTTGCCGACCGGCGGAACGATGTACGCCGGCTGTCCGACGTGTTGAAGATGCCAGAGCCGTTCCGCGAACCACGGGCCGGCGGTGTACGGGCTTTGGATCGACTGATACGGCATGTTCCACCCGCTGTTGCCGTCTTCGACCACGTACACGAGGCGAGCGTGATCGCCCTTGTCGCAGTTGTTGTCGTCGGCGAACAGGTTGCCGTATTGGTCGAAGGCGAGTTCCTGCGGGTTCCGCAAGCCGCGGTGAACGACCTCGAATTCGGTGCCGTCGGGGTTGCAGCGGAACACCGCTCCCGTTCGCGGTCCGCTGAAGGTGACGCCTTCCTTACTGGTGACGTGAAAGCCGCGATCGCCGACGCTGAAATACAGCTTGCCGTCTGGCCCCCAGGTGAGGCCATGCAGGTCGTGACCGAGGAACGCACAGTTCACGCCGAAGCCAGTGAGCAGCGCTTCGCGAACGTCGGCCTTGCCTTCGCCCTTGGTGTCCTTGAGCTTCCACAGATTGGGAATGCAGGTGAAGTACACGTCGCCGTTGGTGACCATCACGCCAGCCGCGAGGCCATCAAGCGGATTGTTGAAGCCACCCGCGAACACGGTGCTTTTGTCAGCTTTCCCTGTGCCTTTGGTGTCTTCGAGCAGGCGAATCTGGTCGCTGTGTTTGGTGAACCAGTCCATACCGCCGTCGAATTTTTTGGCGTGCTTGCGATACATCGCGAGGCGTTCTTCGGGCGTGCGAATTTGCAGATCGTCGTCGAGGAGGAAGCTGCGGGTGCGGTTCTCTTCGGTGCCCTGGTTGAAGCGATATTCTTCAGCGACGAACACGCGGTTCTTCTCGTCGAGGCCGATGGCGACGGGGCTGGCGAGCATCGGCTCGGCAGCGAACAGCTCGACCTTCAGGCCGGCCGGAACCTTGAATGTCGCGATCTGCTTGCGGGCGGCGTCGGTGCCGTCGGGCAGTGTGGGTTCCGTGACTGATTTCAGATTCATGGCGGGATCGACGGCCAATCCCACGGAAGCGAGCGTGAACAACGCGAATAGTGTGGCGATGCGGGAGGAGTGCATTGCGACCCTGGAGATGGTTCGGGATGACGGACGATGCCGGGGCAGATCATCATATTGGAATGGGGTGGTGAGAACTCCCCCTCACACGGCTGATGCAACTCTGCCAGGCAATTGCGTGTTGCCCATTCTGTGAAGTGGGTTAGCGCATCCCCTTACCCGCCGTCCACGTCCACAATGCCGATTTAGTCTCGCAAACCAGCCGCGAACCACTCGGCCACCGAGGGAACTGGCTTCGGGTCCACAAGCAATCGACCTGTGTGTCCTGCGGCCTTGTATGCGGCAACGGTCGGGGCATATGTCTTGGTCAGGCGGTCGGCGGGCGCGCGGCGATTCTGGCCGTCCACCAAGCCCTCAATTCGCAGGTGACGTGGTGCCACAGCCGCTGCGAGGTCGGGCAGATCGCCGACGGTCAACACTCCCGACACCGCGGCATCGAACGGCACATACGTGAACGGGCTGTCGAGCAGCGACTGATAATCCGAGAGGCCGCCACGAACGAGTACCGCTCGCACGTCATCCTCGAACAGTCCGCCGAGCAACGCGAGCAATCCGCCGAGCGGTTCGGATTGAGCCGGCCGCTTCGAGGCGGTGTACGGAACCTTCAGATCGGTGTCGCTCGCGTTCACTGGAGCGAACGACTCACCCCACATCGCGATTTTGCGGGCGTCGAGGTCGCTGCGGGTTCGCAGATACGCCAGCAGCGTTCGCAGATCCCGCACGCGACCCCCGAGCACCGACTGACCGAGCATCAACTCGCCCGCAGCCGTTGCGGTGGCGGAACTGCGTCGATCGCGGGTGTCGCCCGTGTTGGTCTCGCCGGTGCCGCGAACATCAGGCAAACACACCGCCACGCCCGCACGCAGCAACTCCGCGATCTCGGTCGAACGCTGCTTCAGGAACTCGCCCTTCCCGTGCTGCGAGACGCCGACCACAACGGGCGGAACTTTTCCCTTTGGGGTTGGCGGAATGAGCAGCAGCGTCGGCACCACGATTCCCGGTTCCGTCGCAAGGTGCAATCGCTCGACTCGCACATCTCCGAGCGACTCGGGGGACGACGCCCGGTTGAGTTGTGGCCTGCCCGGTTCCACGTTCCCGAGCAGGTTAGCCCAGTCGCGTTGAGCCTGCTTGCGGCGATCTTCGGGCTTCATGCGGTCGCGAGCTTCGCGTGCCGCGGCGGTTCGCTCAACTCCGAGTCGGGCCGCGAGTTCGTGCGCCGGTCGCTGTTCCTTCGCGATCTCGGGAGTGAAGCAGAGGAGATCAGCAACGGGTCGGCGGTTGCTGTACTCCTTGCCGGGGTTCGGGATGCCGAACCACTGCTTGAACTGCGGGTACAGCAACTCGCGGCTTTCCGCGTGCCAGTGCGTGTTCTGCGGTTCGGAGCCAACCACGAATCCACGCCCCGCGAGACCGGTGAGGTTATCGGCCGCGTCGTACCAACCCCACACTTTCTGGAGCCGTTTCCACACCGGGTCTTGTTCGCGGTCCCAGTAGAACTCGTGGTAATAGATGACCCGCCGCGGCGCAATGCTCGCGACGATTGCCCATGGGAAGAATCCATCGCGAGCGGAGTTGCGGAGGTTTCGCGTCGATTCCCAGCTCCCCGCACCGGCGTATTCAAAGGAAGTTTCGGCATCGCGAGGGAGAGGATACGGCGTCTCCGGCTGCGGCCCGCCGAAGTTGTTGATCACGGCACCCGTGATTCGCGTGTCGAGCGCGGCCGTGACCGCAGCGACATCGCCACCCCCTGCGGGTTCGGACATGGCAATCACTCGCTTTGCATCGACCCCTGGGTGTTTCAGCAGAACATCAACCGCACGCATCAAATCCCAGACGAACCAGCCCATCAGGCTATCGCCGACGAGAGAGAACTGAATCGCGCTGTCGTAGCGGAAGTGGTAGTCGTGTGGGTTCGGTTCGGGGAATGGATGCTGTCGGCGTTCGCCGTGGCCCACGAGATCGGGGACGATCACGACGCAGCCGGCGCGAGCCCACGTCATCGCCATGTCTTGCCGCCAACCGACGTGCTTCGGTTGCTGGTGGCTGTGAACGATCAGCACGCCCGGCATCGACGCGGCTGGCTTCGCAGGGCGATACAGGTTGGCCGTCATCAGCAACCCCGGTCGCGTTTCGAACACGAGATTATCGACCTGATAACCCTCGCCATCGTGCGTGGCAGTGACGCGAACCTTTACATCTTTCGGCGGTTCGGGGAATGTGCCAAGCGATGCTCGCAGGGCACGAAGCCGAGCATCACGGAATCGCTCCCAACCAGGACGATCACGCAGCTCGCCCCACGCTACGCGGTCGGCGACATTCGCTTCTCGCAAACGTGCGGCGTGATCGCGGGCCAGCATCCCGGCGAGCGGCGGCTGTCGCACAGTCCCAAGAACGACCACACCGGAGTCGAGAGCACGGAGTTGTTCGGCAAGTTCGGTCGGCAGAGCGGCGAGAGCAGGGAGAACTCCAACGGCGAGAAGCAGGACAGCGACAAACGCACGCTGGTATCGGTTCATCACCGCACCCGATCGGGAATGAAAGATGGTAGAGTTGTCGCGCACTTGGCGTTGGCATGCAGGGCGTTCCGGCAGCTGAGCGCAAACGACAGAGCGAGCAACGCCGCAACGCAGACAGCGACGTGACTCGCCCAGATTCGTGGGAAACGCTATCGGTTCACGCGATCGCTTCCTTGATGAGCGGGGTATCCTCACCGATCAGGCGGTGTGGGCGGTTGTCGAGGGCGTACAGCGTCTGATCCGGGTCGATGCCGAGTTGGTGGTAGATCGTGCGGCCGAAACTCTCGACCGGGTAATACTTGTCCACCACGTACGCTGCGTGTTTGTCGGTCGCGCCGACGACGGTGCCACCCGCAAAGCCGCCACCTGCGACGAGCACGCTCTGGCACGTTCCCCAGTGGTCACGCCCCGCGTCCTTGTTGATCTTCGGCGTGCGGCCCATCTCGCCCAGCACCATCACGATGGTTCGTTCCAGCATGCCGGTTGCACTGAGGTCTTCGAGCAGCGACGCCACGGCCTTATCGAGCACAGGAAGTTTATCCTTGCACGCCCGGAAGTTCTGGCCGTGGTGGTCCCAGTTGCTCTCGAAGTGCGTGTACACGAACGGCACGCCCGCCTCGACCAACCGCCTCGCGGCGAGCACGCGCTTGCCGTGCGAGTTCTTGCCGTAGCGTTCCGCGACCTTGATGGGCTCCCGCTCGATTTCGAGTGCGGTGCGCAGCTTCGGCGAACGAAGCAGATCAAACGCCGTTTGCTGGAACTTGTCCATGCCGCCAACGAGTGGATCGTCGAGCCCGCGAAGTTGCGTGTCAAGGGATTGCCGAAGCGTCTCGCGACGGTCGAACGCGGACAGTTCGAGCCCCACGGGCGGGACGAGCATCCCCTTCACTTCGCTCTTCGCGTCGTCCGGTTGGAAGACGATGGGATCGACGGTCGGCCCGAGGTAGTTCTGCTTCAATCCGTAAGCGTGGTTGTCGATGTCGCCGAACGCGACGAACGTGGGCACATCCTTCGGGGCTGGCCGCAGTTTCGCGACCACGTTGCCGTACATCGGATACGCGGGCGTGACACCGGTCTTGCGCGGGTTGCCCGTGAGCCAGTATTGTCCGCCGCCGTGTTCCCACTTCTCGCTGTTGATGCCGACCGACCGCAGGATGGTGTACTTGTCAGCGTTCTTCGCCAGTCGCGGGAGCAGTTCGCCGATCTGAATGCCGGGCACGTTCGTGTCGATGGGCTTGTACTCGCCGCGAATCTCGGCGGGCGCGTTCGGCTTCAGGTCGAACATGTCCTGGTGCGGTGGTCCGCCGCCGAGCCACACGACGATGACGTGATCGGCCTTGGCTTTCTTGGCGGGAGCCGCGGCGCGAGCCTTGAGCAATCCGGGCATGGTCAGCCCGAAGATCCCGGTGCCGCCGGCGAAGAAGAAGTCACGTCGTGATTGAGAAGGGAACATATCTCCGCTCCGGTTCGGGTTCTGTGATTCCGCAATCCGCAATTCTTCGGTCAGTGGTTCAACGAGAACTCACGGGTATTGATCAGACCCCACATCAGGTCTTCGAGACCGCGTTTCGGAGATCCACTCGCCTTTACGTACTCGACTGACACAGCGAGATCGTCCTTCGAGGGCATGCGTCCGACGGTCCACAGGAACACCTCCTCGACTCGCTTCGCGTCGTCGGTGTGATCCTTGATGATCTGCGCCACGCGACCGGTCGGTGAGGCGATCTTGTCACGAAGTTGTGGGTGATTCGCCATGTACAGCGCTTGCACGATGGTCGGGCTCGGGTCGCGTTCGCAATCGCATTGCACCATGCCATTCCGCACTGGCCGGCCGAAGATCTGGAAGGCATAAGCAAGCGAGGCACGCTGATCCTCCGCACCCGTCACGCCCGCGACTTCCATCGCACGGGCGCCCGGTGGCAGGAACAGTCGTGGCGGGAACGATTCGCTTCCACCCGTGGCCTGATTCACTGCGTCGAGCAGAACCTCGGCGGGCAACCGACGCAGCGGGAACGTGGCGTAGTTGCGGCGGTCGAGTTTAGCCGTCTCGTGCGGCCGGGCACTTTGTTGGTAAGTTCGGCTGAGCAGAATCGTGCGGTGCAGCCACTTCAGATCGAACTTGTTCTCGATGAACCCCTTCGCGAGCGCATCCAGCAATTCCGGGTGCGTCGGCGGATTCAGTGGGCTGAGGTGATCGGCCGGGTCGATGATGCCTCGACCGAAGTAATGCGCCCACACGCGGTTCACCATCGCCTTCGCGAAGAACGGGTTCTCGGGCTTCCGCATCCACGCCACGACTGCCGCTCGCGGGTCTTCGTCCTTACCGATGGTGAGTGCGTTCTTGTCGCCGAGCAACTGGAACTTCTCGGACTTCTGCGTGCCGAGCGGGCTCGACATACTCGCGAAGTTGGACCGCTCGCTGCTGTGCTGCACCTCCGTGCCGAACCGCTTCGGCCCTTCGGTAAGCATGCGAGCCTTCATCTCCAATTCTTTCGCCTCGGCCATCATCTTCGCCACGTCATCGGGCTTTACGGACTTGTCCTTCGCCTTATCGTTGAGCTTTTTCGCGTCCTCGCGGAGTTTCTTGGCGTCCTCCGGCCCCTTCTTCATCAACTCGGCGAGTTTCGGAGGTAGCGTCTTCGCGTCCGGATAGTTGGCCCCTTTCACTCGCATGAAGAAGTTGGCGAAACTCAACAGATCGTCTTGCTGCCAGATGTCGTGCGGGTGGCGGTGACACTGGGCACACTCCATCCGCAGACCGAGGAAGGCGTGGGCGACTTGCAGCGTGCCCTTCACGCCGGTCGCGTTGTCGCGTTGCCAGTAAAGGTCGAGCGTTTTCCGCTTCGAGTAGATGACGAGGTTTGGCTCTTGCTTGGCGTTCTCTTGAGCCATCGCCATCACTTCGTCGAACCACTCTTCGCGAGTGCGACCATCGCGGCTCGTCGCCATCAACACACGCTCCGCGAACTGATCGTAAGGCGTGTTCTCGGTCATGCGAGCGCGGACCCACTCGTAGAATCGCCGGGCCTCAGCCGCTTCGACCATCCCGAAGTTACCGTTGAACGAATTGGGTTTCAGCAGGTCACTGAACTTCGTCGCCCACAGAGACGCATAGCCCGACTTGCCGAGCAACTCATCGATCTTCTTGCTTCGTTTGTCGGCAGACTTGTCCGCGAGGAACGCTCGCACTTCTTCCGGTGTCGGGGCAAGCCCGGTCACATCGAGGCTGACTCGTCGGAGGAACGTGGCGTCGTCGCACTGATCGGTCGGGTGGATGTTGAGCGTGCGAAGTTTCGCGAGAACGTGTTCGTCCACGAAGTTGTTCGGCTTCACGTTCGGGAACACTTCGCTGCCCGCTCGCGGCACGAGGGCCATCGCGACAACCGGATCGTAGCCATAACGCACGACGAGTGCCGTGTCGCCAATGCCCTTGGCCTTTACCTCCCCGGTGACATCGACATCGGCCACGTCCTTATCGACCACTTCAAACGTACACAGATCGGTGACGTCTTCCTTCGTGCCATCGGCGAACGTGGCCTCGACCTTGAGCCGATAAGTCTGGCCTTTCTTCACGGTCTGCTGCGCCGGCGTGACCTTGAGGGCTGTCACACGAGAATCCTCGACCTTGTCGAGAGCGGCACCATGGACGAGCCAGTTGCGGATGAGTTGGTAATCACGGCTTCCCGGACCCATGCGCTGCCCACCCTGATGGGGCACCTGCCCTGTGGCTTTCTGGAGCAGCAGACTCTTTTCGGGGTCAAATGGGTTGAGCCGTCGGCCGGAGAATTCTCGCAGCAGCAGGGCGTGATCCAGAGTGGGGTTCGCACCGAACAGCGAGAGGCGGAAGCCGTTCTGGCCCTTCACCGAGCCGTGGCACGCACCGGCGTTGCACCCAAGCCGACTAAACAGGGGAACGACGTGTCGGCTGAACAGCGGTTGGTCGCTTGAATTTGCGCGGGTCGGCTCGGCAGCCTGGGCGAGTCCCGGTGCGCCGAAGAGCCCGGCGACGGCGAGCGGCAGCCAGACGCGGGTCATGGTTTGGATCTCCAGGGAAGGCGACAACGACCGCACGGCAAACAAGACGAGTGGGCAGGCGGGTTCAGCGTGAAGCGATATCATCCGGGCGGGTCTAAAGGGAATTGTGCCACGTGATCGACCGAGGAGCGAAAACAAAAGCCATAAGCCACCAGAATTGTCAATGTGTCATTCAGGGCAGAGAAAAAGGGGATTGCGGCGACGAGTGGGAAAATCTATCAGCTACCTAAATATCAAAATCTATCTTCAATTGGAGTTACGCAGTTGTCCGTTTCGTCTGCGTTTTGTGTCTTGATAGGTGTTCGTGAACGTCGAGCCGTCAGGCCGACGGTGGATTTCGCAAGCCCGACGGTTGTTTGACGCACACCGCCGAGCTGACGCTTCGACGCTCACAACGATTTCAACGCAGCAAAATATGGTGTCACGCCAGTTTCCGCAGCACGTCGATGGGGCTGATGACGCCGATGATTACGCCGGTTGGGTCGGCCACGAACAGGTGATGTACGTTCAGCACGAGCAATTGTTCCACGACCGAAGCAGCAGGCGTGTCCGGCCGCACCGAGAACACAGCGGGTGTCATGAATTCCGTCACGGGCGTGTCGTCGGGTTCGAGTCCGGGCTGCCGTTGTCTGGCGTGAACCAACACATCGGTTTTCGTGACGACTCCGATTGCGTGGCCAGCCTCGTCGATCACGACAGCAGCACCGAATCCACGAGCGGTCAGAAACGCAGTGGCCTCCGTGACGGTCGCGCTGGCGTCGAGGGAGGTTGGTCCCGCTGTCATGATGTCGGCCGCGGTCGAGGCTTGAAGTTTGAGTGACATGGGCAGCTCCGGAGGGTTGCTCTTACGGTGGCACACAGCCACTACTATGTCAACCTAGCGAAATCCACGCTGGTCAACTCACGTTCACCCCGTCATAATCGGGGCATGAGCGACAGCCCTATTCAATTGAGTTACGATCGCGGCACCGTCGTTGTCACCGGTGGCCCCGATGGGTTCGTTCCCGCAACGCTTCCGGGCGTGCTGTTCGACCCACGCACTTCCACGCACCGGGCACAGGGCCGTTTCTACCGCGGCATCGTCGAACACATCATCCGCGAAAAGCTGACTTACGAAGACACCGCACGCGGTTGGCCCATCGAGCAAACCGGCTGGAAACTGAACGCCGAGCGGACACCCCGCGAATACCAAGTTGCCGGTGTGGCAGCGTGGGCCAAAACCCGCCGCGGCGTGATCGTGATGCCAACCGGTACCGGCAAGACGTTCACTGCGTTCATGTGCATCGAGAAGGTTGGTCGGCCGACGATGGTCGTCACGCCGAAGATCGACCTGATGACACAATGGGCGACCGAACTCGAACGTGCGTTCGGTGTCGAAGTTGGCATGGTTGGAGCCGGAGAGTTCAACTACCGTCCTCTGACGGTTACCACCTACGACTCGGCATACATTCACCTGGAACGCTGGGCGAATCGCTTCGGGCTGGTGATCTTCGACGAGTGCCATCACTTGCCTGGCGCGTCGTATATGGAAGCCGCCAACGCGGGGCTGGCACCGTTCCGTCTCGGCCTCACAGCCACTCCCGAACGTGCAGATGGTGGCGACCAACTGCTGCCGCAACTCGTCGGGCCAATCGTCTATCGTCTCGACATCAACGACGTGGCCGGCGAATTCCTGGCACCTTACGAGACGCGGCAGACGTACATCAACCTGACGCCGGAAGAGGAAGAATCGTATCGCAATTGCCGTGAGATCTACAAACAGTTCGTGACGGATCGCAACATCTCGATGTCGGGCCCGGATGGCTTCCGTCGCTTCTTGTTTGAAGCGAGCAAGACGCCCGAAGGCTTCAAAGCGTTGCGTGCGTACCGCGAACAGAAACGCATTGTGCAGGCCGCGTCGGGCAAACTGAAACTGCTCGAAGAACTGCTGACGAAGCATTCTGGCGAACGCGCCTTGATCTTCACGGCAGACAACGCGACGGTCTATCACATCGCGCGGAAGTTCCTGATTCCGGCGATGACGAATCAGACGAAGCCCAAGGAACGCAAGGCGATCCTCGAAAAGTTCCACAGCGGCGAGTACACCGCTGTCGTGACGTGTCAGGTTCTCAATGAAGGTGTCGACGTACCAGCGGCGGGTGTGGGCATTGTGCTTGGGGGCACAGGGAGCGCAACCGAGAACGTACAGCGACTTGGCCGCATCCTACGAAAGCACGGCGACAAGCAAGCGATTCTGTATGAAGTGATCGCCCGCGGCACGACCGAGGAGTACGTGTCGGATCGGCGGCGGCAACACCGTGCATTTCAATAACAGAGGAGAAAACGGAACGCGGATGACGCAGGATAAAGACACAAGAATGAGCCGCACGATCAAAACCGATCAAAGACACGATCCAGACAAATGGCAAAGAGGGTTCATTTTGAAAGACAGAGAGATGAGGGGTTTCAACACTGGCTCTCTGTCTTTTGGGTTTGATCCTGTCTTTATCTGTTTTAGATCGTGCGGCGTTTTATGCCTTTGTCTGATCCTGCGTTTGTCTGCGGGGTTTCATCCTGCGTCATCCGCGTTCCGTTTTAACATCCGATGCTAACAGGCAAACTCGTTCGTGTTCGTCACGCCAAAAACAAGCTCATTCCGCTATACATTGAGCCATCGGATAAGTCGCTCGTTGCGCTCGCGGAACAGCTCGTGCTGGCGTATCGAAGTTCCCCGGGGCGCACTCGCGGCGAAATCGCCGAGGATCTCACCGACTTCATCCCCGAAGGTCCGCGTGGACTGCTGCCTGCCGGTCTCGCAAAGCTCCTCGAAGATCGCTGCGAGTTTGAAGTCGAGGCCGAACATCCGCCAGGGGAGTTGCGTGAAGCTGCGTTCAAGGCTGCTGCGGTGGCACGTGCTGAAGCTGCGAAAGCAGGGGTTCCGTTCGATCGCACCGCGGTATTGAAAGAAGTCGCCGAGTCGCTCTCGCCCGCCCTCACGCCTGAGCAAGTCGAGCGTTCGCTGTTCGCGGACCTGAAGGACGAACAGCGAGTTCAAGCGTTCGACGACATCAGCCCCGAGCATCTGCTGAACCGTTACAACGTCTCGCTCGCTCAGGCGATTCTGTTACGTTGCACGGCGATGGAAGTTCGCATCTGGGGCGAAACGCCGGCCCGTTTTCGACAGCTTTTTCGTGCGGTCAAGTTCCATCGCCTCATCTGTTCAATTCACGAATCGGCCGGCAACAGCTACACGCTGAAGCTCGACGGCCCGCTCTCGTTGTTCTCGTCAACGAACAAGTACGGGCTGCAACTGGCGTTGTTCCTGCCGGCTTTGCTGCACTGCAAGGCGTTCGACCTGAAGGCATCTGTGCGGTGGGGCACCGAACGCAAGGAAAAGCTGTTCGCGCTGTCGGGAACAGACGGGTTGCGTTCGCACTTGTCGGACTTTGGCGTGTACACACCGCCGGAGTTGCAGATGTTCGCGGACAGTTTCGCGACGAAGGTGAAGGGTTGGGTATTGGCGACAGAACCGCATCCGATCAACTTGCCGGGCGGCGTGTGGGTGCCTGACTTCGAGCTAACGCACCCGGCGACTGGGAAGAAGGTGTTCGTGGAGATTTTCGGCTTCTGGCGCAAGGGCGACATTGAGGGGCATTTCCAGCGATTGCAGAAGAATATGCCGGGGAAGTTCGTGTTGTGCGTGGGCGAGCAGATGCGTGCAGACGAGGACGACGAAGTGACGTTCGGCAACGGCGTCTACCGATACAAGCGAACGCCGCTCCCGGAGGAAGTGGCGAGAGTCGCTGCACTCGTGGCGGGCATCACCAAAGCGTAGCGATCGCCCAGGGGATGTCAGAATTGTGATTGGGCGGGGGCTCGTGTCTTTGCCCTGAAAGGGCAGAACAACATAGCCCGGGGCAAGACTGCGAAGCGGTCGCCGCCCCGGGACCGACGACCAATACCCTTGCACTCTGAAAGAGTGCGACACAGACGTTTGCAGTTTTCAGTGAGCGAAGGTTGTTGTCCCACCCTTTCAGGGTGGACTGCTGGTGTTGGTCCGATCCTGGGGCGGCGCTCCGCTTGCCCCCAGGCTATGTTGTCCGACCCCATTCGGGGTCAAATACAACGGCAGTGTCCAACCTGGTTTGGTACTCACCGAACCTTCGGTTATAAACACGGTGAGGTTTTTGCAGACATCAAAGGCGCCACGATGGAATCGCACGAACTCCGTGATCTCGACACGGCGAAACGATACGTCCTCGAAGGGCTGTGGCTTCAACGCGCCGTCAAGCCGACGACAGCGACCGTTCGGCCGACGCTCGAATGGGCAATGGAAATCGCGTCGAGCGGGCATCCGTTGCCGCCTGTCGGCTTTGTGGCAGATATCGGGCACATCGCGTTCGGTGCTGATGCTGAGTATCGCCTGAAAGATCCGCTGCACGTTCCAGGTTGGCCGCCGACGCTGGCCCGCACCTACGAAGACCACGTTCTCGGCAAGCTCTATGCCGACTGGATGTTCGAGCGTGCCGGCGATGCTCTCCGCAAGTATCAGGGCAAGGATCGCGTCAAGGGAATTGCCTACGTCATCAATCAGATTCGCGAACGGGCCAAGGTTCCAGGCGTGCTGCTGCCACCTGCCGTCATCCGTGGACTGCTCACGTCGAACCCGGATGATGTGCTGTCTTCCGGATGGGATGCCCTCGAACGGGAAGGGCCGTCCGAGATTCAGGTGAAGCTGTACGAGGAGTTGGTCGCGTCAGCTCGGCGAACGAACGAGGTGCTCGCCAAGGAAGACGTCGATGCGCTCGAAGATAAGTCGGCGCTCGGCGACATGGGGCAGTACGTCGCCCTCCGCCAGATTCGGCAGACCACGAACCGCATTGAATCGCGACTTCCAGCGCGACCCGTGAAGCCGCTCATCGGTCGCAAGGAAGTGCCAACGCGGGTTCTCGACGAAGATCAGTATCCCGTCGGCGGTTACACGTCGATCTCGAACCGTGGGTCGATCGAGAGCTTGCTGCACTCGCAACTCGCGTACATGGAAGACGAAAGCCCCGACCTGTTCGACATCAAATTCGTGCGTGACGAACTGTTCTACTACTCCCGCGACGAGAACCAGTTCCTGCGTCGGCGGCGGGCGTTCGTGTTCGTGCTGTTCCCCGATCTGTTCGCGGCTCGCTTCAAAGACCCCGAGTTGCCACATCAGCGAATCGTGATGCTGATGTCGTCGATGCTCGCCTTGTTCCGCAAGCTCACCGAATGGCTCAGCACCGACGCGATCCGCTTCGAGGTACTGTTCGTGCAAGACGGCGGCAAGAAGCCGTTAGCCGAGGAAGCGACGCTGATGGAGTTGCTGCTCCGCGAGCCGATCGAACGCGGCGACGGGTTGGTGACCTGGCTGCCAGACAAGGACGCGGTGATGACGCACTTGAACCGGCTCGCGAGGTTATCGCAAGTTCACTGCCTCGCGGCGGCGACGGAGCCGTTCGAGATGGAAATGGACAACGTAGTTGTGTCCGAGGTGATCGTGGATGGGGCACGGCCCGAGATCGGCGGAGGCGATGGCATGGTCGCCGGTCTGGAAGGCGAGGACGCCCTCGACGTGTGGCAGGAAACCGTTCTGCGAATCCTGCAACTGTGGGTGTGAACGTGATGCAATCGCCCTGCGACGCAGACGCCGCGATCGGCTGCTTTCTTGGGCTGGCCATTGGTGACGCTCTTGGAGTGCCACGAGAAGGAATGTCGGCCCGACGCGGGGAACGCCTCTTCCCAAATCTCGACCGGCATCATTTCTTTTTCGGCCGCGGGCTGTTCTCGGACGACACCGAACACGCCTGCATGACGGCGCAGGCTCTTCTCGTTTCGGGTGGCGACATCGAGCGTTTCACCCGCTCGCTCGGAAGCCGCATCCGCTGGTGGTTCGCTGGCCTTCCCGCAGGTATTGGGCACGCGACCGTGAAGGCGAGCCTGAAGCTGTGGTGCGGGTTCTCGCCCAATAGCAGCGGCGTCTTCTCAGCAGGTAACGGACCCGCAATGCGCAGTCCCATCCTTGGGCTGGTGTTCGGCAACGACCGCGAGAAGTTGCGTGAGTTCGTGCGTGCGTCCACGCGGATCACCCACACTGACCCAAAGGCCGATTGCGGTGCCTTGGTTGCTGCGTGGGCGGTTCATCGCGCTGTTGACACACGACACGGTTCACCACCAACTGCTGCCGAGTTCGTTGCTGAGTTGCGTGAACTGCTCGCGGGAGAAGAGTCGGCGGAACCACTGCTGACGTCGCTCGATCTGATGGTGCAGCATCTCGAAGCCGGTCGCACGGTGGCGGAATATGCAGCCGCTCTCGGATTGAAACACGGGGTCAGCGGGTACATTTACCACACGGTGCCGGTCGCGGTTTATGCGTGGCTCCGGCATCCTGACGAGTACCGAGCAGCCGTTCAGGCAACCATAAGGTGTGGTGGTGACACCGATACAGTTGCTGCGATTGCGGGAGCGATTGTCGGGGCTCGCGTTGGCAAAGTGGGTATTCCGCCGGAATTGCTGTCCGGAATCATCGACTGGCCGCGTTCTGTTCGCTGGGTTGAATCGTTGGCGGCTCGGCTCGCGGAAGGAAAATGGCGTGATTCGCCGCAGCGGGCGTTGCCGCTTGCCGTGTGGGCGCTTCCGTTGCGAAACGCGATCTTCTTCGTCTGGGTGCTGCTGCATGCGGCACGAAGACTCTTGCCGCCGTACTGAATTGGTTCAAAGCTTTCCCATCTGCGAACGAATCCCTGTCTGACTCAGTAATTCCATTGCATCGACGCAGGTCGTTGGCACAATAGCTCACTACCGCGAGACACTCCGGAGACACGTCATGGGATTGGGAAGTTGGATTGGCGGGCAGTTCATCGACATCATCGAGTGGACCGAACCCAGCCAAAACGAAATACTTGCTCACCGGTTCACACGCCACAAGAACGAGATCAAGAACGGTGCGAAGCTCGTCGTGCGCGAAGGGCAAGCAGCCGGTTTCGTCAAGGAGGGCACGCTCGCCGACGTGAAGCTGCCCGGCATGTACACGCTCGACACGAAGAACATGCCGATTCTTTCCACGATTCTTGGGTGGAAGTACGGCTTCGAGTCGCCGTTCAAGTGCGAAGTCTACTTCATCGCCACTCGGCAATGGACCGATCAGAAGTGGGGCACGCAGAACCCCATCATGTATCGTGACCCGGAGTTCGGACCGGTTCGGTTGCGTGCGTTCGGCAACTACGCCTTCAAGATCACCGATCCAGGCACATTCCTGAAGGAACTTGTTGCTACCGATCCATCGTTCGAGCTGTATGAAATCTCCGCACAGTTCCGCAATGTGATCGTGTCGCGGTTCATCGACGCCCTCGGCGGCGCGAAGATCCCGATGCTCGATCTCGCAGGGAACTACGAGAAGGTCAGCAATCTTGCGAAGGAACGTATCACCCCGGAACTCGCGAAGATGGGCGTTTCGCTCACGCAGTTCTTCGTCGAGAACATCTCACTGCCGCCAGAAGTGGAAGCCGCCCTCGACAAGCGTTCGCAGATGTCGGTTCTCGGGAACCTCGATCAATATGCGAAGTTGCAGACCGCGGACGCAATCCGGGACGCGGCCCAGAACCCCGGCGGTCTCGGCGGGCTGGGGGCGAGTCTCGGGGCTGGCCTTGCGGTCGGTCAAACGATGGGTGGCGCGCTGGCGGGTGCTGCGGCTGCTCCCGGGATCGTGACGCCATCGCACACAACGGCTCCTGCGTCGGCTGGTCCACCGCCGTTGCCCACAGCAGTTGCGTTTCACGCTTCGATCGACGGCGTTGCAGCGGGACCATTCGACATGGCGGCTCTCGCGGGGTATGCACGATCGGGCAAACTCACTCGCACGTCGCTCGTCTGGAAGTCGGGAATGGCTGGATGGAGCGCCGCTGACACGGTGCCCGAACTACGAGCGCTCTTCGCCGATGTGCCGCCACCGTTGCCGATGTGACGCACTCTACCGATTCCTGTCCCCAAACAAGATTTGCCATGCCCGACGCGCCGCCCCCGCTCCCGACGGCCAACGCACCAGCCGTCACCAAAGACGCTTCTCTCACGAAGGCACCGCCGACGGGAAAACTGTTCCCGTGCCTGAAGTGCGGGGCAAAGGTCGAGTTCGATCCGCGAACGCGCTCGCTGAAGTGCCCGTTCTGCGGGTATGAAAGCACGATCGCGGGACCGGGCGAAGGCGAAGAGGTCGCGGAACGCGACTTCTACGAATATGCGGCCAAACTCGCCAAAGGCGGTGGCGCCGGCATCGCGGGCCGGTCGTCGCAGGTTCGCTGCACGGGCTGCGGTGCAATTGTGCTGCTCGAAGAAAAGGTCGTCACTGATAAGTGTCCGTTTTGCAGCACACATCTTGAGAACAAGCCCGAAACCACCGAAGGAATGATTCCGCCCGAGTCGGTGATCGCGTTCGGCGTTGATCTGCGGGCCGCTCGCGAGGCGTTCGACAAATGGCTCAAGGGGCTTTGGTTTGCACCGTCCGAACTCAAGAATGTCGCCAATCTCGGGCAACTCGCGGGCGTATACATCCCGTACTGGACCTACGACGCGATGACCTACACCCACTACACCGGGATGCGTGGCGACGACTACACCGAAGTGGAAACTTACACCGAACGCGACGCCCAAGGCAACGACGTCACCAAAACGCGAACCGTCACCAAGACGCTCTGGTATCCCGTTTCAGGCGAGGTGCAGCACTTCTTCGACGATGTGCTCGTGTGCGGCTCGAAGAGCGTGCCGAGCCATCTTGTGCGCGGAATGGAACCGTGGCAGCTTGAGGAACTCGAACCGTACAAATCTGAGTTCCTCGCCGGAATGAAAACCGAACGCTACGCGATCGACCTCAAGGAAGGTCTGGTTGTCGCGAAGGAGATTATGGAACCGACCATCGACCAGCTCATTCGTCACGACATCGGCGGAAATCACCAGCGAATCATCGAGAAAACCACTCGCTATCTTGGGATCACGTTCAAGCACTGCCTGCTGCCGGTGTGGGTTGCGAACTACCGTTACCACGAGAAACTGTTTCAGATTCTCGTAAACGGTCGGAGCGGGAAAGTCTCTGGTGAGCGGCCATACAGTTGGATGAAGATCCTCAGGCTCGTCTTCATCATCGCGCTCATCATCGGCGGAATTATCGCGGCCGTGATGAGTATGAAGGGCAGTCCGGGAGCCCCGGCACCACAGCCGAAGCAATCACGGCGACAGTCGTTGTCGCGTCCACGTCGTGTCTCGCTCAAGGGTGAACCGGATGCGATCGTGGAGGCGACTCGGACGACCCTGCCAGAACTCGAAGACACACGGCAGCACGCGATACCCACCCCAGTTCGGCGGTCGCGGCACATTGCCGTCCGGGTATTGCGCCATTAACTCGGCGTGTCGCTGTTCGAGATATGCGCGGTCAGGGATGATATCGCTTTGAGCCGACGCCCACGCGCCGAGCCGACTTCCGAGAGGTCGGTTCGCGAAGTAGTCATCCGACTCGGCCGCTGTCACCACTTCAATCATGCCCTCAACACGCACTTGCCGTTCGAGGGCATGCCACGGAAAGACGAGAGCAACACACGGATTCGTCTTGAGTTCGCGACCCTTTCGACTGTCGTAGTTCGTGAAGAACGTGAAGCCACGGTCATCCAACGCTTTGAGCAATACGAGCCTGGCAGATGGGAAACTATCTGCGGTCGCCGTTGCAAGAACGAAAGCGTTCGGTTCGTGAAGACCAGCTGTGACTGCCTGCTCGAACCAGCGATGGAACAACGCGAACGGATCGTCGCCAGCGTCGGCTTCAACCAACCCATCAGCCGAGTATTCTTTGCGCATGTCCGCGAGTGATGGCACGCTCACTTCTTCTCCAGCAAATACGCCGAATCCGGCAGTTCCACAGTCAGCCCTTTCTCGGGCACAGTCATTTTCGCAGTCCACAGCACGGCCTGCGACATGAGTCTGCGGTATTCTTCGCGCTTCCAGTTCTCGTGAAAGTGCAATCCGCTAAAGCCGAAGGAACGTCCGCTGTCAACGCGTTCCCACGACCACGCAACGGTTTCCTTCGCGCCGTCAATCTCGACCTGCAAAACGGGCTTCACCGCAGGCTCACCCTTCGGGAACTTCAGCTTGTAATAGAACTCTTCACGCACCTTGAAGTCCTTGATTCCCGTGGTGATCGGGTGTTTGGGATCGGCGACAATGGCGGTGGTTTCCACGACCTGATACTTCCGGTCTGGGCCACCGTGACAGCCACCGAACAACATCACGAATGCCTCGATTGGTTCTGCATCTTTCGCGCCCATGCCCCAGTGAATCACGACCAACCCGCCACCGCGTTTGGCATGTTGGCGAAACGCCGCCAGACGCTTTTCGTCGGCCGAGAGCCATTTCGCTCCCTCGGAAACGAACAGGACAACGACATCGGCGCGACCAATGAGTTCCGGACCTTCTTTCCACGGTCCATCCGCTTTCGATGTCGTGACCTCAATCCCCACCACGGGCTTGAGGCACTTCGCGAGAACCTCAAGACCAGGAGCGTACTCGTGCGTTCCCGGTGGGTGTCCATCTGGATCGGAGCTGACGAGCAGCACCTTCTTGGGCGTATCGGCAGCGGATGCCGCACACGCGAAGCACAGCACGAACACGCAGGAGAGGAGGTGGAACATGAGGCGGCTCCAGGGAGGTTACTTTGCGTTCACGGCTTCGCTTTTCTTCGATTCAAGGCCTTCGGTGAGCGCCTGCGAGCGTGCCCACACAGCGATCACTCGCTTCGGAAGGCGATTCGTCGTGGGGCCGCGACAGGCGAGGGTGACAACGGAATCTGCGAGCCGCCGGGACACGGGCAACTCCACGCACGCTGTCAGAACTTGGGGAGCACGTTCTTGATGCCTTCGTCGAGCGGCATCTTGTCCGGCAGGGCGTCGTGCTCCTTCATGAGTTTGTCGAGCAGTTCGGCCAGTTCCTTGCCCCTCGCGGCGTGGGCGGGTTCGGCCGCGAGGTTCTTCGTCTCCAGCGGGTCGGCCTTCAGGTCGTACAACTCGGCCGTGTGGCGGTCGGGCTTGCCGTCGCCATGTGGGTAGCGGATGTACTTCCAGTCGGGCGTTCGCACCGCCCGCACGTTCGGCGTGTACGGGAACTGCGCCTCGTAGTTGTACTGGTAGAAGAACGCCGATCGCCACCCTTCGGCCTTCCCTTCCAGCAGCGGCTTCCACGACCGCCCGTCGGCGTTTGGCAGCGGCTTCGCCCCGCACACGTCGAGGAGCGTCGGGGCGAGGTCGAGCGACAGCACCATTTCCTTCACCACTGTCCCGGCCTTCGCCAGCGGCGGGTAACGGACCAGGAGGGGAAGTCGCTGGCTCTCCTCGTAGGCCGTCCGCTTGTCGACGCGGCCGTGCTCACCGATCGCGAACCCGTTGTCGGTGGTGAACACGATGAGCGTGTTGTCGAGTTGACCCGCGTCCTTGAGCGTCTGGTATAAGTGGCCGACGCTGTCGTCGACCGACGCGATGGTGCCGAGGTAGGCCCGCACGAACTTGCCGTAGTCCTTCTGGCCGTAGAGCGGCCCGCCGAGGCCGTGCCACGTCGGGTACTGCTCCTCCAGCCACTTCGGCTTGCCGCCGCCCTTGTACGCCTCCGCGTTCGCCGGCTTGGTGATCGTCTCGGCGTCGAACGCCTTCTCGTACTTCGGCTCCGGTGTGATCGGCCCGCCGTGCGGGGCCTTGTGGCCGAGCACGAGCATCCACGGCTTGTCGTGCTTCTTCTTGATCCACTCGACCGCCGCGTCGGTCACGACGGTCGTGTAGTAGCCCTTCACGACCTTGCGGGTGCCGTCGATGTTGAACTCGGTGTCGAAGTAGTTGCCCTGGCCCTTGTGGCTCATCCAGTAGTCGAAGCCCGGCCGCTTGCGGTCGTCGTCCTCGCCCATGTGCCACTTCCCGATATACGCCGTCTCGTACCCCGCCGCCTGGAGCCCCTTGGGGTACGACGGCAGGTCGTTCGGGTAGTCGGTGAAGTTGTTCAGGACCTTGTGCCGGTGGGCGTACTGGCCGCTCAGGAACGACGCCCGGCTCGGCGAGCACAGCGACGTGGTGCAGAACGCGTTGGAGAACCGCACGCCCTCATTCGCGAGCCGGTCGAGGTTCGGGGTCTTGAACCACGGGAACAGGGCGGCCTTCCCCTGCTCCTTCTGCACGACGCCGAGTGCGTCCCACCGCATGTCGTCGGTCAGGATGACCAGCACGTTGGGCCGCTCGGCGGCGACGGCCGGACCCGCCGCAGTGAGGATGGACGCGAGGACGGTCGCAACGAACGACAGACGGTGCATGATCGACACTCCGGTGACGGGTGCGTTACGGCTTCGGTTTGAGCTGACCGAGCGTCAGCCGTTGTTGTAGGACGACATCGCCCGACTCCTCGCGGACCTGAAGCCTCACCACCGGATCGGCCGCTTCCCAGTCGATCAGCACGGTGCCGAAGTTGATGTCGAAGTAGGTGAGCCCGACACGGTACGAGTTGATCTCGTTGGAGAACCGCACCTTCGTCTTGGTGAAGTTCCCGCTCGGCGTGTTCAAGCTACTGGAACACACGTCGTAAAGCGGGTAGCCGACGCCGTCCTTGTGATCGGCCTGCAACTTGGAGATTTCGGCCAGGTGTCGGTCGCCGGTGAGAAATACGACTCCGTTGGCCCCGGTGTCCTTGATGAGCTTGAAGAGCCGCTTGCGCTCCAGCGGGAAGTTGCCCCACATCTCCGACCCGTGCTCGTCGGGCACCACCTGCACCCCGGAGCCGATGAGCCGCAACTCGGCGGGCACCTTGAGCTGCGTTTCGAGCCACTTCCACTGCGCCTCGCCGAGCACGGTGGCGTCCTTGTCGGTGTTCGGGGCGTACTTCCCGCGGCGACCCTCGCCTGGCTCTCCGGGTTTGAACCCGGTCTTCAGCGGGCTGCGGAAGTACCGGGCGTCGAGCAGGATGAGCTGCACCCGCTTGCCCGGCGGACCGAACATCTGTGACGAGTAGACGCCCTCGCGGGACCGCCGTGGGTCATCTTTGGGAACCTCGAAGAAGTCGAGGAACACCTGCTGCGACTCCTTCTTCTTCGGGTACTCGGCCCCGGCGTCGTTACCCCCATAGTCGTGGTCGTCCCAGGTCGCGTGAATCGGACACGTCGCCTTCAGTTTGATGTAACCGGGCTGCTTCGCGAGGAGCCCGTACTTGGCCTTCATGACCTCCATGTCTTCAGTGTCCGCGTAGATATTGTCGCCCAGGAAGACGAAGTGCTGCGGCTTCGTGTCGACGACCGCGTCCCAGATCAGTTGCGGCTTCTCCTGCTTGGCGCACGAGCCGAACGCGATGCGAGACACGACCGGCGGGTCCGCGGCGGAAGCGATGGAGGGTACGAGCAGGACGGCGACGAGCAGGCTGATGCGGGTCATTGTGGAAGGCTCCGGGGGTGGCGACATTATCCTCTATTTCGTAGTCTCCGTCGAGATCGCT
Organism: Planctomycetota bacterium; assembly: GCA_021413735.1. Lineage (GTDB taxonomy): Bacteria > Planctomycetota > Planctomycetia > Gemmatales > Gemmataceae > Gemmata. Next base: position 31,802 of record JAIOPV010000133.1, read on the forward strand.
GCGTCGGTCTCAGGGTGGTTTCATTCTGGAGTGTGTGAGCGTCAAAGCGTAAGCTCGACGGTGTGCCGAAAGCGTCTGCAGCCAGAACAGTTCCACCGTCGGCCTGACGCCTCGACGCTCACACACTCCAGAATGAAACCGCCCTGTGAATGGGGTGGGAGTTGATCGACAGGTTCACCCCGCAACACTGGTAATTCAAGACGTGATGTGAACGCGATGGGTACCAGGAATGGAACACCCACCTTCCGGGTGGGTGTTCACTGTCAGAACAACACGCGAGATTGCGATTCGCTCACTCACACGAAGCAACGCCGGCTGGTTGCATCAGGTACTTGTCGCACTCGCTGGCGGCCCCGCGGCCCTCGTTGATCGCCCAGACGACGAGACTCTGCCCGCGCCGCATGTCGCCAGCCGCGAACACGCCGTCCACGCTCGTGCTGAACTTCCCCGCTTCCGTCTTCGCGTTGGTGCGGGCATCCTTCTCCACCCCAAGCTGATCGAGAAGCTGGTTCTCCGGTCCGCTAAAACCCATCGCCAGCAGCACGAGTTGCGCCGGGAACACCTTCTCCGAGCCTGGGATGTTCCGCGGAATCACCCGACCGTTGTCTTTCACCCACTCGACACGAATCGTGTGAATCTCCTTCATGTGGCCTGCGCTATCGCCAACGAACTTCGTTGTCTGGATGGAATACTGGCGGGGGTCGGCACCGAAGATCGCCTTGGCTTCCTCCTGACCGTAGTCGAGCCGATAGATCTTCGGCCACTGCGGCCAGGGGTTGTCCGCTGCACGCCCCACTGGCGGCATCGGGACGATTTCCAGTTGGAGGATGCTCTTGCAGCCGTGACGCAGCGAAGTGCCGACACAGTCGGTGCCGGTGTCGCCGCCACCAATCACGATGACGTCCTTATCCTTCGCCGAGATGTACTTGCCGTCCTCGTGCTTGCTGTCGAGCAGGCTCTTCGTGTTGGCGTGCAAGAACTCCATCGCGAAGTGCATGCCCTTGAGATTGCGGCCTTCCGTTTTGGCGAAGAAGTCGTTCGGCTTCGTTGCTCCACCGCACAGTACAACGGCGTCGAAGTCGTCGCGGAGCTTCTTCGCTGGCAGATCCTTGCCCACCTCGCAGTTCGTGATGAACGTAACGCCCTCTGCCTTCATCAGATCAACGCGGCGCTGGACGTAGCTCTTGTCGAGCTTCATGTTCGGGATGCCGTACATCAGCAATCCGCCGATGCGATCAGCACGCTCGAACACCGTGACGGTATGCCCGGCGTGGTTGAGTTGATCCGCACACGCAAGCCCCGCCGGACCCGAGCCGACGATCGCGACCTTCTTGCCGGTACGAACCGCTGGCGGCTCCGCCTTCACCCAGCCTTCCTCGAAGCCCCGGTCGATGATGGCGCATTCGATGTTCTTGATCGTGACGGCGGGCTCGTTGATGCCCAACACGCACGACCCCTCGCACGGAGCGGGGCAGACCCTCCCTGTAAACTCGGGGAAGTTGTTGGTCTTGTGGAGCCGTTCGAGAGCTTCTCGCCACAGACCGCGATACACCAGATCGTTCCACTCCGGAATAAGGTTGTTAATCGGACAACCTGCTGCCATGCCCTCAATGACGACGCCGGTGTGGCAGAACGGCACGCCGCAATCCATGCAGCGTGCGCCTTGCTGACGCAACAACTTCTCGTCGCCGTGGCCGTGGAACTCGCCCCACCTATGACTGCGTTCGATCGGAGCATCCGCCATCGGCAGCTCGCGCGCATATTCCATGAACCCAGTTGGCTTACCCATTTCACTTACCTCCCGCGCGGGCCAAGTCGTGCGAATTCGATTCAAATGCTGCCATAATTGCTTCTTCGTCTGGAAGACCCTGCGCCTTGAAGCGCTTCTGCGTTTCCAACACTCGACGGTAGTCGCTCGGGTACACCTTGACGAACCGCCCCTGGTGCTGCTCCCAGTCTCGCAGCATCCGCTGCGGTAGCTCGCTGCCGGTGGCCTCGTGGAACTTCCGCAGTAGATCCTTGACCTCGGCCACATCCTCTTCGTCCTCAAGCGGGAAGAGTTGCACCATCTCCTTGTTGCACTTGCGAGGGAAGCTCCCGTCCTCGTCGTAGACGTAGGCGATGCCGCCAGACATCCCTGCGGCGAAGTTCCGACCTGTCGGTCCCAGCACGACGACTCGGCCGCCCGTCATGTACTCGCAGCAGTGGTCGCCCACCGACAGCACCACCGCGTTGACCCCACTGTTCCGCACCGCGAAGCGTTCGCCGGCCATGCCGCGGATGTAGACCTCGCCGCTCGTCGCGCCATAGAGCGCCACGTTGCCGATGATGACGTTGTCGGCAGGCCGGAACGTCGACCCATCCGGCGGCACGATGATGATCTTGCCGCCCGAAAGTCCCTTGCCGACGTAGTCGTTCGCGTCACCCTCAAGCCTCAGCGTGATGCCAGGCGGCATGAACGCTCCGAAGCTCTGCCCCGCCGAACCCTTGAATTTCAAGCTGATCGTGTCGTCCGGCAGGCCGCTCGGCCCGTAACGCCGGGTCAACTCGCTGCCGAGCATCGTGCCGACGACGCGGTTCACGTTACGGATCGGCAACGTCGCCGAGACCGGTGTGCCTTTCTCCAGTGCTGGCTTGCACAGCGGGATGAGGGTCGTGCGGTCGAGCGCCTGGTCGAGTCCGTGATCTTGCGTTTGTGTGCAGTGCCAGCCGACGTTCGGCCCGACGTTCGGCCGATAAAAGATCGGCGAGAAGTCGAGGCCGCGCACCTTGTAGTGATCGATGGCCTTCGACGTCTCCAGCTTTTCGCTGTGACCGACCATCTCCGCGATCGTGCGGAAGCCGAGCATCGCCATCAGCTCTCGCACCTCCTCGGCGATGAAACGCATGAAGGTCACGATGCTCTCTGGGGTGCCGGTGAACTTCTTGCGAAGCTCCGGGTCCTGCGTCGCGACGCCAACGGGGCAAGTGTTCAGATGGCAGACTCGCATCATCACGCAGCCCATCGCCACGAGCGGAGCCGTTGCGAAGCCGAACTCTTCCGCCCCCAGCAACGCTCCGATGACGACATCTCGCCCGGTCTTCAACTGACCGTCAACCTCGACGACAATGCGCGAACGCAGGTCGTTGAGCAGAAGCGTCTGCTGTGCCTCGGCCAGACCCAACTCCCACGGTGCACCCGCGTGCTTGAGGCTCGTGAGTGGCGAGGCACCGGTGCCGCCGTCGTAGCCGCTGATGAGCACCACGTCGGCGTGTGCCTTGGCGACGCCCGCAGCGATGGTGCCAACACCCACTTCCGCCACCAGCTTCACGCTGATTCGAGCTTCATGGTTGGCGTTTTTCAGGTCGTGGATCAACTCGGCGAGATCCTCGATGCTGTAGATATCGTGGTGTGGCGGCGGCGAGATCAAGCCGACTCCCGGCGTCGAGTGCCGCACCTTCGCGATCCAGGGATAGACCTTGCTGCCGGGAAGCTGTCCACCCTCGCCGGGCTTGGCCCCCTGTGCCATTTTGATCTGCAATTCCTTGGCGTTGACCAAGTAGTTACTGGTGACGCCGAAGCGGCCAGAGGCGACCTGCTTGATCGCGCTGTTCTTCGAGTCGCCGCGTTCGTTGGTCCAGGTGTAGCGTTCGGGGTCTTCGCCGCCCTCGCCGGTGTTGCTCCTGCCGCCGATGCGGTTCATGCCGATGGCCAGCGTCTCGTGTGCTTCCTGGCTGATCGAGCCATACGACATCGCCCCCGACTTGAACCGCTTCATGATCGCTTCGACCGACTCCACTTCATCAAGCGGAATCGGCTTCTCGGCGGGCTTCAACTCGAACAGGCCGCGCAAGGTGCAGAGCCGCTTCGCCTGGTTGTTGACGAGCGTGCTGTACTCCTTGAAGACCTTGAAGTTGTTGGACCGGCAGGCGTGCTGGAGTTTGTGGATCGTCTCCGGGTTGAACAGGTGGTATTCGCCCTCGCGTCGGTACTGGTAGTGTCCGCCGACATCAAGAGTGTGTCCGTTCAGCGGTCGATCCGGGAAGGCACGCTTGTGCCGCGCCACGGCCTCCGTGGCGATCACGTCCATGCCGACCCCGGAGATCCGCGACGACGTCCAGGTGAAATACTTGTCGATGACATCCTTGTTGAGACCGACCGCCTCGAAGATCTGGGCGCCGCAGTAGCTCTGAGCCGTCGAGATGCCCATCTTGGACATCACCTTCATCACGCCCTTCCCGACCGCCTTGACGAAGTTCTTGACGGCCTTCGTGTGATCCACGCCAACGAGCGTTCCCTGTTGGATCATGTCATCGATCGTCTCGAAGGCGAGGTACGGGTTGATGGCACCCGCGCCATAGCCGATCAAGAGCGAGAAATGATGCACCTCTCGCGGCTCGCCGCTCTCCAAAACCAGGCCGACCTTGGTGCGGGTTCCCTCGCGGATCAGGTGGTGGTGGACCCCTGCGACGGCCAGCAGCGCCGGAATCGGGGCGTGATTCGCATCCACTCCGCGATCCGACAGGATGATGATGTCGTGGCCGTCCTGGATGGCTGCGCTGATGTCGCGGAACAGTCCGCCCATCGCGAGGTTCAGGCCGAACGCCCCCTGCTTCACCGGGAAGAGGATCGGCAGCGTGATTGCCTTGTAGCCGTGCGGTGGCTGGCCATCGAGCGCCCGCAATCGCTCCAGGTCCTCGTTCTTCATGATCGGCGAGGACAGCTTGATCTGCCGGGCCGATAGCGGCGTCGGTTCGAGCAAGTTGTGCTCAGCGCCGAATGTCGTTTCCATCGACATGATGAGTTCTTCGCGGATGCAGTCCACCGGCGGGTTAGTGACCTGTGCGAAGAGCTGCTTGAAGTAGTTGTAAAGCAGTTGCGGCCGATCCGACAGCACGGCCAGAGCCGCGTCGTTGCCCATCGATCCGATCGCCTCGTTCCCGTCCACGGCCATCGGCGTCAGCAAGATTTTCAGGTCTTCGCTCGTGTAGCCGAACGCTTGCTGCTTCCGCAGGATTGAGGAGGAATCGAGCGGTTGGGCCGGCGAGCCGAACTGCGAACGTGGCGATGTGGTGCGTGCCGTCGGTTGGCCCGGCGGCAGTTCCTCCAGCGCGATGGTGTTGTCACGCAACCAGTCGGCATACGGGTGCTCGGTGGCGATCTTCTGCTTCAGTTCATCATCGGCGATGATTCGTCCCTGATTGAGATCAACGAGGAACATCCGCCCAGGCTGGAGTCGGCCCTTGAGCAGCACGTTCTCCGGTGCGATGTCGAGGACACCAACCTCGGAACCCATGATGACCAGGTCGTCCTTCGTGACGTAGTAACGAGAAGGACGCAGACCGTTGCGGTCGAGGCACGCGCCGATCTGCCGACCATCAGTGAACGCAACGGACGCCGGCCCGTCCCACGGTTCCATGAGGCAGGAGTGGTACTCGTAAAAGGCCCGCTTTTCTGGGCTCATTGATGGGTCGCCGCTCCACGGCTCGGGAATCATCATCATCATGGCGTGAGGCAACGACCGCCCCGACAGAACGAGCAGTTCCAGAGCGTTGTCGAACATGGCCGAGTCGCTGCCGCTCTCGTCGATCACCGGCATGATGCGGGCCAGTTCCATCCCGAACATCTCGGAACGCATCAGCTTCTCGCGAGCCTTCATCCAGTTGACGTTGCCGCGCAGCGTGTTGATCTCGCCGTTGTGCGAGATGTAGCGGTACGGGTGAGCACGAGCCCATGTCGGGAACGTGTTGGTGCTGAAGCGGGAGTGAACCAGCGCAAGCGCCGACTCCATCGCCGGATTGTTGAGGTCGGGGAAGTACGGATCGAGCTGCAGGGAATTCAACATCCCCTTGTAGATGAGCGTATTGCACGACAGGCTCGGGATGTAGAACATCTTCTGGTGCGTCAGCCCGGACATTCGCACGGCGTTTTCAATGGAACGGCGAATCACGTAGAGCCGTCTCTCGAAAGCCAGATCGTCCGTACCAAGGGGGCGCACGTCGCGGTCCTTCCGGCCAATGAAAATCTGCTTCATGACCGGTTCGCCAGACTTGGCGGTCGGCCCGATGATCGAATTGTCGGTCGGCACGGTGCGCCAGCCGAGGACGTCCTGGCCCTGCTTGCGGACGATGTACTCGAACAGTTCCTCGCAATGTCGGCGGTCGTGCTCGTCGGACGGTAGGAAGACCATGCCGACGCCATACTCCCCCGCTGCCGGCAACTTGATGCTCAGCCGATCACATTCCTGGCGAAGGAACTTGTCAGGCATCTGCATGACGATGCCGGCACCGTCGCCGGTGTTGGCCTCGCACCCGCATGCGCCGCGATGCTCCAGGTTGATGAGGATCTGGATCGCCTGGCGAATGATGTCGTGCTTTTTGCGGTTCTTCAAATCCGCAACAAAGCCGACACCGCAGGCGTCGTGCTCGTTTCGGGGGTCGTACAACCCCTGAGCCACAGGTAAGGATGCCGTCGTCATATCGCTAACCTCGTACAAGCAAGCCAGGGCGTTGCGTCAAGCAGGGCGATCTCCGTTGCGATCGGGGTAGATCGCATTGTTCCGCAGCAGATCAATGAAGGCGAGAGTGGCGCTGCCGAGTTTGTGCTGTCGGCGGTGAATAATGCCAAGCGGCCGCACCATCCTGGCACCATCCAGTCGCAGACTCAACAGGGTGCCCGCTTGTAATTCCTGGCGAATCGTCGGCTCGGGTAAGAACGCGAATCCGGTTCCGACTTCGACTGCTTTCTTGATGTTCTCGATGCTGTCGAATTCAAACGCGACGTCGGTCTTGACGCCCTGATCTCTCAGAAAGCGGTCCACCTTCCGCCGAATAACCAGTTTTTTGTCGAAGGCCACGTACTTCTCACCATTCAGGCGAGCCGGGATAATGCGCTTGCATCGCGCGAGCGAGTGGCCGGGGGCGAAGACCACGACCATCTCTTCCTCGCGCCAGTTCAACACGGTCAGTTCACGCGACCGTGTGGGGAACGACACAAGTCCGAAGTCGGCCAGATCGTCGTGGACCCGCTGATAGACCTGGTCCGGGTGGAGGTACTCCACCTGCACTTTCGCATTGGGGTTGTCTCGCTCGAAACGCTCGACGTGATGCCCCATATCGCCAAGGCCGACGGAATAAATCGCGGCCACATGAACGGTCAAGGCTCGTTCGCTCTGGCCACGGCGAAGGGCGACTTCCAACTCGGCGTACTGTTCCAGCAATCTCTTGCAGCCCTCGTAGTATGCCTGGCCGAGCGAGGTTGGCTGCGGCGGGCGTTTGGAGCGATCAATGAGTTGGCCACCCAATCGTTCCTCAAGTTGGTGGACAAATCGGCTCACGGTTGGCTGCGAAAGATCGTTCGTCTCGGCCGCTTTCGAGAAGCTGCCTGAGCTGATCAAATCGCAGAAAACTTTGATCGCCTCCAGTCGCATGATAGAGATGATACTATTTACTGGATAAATACAAGGAGGTAATTTGTGTAAAAAAATGAATAATGCGTTTCGGGAGCCACAGACACGGAGCCTGCCCCACGACAGCTCCAACGCTTTCCTCTCACGACGTTGGGTAACACCCGATACCATTATCTCTTCAAAACGATCACCACGGTTCAATGGAGGGCTGCGACGCTTCTTCAACCCTGACGGCTCGGTCAGCGATTGGGGCGGCGTCAGCGCACTCGCTTCACGGAGACGATATGATCTGCGAGATTATCGAGCTGAACGACAGCGGCCTGCCCGGTGAGAGCCGGAACTGCGAACTTGGGGTCGTCCCTCGGATCGGCGAACTACTTGCGTTTGTGGACGAGTATTTCGAGATTGTGAACGTGATTCATCAGATCGGGCAGAGCAACGGGCAACTCGTCAAGGTGTTTGTGAGGCCGACAAAGGCACCATATCAAGAACCCAAGTCTCGTTTCGGTTTTGGTGGAATCCGATGACTGTTCAACCCACCGTGGTTGTGGTTCGCGGAGGGGTAGCTGTTTTGGCACTTTTGTGGTTCAATGTCACTCATGCTACCACTACCTGAACTGCTCGCCGAACTCGTCCGCCGCCCATCGGTCAACCCGATGGGGCGCACCGATCTCTCCACCGAGATTCTCTACGAGTCTCGCGTCACGGCGTTTCTCGAAGAACAACTCCGGCCCCTCGGCTGCGAGGTTCGCCGTCAGACCGTGCGACCGGGTCGCGATAACCTCATCGCCACTTACACACCACCCACCGCAGCACCGTTCAGCGTGTTGTTCGAGGCGCATACGGACACGGTGCCAGTCGATGCAATGATCGTGGAGCCGTTCGCCGCGAAGATTGAAGGCGGGAAGATGTACGGACGCGGTTCGTGCGACGTCAAGGGCGGGGGAGCCGTCATGCTGACCGCGTTCGCCCGACTCGTACAAGAAAAGCCCGCGGGAAGTGCGGCCGTCACGCTCGCGTTTACCGTTGACGAGGAAAACGGCGGCATGGGCGTGACAGAGTTGATGAAGTCCGGAGTGCATGCCGATTACGGGATCGTCGCAGAGCCGACACTTCTCAACATCGTGAACGCTCACAAGGGCGTGGCACGATGGACGCTCGCAACCAGTGGTCGCGCGTGTCACAGTTCGCGACCCGACCAAGGAGTAAACGCGGTTTATCGTATGGCCCGACTGCTCCGTGCGATCGAGGAGTACGCGAAGACGTTGCAAGCCTTACCGCCCGACCCTGTGCTCGGCCCGCGAACGATCTCCGTCGGCCGCATCATGGGTGGCGTCTCGCCGAACACGGTGCCGGACTTCTGCCGGGCGGACCTCGATCGCCGACTGCTGCCCGGTGAGACATTCGAGACCGCGACCGCAGACTTGGATGCATTCCTCCGAGCGCTACCGGATGTCGATTGGCCGTTCACGCTCACACAAAGTTCACCAGGCTGTTCGCCGTTAAGCCCTGTTCCGAGCGTGGAACTGGTGAAGCGGTTCGGGGCGGTCATCGATTCCGTTGTTGGGAAGCACACGGTGGATTCGGTGCCGTTCGGAACGGACGCATCGCGGGTCGCGATTAAGGGCGTGCCAACGATTGTGTTCGGTCCCGGTGACATTGCTCAGGCACACACGAAGGATGAGTGGATCGACCTGTCGCAACTCGAACCCGCGAGCGAGATCCTGTTCCGCTTCGCTTGCGGAAAGTGAGCCCTCAAGCGCTCTTTGGTCTCTTCTGAGTGCGGGCAGGCCGAGTGGCAACTTGCACCGACGAATTCAGTGCCACGGCTGCGTGAATGAGCGCCTTCAATGCCTTTTCATCAATCTTGTCGCCCTCATGGAAATCGATGGCACGCCGTGTGTTGCCTTCGAGGCTGGAGTTGAAGAGACCTGACGGATCCGCCAGCGAGGCACCCTTGGCGAAAGTGAGTTTCACGACATTCTTGTACGTCTCACCGGTGCAGATGATCCCGGCGCGCGACCACACCGGAACCCCTTGCATCGAGTTCGAGGGCTTTCTCCATTTCACCTCCTCGATCACTTCGGGGTCGGCCTGCTGGATGAGCAGTCGGATCCGAGCGAGTGTCACGCCACGCCAATCACTCACATCCCCAGTTCTCACATCGATCAACTGAGAGTCTGCTTCTGATTCTTGCTTCGAGTCACTCTTCGTCTTCTTCATGGTTGTTGTTACCTTCTTCATGGGTTGCCGCTCACATTCGTTCGCCGGGTAACTGACTGGCTTGATTCACCCAAGCGGCGAACTGAGCTTCGTCGAACTGGTCCTTCTCGTGGATGTGGAAATATCGCACATTCTTTTGCTTCGACTCGACGGGCGGGACAGGCCGCAGCGACGTGCCGCGGAAGAAAGCCACTTTGACGTACTTCGTGATGCAATGGAAGCCGAGGAACCAGCCTTGGCCCTCGATTCCGTAGAAGGGCGTGTTCCATTTGACCGCCTTGCACACACCGGGGACGGTGCGCAGGATGATCGCGTCGAGGCGGCGCCCGACGTCGCGTTTCCAGCCCGGCATGGCTGCGATGTAGGTCTGGACGGGGGCGTCGCCGTCGCCCTTCGCGATCTGAGGGTTGCCGCCTGCGAGGAGTGTCGGCTTGTCCTTGCCTGGGCGCGCGGCCACCTTCTTGGTGGTGCTCTTGGCGGACTTCTGCGTGCCCTTCGCGTGGGCGAGTTTGCCCGGAACTTTCTTCTCCGACATCAGCGTCTCCTGTCTGATAACCGCCTCGCTATCGACCGGCGAGTTCTTTGTACCGCGCCGCCGACCGACCGCGCGGTTTGAGGAAAACCTATCCCGTCGGCCTGCGTTTCCGATTAGACTCTCATTGTCGCCAAGCTAACACTCCCGCAGACGCTCACCCACCCGCACCCATCCATGCGACCATTCGCACTCATCGCCACACTGATCCTCATCGCGCCCGTGTTTGCTGTCGCACCCGACACGCACTGGTCATTGCGACCACGCACGCAACCCGTCGTGCCGGAGCTTCGCAACCCGAAGTTCGCCATCCGAACACCCGTCGATGCCTTCATCCTCGCTCGACTCGAGAAGGAAGGGCTAACTCCGGCACCCGAAGCCGACCGGGCCACGCTAATCCGCCGAGTTACGCTCGACCTCATCGGGTTGCCGCCAACACCCGCCGAGGTTGACGCATTCGTGAAAGATCCTGCGACGGATGCCTACGAAAAGCTGGTTGAGCGGTTGCTCGCGTCGCCACACCACGGCGAGAAGTGGGGCCGACACTGGCTCGACCTCGTGCGTTATTCCGAGACGGAAGGGTTCGAGTACGACCGCCAACGCTCCGGAGCTTGGCGCTACCGCGATTACGTCATCGACGCCTTCAACCGCGACAAGCCCTACGACCGCTTCGTGCTGGAACAACTCGCTGGTGACGAACTCAACCCGAGCAGCGACGAACTGCAGATTGCCGCCGGCTTCAACCGACTTGGCCCCGTTCGGCGAAATGCTGGCAACCAGGAACTCGCGTTCAGTCGCAACGAAGTGCTGACCGAGATGGCCGACGCGACCGGCACCGTGTTCCTCGGTCTCACGGTCGCGTGTGCCCGTTGCCACGACCACAAGTTCGACGGCATCGCGATCGACGATTACTACAGCTTCCAGGCGTTTTGGGCATCGTCGCACGAACACGACAACGTCCAAGCAGGGTTCATCGAACGGGCCGTGTGGAACGCGAAGACTGACAAGATTCAGGGCGAGATCAAGACGCTTCACAAGTCGATGGCCGGTCTGACTGGCGACGCACGGGAACAGGCCGGAGTGAAGTTGAAGGGACTGGAGGCGAGCTTGCCGCCCCCGTTGCCAGCGCTCAGTACGATCCGGAATGTTGCATCTGATCGAACTCCGGTTCACGTCCTCAGGCGGGGGAACATCGACAAGAAGGGACAGCAAGTCGGACCAAAGCTGCTGGGTATCGGCTTCCCGGGTGAGATTGCGGAGTTGCCCGTCGATACCGCGACACCGCGGACGATCCTGGCTCGCGCGATTGTTCAACCGGAGAACCCGTTGGCAGCTCGCGTGATGGTGAACCGCGTCTGGCAATGGCACTTCGGCACGGGCATCGTTGACACGGCGAACGACTTCGGTGTGAACGGCGGTCGGCCGAGTCATCCGGAACTGCTCGACTGGCTCGCCAACGAGTTCGTCGCGGGCGGTTGGCACATCAAACAACTGCACCGGTTGATCGTGCTAAGCAGCACATACCGGCAAGCATCCAAACATCTCGACCCGAAACCCTGCGTGCGACTCGATCCATCCGACCGCTTGCTGTGGCAGTTTCCACGTCGCCGACTAACTGCCGAGGAGGTTCGCGATTCAATGCTGATGTTCGCCGGGCGGTTGAACCTCAAGGCTCGCGGGCCGAGTGTCGTCGTCCCAGTGGATAACGATCTGGTGAAACTGCTGTACACGCCGTCGCAGTGGGTGGTCACACCCGATCGGAAGGAGCACGACCGTCGATCGGTCTATCTGCATGCGAAGCGAAACCTGCGGCTGCCGTTCATGGAGGCGTTCGACCAACCAGATGCCGCGACGAGTTGTTCCCGCCGTGAGTCGAGCACGCATGCCTTGCAATCGCTGGAGTTATTGAACGGCACCCTCGCGAATGATCTCGCCGAATCATTTGCGGGCCGACTCCACCACGACGCGGGGACTGAACCATCGGCACAGATCGAACTCGCATATCGGCTCGCTGCCGGTCGGTCTCCGAGTGCGAAGGAGAAAGAACTGGCCGTCGCCTTCCTGAAGACGCAGTCGCTCAAAGAGTTCGCCCTCGCGGTCTTCAACCTGAACGCTTTCCTCTATGTGAACTGATGATGCACCCGCACCACTCATTTGCTCACAGTCGCCGCGAATTCCTGACCGACGCGTTCGGCGGGTTTGGTGAACTCGCGCTGACATCGCTGTTCGCGGACGCTGTTCGCGGGGCGTCGGATGATCCGCTCGCAGCCAAGCAACCGCACTTCGAGCCGAAGGCGAAATCCGTCATCTTCCTGTTCATGGCCGGTGGGCCGAGTCACCTCGACACGTTCGATCCGAAACCGCTCCTGAACAAGCTGAACGGTCAGCCGCGCCCGTCGGAGTTCGGCGAAGCGAAGTACCAGTTCGTACCGAAGGGGGCGAAACTGCTCGGCTCCGCCCGCACATTCGCCAAGCACGGCAAGAGCGGCATCGAAGTATCCGACCTGTTCCCGCACACAGCGAAACGCATCGACGACATCGCCGTGGTCCGGTCGTGCTACTGCGACAAGGTGGTTCACTCCGCTGCGCAGTACGAACTGTTCGGCGGGCGAGTCGTGCCGGGATTCCCCAGCATGGCTTCGTGGGTCGTCTATGGGCTTGGTTCGGAGAGCCGGTCGCTGCCGGGGTATGTCGTCATGCCAGACCCGCACGGGGCACTCGAAGCCGGGCAGCCGATGTACTCGAATGGCTTCCTCCCCGCGGTGTATCAGCCGACGATGCTCGGCAGCGGTCCGCGACCAATTCGCAACCTCGATCTGCCGCCGGGCGTGACGCCAGAAGAACGACGAAAGACGGTCGATCTGATCCGTGGTCTGAACGAGGCGAACGCCGACGGAGACGACGAGTTCGCCGCTCGCATCCGTTCCCACGACCTCGCGTTCAAGATGCAGACCGAGGCGCCAGAGTTGTTCGACATCACGAAAGAGAAGAAGGAAACGCTTGAACTGTACGGCGTCGGCACGAAGCCAACCGACGACTACGGCCGCCGGTGCCTACTCGCTCGTCGGCTTGTCGAGAAGGGTGTTCGCTTTGTGGTCGTGGTGGCGGGTGGCGGTCCTGGGAACATGCAGTGGGACGCGCACAAAGACATCGAGGAGAACCACAAGCGGATGGCCGGCCAAACGGACAAACCCGTTGCTGGTCTTCTGACCGATCTGAAGCAACGCGGTTTGCTCGATTCGACGCTGGTTCTGTGGGGAGGTGAGTTCGGGCGTTCGCCAGAAGCGCAGGATGGTGCGGGCCGCGACCACCACAACCTGGGCTTCACGATGTGGCTGGCGGGTGGTGGCATCAAAGGCGGGCAGGCTATCGGCGCGACCGATGCGATCGGGTTGCGCGCGGTCGAGGAGCCGTATCACGTGCGGGACATCCACACCACGATCCTACACCAACTCGGGCTCGACCAGGAGAAGCTAACGTTCCCGCACCTTGGCCGCCGCGAACGACTCACTCTCGTAGAGGGAAAGGTCATCAAGAAGATCGTCTAACCCGTGGCTGTTGATTCCGTGCTCTGCGTCAGATTTGCAACCAGTCAAGCAGTACACTGAGGTTTGCCACGAATCGCTTGTCGGTCTGCGCCAAGTTGGCGACCGCTTGATCGGGCTTCCCGGTCGCTGCGGCTGCAAGTATTTTCCGAGGAGCGACGGCGGCCAGAACCGCCACACTCTCGGTGAAGTGAAGAGGCAAAATCGCATGACTCCGACGCTCCGACCACAAACGGAAGGCCGCACCGTCGCTGTCGTCGGCGATGTGTACCGCTTCCTGGTCACGGGCGATGACACGAACGGGAAGTACGCGTTATGGGAAGCCATCGTGCCTCCGGGCGGTGGCCCACCCCCGCACGTCCACAGCCGGGAAGAGGAAGGGTTCTACATCCTCGAAGGCGAGATCACGTTCACAGTCAACGGCAAGCGGCTCGTGGCGACGGCAGGTATGTTCGCTAACATGCCGGTGGGAACGCCGCACTCGTTCAAGAATGAGTCGGACCGACCAGCGAAGATGCTGATTTCGGTTGCACCTGCTGGACTGGAGAAGATGTTCTTCGAGGTCGGGATTCCGGTCACGCAGGGAAGCACGACGGCTGCGCCGCCCACGAATGATGAGATTGAGAAATTGCTGGCGGTCGCACCGAAGTACGGAATCGAGATCAGGCTCCCAACACATTGAGGAACGACCGACTGATCCGTTGAAACGAAAAGGTGCGGCTGAGTCGCGGTGAAAGCAGACCCGAAAGCCGCAGTGATCGTGGCGGTCCACTGGCCAGGACTGCTGACGGCACCCTGCACCGCTACCCAGCGTCGTGTCGCACCAAGAATCCACATCTCAGTCCCACTCTTTGTCGCACCATCACTTCGCCTTCGGCTCGCTGACTCCGCCGTCCCACTCGATTCGGCACCCAGGTATCGCTTTCGCGAAGTCCGCGACTCCCGCTTTCGTGACCTTTGTTCCCTTCAAGAAGATGTACGCGAGGTCTTCGCAGCCTTTGAACTGAGCCAAGCCCGCGTCTGTCGTCGGTGTTCGTTCAATCGACACAATCAACAGTTTCTTGCAATCCTTGAAGACCGCCAATCCGGCGTCGGCCACCTGTGTGCGGGCGAGCGAGAGTTCTTTCAGTTCGCTGCAACCCTTGAAATTGGCCAACCCGCTGTCGGTGACCTTCGTGGAACTCAAATCGAGGACGGTGAGGAATTTGAATTCCTTGGCGTGGGCCAAGCCTTCGTCGGTCACCCGAACGCACGACGCAAGGTACAGAGCCTGGAGGTTGCCGCACTTATTGAAGTGGGCCAACCCCGCTCCGCTGATCGTCGTTTCACTCAGCGTGATCTGGGTGAGGTCTTTGCAGTCCCGGAAGCAAACCAATCCCGCGTCAGTGACTTGCGTGGCCGTGAGGTCGATGTAAGTGAGCTTCTTGCATTCGTTGAAATTGGCAAGCCCCTCGTCGGTGATGGTTGTGTGAGGGAGGTCGAGCCGCGTGAGATTCCTGCAACCCTTGAAGCGTGCCCAATCGGCCTCTGTCACTTTTTCGCTCACGAGGCTGATACCCGTCAGGCGAAACGGCTCCTTCGGCAGGTCTGCGGCGTCCTTGCTTCCCGTGTCGCCATCATTGATCCGCACACTGCCCCTCAGGTGGATAGTCCACTCCGCTGCGGCGCGGTCGTCGAACGGCTTGACCGGCTCGTTCTTCGGCTCTGGCTCAACCGGGGTGGTTCCGTTTCCGTGGTGAGTCACCGGGGGTATGGTGCCCTCAGGCACTTTGACTTCCGTCTTGGTGATATCCTTGTTCCCAGACTTGAGAAGACTCGCGGCCACCACGGCAAACCCCGCGAACGCCAGCAACGAACCAGCCAGAATCCAAGGACTTCGTTTCCGGGGCGTCGCAATGAGTTTGCTCGCTGACTCGGAATCGGCCACCTGGGTAACGGCGGACTTCACGGTAGCGTTCCCGAAACCCGTGGCGACGCCGGGTTCCACTGCCCGCAACGCTTCGACAACGGCATCGGCAGTCGGGGGCCGCTCTGCAATATCCTTCGCGAGAAGTCGCATTGTGAGGGCATCGAGGCTGGCCGGTACCAGGGGGTTTAACTCTGCTGGTCGCTGCGGGTGGTGAGTCGACACCGACACAAGAATCGCGGGAGTGTTTCTCCCGACGAACGGCTGCTGGCCAGTGAGCATCTGATAGAGGACCACGCCGAGGCTGAACAGGTCGGTGCGTCCGTCCACAGTTGCACCCGTCGCCTGTTCCGGACTCATGTACGCGGGCGTGCCGATGATCGCTCCTTGCTGCGTTACAGCCTCCGCAGCGTCGCCGTTGGTTTCCACTCGCGCGAGGCCGAAATCGAGAACCTTGACGTGTTGTTGCCGGCCTTCCAGCCAGACGTTCGCGGGCTTGATGTCGCGGTGAACCAGTCCTTTCTCGTGTGCTGCCTCAAGCCCCTCGGCGATTTCACGAGCAATCCGCACTGCCTCGCCGATGGGCACCACCGGGTTGGTAGCGAGAAAGTCCGCAAGCGACGTTCCCTTGAGAACAGGCATCGCAATGAATGGGATGCCGCCTTCCTCACCGACGTGATGGATTGCGATGATGTGGGTGTGTTCGACCGCCGCTTGAGATCGGGCCTCGCGGAGGAAGCGGGCCTTTGCCGTGGGAGAGCCGGCGAATTGTGGCAGCATGACCTTCAACGCCACTTCACGACGGAGGGCGGGGTCTTCGGCACGAAAGACTGCTCCCATGCCCCCGGTCCCAAGCAGACCGAGGACTCGATAAGAACCGAACCGACCGAGTTCGTCGAACTGTTGCGGTGGCGTGAGGAACGGGAACTCGCTTGATCGCGGTGGCCCCGCTGGGGCAATGAGTGTTTCGTTGGTGGCAACTTCGTCACCAGAGCCAATACCCGCGATAGCCGAAACCGTGTCCGGAGCGACCTCTGACGGGACGACGGGAGGCTGGCTGGCTCGCTCAGGAACGCGAGAGCCAAGTGCGACACGCTCGCCGCATTGCGGGCAGTTTGCAACGGTCGTGCCTGCTGGTGGAGTGGCCTGGAGCGTGGAAGAGCATCGAGGGCAGACAGTGTGAGCAAGCATTTCAAGACCCGAATGGAGAATGCGTGTCAAACCTCTGTATTTTCCCGTTTGCCGGCTCACGGGGCAAGCGTCGCGATGGACGCGATCCATCCGCGTAACACTTTTCCGCACGCCACGAGCCGGGCTGATACAGCAAATGTCTCGAAGTGCGACCGATTTTTTGTGGCCCGTCTTGCATTTGCGACCCGAATGGGTGTTACCTCGGAACTCACCCGGTTGACTTGTCGCCTCAGACATGAGACAGTTTTAACAGCACCCTCCCGCCGTGAACCCCGTTAGCCCACACCAATATGAGCCCATTCTTCTCGCCTCGGTTTCGGCCGTTGTCTCGCCGCACATTCCTGCGTGGCACCGGCGTCGCGATGGCACTGCCGATGCTCGACGCCATGCGTCCGGCATTCGCGGCTGAGAAGGCCGAGATCCCGCGGCGAATGGTGGCAATTGAAACAAACATGGGCATCCTGCCGCAATACTTCTTCCCTGAGAAGGCCGGCAAGGATTACGTGCTGTCGCCGTACCTGGAACGGCTCGCCAAGTATCGCGATCAGTTCACGGTGTTTTCGGGCGTGAGTCACCCGGGCGTGACCGGCGCACACGCAGCAGAGAAGTGCTTTCTGACGGGCACGCCACACCCGGAACGCGGCGGCTTCCGCAACTGGGTCTCGGTCGATCAGGTTGCCGCGGAGCAGATCGGCACAAAGACACGCTATTCGTCGCTGGTGTTGGGCGTCGGCAACGAAGGCCAAACGCTCAGTTACACTCGCAGCGGAGCACCGATTCCGATCGAACGCAGCCCGAAGAAGCTGTTCGACAAGTTGTTCGTGCAGGGGAAGCCAGCAGAGATCGCGGCGAACGTCGAGGCGATTAAGCAGGGTTGCAGCACGCTCGATTTCGTGGGCGATCAGGCGAAGCGGCTGAACCAAACACGTTCCGCGGCCGACAAACGGCGACTCGATCAGTATTTCACGTCGGTTCGTGAGCTTGAAGCCCGGCTGCAATCGGCCGAGGCGTGGGAATATAAACCGAAGCCAAAGGTGACCGCGAATGCACCCGAAGACGTGAAGGACTACCGCGAGTTCGCCAAGCAAATGCAGGTGATGTTCGACGTCATCAAGCTGGCGATCGAAACGGATTCGTCGCGGCTCGTGACGGTGTTCGTGGACACGACAGTGATTCACAACATCACGCACCACGGCAACCGTCCTGAAGTGCTGGCGGAACTGAAGGCGAAGGAAGACTCACAGTTCGATTCCTTCGCGGGACTGCTGAAGAGCTTGACCGAAACGAAGGAAGGCAACGACACGCTGCTGGATCGCACGATGGTGCTGTACGGCACCTGCATGGGCAGCGCGAACTCGCACTCGAACGTGAACCTGCCTGTGCTGCTGGCTGGTGGCGGCTTCAAGCATGGTCAGCACCTGGCGTTCGACCAGCAGAACAACTACCCGCTGACGAACTTGTTCGTGTCGATGCTGCAACGGCTCGGCATTGAGGCGAAGGAGTTCTCGACCGGCAAGGGCCCGATGCGCGGCCTTGAAATGACATGAAAAATGAACTCACGCAAAGCCCAAAGCCACAAAGAAGGCAAGAGAGAGGAAGATTTTTCATTGCGGCTTTGCGTGAGATTCGGAGGTTTCACTTGACCGAAAACGAGATCGCGAAGATCGTCGTTGATGCGGCATACCACATTCATGTGAAACTCGGTCCGGGCCTATTGGAATCGGTGTATCAGGCGATCCTGGTACATGAGTTGAAGAAACGTGGCCTTCGTGTTGAGGAAGAAGTCCCGATCCCTGTAGTTTGGGAATCCCTGAAACTCGACGTTGGTTTCCGCGCCGACATCATCGTTGAAGGGAAAGTCACTCTCGAATTGAAATCCGTCGAGTCCGTGGCTCCGGTCCACAAGAAACAGTTGCTCACCTACCTACGTCTGACAGACTGCCGCCTTGGTTTGCTCATCAACTTCGGGTCGGCACTACTGAAAGATGGCATCACCCGTGTAGCGAATGGTTTGCTTGAGTAAGCCGATGATGCCGAGAAATAAAATGCACAAACTCACTTCTCTCTTCTTCGCGACTTTGCGGCTTTGCATGAGCTTCCTGCTTTTGTCTTCCTCGGCTCAAGCTGCACCGCCGACCAAGTTCTTCGAGGCACACTGCAACTCGTGTCACGATGCCGACAGCAAGCAAGGCGGTCTCGATCTCACCTCGCTGAAGTTCAACCCAGCCGACGCTGAGAACTTCACCAAATGGGTGACGATCCACGACCGCATCGCGAACGGCGAGATGCCACCCAAGAAGAAACCACGACCACCGGCCGGTGACCTCACCGCAGTCACGAAATCGCTGCACGAGGAACTTGCCGGGGCAGAGCGAAAGGCGACCATCCGCGATGGTCGACCGTTGTTGCGCCGCCTCACTCGCGTTGAGTACGAGAACACGATCCGCGATCTGTTCGACATGCCAGGCTTGCCACTGCAAGCAGACCTGCCCGCCGACGGTTCTGTGAACGGATTCGACAAGAACGGCGACGCTCTTGATCTATCGCACGTCAACCTCGCGAAGTATTTCGAGGCAGCCGACCACATTCTCGATGTCGCCATTGCCACGCGACCGACCGCCCCGAAGCCGATCAAGCAGCGAATCTCGCTCGCGAATCCGCATGGGTTCGTCGCACACATTTTGCTCAACGGCGACGGCGTGCTGCTGAAAGACAAGAAGCCCGACCCGGACTTCCCACCAGCCGGCGACCAAAACCATCTCGACCAGGGGGCACACGAACGGATGGGTTCGTTCCACAACGGGGCGAGCGTCGGTTTGTTCCGCCATGAGGATGAATCGGTCAGCCCGTACTTCAACGAGTTTGTCACGATCTATTCAGGCCGTTACAAACTGACGACTTCGCTATGGGCCTTCCAGTGGGATAAGGGCAAAGTGCTTCCGGCACGCGGAACAGAAGCGGCCCGGCTGTCGATTGTGCAGATCACTGGCGACGGTCGCGGCGGCGGTCACCCGAGCACGGTTCTCGATTACTTCGATGCACCGTCGATGAACGAGAAGAAGCACGAAGTGATTTCCTGGCTGAACCCGAAGGAGACGATCGGCTTCAACGTGGCATCGCTGGCACCGACCGCGAACTACGCTCGCAAGGGTCGCGCGATGGCCTTCACTGGCCCCGGCATCGCTTGCGATTATCTGGACGTCGAAGGACCGATCCACGATGTGTGGCCACCCGTCGGGCACAAGCGATTGTTCGGCGAGTTGCCGATCACGGAGTTCGTTACGAAGGACCGCATGGGCATCCGACCACCGTTGCGAAAGCCAGAGCGACAGTTCTTCATGGGCAAGAACAAGCCTGACCCCGTGACCGGCGTTTGGACCGTGAACAGCGAAACGCCGCTCGAAGACGCCGACAAGTTGCTCGCCGACTTCCTGCCCCGTGCGTTCCGCCGGCCCGTGTCGATCGAGATTCGCAAGCAGTACGTGGCTCGCGTCGCGGACCGCATCAAGGCCGGCGACTGTTTCGAAATGGCGATGCGATGGGCGTACCGTGCAGCCCTCTGCTCCCCCGATTTTCTTTACCACGTTGAGCCGGCGGGCGAACTCGATGACTTCGCCCTCGCGGATCGGCTGTCGTACTTCTTGTGGAACTCGATGCCGGACGAGAAGTTGACCCAACTCGCCGCCAACGGGAAACTGAAGAAGCCCGACGTGCTGCGTGGCGAGGTTGAGCGAATGCTCGCCGACGCTCGCTCGAAGCGATTCGTGGAGGACTTCCTCGGCCAGTGGTTGAAACTGCGAAACATCGCAACGAATGACCCCGACAAGAAGCTGTACCCCGAGTTCAGCCCATATCTGCAAGACTCGATGCTCAGCGAATCGCGAGCGTACTTCCGCGAACTGCTCGACAAGAATCTCACGGCTGACTACCTCGTGAAGTCTGACTTCGCGATGCTCAACGGCAAACTGGCATCTCACTACGGCATCCCGGGTGTGAGCGGCGCACAGGTTCACCGTGTCCAGTTGCCGGCCGGTTCGCCACGCGGCGGGTTCCTGACGCAAGCTGCCATTCTGAAGGTCACAGCGAACGGCACTACAACCTCGCCGGTTCCGCGAGGGGCGTTCGTGCTCGACCGCATTCTTGGGAAGCCCCCTGCTCCGCCGCCACCGAACATTCCGGCTGTCGAACCTGACGTGCGAGGAGCCACGACGATCCGCGAACAGCTCGACAAGCACCGCTCCAACGCGACGTGTGCTTCTTGCCATGCGAAGCTCGACCCACCCGGATTCGCTTTGGAAGAGTTCGACGTGATTGGCGGGCACCGAACCCGCTACCGCTCACTTGGCAAGGGGGACCCGGCACCGCGTGGCAACATCGACCCATTCATTGGCATCGGCTTCAAGCTCGGGCCAGAGGTCGATCCGAGCGGCGTGTTCGCGGATGGTCAGAAGTTCGCTGGTGTGGTCGAATTCCAGAGGATCCTCGCCAGCGACCGCGACGCCCTGCTAACAAACCTCGCCAGGCAGTTCGCAGTTTATTCCACGAGCCGCGGGCTTTCGTTCGTCGAACGTGACGACATCGCTGGTATTGTTGCCGCCACGAACAAGAACGGTGGCGGCGTTCGTATCCTGATTCACGAAGTGGTCCAGAGCCAGCTCTTCCGAACACGTTGAGGTTTGCGATGCGTGCGTTTTCGTTTCTTCTCGCTATGGTCGCTGTCACGTTCGTGATTGAAGGCAGCGAGGCGCAGGACAAGCCGGCCGTGAAGGCAGAGCAGTTTACCTATCGAGTATTCGGTCTCTTCTCAGCGGATCGCGAGAAGGATCTTCGGGAAGTGTTCAAGGAACTGCCTGATATCAAGCTCGTTGGCGTCAACTACGACGAGGGCGAGATTACAGTGGAGATGGTACCAGCGAAGGCATTCCCAAGTGCGAAACCCGAGCAGGTTCTCGAACGCCTCGATCAGAAGGTGCGAGCGGAAACGCGTAGCACATTCGCAGTCGGGCCTCGTCGAACGATTGCCCGTGACAAGCTCGAACAGGTCGTGATCCCAATCGTGGGGCTAGATTGCAAGGCATGTTCACTGGCGGCCTACGAGATGATCGCAAGACTTGACGGCGTGGACCGCGTCACTGCGAGTTTCAAGGAAGGCAAAGTGACCGCTCTCATTGACCCGACCAAGACTGACAAGGCCAAACTCGAAGACGTCTACCGCAAGCGCGGCGTGCAACTTGGCAAGCCCTAATCCAGCGACCTTTCCACCGGAGTGCCGGTATGCGTGAACTGCGCCTCGGCTACCTTCTCACGGCGCTCGCCCTTGCGGCTTGCTCGCTTCCGAAAAGTGCTGCCGCCGACCCGACGCCTGAGTCGCTCGCACAATTCGAGAAGGAAGTCCGACCACTTCTCATCGAGAAGTGCCAGAAGTGCCACGGAGCGAAGAAGGAAGAGGCCGGGTTGCGTGTCGATTCGCGAGCGGCGCTCCTCAAGGGTGGTGATAGCGGCCCCGCGATCGTGCCCGGCAAAATCGACAAGGGCACGCTTCTTCCCGCAGTCAAGCACATCGGCGACGTGAAGATGCCTTCGTCCGGCAAGCTCCCGGATTCCCAGATTGCGGCACTCACGAAGTGGATTGCGGATGGTGCTGTGTGGCCTGAGGAGAAAGCCACTGGGCGCATCGCCGGAATTAACGAAGCCGATCGTCGGCACTGGTCATTTCAGCCGGTAACCAATCCCACTCCTCCAGTTGTTCGCGATGCCACCTGGCCACTGACTGACCTCGACAGGTTCGTGCTTGCGAAACTCGAAGCGGCGGGGGCGAAGCCCGCAGCAAGTGCCGACAAGCGAACTCTGCTGCGCCGCGTCACGTTCGACCTGATTGGGCTTCCACCAACGCCCGACGAGATTCGAGATTTTCTTGCCGACAACAAACCCGGCGCGTTTGAGCGAGTCGTGGAACGCTTGCTCGCGTCGAAGCACTATGGCGAACGCTGGGGTCGGCACTGGCTCGATGTCGCACGCTATGCCGACACCGCTGGCGATGGTGCCGACTACCCCGTTCGCGAAGCATACAAGTACCGCAACTGGGTGGTCGATGCGTTCAACGCCGACATGCCATACGATCAGTTCCTTCGCGAACAACTTGCTGGCGACCTCATCGCCCGCAACGGTCCGCCCGAGAAATACGCGGGGCGGGTCACTGCCACCGGGTTCCTCGCGGTTGGCAAGCGCTACGGCTACGCTCCGAACCCCGACTTCCAGCACCTCGACTTCGCCGACGTGATCGAATCGGCAGGTCGCTCGCTGATGGGCATCTCGCTTGGCTGCGCCCGGTGTCATGACCACAAGTACGAACCGATCACGATGGCCGACTACTACGGCTTATATGGGATTCTTCAGAGTACGAAGTGGTCGTTCCCCGGTGGTGAGGAACACAAGCGCCCTGCGAATCTCGTATCGCTCGTAAGTCCTGAAGAGACAGCTCGACGTGACAAGTCCAAGGCCGACGAACTGGCACGACTCGACGGCGAGATTTCACGGTTGAAGGCAGAGCGAGCGAGCCTGAGCGGCAAGACCGTTGGTGGCGGTGCCGATCTCGGATTCGAGGCACAGGTACTTGGTAAAGGACCGGCGAAGCCGTGGTATGCGGAGGGAGCGAACACCATTCTCGCGGATGCCCAAAGCCCGTTTTCGCATCTGCATCCAGCGGGAACACGCGGCGTGCGTCTGGGCAGTGGAAAGCCCACCGACGGCATTCGATATGTATTCGACAATCCACTTCGCGCGACACCGAACGGAAAGATGCACTTCGCGATCGACTTCCGCACGGTGGCCCCGACCGACAAGAAAGGTGCGTATCGCTTCTACATCGGTCGCGGTGTCATCGCGTCGCTCGCCGTGGAGTGCAGCATCACTGCGAGCGAGTTCGCCATTCGCAGCGGCGCAAAGTGGGAAACAGTCCGCAAGCTCGAACCCGGCACTTGGTACACGCTTCAACTGGCGATAGACCCCGGCAAGAAGACCTACTCCGGCATCGTCGGCAAGGTTGGCGATCTCACCACGTTCGCGGACAAAGGTGTTGGGCCAACGTGGGATGGCGTGATCGACACGTTCATCTGCGATGCCACGGGACACGTTGCCGGGCCAGGTCCCGAACGTGATCTCGATAACATCGCCCTGCAGGTCGCGGCGCTGCCCGAGCCCGGCAGCAAACCTGCCGTGGTCGAGGCACCACCTTCCGACCTCAAGGAACGGCTCGCGAAACTCGATGTCGCACTCGCGGAGGTGACCAAGAGCCGTGCCGCAGCAGCAGCAACGGAACCATATCCGCTCGCCTATGGAGTCAGCGAAGGCAAGCCCACGAATGCACGCGTCCAACTTCGTGGTGAACCTGAGCGACCGGGGCCAGAAGTGCCCCGCCGGTTCCTCGAAATCCTCGGCAAAGATCCCCTGCCCGCTGGCAGCACGAGCGGACGGCTCGAACTTGCGGAGTGGATCACGCGACCATCGAATCCGCTCACGGCTCGCGTGTTCGTCAATCGTGTCTGGCAAGGACACTTCGGCCGTGGGATCGTGGCCACAACGAGCGACTTCGGCCTCCGTGGAGAACTGCCGAGCCATCCCGAACTGCTCGATTACCTTGCATCGCGGTTCGTAAAGTCAGGATGGTCGGTGAAGGAATTGCACCGGCTCATTGTGCGGTCGCGTGTGTACCAACTCGCCAGTACGGGCGATGCGGCGAGTCTCAAAGTCGATCCCACAAATGCACTGCTCGGGCGATTCACACGCCGACCACTCGATGCTGAGTCGATCCGCGACTCCATGCTTTCCGTCAGCGAACGGCTCAACCGAACCATGCCTGCCGGCCACCCTTTTCCGGAAGTGAACACGTGGGGTTTCACGATTCACGCACCCTTCCATGCGGTCTACGATTCGGACCACCGCAGCATCTACCTGATGGTTCAACGCAACCGTCGGCATCCATTCCTCGCGCTGTTCGACGCGGCAGATCCGAATCTAAGTGTCGGTGAACGGCTACCGACCACAACGCCAACGCAAGCGCTCTACCTGATGAACTCGCCGTTCGTTCACACGCAGGCAGAAGCGTTCGCCAAGCGATTGCTTGCCACACCCGGGACCGATGCCGCTCGCATCAAATTGGCGTTCGAGACAGCGCACGGTATCGCTGCGGATGACGCCACCGTGAACGCGACACTCGCGTTCCTGAAGTCGTACCAGACTAAGGCGGCTGAGCGTGGCGTGAAGCCCGATCAACAGGCACTTGCTGCCTGGTCAGCATTTGCCAGAGTGATGCTGACATCGAATGCGTTCCTTTTCGTGGACTAAACGCCGAGGGAGCAAACCATGATTTCGAGTACCGCATTCGGCACATCTCGCCGTGAGTTCCTTCGCCGAGCCTCCGGCGGCTTCGGTGCCACTGCCCTTGCCGGCATGCTCGCGGAACTACACGCCGCCGAGACGACTACCGATCCGCTCGCCGCAAAGCCGGGGCACTTTCCCGCCAAGGCTGATCGCGTCATTTTCATCTTCTCCACCGGCGGCGTGTCGCACATCGACACGTTCGACAACAAACCGAAGCTCACCGCCGATCACGGTAAGTCAATCACCGCGTCGCGGTGGCTGAACAAACCTGGCAAGTTCGAGCGATTCCTCATCAAGTCGAAGTGGGCGTTCAAGCCCTACGGCAAAAGCGGTTTGATGGTCAGCGATCTCTTTCCGAACCTCGGCGGCGTCATCGACGAGGTGTGTCTGCTGAACGCGATGCACTGCGAGAGCGACGGCCACGACAAGGCCACACTCGCGGCTCACGCGGGAAGTCCGCAGTTCGCACGCCCCAGCGTCGGCTCGTGGGTCAGCTACGGACTCGGCACCGTTAACAAGAATCTCCCGTCGTTCATGGTGCTGGCGCCGTTCGCACCGTATGCCGGCGCTCAGACCTGGGGCAGCGACTTCTTGCCGGGGTGTCATCAGGGGACGCACGTCATCCCTGGGAAAGATCCGCTGCCGAATGTGCAACCGCGTGTTCCAGGCCCCGAATTGCAGCAGATGGAACTGGAACTACTCGGAAAGCTGAACCAGAAGCACCGCGACGAACGCCCTGCGGATAAGGCGTTGGATGCACGAATCCGCTCATTCGAGACAGCGTTCGGCATGCAACGCGAAGCGCCCGAAGCGTTCGACCTCACCAAAGAAACTGACGAAACGCTCAAGCTCTATGGCGTCGATCGCGGGGCGACGTCCGGCTTCGGCTGGCAGTGTCTCGTCGCTCGCCGGTTGGCCGAACGCGGCGTACGGTTCCTCGAACTGATCGACGTCGGTTCCAGTAATAACTGGGATTCGCACGGCAACATGGCCGACCACGAACGACTTGCGAAAGCCATCGATAAGCCAATCGCCGGACTGCTCGCCGACCTGAAGCGACGCGGAATGCTCGAACGCACGCTCGTGGTGTGGACGACGGAATTCGGTCGCACGCCGTTTAACGCTCAGGCCGGGCACGCGGGCCGTGAACACCACAACCTGTGCTTCACGTCATGGATGGCGGGCGGCGGCGTGAAGGGCGGCATCGCTCACGGGACGTCGGACGAGTACGGTATTCTCGCAGCCGAGGGTAAGGTTCACACGCACGACTTGCACGCGACGATGCTCCATCTCCTTGGCATCGACCACGAGAAACTGACCTACCGTTACGCGGGTCGCGACTACCGACTCACCGACGTGGCAGGCGAAGTTGTGAAGCCAATCCTCTCCTGAGCGATTGCGATTGGCTGAACTGTTTAACGCCGTGCAACCACACGGCGGAGCTTCTCGGGAAGTGGTGATTCCAGCTCGATTCGCTTTCGTGTGACGGGATGATCGAACGCCAGTCGCCACGCGTGTAATGCCAATCTTCCTGCCGGATCGGTCTTGGCTCGATACATCGCATCCCCTGCAACCGGGCAACCCAGACCGGCCATGTGAACACGAATCTGATGCTTGCGACCCGTCTCCAGGGTCACTTCCACGAGCGAACAACCACGACCGAGCGATGCCACCTTGTAGCGAGTGATCGCAAGCTTCCCATCACGACTCGCACGGTTGCTCGCCCGCACCCGAAGGTCTTGCCCTTCGGTCAGGTAGTCCTCGACGACCCCTTCGGGCGGTTTGGGCACGCCCTCCACCACCGCGAGATATGTTTTCGTCACCGCGTCCCAGTTCGTTTGCAAGGTCTGCTGGACTTCCTCGCTGCGTGCGAACAGCAACAGCCCTGAAGTCTCGCGATCGAGTCGGTGAACTACGAACGGCCGACCCATGTTTCTGGCAGCGAGTTGGGCGCTCAGCCGAGCGAATGCGGTGTCGAGCTTCTCAGTGTCGGTGGCGACCGTGAGCAATCCAGGAGGCTTGTCGATCACGATGAGCGAATCGTCCTCGAAGACAATCGTGAAGCCAGCACGTTCTGGGCTTGGTGCTACGGGAACTTCGCGGGCCACGCTGACGCGATCACTCAGTTGTACGGGATGATCGTGTCGCGTTGTGGACTGACCATTGACCAGGACGCGGCCTGAACCAAGCAGTTGCTTCACACGAGTGCGGTTCATCGGGGCGAGCGTCACCAGCAAGAATTGGAGCAAGCCTGTGGGAGATTGCGGTGCGGGAAGTTCGCGAGCGGACATGGTGGTCTGGCGGGTGCTGAGGTCTGGTCGAGTTCAGTCTAACTTGTGGAGTTCCCTGACGCGCTGGCAAACGCCTTCGTACTTGCCGTAATACTTCTGGAGATACACAAGCATATCTATCAAAGTAAAGTCACGATCACGAATTGGACTCAGATGCAGTGCGACACAAGCCCAACCGTTCGGCGTCCGGAAGTATCGCCGCTCCGAGAAAAGCGTACTCGCCTTCCCATCCCCCTTCTTCACCTCAACTTCCCGAATCTTGTTTTGGCCTTGCGCAGCAAGATCCCGAGCACCATCGCTGTATGTGATACTGATGAACACATTTCCGGATGGGTCTTGACCCTTGTCGATCTGACCATTGTCGATTTGACGTCCATCAAGTAAGCCGCTCTGCATTTGCCACCCTTTTGGGATCGTCGCGAACCACACCTCGTTCCCTTTCAGTTCGAGCTGCGCGAAGTCCGGATCAGGCGTCGTTCCAGGTGTGGCAGCAAACTCGCGCAACGTCTTGTTCAGAACGTGCTCATCCGTGTCGTACAGTCTTGGACCCCGCTGTGCAGCAGACAGCAATTCCTGGGAAGGCGCTGCCTTCTCTTGGGTCGAGACGCGTTCAACTTCAACCGTCGGCACCTGACGTGTTGGAACACAACCCGAGAGGGTGGTCCCGATCAGGAGAAGGGCGAGAAGCGACCTCGTTCGCATCGGCGATGTGTACCGATAACCTCGGCAGAGCGAAAGAGCAACCGCACTAAGTTATCCTCATCCCGGATCAATCAGACCCGCCGCGCTCAACAAGTCCCGACCACGCACAAGCCCGAAGGCTTTCTCCAGGTCGTCGCGGAACAAGTAATCGGCCTCGCGATGCGGACACGCATTCCGCACCAATTGGTGAGCCGCTTCCACACCACGACCCGGACGCATCGGCAACCGATAGTCGAGCGCCTGAGTTGCTGTAAGCATCTCGATCGCCAGGACAGTCTCCACGTTCTCGAACACGCGGAGCAGTTTCACCGCCGAAATACTCCCCATGCTGACGTGATCCTCTTGCCCAAGGCTCGTCGGGATCGAGTCAACGCTCGCCGGATGGCACAGCACTTTGTTCTCACTGACAAGTGCCGCTGCTGTGTACTGCGGAATCATGAAGCCTGAGTTCAGACCGGTTTCGCGCATGAGCAGTTTCGGCAAACCGTCGTGCCCTTCGAGCAGCAGGTAAATTCGACGCTCTGAAATGCTGGCGAGTTCCGCGAGGGCGATTGCCGCGAAGTCCAGCACGAACGCCAGCGGTTGTCCGTGGAAGTTCCCACCGCTGACGATGTCGCCTTCCTCAAACACGAGCGGGTTGTCGGTCACACCGTTCATCTCGATTTCGAGGACCGAAGATGCGTAACCGAGGGCATCGCGGCTCGCTCCGTGTACCTGTGGCACACATCGCAGGCAGTACGGGTCTTGCACCTTTCCGCAGTTCCGGTGTGATTCCAGAATCTCACTCGCTTCGAGCAACTTCCGCACATTCGTGGCGACAACGCCGTGGCCGGGATGTGGCCGCACTGCGTGAATGCGAGCATCGAACGGCTTGATGCTGCCCTGCAACGCTTCGAGCGACATGGCGGCACTCAGGTCGAAGAGATCGAGTAGCCGAACGCATTTCTCCAGAATGAACGCACCGTAACCGCTCATGAGCTGCGTGCCGTTGATGAGCGCCAGGCCGTCCTTCGCGCCAAGTTCGAGCGGCGACAGATTGTGTTTGCGCAGCACCTCAGCAGCGGGAACTGCTCCCGTTCGTGCATCGTTCCAGAACTCGCCGTATCCGATGAGCGGCAGGCACAGATGCGCGAGCGGTGCAAGATCGCCGCTGGCTCCGACGCTTCCACGGCTCGGCACCACCGCCACAAGATTGTGTTCGTCGAAGTCGAGTAGTCTGCGGAACGTCGGCAGCGACACGCCGGAATAGCCAAGCCCAAGGCCGTGAATCTTCAAGCGAAGCATGACGCGAGTGATTTCGGCCGGCACCGGTTCGCCGACGCCAACCGCGTGACTCAGCAGCAGATTCCGCTGAAGCTGATGCAGTTGATCGTCGGGCACGCGCTTGTTCGCGAGAGCGCCAAAGCCAGTGTTGATACCGTAGTGAGCGTGACCGTCAGCGGTCGCGGCGATCACGCGAGCACGGCTCGCTTCCACGGCGGAGGTATCCGAGCGGAAGTAGGCAGCGCTCGCGGCGAGGTCGGCATGGAGATTGCGGATTGTGATGCGAGGCGGCGGCATTGCGGTTACCCCCTGAAGCAGTCGCCCCAGCGGGGCAACCAACAGCTACACTGGTTGTATCATGACAAACGCCACGTTCACCCTGCGTTCGCCGATGCCCGTGTCGGCCGACGAACTCTATGCCTGGCACAGCAGGCCACTCGCCTTCCAGCGGTTGCAACCACCGTGGGAACCGATCGAGTTGAAGGCCGCACACGGCTCGTTCGGCACCGAACCTTACCGCTGCGATTTCCGCACTCCATTTCTCGGGCCGTTCAAGACGACGTGGAGCGCGGAAACCTACGATTTTCAGCCCGGCAAGCAGTTCCAGGATCGGCAACTGAAGGGACCATTCGCGTTCTGGAACCACACGCACCGGTTCATCGCAGACACCGAGAACACCTCGTTCCTTGAAGACCACATCGCGTACCGCGTTCCGCTTGGGGGTATCGGCAACGTGTTCGGTGGTGGGATGGTTCGCCAACGCCTCGCGGCAGTCTTCGCCTACCGACACGCACTGACGGCGAGCGATCTTCGCAGGCATAACCTTTATCGCGATCGCCCGAGGCTCACCATTGCCGTGACGGGTTCGCGTGGTCTGGTGGGGTCGGAGTTGGTGCCGTTCCTGACGACGGGCGGGCATCGCGTTGTGCGTCTTGTGACAGGCAAAGGCGGACCTCCGTTTGACGACGGTACACGTTGGGTGAACTGGAACCCGGCTGCGCCGCTTGATCCGAAGGTGCTGGAAGGCGTCGATGCGGTCATTCACCTCGCAGGGGATAACGTTGCCTCCGGTCGGTGGAACGAGGAGAAGAAACGCAAGATCACGGAGAGCCGTACTGTACCGACTCGCGTTGTCGCGGATGCAATCGCGGCGATGCCCGAGGGTTCGCGACCGAAGGCGTTCGTGTGTGCGTCGGCGGTCGGCTTCTACGGCAATCGGGGCGACGAGATTCTGACCGAGGATTCACCCGCAGGCACCGGCTTCTTCCCGGCTGTGTGCAAGGCATGGGAATCTGCGTCTGATCCGGCCCGCAACGCCGGCGTTCGCACAACCAACCTGCGGATCGGCGTGGTTCTGACTCCGAGAGGTGGAGCGCTGGGGAAGCAACTCCCGGCGTTCAAGGCGGGCGTCGGGGCGGTCCTCGGGTCGGGCAAGCAGTGGATACCGTGGATCACCATTGGCGATCTCGTCGGAGTGATTCACCATTGCCTCATGAACGAGACGATCAGCGGCCCTGTGAATTCGTGTGCCCCTGAACCCGTTACGAACCATGAGTTCACGAAGTCGCTTGGGCGGGTGCTGCGGAGGCCAGCGTTTTTCTGGTTGCCGCGGTTTATGCTGCGTGTGATGTTTGGAGGGATTACGGACGACGCTTTACTCACCAGTCTGCGAACCGTGCCAAAAAAACTACTCGACACGGGGTTCACCTTCGACCACAGTGAATTGATCTCCGCGTTGAAGTCCCTATTGGGTCGCTAACAAACAATCGAACCAATCCCATGTTTCGCTTCCTCACGCCGGTTCTGTTTGTCGCGTTGGCGTGCGAGAGCGCTGTTGCGCAGTCGAAGTCAACAGCACCCGACCTTGCCACACTCGGCCGGAAGTACAAACTCGACATCGTGACGCGAGCGCCAATCTTCCCCGTGAAGACGCGACATGGTGCAATCGACGGAGCCGAGGCGGACCGCAAGGAAGCCGATTCCTACGCCGCGATCTTTGCGTTCGAGTGGTCGCTCTATCCAAGCGAACTCGTGAAGAAGACCGGCCTCAGAGGAGTGGTGTTCTGCAAGGATCTGTCGTTCGCGGGGCAGAAGCGAACCGCCGTACCGGATTTCGAGCACGAGACGCTCTACCTCGATGTCACACGCGGCCGACACGACGAACTGTACGTTCGGAAGGTGATCCATCACGAGTTCTTTCACCTCGTCGATCTGAAGGACGACGGCCATCTTTACGAAGACGAGCGTTGGGTGAGGCTGAACCCGCCTGGGTTCAAGTACGGTCCGGGCGGAGCAAAACTTCAGGACGATCCAACCGTGACGACAACCGGCAAAGACGATCCCGGCTTCTTGAATCGCTACGCCGCAGCGGGCGTCGAAGAGGACAAAGCGGAACTGTTCGCTCACATGATGGTGGAACCGAAGATGATCGCGGTGCGAGTGGAGAAGGACAAGTACATCCGCGCAAAGGTCGAGCGGATGAAGGAGTTGCTGACTGCGTTCTCGTCGAAAGCAGACAAAGACTTCTGGGCCGCCGTCGATGAAGTGAAGCGGCCGGAGAAGTAGCCGCTTGCGGCGAATTCCTACTTCGGATAGGCGAGGTGCGTCTTCAGGAACTCGAAGGTTCCCTTCGCGTGAATCTCGTGAACGCCCGCGAAGAACTCGATCGTCGTGCGGTCGGGAATCTTCAGCCGGTTCTGGTACAGGTAACGAATCTTCGCATACTCGTAGGCCACCATCTCGTCAGTGCCGACGCCATCATCGTGACCGCGTTCCACCATGAACGGCCGCGGCGCGATCAAGAACGCCATCTCCGCGTAGTTGAACGTGTTCCCCAGATCGAACTCGTACATATCGTATTCGTTCGTCCACATGTAGCTCATCGGCAGCTCAATCGACACGTTCTTCCCGATCCACTCGTTGAAGTCGGCGGAGCAGATCGACAGGCAATACCGCTTCTCGACTGCGGGCACACGCATCGCTGTCTTGCCACCGTAACTGAGGCCGTAAAACGCGATCTTCTTCGCGTCCACGTTCGGTAGCGTTTCGAGCCAGTCGATGGTTCGCTGATGTTGCCGGATGATGAAGCTGAACAGTGCCAGCTTCAGCGGTTGTGCCTTGCGTTGAATCTGGCGGAAGTCCGTCTTCCCGATGTACGGGTTCTGCGGAGCGTACACGATGTACCCGAGTTCGACGAGCCGCCGCGAGAAGTGGTTGTAGACCGGCCGTTTCTCGACGTTGATCGTATCGACAGGTCGCCCTTCGAGTCCGTGCTGACACACGATCACGGGTCGTTTCTCGCCGGGTTTCATGCCCTTCGGCAGCAGGAGAATCCCTTCCGCGAAGACATCGGGGTAGACGTCGAGCATCACTTCGTAGCCGGTCCAGGTGGGTTCATCGTAGACCTGTCGCGTGCGTGGGTTCAGCGGAATCGTCGGCTCTGGCAACTTGCCGATGACCTCGGTGTGGAAGTACTCGCGATACCATTCGGTGGACTTCTCCCACGCCGCGACGCTGCTGACGTCGGCCTTCTTCCAGAACTCTTTGCGTCCGGCGTCGCTGTCTCGCCAGAGCTTCTGCGTGAACGCGACAAGCTGATCGAACTGCCGTTTGTGTCGCGCTGCCGGGTCGAAGTTCTTCCGACTATCGGTGAGCGCGGGGACGGGTTTCACTTCCGGAGCGAACGGCTTGGCAGCAAGTCCGTCGAGCAGATTGTGCCAGCCGTACCAATTATCTTCGACGTCGAGTAATCCCCGACGAAACTCGTCGCGGGGGAACATCGCACGCGAGCGTTTCAGTTCAGCGATCACACCTTCGGCTGGGATTTCCTTGAGTATGCCTGGAGCAGCCTGACCTCGCCCTTGTTTTGAAAGAATCGGGCCATCCCAGGTCGGCCACGCAGCTGGGTTCTTATCTGCCGCGGTGGGATACAAGTGCAGTGTTCGAGGCTGAACAAGTGCGGCAACCTCGGCGTCACCAAACTCGTTGAGAGCGCCCCAGAAATTGCGGTCGATAGGTTCATCGAACATCGCTTCCCTCGGGCCGAACGCACACGATACCTGCGTGTCCTTGATGCGAGCATCGACCGCAGCCGCGTAAAGAGCGATCCGCCCCCCTTCGCCAACGCCCATCACGCCGATTCGTGTGTCTTTGTCGGTCGCGTGGAACCAATCAACCGCTGCGAGAACCTTCTGCACTTCAAAGCCGACGAGCGTGCGGCCCATTTCGTAGGCCATACGGTGTATGAATTCACGGTGCGGGATGTTCGTCGTGCGGTTCAGCTTCGCATTCGCGGAGAGGTTGTCGTTGCGGTCGATCAGCACGGGAATCACGACGCGGCAACCAGAATCCGCGAGGCGTGCGGCGAATGGTTTCGTGCCTTTCGCGTCCTTCGTGAGACCGGCGATTTGTTCCGGAGTCCACAGTGCGTCAGGGATCACAACGACATTCGCGATGATCTTGTCCTTGCCCTTCGGTTCAAGCAACAGCCCTTCGCCGTCGATGCCGGGCAGCACGGCCCATCGCACCGCAGACACGGTGAATGCGTCGCACTCCGCGATCACAGCCGATTCGCCCGGTCCAGAGATGTACTCCATTCGCGGGGGAACTCGCTGATCGACGAGGCCGAGCAGCTTCTTCAGGGAATCGCGATGCGGTGCGACTGACTTCGCAAAGGCTTCCGGCGACGACTTATCGACCTTCCACATTGCGTCGCGGGCTTTGGGAGACGCAGCGATCTCGCGGTCGAGATACTTGTGAATGCCCTGCACCATCTTCGCCGCGAGGTCGCCATCCTCGGTGAGAGGTTTCGTGTTCGGCAACGGCTCCGCGGATTTCACCGCAGAGAACGCGGAGAACGCCGAGACAAAACAAGCCAGTTTGAACAGAGTTCTCATGTCTTTCCTCTGCGTGCTCTGCGTTCTCTGCGGTGAATCACTTCAGGCTCAGAACAGTTCCATCACGGGCTTGCCCGGATACACCGCGACCGGCTTGCCATCCGGACCGGGAATCGTCGCGTCGTGCGACACGCCCATCGCGTGGAAGATGCTCGACACCAGTTCTTGCGGCGTCACGGGTCGATCGGTCGGTTCGGTGCCCTTCGCGTCGGTGCGACCGATGATCTGCCCAGGTCTCGTGCCGCCACCCGCTACGAGTGCGGTCCATGCGTCTGCCCAGTGATCGCGACCGCCGTTGGAGTTCAGCAGCGGCGTGCGACCGAATTCCCCCGTCGCAACGACGAGCGTGGAATCGAGCAGCCCGCGTTCTTCGAGATCAGTGAGAAGTGCCGCGAACGCCGTGTCGAAGCTCGGCGCGACTGTATTGCGGATGTCGTTCATGTCGGTGCGAAGCGACCCGCCATCCGCGTGACAATCCCACGACGGCGAATCGAAGACGGTCGAGAACTGGTTGATTGTGATGTGCTGCCATCCACACTCAACCAATCGAACTGCCTCGTCTCGAAAGTCGGACAATCCGGTTCCCGATTCTGAGATGAACCGATCAAGCCCCCACGCCCGCTCGATCCACGCGTCGCCCAATCCATGCGATACGGACATCCCCGTCGAAATGTCTTCAGCATCCGCCAACACGGCCGCTGCCCGATGAGTCAGACGAGTCAACACCGCTCCCACGCTCGGCCATTCGGGGCCGTCACGGAAGAGGCGACCGGTGTTCAACAACTGAAAGCCAGCTTCGTGAATCGGCGGTGCGGTGTGGTGCATCGAGCGGATCAAGCTGAACTTGTCCGTCATCGTCGCGAGCTTCGGGAACAGTTCGCTCAGGTGCAGGCCCGGCGTCTTTGTTTGAATCGGCCGAAACGGGCCACGCACTTCCGACGGCGCTTCTGGCTTCGGGTCGAAGGTGTCGATGTGCGATGGCCCGCCAACCATGTTGATGAAGATGCACGAGGTCGCTTTGCCGCCCGGTCTCGTGACCGATGCCGGGCTGAGCGGAGGTAGCGTCAGCGAGGCTGCGCCGGCGGCTGTGGCTGAAAGGAAATCTCGTCGCGTGGGATGTGTCATGGGATTACCCGTGTGGTGGCGTGTCCCACATGGTAACCCCAACGGCGCGAGATGCAACAAATCGCTCGCTTACTTCACGATCGGTTCCCAGACCAATCCCGGCTGACCCATCAAGGCACGCTCCGCAAGAACCTCCCACGGCGTGCCCTTGAACTCGGTCGCAATCGCCTTGAACCCCTCGGTTGACTGGTCCAGCACCTTCTTGACAACGATTTGACTGCGAAGTCGCTCGGCGGGCGCAAGTCGCCAGCCGGTCGATCCGTCGGGCAGCGACCGAAGGCTCTCCGTGCGAATATCGCCAAGTAGCTTGTTGTACTCGTGAACGAACACCAGCCGCCGACGGAGTTGGGCGAGCGTGTAGTCGTAATGTGCTTGCCAGCGCCGCGGTTCGTCGGCCCGCAGTTTCGCCACATCGACCATCAATTCCAGCTCCGTTTCCAG
Organism: Planctomycetota bacterium; assembly: GCA_021413735.1. Taxonomy (GTDB): domain Bacteria; phylum Planctomycetota; class Planctomycetia; order Gemmatales; family Gemmataceae; genus Gemmata. Next base: position 67,683 of record JAIOPV010000133.1, read on the forward strand.
CTCCGCAACCAGCACCGCGACGAAATCCTGCGTCTTTTCCACTGTGCGTTTCAGTTTGCCATCAACGGGTGCCTCGAACGTGATGATCGGCATCGGCCCTTTCGCGTTGCCAGGTGTGGGCACTTTGCGAAGGATTTCGAGTGCGTGCAGCACAGTCGCACGCAACGGATACTTCTCACGATCTTTCAGAATGTCCGCGATCGTCCCGTCAGGACCGTAGTGCTTCAGGCGTTCGGCGGTGTACGGGAATCTGGCGGGCGTTTCGCCCGTGGGGCTGAACGGCACCGGCGGAAGCGCAACCTCGTCGAACATCGCTTTGACATCGGCGATTCGTGCGAGTTGAGGCAACTCGGGGATATCGAACCGTTCGGGTGGTGTGCGAGTCAGCCAGTCCGACGGTTGGGCTGGCGTGGCGACAACAACGAACGCCAGAAGTGCGAGAAGAGTGGAGCGCATGGGATTTGGAGATGCAGTGCCGGCAAGGGCACAGGCGAAGGGTGCAGCCCCCTGCCCCGGTAGTTGGTCGAATGAATCGTGCCCGTGCCCCTGCCCGTGCCCGTGCCCGATTGTCTTTTCTCGAAGCGATGGGGACTGCGTCGCTTGTCCGGCTCGGCTCGCCGGACCTCCGGAAGAAGGCCAATGCCGCGATCAGGCAATCGCCATCGGCCGTGAGTACAGATCGTCCACAGCCTCGGTGAGAACCTTTTCGATCTGCTCAAGTTCGGGCTGGCTTGGCTCCCGTGTCAGATGCGGAGCAAGGTGAATCGTGCCTTCCTCCTCGAAGCCGACATCCAGATTCGCCAGCAACCCGCCCGGAAGGCGACGTATCACATACGACCACACCGCCCGACGCACGGCCGTCTTACGAACCTTCTCGTCGGCCTCGTCGCCGACGGCAACTTCGTGATGAGCAATCGCTGCAATCGTGTCGGAAGTGAGGGCATGGTCGTTGCCATACTTCCCGTCCACGAACCCCAGCAAATCAGCAAGCACAGCCCGCACGCGGCTCGCATCGCCGTTGCCTGCGCGAGTCAACGTTGTTGCGACGGCAGCGGTCACCATTTCGTCGGGAAGATCAGCGAGATCGGCGAACGGATCATCGGCTTTGCCGAGAGCTTTCAGAACTTCTGCGCGAGTGCCAACGCAACTCGTGAACAGCGGATCGCCGAGCTTCCAAAGCCCGTCGTATGCCTGGTGAGCGAACTTCGCGGCCTCCGCAATCCGGTCGGCTTTCAGAAGAACATCGGCGAGCGGCACGAGTGCGACGTGGGCAGACGCAGACTGAACACCGTTCAAGCTGCGGGCAAACGCGAGACACTGCCGAAGCACCTTCTCCGCTTCGGCGAGTTGGTTGTCCGCACCAAGTGCCGCCCCGTAGCCGAACAGGAACGCGAGGCGGTCCTGTCGTTCTTCGGGTTCGGTGGGAAGCGGTCCCTTCGCGGCGTGCTGGAATTCCAGCGCAGCGCGTTCGTAAAGCCCCATGCGAAAGTGAAGCCTGGCCATGTCCGCATAGGCTCGCGCAAGCGGCGGCGAACCGGAACCGTGCTGCCCCTTGGCGGCAAGAGCTGCCTTCTTCACCGTGGCCTCGGCAGCAGCAATCTCTCCACGCGCGAACAATTCCAAAGCCAATTCAAGAGGCTCTGACGGTGGCGGTTGTCCAACGAGGGTCATCTTTGCTCGTCTCGGCTGGCGGGTTGATCTGCTCGATTATCCCTCGCGAAAGAAGTGGTGTCCAGAAATTGCGTTGTCGGATGGCGATGATCTAATGAACTTTCTTCCGGACGAACGAATTGGTTCCGGGCCTGAAACGATGGTTCCGGGCCTGAAATGGATGGTTCCGGGGGTGGGGTGTGCATGTCGCCCGGAACCAATGCCACACTTCATTATCCGCTAAAAAAACGTTCCGAGTCGGTCACTTCTTCGCAGCCATCGCCTTCTGAACGGCGGTTCCGAGATCCGCGGGTGTAGCCGCAACTTCGATGCCAGCCTTCTTGAGTGCAGCGATTTTGTCGGAAGCGCTGCCGCTTCCGCCGGAGATGATCGCGCCAGCGTGCCCCATGCGGCGACCCGGAGGAGCGGTCTGCCCTGCGATGAACGCCGCCAACGGCTTCGTGACATGCTTCGCCGCGTACTCGGCCGCCAACTCTTCCGCATTGCCCCCAATTTCGCCGATCATCAGAATCGCCGACGTGTTCGGATCGTTCTGGAACAATTCCAGCACTTCAATCTGATTGGTGCCGTTCACCGGGTCGCCGCCGATGCCGACGCACGTTGATTGCGGCAACCCCAGCGACGTGAGTTGAAACACCGCTTCGTATGTGAGCGTGCCCGAGCGGCTGATGACGCCGATGCCCTTCTCACCAGGGGCGCACGGCTTGTGAATGTAACCTGGCATGATGCCGATCTTGCACTGCCCCGGAGTGATGACGCCGGGACAATTCGGGCCGACAAGCCTGACGCCGGGCTTCGTCTTCAGGAATCGCTTGGCCTTCGACATATCGAGAACGGGGATGCCTTCGGTGATGGCAATGATGAGCGTGATACCTGAGTCGGCCGCTTCCATGATGGCGTCGGCAGCTCCGCCGGGTGGCACGAAGATCATGCTTGCGGTCGCGCCGGTCTTTCGCACAGCTTCGGCGACGGTGTTGAACACCGGCAGTTTCACCTTGGATTGCGGGCCTTCCCAGGTTGTGCCGCCACCGCCGGGCTTCGTTCCGCCGACGAACTTCGAGCCGTATTGAAGGCACGAGTCGGTGTGACGGGTGCCTTCTTTGCCGGTGAGACCCTGACAGATGACTTTGGTGTTCGCGTCGACCAGAATGCTCATGTGAATTCTCAGCGAGCGTGTGAGTTCTTCCGGATCAAATCGGCGAGGTGCGCCGCGAGCCGGTTATTCGATTGATACTGGTGGCTACGCTGACCGGCGAGCGTCAGATAGCCACCGAGGGTTATCAAAAGCATTGGACCGAGCCACGCAGAGGGGGAAACTTCGGCTTCTGGCCGCACGGCGAGTTGCATTCCCATCATCAATCCGACAGCGACTCCAAGCAAACCAAGCACGATTTCGAGCTTCGCCCAGAGCGGATTCAGCGGCTTGAATCCGAGGTCGTGGTGCAATCGGTCGAGCGGATCATCGGGAAGCATGTTTTTCTCACATTGAGTCTGTGACCGCGGAGCCGCGCCCGAAGGGAGCGTGATTGGTGTCGCTCGCTTCGGGCGCGGCTACGCGAACGCTTTACCCTTCTTCGCTTGGTGGAAACATCGAACGCAGCAGTCGCGCCGAGAGATCGAACTGCGGCGTGAACGCCAATTCCACCGCGGCGACCGGGCTGACCCCCACTTCCATCGCCTTCACCCAACCGACGTGGTGACCATCGATGAACGCTCGAATCGGACGCTTGCCGGTCGCGTCGAGATTGGTCAAACGCACCACAGCCGTATCCGGCAACGCCACCGGCTTCCAGAATCGCGGCCGAAACACGTTCGACCCCGCCAGCGTCAGCACCGGAGCGGTCAACGGCACTGGCGTCGCACCCATCGCGCGAGCGTACGCACTCGATCCCGACGGCGTCGCGATCAGCAGTCCGTCGCCAACCACCTTCGGAACCTGCGTGTGGCCATCGACATCGACGCGCAACCACGCGGCCTGGCCACTATCGCGTTCCACCCACGCATCGCTGTAAGCCAGTCCACGAGTGACTTTGTCATCCATGCCGGTCGTTTCCACTCGCAGCATTGGCATGCGATACACCACCAACTCCGTCGTCGTGAGATCATCGGGCAACGCTTCGTTCATGATGAAGCCGAGCGTGCCGGCGTTCAGCCCGAGAAACGGAATCCGACGACGCCAGTGCTTGCGAATCGCCGCGAGCATTGTGCCGTCGCCACCCAGCACGAGGATCATGTTGGGGTCGTCGCTTTCGAGATGGCGGAATCGCGCCGCTCCCGCCTGAGCACGCTTGTTCGCTTCATCCGCGAAGATCAGGAGTCGGGGTTCGCTGAGCTTCAGCCGGGTTTCGCGCGGCGACGTGGCATCCGTGAAGAGGCGATATCGCCTGATGTACTCGGCAACGGGTTCGGGCACGGCATGGCCGGGATCGTCGCCGAGGAACACCCTGAGCCTGATGTCGGCGGTCGGGATGTGTTCTTCGCGCACGGGAACGAGTTCGCACACCGGCGGCAAGTCGGCTGTGTCGGGCGGCGAATCTGGCGAGTGCAAAGCCACGAACCGCCCGGATTTCCACAATTCCGACCCCTTCGGCCAGACAGTCTGAATCAGCGATTCGCCGGCTCGCCCGCCCGTGAGGAAGTCAGCCGAAACGACATGCCAGACTTCCCCACGGTTCGCATACAGCGAATCGAAGTGGTGGTCATCCAGACTTCGACCATCATCGAGGTCGCTGTGATCGACCGACACGCCCGGCAGATTCCGGAAGGCGAGATCAGCCATCGTTGAGCGGTGAATCGGGGCCGCGTGTTCGGCATCGGGGCGATCGCATCGCGGACCCGTGAGCCGGAGGATTACCTCGTCGAACCCCCGCTCGCGGAGGAGCTGCGCCACCTTCCGGTGGAATGTGGTGGGTGGGTCGAAGCTGCCGGTGAAAACTGCAACCTTGCGGATTGTCACGGGAATTCACACTCTTGCGAACGATTCGGAGTATGGTAATATCGTATCTGCTCTCCTGCTCGTCTCCGGGGAACTGCCTCCTCGGCTCGCCAAGATAACCCCGCGGTAACACGTTACCCGGCTCGCCAAGACAAAACCATGCTGCGAATCGCAATCGTCGTCGTGTTGCTCTCGCCAACGTTCAGCAGCGCCGCGGAACCGACCGCTGCCCAACTCGAATTCTTCGAGAACAAGATTCGCCCCGTTCTCGTGGAAACGTGCTACAAATGCCACTCCGCCGAGGCCGAGAAAGCCAAGAAACTGAAGGGCGGTCTGCGGCTCGACACGAAAGCCGGCTGGGAAAAGGGCGGCGACAGCGGCAAGGCCATCGTGCCTGGAAAGCCCGCTGAAGGCACATTCCTGAAGTCGCTGAAATATGCCGACGAAAACCTTCAGATGCCGCCAAAGGGGAAGCTCGCCGACGCCGTCATCAAGGACTTCGAGAAGTGGATCGCCGACGGAGCCGCCGACCCCCGCACGGATGGAGTCGTGAAGGCCGTCGGCATCGACATCGAGAAAGGCAAGCAATTCTGGTCGTTCGTCGCTCTGAAAGACGTTGCTCCCCCCACGGTCCACACGCAAGGTTTCACGGTCCGCAATCCGATCGACTCGTTCGTCGCGGCTGAGTGGGCGAAACGCGGCCTGAAGCCGGTTCCCGCTGCCGACAAGCGAACGATCATTCGCCGCGTGTACCTCGATCTCATCGGCTTGCCGCCAACCGCCGAGGATGTCGATGCGTTCCTCGCGGATAACTCCGCTGACGCGCTCTCGAAGGTTGTCGAGAAGCTGCTTGGCATGTCCGCACACGGCGAGAAGTGGGCCCGTCACTGGCTCGACGTCGCTCGCTACGCAGAGGATCAAGCCCACACATTCGGCGTGAAGCCCAAGAATCAAGCATGGCGTTACCGCGATTGGGTGATTGCCGCGTTGAACGCCGACATGCCTTACGATCGCTTCGTGAAGTTGCAGATCGCCGGCGACATGCTCACCGATGCACCCGATGACCCCTTCACCAAGTTCGCGGGCCTCGGCTTCTTGGGTCTCGGTGCGGAATACTACAAGAACACCGCTGCGGCACAGGCCATCGCCGAAGAACTCGATGACCGCGTTGACACGCTCACCCGTGGTTTCATGGGCATTACCGTGAGTTGTGCCCGCTGCCACGATCACAAGTTCGACCCGTTCCCGACGAAGGACTACTACAGCCTCGCCGGGATTTACATGGGCACGAGCATGACGGACGCGCCGCTCGTGTCGCCCACCGAAGCGAAGGCTTACGCCGACGCGGTAGCCAAGACCAAGGAAGCCGAGGGCAAGGTTACTGGGCACATCACCGAGATCGCGAAGAAATCGCAGACGACCGCCCAGGCCTTGACCGCGAAGTATCTGACCGCTGCTCGCAAGGTCAAGGCAGCCGTGAAAGGCAAGCCCACGACCGACGAAGTGGCCAAAGCCGAAGGCATCAGCCCGTACTTCGTGAACAAGTGGGTGAAGTTCCTCGATGCTCCGGCAGCACGGAACCTGCCTGAGTTCAAGGACTGGTTCTCGCTGAAGGCAGATGCGGAAGACGCCGATGTGAAAGCCGCTGCGGATGTCGTGCAGAAGGCAGTCGCAATGGGCAACAAGAATGCTTCGATGCACAAGGCGGTCGTGACTGATCAGAATGCTCCGTTCTTCCTCCCGCCTGCCGATACCGAGAAGTTCTTTTTCACCGACGCGGACAAGCCGAAGTTGACAGAACTGCGGGCCGAGTTGGAGAAGCGCAAGAAGGAAACGCCGCCTGCCCCGGCCGTCGCACACGTCGTGAGTGGCAACGGTGCGGGCATGAAGATTTACGTTCGCGGCAACCCTGCCGTTCAAGGCGAAGTCGCTCCGAAGGGCTTCCTGCAAGTGCTGCCATCGGCAAGCCCCGCAGGTGAGAAATTCACACGCCTCGACCTCGCGAATTCGATCGCCTCGAAGGACAACCCGTTGACCGCCCGCGTGATCGTGAATCGCGTCTGGTCGTGGCACTTCGGCCGCGGGCTGGTGAACACGCCGAGCAACTTCGGCAAACTCGGCGACGCTCCAAGTCACCCCGAACTGCTCGATTGGCTCGCGGTCAACTTCATGAAGAATGGCTGGTCGATGAAGTGGCTGCACCGGCAAATCGTGCTGTCGTCGGTTTACCAGATGGATAGCAAGGCCGTTCCTGAGAACGACAAGGTGGACGCCGCGAACATCTACCTGTGGCGTGCGAACCGCCACCGTCTCGACATCGAACAATGGCGGGATTCGCTGCTGTTCGTCAGCGGCAACCTCGACCCGACCCGTGGTGGCCCGACGTTCGATCTTCGCGATCAGAATTCGAAACGTCGCACGATTTACGCAAAGATCAGCCGGCACGAACTCGACGGCTTGCTGCGATTGTTCGACTTCCCCGATGCAAACGTGACCGCCGACAAGCGAACCGTGACAACCGTTCCGCAGCAGCAATTGTTCGCGCTCAACAGCGAGTTCATGGCGACGCAAGCGAAGGCGTTGGCCGCACGCGCCGAAAAGCTTGGGAAGACGGACGCGGAGCGAATCACCGCTGCGTATCGGATTGCGTTTGGCCGCGCACCCGACGCACGCGAGATTGAACTGGCAGAACGCTTCCTGCGACTGCCGCCGAAGTCGGACGAGAAGCTGACCCGCTGGCAGCAATACGCACAGGTGCTGCTCGCGAGCAACGAATTGATGTACGTGGACTGAGCCTGGGTGGTAGCAGTGGCAGCTCACCGGGCCACCCGCATGGGTCAGCTCCGGAGGTCGCCGGTTCGATTCCGGCTCCAGGCCCACCCTCAATGACGAGTTGAGGGTCGCGCTGCCCAGTTTTCACCCCGAAGGGGTGGGACAACATAGCCCGGGGCAAGCCGCAGGCGCCGCTCCGGGTGGCGGATGATGTGAATAATGCACCCTGAAAGGGTGCGACAAATGGTACACGCTGTCGGTGTCGCACCCTTTCAGGGTGCCGAGGTTTTTGGTCTCGCACCCAGGGCGGCGACGGCAAGCCGTCTTGCCCTGGGCTATGTTGTGCCACCCCTTCGGGGTGAAGAACGAATTGGAACTTGGAGCCTTCCCAATGCTACCCATTTCACGCCGCGACATGCTGACCCGTTCGGGCACCGGTCTCGGTATGCTCGGTCTCGCGGGTTTGCTCGCCGACGAAGCGAAAGCCGTCGCCCCGAGCGTCGCGAACAACCCACTCGCACCGAAGGTCGCGCACTACCCCGCGAAGGCCAAGCACATCATCCACCTGTTCATGAACGGCGGCCCATCGCAGGTGGACACGTTCGACCCCAAGCCCGAACTCACCAAGCAGCACGGCAAACAGGCCGGCACTCTCGGCAAGTCGACCGAACGCAAGACAGGACCGCTGTACAAGTCACCGTTCGAGTTCCACAAGTGCGGGAAGTCGGGCATCGAAGTCAGCGAGATCTTCCCCGAAATCGGCAAGTGCATCGACGACATCTGCGTCATCCGCTCGATGCACACGAACATCCCGAACCACGAACCCGGCCTGCTGCTGATGACCTGCGGCAACACGCAGGCGATCCGTCCGAGCATGGGAAGTTGGCTCACCTACGGCCTCGGCACCGAGAACCAGAACCTGCCGGGGTTCGTCGTGATGTGCCCTGGCAAGCCGGTCGTCGGCCCGGCACTGTGGAGCAACAGCTTCCTCCCTGGCGTCTTCCAGGGTTGCCACATCTCGAACCTCGACCCGAAGAAGGTCATCGACCACATTCGTAACGCAAACGTCGGTGCCACGACGCAGCGTGAACAGCTCGACCTGCTGAACGCACTGAACGGAATGCACAAAGATAAGCGAGCTGGCGACGACCAACTCGAAGCTCGAATTCAGTCGCTCGAAATTGCGTATCGCATGCAGACAGAAGCACAAGATGCCTTCGACGTGAACAAAGAACCGTTGAAGGTTCGCGAGATGTACGGCAAAGGTTACTTCGCGGATGCGTGCCTCACGGCTCGTCGGCTCGTCGAACGCGGCGTGCGAATGGTGCAGGTCTTCTACGGTGGTGGTCAACCGTGGGACGATCACGGCGACATTGAGAAGGGCCACCGCAACAAGGCGAAGGACAGCGACAAGGCGATTGCCGCTCTGCTTCGCGATCTGAAGCAGCAAGGCTTGCTCGACGAAACGCTCGTGCTGTGGGGTGGTGAGTTTGGCCGCACGCAGACATCGGAAGGACAGAACGGCCGCGACCACAACAATCACGGCTTCTGCGTATGGCTCGCGGGCGGCGGCGTGAAGGGCGGCATGACGTACGGCTCAACGGACGAGTTCGGCTTCGCCGCTGCCGAGAACAAGGTTCACATTCACGATCTGCATGCGACGATGCTGCACCTGATGGGATTGGATCACGAGAAGTTGACATACCGCTACAGTGGTCGCGACTTCCGCCTGACCGATGTGGCCGGCACCATCGTGAAAGATATTCTGAAGTGATGGTTTGGGATTTCGCCAGCGAATTGCAGCGATTTGGACCGACAACAAGCCCAGCACAAAAGGCTGGGCTTTCTGCTGCGCATGCCTATTGCGCACACGTCACACGCTCGCATTACGAAAACTTCACCGTCGTCTCGGTGTTGCTGCCGCGACGACTGATTCGCCACTTCAATGCGGTCTACGCTTATTGCCGTTGGTCCGATGACCTCGCCGACGAAACCAGCGGCGGTACTGAAACGCTCCGGCTCCTCGACTGGTGGCGGGACGAACTGCTCTCGTGCTACGATGGGCAACCACGGCATCCGGTCACGGTCGCGCTGCGAGAAACGATTCGCCGGTTCGACATTCCACCCGAACCGTTCCTGAACCTGCTCATCGCGTTCACGCAGGATCAGCACGTCAAGCGATACGAAACGTTCGACCAGCTCGTCGCGTACTGCCGCAACTCCGCGAATCCCGTCGGGCAACTCGTGCTGTACCTGTTCGACTGCTTCGACGCGAAACGTGCGGCGCTCTCTGATGAAGTCTGCACGGGGTTGCAACTCGCGAACTTCTGGCAAGATATCGTTCGCGATTATGCCATCAGTCGTGTGTACCTGCCGGTGGAAGACCTGAACCGCTTCGGTGTCTCGGAAACCAACATCGCCGAGAAGCAATTCACGCCACAGTTTCAAGAATTGATGCGATTTGAGGTCGAACGCGCTCGCGGCTACTTCGACCGTGGTGCCGCATTGCTGCCGCTGTTGCCGCGAGTGGCACGCGTGGATGTCGATCTGTTCGTTCGCGGTGGGCGAGCGATCCTTTCGACCATTGAACGATCCGGACATGATGTGTTGTCGCATCGCCCCGAGGTGAGCAAGTTCGAGAAACTGAAACTCTTTCTCGGAGCGCTGCTGACGCGAGCGCTCGGCTAAGTGGAATCAGCCCGTGATCGTGCCTCGCCTTCGAGGCGGATTGCCGGTTGCCCTCACCACGGAATGACCGCAAAATAGGGGCTATTCCGAACGACCTGGCGGAGGATGATTGATGGTGGCTTCGCCCATGACGTGTCGCTCGTGCAACACAACGCTCTCACCACAGCAAATGCCAGCCGATCCTCGTTCAGCAGCAAACTGCCCCAAATGCGGTGGGCTGATTCCGCCGCTCACGGTCACAGACTCCGCTCAGATCGAACCGGATCCTGACGATTCCCCTTTAAAGCTCGAACCGGAGTCGTTCCGGAGCGATATCAACCCCGATAACACAACTCTGGCCGGCCATCATGGTCCACCGTCCTCTCACGACTTCCCGTTCCTTAGTCCACCCTGTGACTCCGATGAGATTGGTCGACTCGGGCCATACCGCGTCTTGGGTACGCTCGGAATGGGTGGCATGGGAATCGTCTTTCGAGCGGAAGATCCACAGTTGAAGCGGCAAATCGCGCTAAAGTCGATGCTTCCGCCCTACGCTACCAGCGCCGCAGATGTGGCCCGATTTCTTCGCGAAGCCCGAGCACAGGCAGCCGTCGAACACGACCACGTTGCCGCAATCCATCAGGTTGGCGAAGATCGCGGCGTTCCGTTCATCGCGATGCCGTTGCTGAAGGGCCAGCCACTGTCGAACGCTTTGAAGCTGAATCCGCGAGTGCCAATTGTAGAGGCCGTTCGCATTGCACGCGAAATGGCCGAAGGACTCGCAGCCGCACACGAGTGCGGCCTTATCCACCGCGATATCAAGCCAGCGAATGTGTGGCTGGAGGGAAAGAATCGGCGAGTCAAGATCCTCGAT
>JAIOPV010000159.1 GCA_021413735.1 Planctomycetota bacterium
AAGGCACCCGAAGGAGGCGAGGATACCGGCACAAACCCCACAGATCGCAGCAAATCGGGCAGCAAACACCACATCATGACCGACGCTCAGGGAATCCCATTGTCGGTCACCGTGACAGCGGCCAATGTCAACGAGGTCACGCAAGCCTTGCCGGTGCTGCTGGCGATGGACCCCGTCGGTGGCAAACCCGGGCCCAAGCGTCAACTCCCCGAGCGTCTCCAAGGTGATCGGGGTTACGACTCCGAACCGCTGCGTGTGTTGCTGCGTTGGTTGAGTGTCACGCCGGTGTTGGCGAAGCGGAATACCGACAACGGCAGTGGTTTGGGAGTGTACCGATGGTTCGTGGAGCGAACGATCTCTTGGTTGCATTCGTTCGGGAGACTACGGCGTCGCCTCGACCGACTCACAGAGGTCCATGAGGCATTCCTCCGTCTGGCTTGTGCCCTCATCTGTCTGCGAATCTTAGAGCCCTAAACTTCATTCTTTCCGAACGCTCTAAGGAAAAGGAAGCCTTGCGGCCCGCCACTGGCGGGCCGCACCTCCACATCATGCTTTGGATCGGGCTAGGACTGGTCTTGGTCTTTGTCTTCTGGCGTGCACGGGGTCGCTTGACTGGCTCGGTGTGAACCTCACGTGTAAACGTTGTCACGCCCGCCGTAGCCAGGGCCCGGGGTTCCCCGGTGGGGTGGTCAGTGAAACAACCAGACTTGAAGCACCTCGCTCTCAGCGACCGACCCTGAATGGGAACGGCCCTCGCCCCTCGGGGCGAAGCTCCGACTCGTTCCACACCCAGCGAGGGACAGAGAATGCGATCTGTGTTCTTTCGGCAAGGGGATGAGCCGTGAGAATCGAAACACCAATTCCCTGCCTGGCATGTTCATACCCGTGAAAAAGTAAAAAAAGTGGTACAGTTCCGATTTTGTTTCTCGGGTCAGGCAGCCGTGTACCGCCGCGTTACCCACAAGTAGTGGATAGCGGAGCGGCACACGGTCGGTTCACGGTGAAGCGAAATCAACGAGATAAGGAAATGCGGACCACACTCAACTCGGGATAACCGCCCACGACAGTCCGGATCGCACGACGCAGGCGGTTCATGAACTCGGTGCCCCTCAAGGTGACCCCAAGTTCATCGGAGCGGGAACCGGGCAGACCATTCGTGATGCGAAGCGTGAAATGCAACTCGTCGAGGACAACGGTTTTCGCCATCGCAGTTCCTCCTCAGCTCTGGAACGTAAGAGGTGCTGACACAACCCCCTTTCAGGCCCGTTTTCGAGGCGTTTCAGAGGTTGTGTCAGCACCTCTAAGTGATTGGTGGGCAGGATTCGATCGAGAGTCGAAAGACGATGTTGAAACCGCACGGGCTGAACGCTCGCTACTGCGAACGCATGACCGGCCGGCTTCTTCACGACCTTCGTGACCTCGAACGAATCCCACCCAGCGAAATCAACTCAGGTCGTCAACCCGACGCGTCGTGCGGCTCGTCGCAACCAACCGCCGATCTGAACGCACACCGCAGTCGTGGCGGCACCCACCCCGCCGATCGCGGCGGCCACCGTCTCGGGCACGATCAGACAGGCCGAACCGACCACGATCCCGACCACGAGCGCCGTCGTCAGGATTTTCTGCACGGGAACGGCTTCACCACCCGCGCGACCCACTGCGGCGAGCGAATCACGAACAGCGTGGCAGCGACCGATGATCGCATCCTTGACGTGCACGACGGTACCGACGATCGCGGCTTTCGCGGCGCTCGCCTTCGATTTTAGTCTGCTCCACGGTGACGGTCTCTTCGGCTCGGTGGGCGTTGGTGGGCGGGACTCGGCCGGTGCGTGGGGCATCGGCGTTGAGATGGACACTGCCGGCGCAACGGGAGCAAGCAGCGCCCGCAATTCCGGATTCGTGATGATCTCGATGAGGGCGTCCTTGATGGCAGCCCGGGCACCTTCGCGAACCGCATCCGTCACCGCGCCCGGCAGTCCCTCGGCGAGTGCGTCGATGATGGTGTCGAGCCGATCAAGTTGATCCGAGAGTTGCCGTCGTTGCGTCGGCTTCACGGTCGGGGTATTCCCGTTCAGGGTCGTGGTCCCATTCATGGTCGTTGCGGACATGGTCTGGTTCTCCAGTTGGTGTTGTGATGTAAAGGGCTTGAGAAATCGTCACTCTCGATAACCGCGCGGACGCACATGCCCAAGTGCCAGCGGGGCTGACACACCCGGGATCGGTACAGGGCGTGGGTGTCGTGGGGTGTCGAGGGTGACGGAAAATTCAGGACGGGTCGTGACGAGCCACGGCAGATTCCGCAGTGAGGAGGTCTGTCGCGGCAGCGAGAACGGCGAGTGCGGCCTGCGTGAAGGGGCCGCCTGCGAAACCCAAAGCGGTTGCCAGAATTCCGAGGCCCAGGGCCGTGTGAGTGGAACCGTTGCGGGCCAGCCACCAGCGCCCGACGTTCACGCCAATGGCAAGCGCCGCGGTTGTTGGCAACGCGGGTGGCGGTTCCTCGTCCTCGCGTTCGTCGAGTTCGTACCGAGCGTGCGTGCCAGGCCGATCGTAATCGTCGGCTTCGGCCCAGGGGTCTTTGGGTTCGCCCCAGCGATCGTATCGGTCGGGCCGCCAGCCCGAGTGAGGCGATGTCGTCGGGTTCCGCGGTGACGTGTTGATCATGCGGTCGATCATTGCCACGACGATGATGTCGCGGACGGCGCCGCCCACGGCAGTCGCGAGTTCGGTTGCCAGGGCTTCACGCACTTTCAGTTTCAACTCGACGAGCGACTCAGTCAGTAAGTGCATTCGGTTGGTGACGAGCGCCGTCATCGTGGGCCCCCTGAGTCGAGGCCCAATTGCTTGAGGTTGGCGAACACCGAAGCGATCGCTTCATCACAATACCTCTCTCCATGACAGAACTTCGCCTCAACAGCACGAGGGTGGGTGATGCGGGACTGGAACACTTCAAGGACAGCAAAACTCTGACGCTACTCAGCCTGAACGGCACTAAGGTGACGGATGCGGGGTTGGCCCACTTGAAGGATTGCAAAAACCTGACATCCCTCGGCTTGCGCGGCACGAAGGTCACGGCGGACGCGGTCGCCGAGTTCGCGAAGACGTTGCCGCAGTGCAAGATCGAATGGGATGGCGACGTGATCGACCCGAAGGCGAAGTGATGACTCATGTCGTTTTAGTGCTCCAGCCCAATCACAACAATCGGACTCGCACCGAGTCGGTTACATTCGATTGTGGAGAACACGCAGATGACTCAACCGAAGCCGCAACATCCCTCCGGGGCCGCGTATCACGGGTTGGCTTCGCTCGCTCTGGCCGCGGCACTCTTACTGTTCGCGGTGCCAACGCTTCAACTGGCATACTGGCTTCAGTTGTCGGACTACAAAGGATTCGACGACTCGGGCAAACGGCTCGTGGCGTATGGCGGGTATCTCGCCGCGTTCTTCGCGATCGTGCTGCTCCTGACCAGCGTGGTAACAGGAGCGCGCGGTCTCCCAGCGTCTGACCGGACAAGGCGAGTCGAACATTCTGTGCGACTCCGGCATCTACCGCGGCTTGTTCGCGACGCTCGTGTGGCTCGGCTGTGGATTCGCGTGGCACTCACAGCCGTGGCGATTCATCAAGTAGCGTCGTGTGAACCTCGACCACGCGATTGCCGATGACTGCACGACAGAGGAATCCGTGACCTGAGAGGGCACCGATCGCAAGCGAACGCAAGCAAACGTTGTCTGATAGCTAAAGTGAAGACCCGGGCTGCCCGCCATCAGGCGGGCACCTCGGGCTGCGGTTGAACTGCTTGTTTGCGTCAGCATCCGTGATGCGTTCGTTCGCTATCCGTTCGCTATCCTCATTTCTTTCCTGCTCATCACGGTGCGAAGAGTGAGCACTCGGCGACGAGGGTGTGGCCGAGAAGAGAGTTGATTCAGGAGACTGCACGGACTGATGCGTTCGCACTTCGGCGAACGCTGTGACCGGCCAGCTTCTTCTTCAAGATTCCCCTCAACCACACATCATCCGCCGACTCCGATTCACGCCATCAGACCGAAGCGGCGAGCAGCCTTCTTCAACCAGTGCCCCGTCTGAACACCGACGGCAGTGAAGGCCGCTCCGATTCCACCAGCGGCAGCGGCCGCCGTCTGCGGTACCAGCAGGCAGGTCAAGCCGACTACCAGCCCGACGCCGACCGCCACCAGTCCGACTCGCTGAACTGGAAACGCCTCGCCGGTGACCTTGCCGACAGCGACGACGGCAGACTTCGCCGCCGTCAACCGCGACGTCACCGCCTCTTTCGCCTTCGTGGTTGCTCCGGTCAGCGCGTCGCGCGCAGCAGCGACCCTCGCTTTGATGCGGCTCCACAGCCCCGGCTTCTTCGGCTCCTCCGGCGCGGGTGCGGGCGGCGCGACGACCGGCTCCGGCCGCATGGGCGTGAGCATCGCTCGAAGTTCCGGGTTGCTCAAGATCTCGATGATGGCATCTTTCACGGCCAGGCGTGCGCCGTCGCGGCAGGCATCAGCGACAGCGCCGGGCAGTCCCTCGGCGAGAGCGTCGATGATCGAATCGAGTCGATCAAGTTGATCGGCCAGTTGCTTGCGTTGGGGCTTCCCGTTCATGGTTGCTGTTGCGGACATGATCTCTTCCTTCAGGTTGTTTGCGTTTGGTTGGGTTCGTGTTGAGAGGACGCTACTGCTTCGCCCTCGTATGCAACAGCACGGCGACCTGCGGGTGATGAACCCCAGGGCTGATGCGGTGATGTTGCGGAATCGTCGGATCGAAGAGCGACGTGATGTACTTCAGGAGTGATCGAGACGAGCGAGAGCTGTTTCGGCAGTGAGCAAATCGGTCGTGGCCGCGAGGACAATCAGTGCCACACGGGCGAAGTTCCCGCCCATCAACCCGAGTGCTGTGGTGAGTACACCGAGTCCGACCGCCGTGCCCACAGTCCCGTTGTGGGCCAGCCACCAGCGACCGACGTTCACGCCGACCGCAACAACTGCGGCTGCTGGGATTGCGGGCATCGGTTCGATCTCGTCGTGGTCGTACTCATAGCGCGTGGGTGAGCGTTCGCTGTCAGCGTCGTGATCGTCGGGCCAGGGATCGCGTGGAGTGTCCCAGCGATCGCGGTCGTATCCGTCATCTCGCCCGCCTGTTCCCGGTGGCCTGCTTGCTGTTCGAGAGGGCATTGCAACGAGTCGGTCGATGATCGCCACGATCAGAACATCTCGAACGGCCGTTCCAACTGCTGTGGCGAGTTCGGTTGCGAGAGCCGTGCGAACCTTCACCTTCAGTTCCGCGAGCGTCCCGGCCAGATTGCGGAATCGCTCGGTGACGAGTGCGTTCATGGCAACCCTCCAGAATCGAGGCCCAGTTGCTTCAGATTCGCGAACACGGTCTCCAATACCTTCTTCCCCTTTCGAACCGTCTTCAGCGCCGCGACCAAGCGGGCAGCTTTCGCTGTGGCGTCGGCCAAAGCATCGCGGAGTTCTTCGGCGGCGAAAAGCGGATCGGGCGGATCACCTCGGGGAGGCGTGTGGCCGTTCGTTTCAGGCGGTTTCATGGGTGGGCTCCTTTCGATGTTCGTGGTTTTGGGTTGGTTTGAGCTCATCAGGGCACAGAAACCGAAACTGCTACACCACCGCCAAGTCGGCCGGTTCGCAGAAAGCACACCAGTCTTCCTGGTATTCGCGGCGAAGCTGGGAGATGCGGGGCTGGCTGACCCGGTATTTGTGCGAGACGTCCAGGGTGCGTTCACCGACCATCAGCTCGCCAATAATCAGTCGGTCACGCTCGGTGCGTGTGGACAGCCACGCCGGGAAATCAACCCGGAAACAAACCTGATCCGGAATCGGTGTCTGGCTGTTGTCTTGGAGTGCCTCACCGAATGTGTTGCCAACGAGCGTACTGAACTCCGGGAATGGGCTCACGGTAAAGCCCCGGCGTGCCTGGGCCAACGGTGAGAGCGCGTCATTCGTTCTTTCTTGGCCGCAAAGCCGTCGACCGCTCCGCACCGCACGAGTGGCGTAGGCGGCGAGCACCGAAACGAAACTCTCCGGGTGCTTGCCCTTCTGCACGAGGCCCACGAACCACTTCCACGTCAAGGCCACGGTTTCGGCGACTGCGTTTTCGCGGGCGTCACCACACGGCATGCGCCGGAAACAGATCCTGGCATGGTGTACGATGCGAGGCATGACCGCCACGAAAGCGTGCTGGATGGCTGCGGTCGGTTGGTTGATGCGGATAGTTGGGTCGGGCACGAATGGCTCTCCATAAGTGGTGAGCCGCCCCGCGAGTCCGCGAGGGTCGGCTCGATTGGGGAGAATGGTGTCGACGGAATCGGGTGATCACAGCGAGATGAGATCGGACCGGACAGGGGTCTGTGAACTCGCCCAAGATGCGTTATCGGGGCGGAGTCGCACGAGCCGCGAGGGCCACGCGGACCAGCGAGAGGGCATCATCGAGAAACGGTTGACGCAGAACCCACTGGAGGTAACCTGCATCCTCCGCGGCGACCCTGTCCAGCGGTCGACCGTTGTACTTGCCGAATGAGAACACCACTTCACCCTCTGGACCACGGCGGAATGCCCCACCGATATCGACCTCGACAAGTTCTGCGTGCAGTTTCTCGGGGCTGCCGGGAAGTCCATATCGGGCCACCTGCGAGTCAAGAATAGCCAGCGCATATCTCGCATCCGCGATGGCAGTATGGGCATCATGTCGATCTTCACCGAGGTAGTGCCGAACCGCGGCACTCAGATCACGCGGTTCCATGCGACGAAAGATGGTTAGCGCGTCGAGGACGGCCCGACCAGTGAGCGGGAACACCTGCCCGGCGCGGTTGAACTCCGCAACCAACAACGGGATATCGAAGTTCGCGATGCCAAAGCCCGCCAGGTCGCACGGGGCAAGGACGGCGAACAACTCTGGAGCAAGCTCCGCGAAGGTCGGAACCCCCGCGACATCGCTGTCGCGAATTCCGTGTACGGCTGTGGCTGACGACGGGATGGGACATTTCGGGTTCACCCGACGAACGAACGAAGTCGTCGTGTAGTCGGGATGTACGGTGATCGCGGCGATCTCGACGATACGGTCATCTCGCACATCCGTCCCCGTCGTCTCCAGGTCGATCAGGCACAGCGTCCGGGTGAGGACAAGGTTCTTCAACTCGACGGTCACAATCACCTCCTCTCAAAAATGGAACAGCCCCGGTCGGCATGGAGCCGACCGGGGCTGTTCAGTGGTGTGGATGTTGGAAGACGACGAATCTTATCGACGTGCCACTCCGCCAATTGGTCTCCTCAAGATCGGGGCGACGTGGCACGGGAAGACGAAGTGAGCCAACGCTACCGAGGTTGTTGCGCTGGTCCATCCTGGTCAACCAGCGAGCGAATCAGGTTCCGGCGATTGTGTCTTTCGCGGTAATTCCTTTCGTCGGGCACGACCATCCGGAACGGGAAGGCTCCGCGAAGTGTGCCAGTACCCGATGGCCGCGGTGACGGTGTCCCGACAGCATCCGAGAGCCCCCGCGATCTCTTGCATCAAAAGCCCCTGGTCCCACAACTCCTTCGCACGATTCGCCAGATCTGCAATGGCGGGATCGGCGGTCAAGCGTTCACGAGTGGTCCGGCCGTCGGGTGGCTGCAAACCACGCTGATGATGCCAGTGGGCGAGAGCCTTTGCTGGCCAGGAGCGCGGACAACCCAACTGTGCCACCATGTCGTTGAACCGCACCCCTGCGTCGTACATTTCCTTCACAGCGTCCGCCACGGACGCCCAAGGGAACGGGTCGGAGAAGTCGAGCGTCACCGTCTCGCCGTGCGTCTCCACGTCCGTTGAACCCGCCGCTCCCGGCAACCTGAGCGCTGTAGCTGTTCGCAAGGTGAACGTCCCTCGCAAGTGTTTTCGCTTTCGGACGCCGGAATCAGCCTCTGACACAACCACCTGGCCAACCAAGCTCCGGAGTGCGACCCCGGCGGCGGGAGTCGGTCCGGTGAGAACCTCGTCGAGTCGGTGGAGTTGATCCGCCACCCACTCCGCTGTTGGCGGCGTGGCGATACTTTCTTCATCGCGTTTGAGCGAATCACGGCGACGCACCATCTCATCGCGTTCTCGCCGCCGTGTCGCGAGGCGATCTCGCACCTCTTGCCCGGATTCACCACTCTCGATCATGTCCAGAAGTCGCGAGATCTTCTGTTCGACGGCGACCAGCGCCAGATTCACCTCCTTCGCCTCGTCAGGGCGGTTCGCACGCCGATCAGACCAGCCTGCAAGAGCGGCATCCAGAACCGCCTGATGCCAGAGCGGGTTCCGCAAAATGCGTTCGCCGATCACTTCCAGAATGAGACGCTCGGCCAACTTCCGGCGGAGTCGAGTTCGAAGCTGGCATCGACCGGTCCGATACCCGCCGCATGCCAGATACATGCCGTCTGCACCGGACACATGGAATCCTGAACCACACACACCGCACTTGACGACGCCCTGGAGTAAATGCCGGGGATTCGCAAGATCCTTCGTCGATCCCCGGAGGCTGCCCTGTTTAGTTCGCACGGCCGCCAACTTTGCTGCATTCTCGTCCAGCAGACCCTGGGCTAAGAAGAACGTCTCGTCGTCCACAAGCCGGAGGTGCGGACGCTCGCGTTGATACTTCGCGGCTTCTTCCGGTGGGCGGTCTTCCTGATGAACCTGGCCGGTGAGCGGATTCCGAACGTTCGTCTTGAGCCCCCACGGCCAGATCCCGATGTACTTGGGGTTGCGAAGCAACTCACCCACATAGCGATGCCGCCACTCCGTAGTCGTGGAGCGGTGGTCTTTCGGAGCCTTCAAGCGTGTCAACTCGCGTGCGATCCCGATCAACGACTGCCGCTCATTGACGAACCAGTGAAAGATGCGGCGGACCCATTCCGCGTGTTCCTCGCGGATTAACACACGCATCCGGGGCTTCGGGTTTCGTCCGCGTCGGCCGGCCTCCGAACCTGGGATTGGCTCCGACTTGTATCCCAGGCACCAGTCCCCGACCGAGTAGTCATCAAGGACTGCCCCCTCTTGTCCGCGAAGGACGGCAGCTCGAAGAGCGACCAAAACCTCGCCGTGCATCCACGACCGGATCATCGCCATGAACTCCCAGCCGGCGCGATCGGAGTCGATGCCTTCGCTGGTGCTGATGACGCGAACCTTGTGGACGTAGACGAGTTCTTTGAGTGCGGGCATGGAGATGACGAACTCGCGAGCCAACCGGGAAAGGCTCTCGAAATACAGAACACTAAACCGACGCTCGCGGGCAGCCGCGAGCATCGCCTGGAACCCCTCTCGGTCCACCCGTGTCCCGGACATCGCACAGTCGGCGAATTCAAACTCGACCTTCAGGTCGTGGTCGTTCTTGGTCGCTGCCTCCTGGCATTTGCGCTGCTGTTGTTCGATACTCGAAGCGTCTTGCAGATCACTGCTGTAGCGGGCGTAGCTGGCGGCGATCGCTTTGCTTCCGGAGGAGTTCTCATCCCTCCGACAGCGTCCGCGCACACGAGCGGAAAGAGCCGCGGGAAGTGCGGAATCCGGCTGATCTGGGTGTGCTGAAACTGTGCTGAAAAGGTTGCCAAAAGACAACAAACAACCACAAACGACCAGCACCATCAACAGGCACGAAACGTTATGGTACGACAGGAGTTCCGTTGCATTGGATGCTCTCGTAAGAAGTTGCGACGAATGCCTCGAACGAATCCCTCCCTCTCCGCTTACGCGGTAAGCACTTACGACGATCTGGTCTGAGTTAGAGAATCCCGTCACAGTGCTTTGCTTGTCGTCCGCTTGTTCACCGGCCCGCCGACTCCCTCGGCGGGCCGGTTCCGTTCACGCCACCCACTAAAACAGGTCTCTTCATTCCGGTTTTTTATACCTCGTTCCGCCGATGCACCGCTCGGTAAGACCGCTTTCGCCGAACGAACGATGCACTGAATCCCGTCTTCTCGGTGACGGCTCCATGAACAGGAATTGCCTGCAGGGTTGGGACGCGGCGGAAGCGGTCAGGGGAGTGCCGGAAAGAAGACGGGCCACGTCTTGCGGATTGATCTGAAGAAGACGGGCATTCCGGTCGAGGTGAGCGGACAGCGGCTGGATGGAGATGCACTACGGACGACGTTCGGGACGCGACTGGCGAGGGCGAATGTGCCCTTGGCTCTGGCGCAGAAGCTGATGCGGCACTCGACGCCGGTACTGACGGCCAATATTTGCATGGTGGCGGAGCTCTCGGGTCTGTCGCGGGAAGTAGAGAAGTTAGGTCAGGACCAGGAATAAACTTTAACAATCCGCTAGAGGGCTAGAACCCAGGGATTCGCGATGCCTCCGCTCCACGTCGGCCAGGAGTGTTGCCTAGTTCTTCTTGGATCGTGCCTTCTTCATAATCTTGCGTCGTTTCATGGCCTCTTGCTGAGACTGGGGTCCTTGAGCGTTCCGATACGGCAGCAGGTCTTCCGCTGCAAACAGACGCTGGTGCATGACGTTGGCATCCAGCGCATGCGCCAGCGTCGGCCCTCTTGCACTATCCTTACTCCCGCGTGACAACGACCGTGAATTCGACGTTGGTGACTCTTCGGTATGCGATGCCAACGCTCCAAATCCAGATTATCCGTCAATCCCTCGAACTTACCCTCACCCACAAACAGACCGACCTGAAAACTCTTCATCACACCTGACATCTTCTGGCAAATCGACTCCTTGCTCTTCTCGAATCAAGCGAACAATTTCTCGAACCGCTCTGACGGACCGCACAACTGCAGCCTCCGGATTCAAGGGTCGCGGTGACTTCTTTGATCTCCTACACGTAGCCTCGGATCGTCTCGTATTCCGACTGCACTGCGTCGAGACCTCGGTCGATGCGACCGGCTAGGCGGTACAGTTGCTTCTCTGCGAACCCCCTTTTTCCTCGTCCAAATTCCGTTAGATCGATTCACGCGCATCATTCAATACTTCAGCCATCCGCAAGCCAGGAAGCTGCATTGGGCCAGCTACATCTGCACGACCGCGCCGTCTCGCCCATTTGCAGAGGTCGATGACGCGGTTGTGTTCGTGATCAACCAAGATGGTGCCGTAGGTGTGCCCCCTGCGGAGTGCGAAGTCGTCGATGCCAACGAACCGATACCTTGGCTCGGGTCGCGTGGCGGTCGCTTTCACCCGTCGGAGAATAGCATCGCCACTTGCCGCATGGCCAGTTTCATGGTCAGTTGTGACGCGGGTTCGCCGCCGAGTGCTAGCCCTCGGGTCCGGTGGTGCTGCGACAGCCGCTGCGTCGGTCTCACGTGAGGAGCAGCCATGTCGGGAATGCGTTTACAGAAGATCTGCCGCGGGTACCCGGCGTTGGTGCAGAAGAATTTTTGGTGGGGGACGAAGAGAACGAGTTGGCGACCGCAGACGGGTAGATCGGCGAGGCACGTCGATATCGACTGTGGACTGTGGACGTGGTCGGATGGTTGGCCGCAGACCGGGCAGCAAGCGTTCCCGGTGGTGGCAACTGCGATCGCAATCAAGTTTGGCGTGACCACAACTTCGGTTGGTGAGAGATGATTCCCGATGAGTTGGGAAAGCAGAGACAATGGAGACATGACGAGAGCCAGTTTGAGCTGGGCACCCGTCATTCTAACAATCGTCCGTCACCAACTCAGCGGAAGAACCCCTTCTCGGTGATAATCACCCGCCTGGAAGGTCGCGGCGGCCATCGACGACCTCGCCCCGAACGTCCTCGAGACCCGGCATCGCTGGGATGGGTTGTCCCTCGGCGTGAGCCGACAGCTCCTGTTCGCCCGGCGGACGGTCGCCCTCCGCTGGCACTCGGCGGTCGCGGTGTGGGAGCTCCTCCAGTTCCGCCCGGTCATGACGACGGCCGACCGGAGCCGCCTAATTGCAGAATCAGTGGAGCTCACGGCGACGCGGACACCGCTGTGAGCTCACGCCCGTAGCGTCGGATCAAACGGGCTCATCCAGAATCTCTTTGATCTTTCCGACCGCAACCGACGGTAAGAAATCCTCCCTCTGACAGACCTTCATTGCCTTCAGCCGGGTCAGCGTCTTGAGCGACGCTGCCGGAATCGTCTGGTCACCACCGCCCTCGACCCAGGCACTTTGCCAGAGCACGGCGAGTAGGTGGACGCCGTCTTGCATACACGTTAATGTCCCCTCACCGAACTCTCCCCACATGTCCTCGGCGAGTTGCTTCGACTTCGCGTCGCTGTCGATCTCGCGACAGCCGCAAGTTCCTGCTCGCCAACGTCGAGACCGGAGAGGTCGCCACCGCCTACGAGGAAACGGATCCCGCGTGGGTGGACGCGAGCACTTCCGCCAACGCGGGGTTGGAGTGGGTTCGCGACGGCAAGGAGTTCGTCCTGCTCAGCGAGCGTGACGGCTGGCGACAAGCGTACGTGATTTCCCGCGATGGCAAACAGCGGCGGCTTCTGACGAAAGACAAGTCCGACATCATCGCTCGCGGTCCGGTTGACGAACCCGGCGGCTGGTTCTACTACCTCGCGTCCCCGACGAACGCCACCCAACGCTACCTGTATCGCGTCCGACTCGATGGCAAGGGCGACGCCGAACGGGTAACGCCAGCGGATCAGCCCGGAACGCACAGCTACGAGTTCTCGCCAGATCGGGAGTGGGCGTTCCACACCTATTCCAGGTTCGACAAGCCGCCGGTCATCGACCTGGTGCGTCTCTCCGATCACCACTCGGAACGCATCTTGGAAGCGAACCAGGAAGTTCGGAAGCGTGCCGAGCCACTGATCACTCGCCCAACTGAGTTCTTGAAACTGGACATCGGGAACGGCGTGGTGATGGACGCGTGGATGATCAAGCCGCGGGACTTCGATGAGAAGAAGAAGTACCCGGTCTTCGTCTTCGTTTACGGCGAGCCGCACGGCCAGACGGTCCTCGACGACTGGGCCGGTGGCCAAAATCACACGATGTTCCACCGGATGATCGCCGACCTCGGGTACCTCGTCGTCTCGATGGATGGACGCGGCACGCCGGCACCAAAAGGGGCCGCCTGGCGACGAGCCGTCTACGGAAGCCTCGGCCCGCTTTCGACCGAGGAACAGGCGGCTGGGGTGAAGGAGTTGGGCCGCACGCGATCGTACGTCGACTCGTCGCGGGTCGGCATCTGGGGTTGGAGCGGCGGCGGCTCGAACACCTTGAACGCGATGTTCCGCAAGCCGGATGTGTATCACGTCGGCATCGCGGTAGCTCCCAAGCCGCGCCCGGAATTGTACAACGCGTGGTTTCAGGAGATCTTCATGCGGACTCCCGACGTGAACCCGGACGGCTACCGCACGGCCGCGGCCATCAACTACGCAGAAGGTCTGAAGGGAGACCTCCTCATCGTGCATGGCACCGGCGAAACCAACACACACCTTCAGATCACCGAAAGCCTTGTGGACCGACTGATCGAGTTGGGTAAACGGTTCGACTACATGGCCTACCCCAATCGCGATCACGGCTTGCGTGAGGGTAAGGGCACCGCCGTTCACCTTCGGATGCTGATGACACGATACCTGATCGACCATCTCCCCGCCGGTCCACGGTGATGGCGTGCTGTTGACGACCGTGGGGAACTGGACGGCTGCTGTGTTTCTCCCAGGAAGTAATCGCTCGATCCGGAGTGCCTGTATGAATCGCTGCTTCGCTGTGTTTGCACTGGCCTTCGGTTTCGCGTTTCCCGCCGCCGCTGCGGACAAGCCCAAGATCGTTGTCTTCCTGGCCCACGATCTTGGGTACGGCGACCTTGGCTGCTACGGCGGTGGGAAAAGCACGTGATATTGAGACTGGTATGGTGTAATATGACAGGGTGACGCGCCTCGGATAACCGCCCAGATAACCCCGCTGCGTTCACCCTGCCGCGGGGATGAGTTGCACTTTGCGTGCCGCCCGCGATGTATCGGGTCACCTTCGATTGATCCCCGAACCCTGTGGAACCCGGTTCCACAGGGTTCTTCGCTTTGAAGGCAAACATGATGCAGTCGTATGAGCTGGCGTACCGATGTGACGTGTGCCACTGGCAAGGGCGAGTGAGAATCACGGACGGGGGAGACCCGCCAAGGTGCCCACAGTGTGGCGTCAACGGCTATCTCTCGCCCAATCGGCGGGGTTTGGCAGTCGCGCTAATCGCCCTCGCAATCGCACTGACAGTGGGGGTGTTGGTAGCTTTGGGATGACTCCACGTTGCGAGCTAGGATGGTGCCGCACCCTGCGGCACCCCGAAGCATCGACCAACTCACCCCGCGAGTCGCCGCACGCTTTCTCGCATGTCGGCCTTCATCTTCTCCGCACGCTTCGGCGACACGCCCTTGTGCTTCACGGCCCAGTCACAGAACGCGGGACCGGCTTCCTTCGCGTCGATCATCATCTCACGGCCACCGGGGGCATCCATCCACTGCACGGAGGCAATGAACTCCGGGTGCGCTCCGAGGAACTCCGAAACCAGGTGCTGCAATCCGTTCACGATAAGACTCCTGCGGTTGAGGTTGAGGGAAAAGCCGATGTCCGAATTCGGACATCGGCGGGGTGTGGAAGAGCAAAGCGGCCGTAGCTCATCGGATACGGAGCGAGTAGCCTTCACCTGTCGCCGGAAGCGGATCGTCGGGGTAGTCGGGAAATGCTGTCTTCAAAGACTTGCGAAGCTCTCCAATCTGCCAGCGAATTGTTTTTTCTTCTGCTGGGTAGCCTTCCCATGCGGCCCGCAGTTCATTTACCCCGGCTGGATCGTGGGCAATCAGCACCCTCAACACATCGAGTTTGCGACCCGTCACGGACACACGCTCGCCGTCGAAGAAGATTCGCCCGTCTCGTTCTTCCCATCCAGAAATCGGAATCGGCGGCATCGCCATTCCTGCGACGGCAGATCCCGTAACCGGAACGGTCACGTCGAGCAACTTCCGCCCGTCGATTCCGATCACCACGACACGCCCCGCAAGCGAACCCGGCGAGACGTGAGAAGCCACCTGACGTGAGGCGTCCTGGAGGAGTCGAATTGGGTCAGAGTTCGTCATGGTCGCCCTATCGTCGCTCTTGGTGGTTCGCAAACACTCACCGCATCGCCACTCGGTAACCGCCATCACCGGGGATGAATTCGCCTTCGAATTCGGGGAAAGCCTCGCCGAGTTCTTTGCGTAGTGACGTGATGTGATAGCGGGCCGCGTCCTCGCCCATATGCTTTCCGAACGCCAGTTCCGCGATCATCTTCCCCGAGAGTGGCCCTTCGGCTTCAACGAGAACGCGAAGCAGCTTGAGCCGCGACGGCGAGACAGGCACGAGTTTCCCGTCAAACTTCGCGGTGCGTTCAGTGAACGACCAACCTGCGACAGTCTCCGGGGCTTCGCTCGCCTTCTCTGCCAGTTCGGAAAATCCCGGCGGGACC
>JAIOPV010000010.1 GCA_021413735.1 Planctomycetota bacterium
CTACTGATGGCACTGAGTGCTCTTTGCGACAAGTGGGAGAACTTCTGCGAGGGTGCCAAGGCGAATCTGCCAAAAGAGATGACGGCGGTGGTACAGGACGCGGTGGAGGCGGTGAAGGCAGTGAAGGACGCCGCCGACAAACGTGCGACTCCAACCAAGAAGTCGAGTACCGGCAAGGCA
This sequence comes from Planctomycetota bacterium, assembly GCA_021413735.1. GTDB lineage: Bacteria > Planctomycetota > Planctomycetia > Gemmatales > Gemmataceae > Gemmata. The sequence continues at coordinate 181 of JAIOPV010000010.1, forward strand.
AAAAAATGATGCACTTTGAAGCCCGTCTATTCCACTTTACGACCAGACGGACCACCCAGATCTGTCGTTCGCCAAAATAGTTATTCGTGACACTCGCCGGGTTTCGACGAACACATGCGGATCGCCCGCGCGAACTCAGCGGCCTGAGTCATGCAGCCCGGCATTTTGACGACAATCGGGGGTATTTTTCTGCCCCCGAAACACCCGCTTTTGAGCCCTCAAGCGGCGCAGACTGGCACCATTCTGGCGCACAGAGTGACGCGATGAGAGGGCATTTCGAGTCGCGGAAGGCACGTGAATTGGCCATTCGGGCTGTCGATGAGCACGCCAAGCTGAATCCCAAGCACGGGTTGAGCCCCTAAAAGATGCTGCATTTTGCTGCCGGGATGGGCGTTTTGCACTCCGGGCACCGCACCGAGGGCAGTTTCATTGCGAATCGCCTTGTAAATGGGTCGGCACTTGGAACGGTGGTCGCCCCTCAAAGGAGAGGGCACCGGCAACTACCCGGTTTGTTCTGTATCATCGCCCTTTCCAGTACGCAACGACCGCCAAGTCGTGGTAGCCAAAGATCGGTTAATCTCGCGACGCACATTCCAATCGAACACGTCTGCGATTCGATGCGTGCATTGCCCGAGGGGTTGGGTATTCGAGATGGCACCGCTCGCGGTACACGCTCATAATCCCCCTGTCCGACCCTAACTTCTACGGCCCCAGGCGGGTCTTGGGGATATCCCACATTCCCGGCACGGCCTCAAGGAGGTTCTGGTGGACCGGGTCTTCGATCAGATCCAGGGTGTCTCGGTCGTTCATCGCCAGCGGTGCGGCAATTCGCCGCAGGCCAGTGAGACGACAAGTGAGATGATCGCGATTACAAACCCTGCGGCGGACATGCCGAAACTCCACCAGAAGGTCTTCAACCGCAGTGCCATGTAGGCGGCCCGCAGTGCCTCTGCCTCGGGGCTCTTGGGTTTGCCGCCACCAGCCTTCTCCGGCTCTTCTTTCAAGAATGCCAGAAACCCGCCGTGCAACGCCCAGTACCGCCCCGCGTTCGTCGGAGCCAGCCGAGTACGTCCCTCGTCGGTAAATCTCGCGAGGCGAAGTGACACCAACAGGCACCAACAGGTCAGCAGCGGTCTTCGCTTCGGCCAGCATCTCGTCGCCTGTACCCCAGCGCTCGGCTGCCAAGTCGAAGGGATCGATTTCTCTGCTCTCGTATGCGGCTTGCAACAACTCGTGCGCGTGCGTCTCGGTCATCGTGGTTGTCTTCTCCACCGTGGTAATGGGGCCGCACCATTATTCGCGGTGAGAGATGAGAAACCGCGAAATGTTCGCAGTCCGTCGCTTACGGCACCCGAGCCGGACCTTGAGAGGGCGAGCCGGCGATTGGCACGAACCATGCATTACAGGAAGGCGTTGAACACCAAATCGGGCCAGGTTCTCCGGCCCGCTTCACATACCTTCCCGCATCTCACAATTCCCATCAACGAAAGCCGGTGACTTCGGTCGCCGGCTTCTTCTTTTTCGGTGGCCTCCTCCTTCGATGACTTATCTGACTTGGCGGGCAGCGGAGCGGTAAGTGCATACTCATCAGGCAACCAGGTGGCCGCCGGCGTGGAATCGGCGGCGGCCGCTTCGGTTTGTGTACGTTCTGCACGAGTTTGAAGGAGTTTCAGAAGATGAAGAGCATTATCCTGGGCACCGGCGCGTTGACCGCCTGCCTGTTCGTTGTCTCCGTTGCGACCGCAGCGCAGCCGCCCGTTGCGGCACACGCTCACTTTCGGGCCAAGCAGGTGCTGGGAACCAAGATCTTGATCCAGGGAGACACGGCAATCGGCACAGTTGACGATCTGGTGTTCGACGAGGCCGGGAACCTGGAATACCTGATCGTGGAGAACGACGGTAAACTCGTCACGGTTCCGTGGGAAGCGGCGAAGTTCAACGTGGAAAAGAAGATGGCCGTGCTGACGTTGACCGCCGACCAGTACAAGGTCATTCCCCGGTACACGCTCACGACGTACCCGAGTTTCTACACGCCGACGTACCGCACCGAGGTGTACAAGTATTACGATCTGACCCCGCGAGAATTGCGACGACTCGGCACGCCGGTCATCGTGACGCCGTGACCTGTGGTCGGCATTTGAGCAATCTCTCAACTCGATCGTAACTTCGGCCGTCGCTGGCAGACCAAATTGGCGACGGCCGAATCGCTTCCCGCGTCTGAGTTGCGACTGCCTTGGGATTGCTTAAACAGCTGGAAGTCGTGGGCTGAGGGCCGGTCACCCCTTGATGGTCATGAGCGGTGTGAGTTCCACCACTGGCCGGGCGATGCCGGCCGCCGTCAGGGTATTCACCACCGGCCCGATGCCTTTGTACGCGAACGGAGCTTCTTGCTTGATCTCTTCCAACTTCTTGTTCAGGATATCCGGCCGCTGACGGATATCGGTGCGACGCAGATCGGTCGGAGTCACGACCCGAAACTCGGCCATGAATTTCCGGAACTCGTCGTCGAACCCGCGCATCGCGTCGCCTCGACTCAGCACCCGCCCGGCACCGTGGCTGGCACTCGCGATCGACTCCGAGTTCCCCTGGCCGACCAACACGAAACTGCTCGCCCCCATCGAACCGGGCACCAGAACTGGCTCGCCGTGGTGCGCAAACGGAGTTCCGGCCATCGCCTCGAATCCGCGTGCTGGCGTCGCCCCCTTTCGGTGGATCACGACTTCTTCACCGTCCAGTTCATCCTTCCACACGAAGTTATGTGGTGCGTCGTACACGAGGTCAGCCCCGACGCGATCCCCAAACACCTGCCGCATACCAGCGACTGCCATCACTGCCAGGAACATGCGGTTGGCGTATGCGAAGTTCGCGGCGTTGTGCAACGCATCCCAGAACATCTCGGCATGATCGCGATGACGCTCGCCCTCGGGAAGCACGAACACGCCGTTCGCCGGGTGTTTCAACTTCTCGGGGTAGATCTTCTTCACGACGTCTCGGTAGTGCCCACCGCAGAGATGCCCGACGCCCACCGACCCCGTGTGAACCATCACGGTCACGGTTCCCGGCTTCAAGCCCCAGGCGTGCGCCACCGTGCCATCGAGTACCTTTTCGACTTTCTGGATTTCAACGAAGTGGTTGCCCCCGCCGATGCTCCCGATCTGCCCATCGCGGCTGAGGCGGTCGTCCGTGCCGAGGAAGTCCGAGAGCCCGAACACACGGCCCGCGGGAAGACTGCCGCGCCGCTCGATTCGGTCGAGTTGACTGGCGGCATCGAGTTCGCGGACGAGCGGCCACAGTCCTTCGTCAAGTTGGTGTGTAGCGTCGAGCAAACCTTCAAGGCCGCCGGTGAGCATTGCGTGGCGATGACTTCGGGTCATCGGGATGTTCCGCCCGCCCTCGAAGTAGATGTGCCGGAATGCTGTTTCGAGGTCGTCCAACTTCGCGATGATGTCGTCTGGCTTGAGCGTGGTGGTGTGCAACCGCATGCCGCAGTTGATGTCGTTCCCGATGGCCTGCGGGACCACGAACCCGCGTGTGGCCATCACCGTGCCGACCGGAATGCCGCGAGCCTTGTGGAAGTCGGGGGTGATGGCGACGCGGACGATCTCTGGTGCTTGGTTGAAGCTGTCAGGGGCGGCCTCGGCAACCTGCCGCACGTTGTCTTGGAGGGCCAGAAGCTCGATCAACTCCGTCACCGCAGCAGACTCGACAGGAACCTGCTCGTTGGCGAAGAGTGTGGTTTCCACTCCGTATGGGTTGTTCACCCGCACGCGGGTTTCGTCGAGTCGTGTGAGACGTGGGTCGATCGGCACAGAGGCACTCTGCCGTAAGGGTGGGGGGAGTGACACCTCGACCTTCGGTTGGGTTCGCTCGCGTCGTCAATTCAAGCGGCGGTAGGGTGGCGACCGAGGATGTGCGGCTGGTCGATCACAGTTCAGCGAACCCCTTCGCGATTTCTTCCGACGAGGGGCGGACGAACTGGCTCACGACCTGGCCGTCCCGCATGAACACGAGCGTCGGCCACAACTTCACACGGAACGACCGACCGAGGGGCTTGCCCTTGCCGTCCTCGACCTGGATGTGCTGCACGTTCGGGTGCGTCGCCAGCGTGGCGGCCATGTCCGACTGGATCGCCTGGCAGTGGGGACACCACGACGCGCCAAACTCCAGCACCACCGGTCCCGACATCTGGTCAACCGCATCTCGCGTTGGTTCTGACAAGGTTGTCACTCCCGTGGTTGGTTATTGGCGTCACCGAACTCCTTCTCGCCTAATTTACCCAAGGAGCCAGTGTTTTGTGGTCGTCCAGCCGAGGAAACGCCTCCCTGCCGGTGTGACTGCATCCTCGCCTCCGAGCGTCGCTCCGCGTGCTGCAGAACGTAGCCCGACCAGCGCCGGCTCGAAGCGATCGCGAAACTCGGGATGTTGCTTGCCGAGGTGTTCGGTTGCCCAGATGGCAGCAGGGCCAGAAAGAATGTCATCTGTCGCCACGCATATGCCGCTTTCTTGAGCGATCGTGCGTTCACCTGGATTCGGCGAGAACGACGCGGAACCCGACGCAGTCGCTGCGGTATCCTGGCTCGTGCCGGTCGCGGAATGCCGCGCGGCAGAACTTTGGCTGCGTGCTCCAAGCACCACCCCGAGTGACTCGCTCCTTCCCGTTCGCCGGCCCCTGTGGATCCTGCACGGGACTCTTGGGGTAGTAACCCTCGGCGTACCAGTCCGAACACCACTCCCAGGCGTTGCCGTGCATGTCATACAGACCGAAGGCGTTCGCCTTGAACTGGCCTACCGGAGCGGTGAACGCGAACCCATCGTCCCAACTCATCGCCCAGAACACGTCCTTCCATTTCGCCTTGAGCGAGGCGTCAGCCGTGTTGCCGGCCAACTGCAGATCGTCATCCTTGTCGCCGGTGTGGAACCGCGTTTTCGTTCCCGCACGACAAGCGTATTCCCACTCGGCCTCGGTCGGCAGGCGGTAGGTTCTGCCCTCTTTCTTGGACAGCCACTCGCAGAAGGCAACCGCATCGTTCCAGCTGACGACAACAACGGGGTGGTCGTCGGTCTGCGTGAAGTGGAGGTTCTTCCAGGTGAACACAGGCTTCTGAACGAACTCCTTGCCATCGAAAGCGCGGCCGCCCTTGCCGTCACGTTCCCCCTCCGTCTTGTCGTTCGCGTCCTTGACGAACGCTTTGAACTGGCCCACCGTCACCTCGTGCTTGCCCATGTAGAACGGCCGGGTGATCTCGACCTCGTGATGGGCCTCCTCGTCGTGCCGGTCCTCCTCACCCTTCGGCGAGCCCATCGTGAACTTCCCGCTCGGGATCAACATGAGCGCCATGTCGAGGGAATTGGTCGTGATCCGCGGGAAGAACACGACTTCTCCCTCGAAGCGCTCGACCAAGGCGAACCCCATTGGTACCCCCAGGTGTGAGGCCCGGGTCACGCGGTGTTCCTGCTTCCAGAACACCTGAAGAACCTTGCCCTTGATCTCCGGCGGGTCGAACTTAATGGCCCCGAATTCCCCTCGTGTATCGTGGCCCTCCACCACCACGACCATCTGCTTGTTCCAGTCGATGCTCTTCACCTTGAAGAACTTGGCCAACTCCGCTGCCATCGCCTTCTGCACCGCGGGATCCTTCGCGTCGTCCGGCTTGGCCGAGTGAGCAACCAGTTCCGCGGCGCTGCGGATGACAACGCCGCTGTCATCCTTCTTGAGCCGCAGCAGGTACGTCTTCGACGTGCTCTCGGCGGCGATGACCTTTACCGTTTTCGGCTCATCCGCACTCACAACGACGTGAGTTGTCGCCGCGCAGACAGCGAGCAAGCAGACGGAAAGCAAGAGACCGCGTGACATGGGTGTTCCCTGAAAGTGGAGAGGCAGCAAGATCGGGTAGCGCCCGCGGGTGAGCAGACCCGCGAGCCGGGGATGTCACGGCGAGAACTTCACTTCGCCATCGAATCGCTCGACGAGGATCAACGCGATCGGGGTTCCTGCACCCGCGTGGGGCGGCCGCTGCTTGACCTTCCAGGCCACGGTGAGAACCTTGCCCTCGATCTTCAGCGAGTTGAAGTGCACGCGATCCGCCTTGGTCCCGGGTTCACCACGCACGGCCACGACCATCTGCGTCTTCCAGTCGATGGCCTCGACCTGGAGGAGCTTGGCGAGTTCGGACTGCATCTCTTTCTGAACCACCGCGTCCTTCGCCGCTGTCGCCTTGCCAGACCGTGCGACCAGTTCCTCGGCATTGCGGATCACAACCGCGGCGTTCTGGTCGAGTTGAACCGGTCCGATGTTGCCGGCGTTCGGGCTGTCCTGAGCGGCCGCGATGATCTTCACGTCACGGGCTTCCTCCGCACACAGCGGCGCGGGAAGGACAGCGACGATCGCGAGGCAGGCAACTGAGAGTTGAAAACGCTGAAACATGGTCATTCCTCTTGTGTGTGAGATGGGACGCGAACCGCGTTATTCCTTTTCCTTTTCCTTCAACTGCACGAACTTCACCTCGCCCTCGACTCGCTCGACCAGAACCATGATTTTTGATTTTTGGAGCCAGCGGCAGCCCGAGTGTAATCGGCTCCTTGTACCGGAAGAAGTTGGCCCGCAGGATTTTGCCGTCGGTCTTCACCGAGTCGAACTTCTCGGCGATCGCCGCGATCACCATCTGCTTGCTCCAGTCGATGCTCTCGACCTTGAGGAGCTTGGCGAGTTCGGCTTCCATTTCCTTTTGCACGGCTGTCTCCTTCGCCAGCTTCGCCTTGGTCGTCAGTGCGACGAGTTCCTCGGCGCTGCGGATGGCAACGCCATTTCGATTGATCTCGAACGGCCCGAAACGGCCATCGCGAGAGGCGGTCATCGCGGTCGCGATCGGCTTCACGTCTTTGTCGTCGTCGGCGAGCGCCGGAGTGGACAGGACCAACCACGCGCCCACGAGGCACACGAAGCACCGTGGCAGAACAGCGGACATGGTTTCCTCCTGTTTGGATCGTGGAAACAAAACGAGGATACCCGACGCCCTGTAACTTATCGGTAACGAGAAGGAACCGCCTAGGTGTGCGAACCCGGGAACAAGCACGTCGGAAATCGACGCCCCGCAGTTGGTGAACCGCAGTTGCTCCACCGGAGCCTGCCACTTCGACCGAAACAGCGCCCGCAGTGCGAAGCCTGGTACTGTGTATAGGTGCGGCGAGAGTGGATATAGCCGCGGGTTTGCATGCGCACGCAGGCATCCGGCCTTCTCAGCCTAACCGACACCGTGACACCTCACGTCGCGAGCGGAGGAACACGACTGCTTCCCGGACGGTCTCTTGGTCGTCGGCCGAAACGAGGACGATGTTCGGCATGTTCACTGGCTCCGCGGTGGAGACTTGCAGCGGCACAACGGCACTGAGAGCGATCAGCACACAAGTATCTCGGGATATGACTACCTCTCATCCGAAGCACAGTAGTCTTTGAGTTGGTCGTTCGTCAGCCGGTGCCTTTGCAGTTGTGGTGCATTGCGAGGAATTCGTCCGTTGAGATCTTGGCCTCGAATTCGACGTGGCTTGAACCGATGATTGCCGACAGTACGGCGGCAACGCCGGTCGTCCGAGAGGTGGGTTGTTGAGTGACCGGTAACGCATCCTTGTTCCAAGTTGGCTTTCATCCGAGAATGATCGGTTCTCATTTCTTCTTGTTCCCTTGTGAAGGCAACCATGCCCCCCTTGACCGAATCCGCTGCTGAAAAGCTCACCCCGGAACAGGCGACAGCGATGGTGCGGGTTCTCGAACTCCAGGCCGGCTGGGAAGCCCTCTTGAAGGACAAGGCCCAGAAGGACTATCTGGTTGGCCTCCGTGACCGACAGAAGGCCAAGGTCTACCGGCTGGCGGACCAAATCGCGACGAAGCTGAAGTCGGAGATGGTGGGGCGAAATGTAGTGGGTGACTTGCCGTCGACTGTTCGAGAGTTGGACGTCGTAATTGCGTGGTGCGACAAACTGGTCACTCCGCCAACGCCGTCTGCGAGACTGCCAAAGGCGCTGAAGAACGAGGTCGCTTAGAAAAATCCTGATCGCCGGTGATGCCGTTCGGTCACCGGGTTCCCTGTTCAGGGTGTTGATGCCCTTCGGAGCCAATTCATGACGCGAGATGCCCTGACCCCGCTCATTCGAGCGGCAACGGTCGCCGCCCTTGAGACTCGCCCCGATACCGACCTGCTCGCCAAGTTCGCGGCGACTCGGGACGAGGACGCATTTGCCGCGCTCGTTCGGCGACACGGCCCGCTCGTGCTTGGGATCTGCCGTCGGAACCTCGGGAACGAGGCGGATGCTGAGGACGCATTCCAGGCCGTGTTCCTGGTACTTGCCCGAAAGGTCGACGCGATCCGATGGCGAGAATCGGCACGCGGGTGGTTGTACAAGGTCGCGGTGCGCATCGCGAAGGACGCCCGGAACCGACGGGCTGTTCGAGCGAAGCGGGAGAGAGAGGCTGCGTTCCACCGCGAGGCGGCAACGCCCATCGGCGCGTCGGACTTCGCTGTCGCCCTCGACGCCGAACTCGCGGAGTTGCCAGAGAAGTACCGAGACGTCCTGATCGCGTGCTGCCTCGACGGGAAGTCGCGGGATGAGGTAGCGGCTGACCTCGGAGTGCCGACTGGGACAGTAAAGATCCGGCTCGAACGCGGGCGAGACCAGTTGCGGAAGCGACTGGCCGCACGCGGGGTCGAGTTCGGTGCTGCCCTTGCGGCAGTCACGATCGCAGGTGACGCAGTCGCTGGGTCGGTTGTTGGGAACACATCGCGGGTCGCGGCTGCGTGGCTTGCTGGGGACGCCGGGGCGGTCTCGGCGGGAAGTTTGATACTTGTGAAAGGAGCGTGTCGGGCCATGTTCGCACAAAAACTTCGAGCTGGTGTCCTCGGAATCGTCGGGATCGTGATGGCAGTCGCTGGCGTCGGATTCGCGTTCGGTCTGGGAGCAGATGGACGAGTCGAGCCGGCACCAGTTGCGGCCAACTTCGCTCCGGTCCCGCTTGCCGCGAAGGACAAACCGAAACCTGCTCAGAAAATCGTGTCGAAGCCGGACAAGTACGGGATCGTGACTGTGCTTCGGCCGTTCGTGAGGAGCCACACGACCGGCGACCCGGTCCGAGTCGCGCTTCACTTCGAGACCGAGAACGGGCCACTCGACGACAAACTCCCAAACGGCGACAAGATGCCCGTGATCTCGCGGCTGGGGACCGCGAAGTCGCTGACGTTCATCTTCACCGGCCCGGATGGGAAATCCTCGACTCTCAAGACAGTGATCACGACCGACGGCAAGATTCAAGAACCGGTGTTCCAGTTGTCCCAGTCCGCCGGGTTCTACCTGACACTGACAAACACCGGTCCGCGGGAAGAGCAGGTCGGTGCGATGCTGCGGGACGTCCAGGATAGCTGGAACACCTACTACAACTACGGTGGTTGGGCCGATGACGCAAAAATCGACCTGTCGGCTCCAGGCCAGTACACGCTCCGTATCGCTGGCGAACTCGCTGCAGGAGATGCAGGCGTGATCCCGTTTGAGTCCGGGACGATCACGTTCGAGCGGTTGAAAGACGGGGCGACAACGTTCAAGGAACTCGCGGCGACCGCCAAGGCAGCACTCCCAGCGGGTACGAAACTCGACGACCTGAAAGACTTCTTGACCGCTCCGCTCGTCGTCGAGAACGCGGACGGAACCCGAGTTGTTCACCTCCGTAGTTCGGACAGCGGGAAGTGGAACTACGCCCAGTACACGGTTGCTGTCACCCAGGACGGGAAGGCGGGCAAGATCGAGTCCTTTGACGTGTCAACCTGCGTGGCCCGCGGGACTCGGCTCGATGGCGAGGCCGGTTCCGTGCGGATCGAAGATGTCGGGGTTGGCGACCGGATCTGGGGCTACGACCCAGTGGCCGCAAAGCGGGTGCTCACGACGGTCCGCGGTGTGACCACTAACGTGGCAGGCACGACGCTCTCGTTCGGAGGAACGCTCCGCGTGACGGGGAACCACCCGGTCTATGTGAACGGCAAGTGGAAACGAGCGGATGCTGTCGCACCTAACGACACGCTTCTGACCGAGACCGGACTCGCGGTGCGGGCTGGCGTGCCCAAACAGGTCCGGGGGGCGATCGAGGTGTTCGACCTCACGGTGGACGAACCGCACACCTACTTTGCCGGGGGGTTCCTGGTCCACAACAAGGACAGGATGGTCAGGTTTACTCCGAACCTCTCGGCATACTACCAACTGTGGCCGGGCGAACTCCCTGCTTTGAAGAAGTAATGGGGTGATCACGGCCCACCCTGCCGTTGTCACCCGCTCCCGTGAACTGATCAGGTCAAACGCAGACAACGCGATGGAAAACCCGTCGGGCGAGAGTTTGTGTTGTCTTCGAGCGAGGGTTTTCGGGCGCGTCGACTACTTGTCCTTCTTCGGGCCATACCCTTTCCACACCCATTCGATGGAGTGGGGAGGATCGGTTTCAGCGTCAGGTCGTCGGAAAAGTATCCGTGTGGCCTATCTGGAATGATGTCCGCTTTTGAGCGTTAAATTGGTGGTGGAATTGACCTCCTCGTGTAGTGAAGATACCCACGCCGTTCGAGCGTGAGTCGGATGGCCGAACGGGCCATCTCGCCTTCTGACGTTACCCGC
>JAIOPV010000137.1 GCA_021413735.1 Planctomycetota bacterium
AGCTTCTGGTCGATGATCATCTTGACGGCCTGGAGTTTGAACTCCGGCGTGTAGACCTTGCGTTTACCTGCCATCGGTGTGTCTCCTCATGATCAGAGTTTACACCGCTTTCCCACTGTCCACCATTCGTGGGGAACTTCATCTCACCCGCAACCACCGCAGCGGATGGTTCGTTCCGCTGGAGCGTCACTGACCTCCCGCGACTCGCGACCGTGCGTGATTTCGCTGCCGCACAGGCCACCGCGAGAGCGAAGATCGCGGCATTTCGCAAGACGGTCGCAGGCACCCAGAAATGAAAGCGACGCGGCCGTGACGGTAATCACGGCCGCGTCGGAATCTGAACCCAACTTCGCCGACCGGTCGCACCCGCCAAGGTATCCGGTCGGCTCAAACGCCATTTGCGAACGGAGCATCATGGGCGCGCCACACCATAACGTCAACCGCGACGACAGCAAAGCATTCTGGGAGCGCATCCAGCAGCGCATCTTCGATCAGGTCCCACCCCACGACATCTACGAAGACATCGGGGTCCGCGACATCTCGGCCAGTCCCGACTCCGGCGGCTGGCACCAATGCCGGGGGTTCGGTCGCGCCGACCGCAACAAGTCGGCACAGTTCCACAGCGAGTCCGGGTACTGGATGGACTTCGCCGACCCGGAGGCCGAAGGGACCATCTGGGAGGTGGTGGCCAAGCACGGCGGATTCAGTGACTGGGAAGCCGCACGCGATCATTACGCCGGACGAGCCGGCGTGGACATCCCGAAGCCGGGAAACGGGGCGTGGAAGAAGCACAAATCACCACCCCGCGAGTCGCGGCCACGCAAGAAGGCCGTCGAGAAAGAAACTCTCCACGAAAACCTGCTTGGCCTCGCCCTTGCGTGTCACGAGCAGGCAAAGGCAAGCGGCATCCTCGACCGGTATTGCGAGAAAGAGGGGTTCAGCCGCTTCGCGGCCGATGCCATGCTCGTCGGCTTCATGGACCGCAAGAAGCCAATCTTTCAGTCGAGGAGCATCGCCGCGTGCGACTACATGACGTTGCCGGAGGTGCAAGCCGACCGGACCATCGAAACTCTGCTCCGATGCCCGTGGAACAAGGGGTTCGATAAACTCGGCTTGGCGGGTCGCCCGCGTGGGATTTACACGCCCCGCGGCTGGACCAGGCGGGCCGCCAAGACAGGGTACGTCGTCATCCCCGAGGGTGGGTCGGACACGCTCGCCGCGACCACGATGGGGTTGGGCGCGATTGGCTACCACGGCGCTCGCACAGGCGACGGGGCGGCCATTCTGGCGGCCCACATCCGCCAGCGGCTCGACGACGGCTCGCTGCCGAGTGACATCAAGATCGTCCTCACGCAGGACAACGACGCGGGGGCGGGTGCCAGCGGCACGGCCCAGGTGGGGCAACACCTGGCTGACGCCCTCGGACGGCCCATTCACCGGCGGCGGATGCCCGTGGTGGGGTGGTCGGTCGGCTACGCCGAGATTCCCTGGGACATCGGTCACATCCCGAAGGACGTGTGAGAGTACCTGAGACACGAACACCTCGACCCTCACCTGTTCACCGATGACGGCTGGGAGCGTGCCGGCAAGCGGTTTCTCAACCTGTTGATCGGCTGGCCCGACGTGCGGCCGAAGGGGGAAGAAGCAACGCCGGGCCGCCGTCTCCTCCGGCGGGTCCGCGGGTATGTCTCACAAGAGGTGTCTCCGGACGTGTTCTACCCGGCTGCACCGGCGGTCACAGTGGAATCGCCACCGAAGCTGTGTGAGCCGTCTGCGGCGTTGGAACCCGTTCCGCCGGAAAGCGACCTCCCGGCAGGCGGACACTTTTCCTTACTAAAGACAAAGACAAAGAAGAAGAGGAAGAAGGACGCCGCATATAAGGAAAAGTGTCCGCCCCCTGTCCTGGAGGAGTGGGACGGCTCACTCTTGGCGGATTGGTACCGCAAGGCGGCCCCCAACTGCCCAGGCAAGTACGCGGTGGCACTTGGCCACAAAGAGAACATCCAGGACGGTCTTGGCGTCATCCTGAAGTGTGACCGCTGGCGGTGTGCGGTCTGCCACTTCTTCTTGCGGTGGCGATGGGCCACCACCTTCCGCCAGCGGCTTCGTGAGGCACCACCGCATGGCACGTTCTTCGAGTGGCGGGGGCCACTCGCAAAGGTCGGCCGCACCCTGCGAAAGCGAATCAATGAACTGGGCGGCGAGTACGCCTGCGTGGCCGTGGGCAACGCCGACGCCGTGGTGATTTCGACGGTGCCCGTGATCGACTCGACACCCGTTGCGGCGAAGGACGCCGACCGGGCGTTGATCGACGCGATTGCGGCCGTCATGACGCCGGGGTCCGAGGTGAGCGAGAATTGCCGGCCCGTCACCTCATCGACCGGGTGGAAGCTCAAGAAAACAGGCGGGCAAGGCAGGCACGAAAAGTTGAGCGGCTACAAGAGTCCGGACCGATCCCAGGATGTGATGGGGCGGTTCGGCATCGAGATCGGTGGCATCGACAAAGCAACAGGTTTGGTACGGTACGGCTTCCCCAAGGAGTTCACGCGGGCGGAGCGCCGCTGGGCGTGTCTGTGGGCATCTGCCGAGACGTTTCCAGAAGGGTGGGTGGAAGGCGATGAAGTTCCCGACTTCGATGCCGTTTTCGAGGCACTCGTCATGATGGACGCGCCAGAGGCCACACGGGTCGCGGCGACGCCCACGGCTTACGAACGTTACGTCATGGGGTTGGACGATGCGGAGTAGCTCGCGACGGGCCACTTTCAAATCACGCCGGCCTGTCTTTCCTATCTGCACTTTCCGCGAAATGGTCAAACGTGGGGCGAGTCAAGCATGAGTGTTAGATGGTGAGGTTAAGACGATGAGTGGCTGAGGTGCTGTGGTGGAAGTAGACGAGTGCCGGTTCCCCGCACACGATGATCTTTGCGAAGAGAACGTCATGCCAAGGAACCGGCCATGTCATTGTCGCATCTCCCAAATCTGCTGACCACCACCTTCGCCGACTTCGCTTGGTGGCTTGACCGACGACTCCGACAACGTCTGAATCTCATCTTCCTCGGCATGCTCCTCGCACGCGGACGACGCACCTGCACATCCTGGTTTCGACCCGCTGGCATCACTGACAAGTTTCGACCTGCATACACCACTATCAACGCCGTCGGACGAACGATCAACTCGATGGCCGTCACCACGCTTTCGACCGTCGAACCACTGCTGAACACCAGGCGTCTGACCGTCGCCATCGACGACACACCCACACCACGTTACGGACCCGAGGTTGAAGGATGTGGCATTCACCACAATCCCACACCCGGTCCCACGGGACAGGAGTTCCTCTACGGACACGCCTGGGTCACCATCGCTGCCATCGTGCGGCACCCTCAGTGGGATACCATCGCCTTGCCCTTGCAGGCTCAACTCTACATCCGCAAAGCCGACATCGAGAAGTTGCCGCCCGAACGAAACCGACCCTTCCAGACCAAACTGGAACTGGCCGTCGAACAGTTGAAGTGGCTGAAATCCTGGGTGGAGGATCGCTTCGAGGAACGTTGGGTATTCGTCGATGGCGGCTACTCGAACAAGACATTTCTCAGCCCGGCCCAATCGGAGGGCTGGGTGGTCGTTGGTCGGTTACGCAAGGATGCCGCGTTGTGGTCTTTGCCAAAACCGAAGCGCCCGGGCCAACGTGGTCCGGCACCGACGTATGGCAAGGAACGTGTGTCGCTGGCCATGCGAGCCGGACACAAGAGCGGATGGGAGCAGGTGGAGTGCGTGCAGTACGGGAACAGGGTCACCAAGAAGATCAAGACGTTCGAGGCGACGTGGCGACCAGCGGGCAGACGAATTCGTGTGGTGCTGATTCAGGAGGAACACGGTTGGGTGGCGTTTTTCTGCACGAAGGTGGATGCGACGGTGGTGGAGATATTGGAGTCAGCGGCGGATCGCGGTGCCATCGAGCAGACGTTCCATGACGTGAAAGAAGTGTGGGGAGCGGGTCAGCAGCAGGTGCGAAACATTCACAGCAATGAGGCATGCTTCAACATGAATCTGTGGATGTACAGTGTGGTCGAGGTCTGGGCGTGGAACCAGGCGGAGGAGTGTTTGTCAGACCGCAGTGCCAGCCCGTGGGACAGCGAGCCGCGTCGTCCATCTCATAACGACAAGCGTAAGTCCCTCCAGCGAGAGGTATTGCAAGGTGAAATTGAAGAGGGTCTGTCGGGGCGTCCAACCAAGGAGAGAATCCGTGCCTTGGCCGAACGGCTTTTGGAGTTGGCCGCATGAGAGCCAATGGGGACGACGCGGACGACAGATCAGCATCGGTGGAACACTCGGGATGCGAGTGGCACAAGCTCTTCGTTGAGTTCGCCGCCGACGTTGTGACGCGACTGGATAGCAGCAATCAGAATGTGAAAAAGCCTGAGTCAATCGCGGAAAGTGCAGTTTCCTATCCGGCGGTTTATCCGACCGGTGGCATGCATCGCCTCGATACCGAACGGCGCGTTCGAGCGTGTCGGTCGGGAAGAGACACGGAGCGACCGAGGCGAAGCGACGTGTCATCAAGCTGGTACTGGAGCAGGTAACCCCGAACCGAGCGCGGGCTGCGATGCTCCTCGGGATCAGCCACCGCCAGCACGTTGAAAAGGGTTCGGCTGTATGATCTGAATGACTCAGATACCCGGTGTCTCACGCCGAACGCGACGGCGGCCTTGGGAGGGGAATGGCATGATCGGCTTCGGCTCACTTCTGGCTCCCGACATTCAGGACCTGATCCGCGAGAAGCAGTGGGACGTTCTCCGCGACACCCTGAGCCGCCTCGACCCGTCCGACGTGGCTGAAATACTCGTCGAGGTTCCCGACGAAGACGACCCGGCGATCTTCCGCGTTCTGCATCGCGACCAGGCCGCCCGCGTGTTCGCTTACCTGCCGCTCGACCACCAGGAGGAGCTGTTGAGGTCGTTGACCAACGAGCAAGCCCGCGTCGTATTGGGCGGGATGTCGCCGGACGATCAGGCGAGACTCCTTGAGGAGTTGCCGGCGTCCGTGACCCGACGCATCCTCGAATCGCTCTCGCCGGACGAGCTGAGGGCCGCCCGAGACCTGCTGGGCTACCCGACACGGACCGCCGGCCTGTACATGACGCCGCGCTACGTTGCACTGCGCCCCGACATGATCGCCGGCGAGGCCATCGAACACGTCCGCCGAGTCGGGCGGGGGCAGGAGACGCTTAACATCCTCTACGTCGTGGGAGACGATGGGAAACTCCTCCAGGAGGTGCGACTGGCGACCCTTGTTCTGGCCGATCCGAGTGCCCGCGTCGCGGACCTGAAGGACCGGGTCCTGATCTCGATCCCGGCGACGGCGGACCGGGCGGAGGCCGTGCAGGCGTTCAAGAAGTACGACCGGATCGCGCTGCCGGTGACGGATTCCGACGGGGCGATGCTCGGCATCATCACGGCCGACGACGTGCTGGACGTGGCCGAACAGGTCGCGACCGAGGAGATGCAGAGGGTTGGCGGGATGGAGGCGCTCGATGCCCCGTACCTGGAAGTCGGGTTCCTGCGGATGCTCTGGAAACGGGGCGGGTGGCTGTCGGTTCTGTTCCTCGGTGAGATGCTGACCGCGACCGCCATGACGCACTTCGAGGACGAGCTGGCCAAGGCGGTCGTGCTGGCGATGTTCGTTCCGTTGATTATTTCGAGCGGCGGGAACTCCGGGTCTCAGGCGGCAACCCTGGTCGTACGGGCACTCGCGCTCCGGGAGGTTCGTCTCCGAGACTGGTCCCGGGTACTGGGGCGAGAGCTGCGAACCGGGCTGGCCCTGGGGGCCTGGCTGGGCCTGCTGGGCTTCGTGCGGGTGGAAGTGTGGCAGCACGTCGGCCTGTACAACTACGGGCCGCACCACACGCTGGTCGCCCTGACGGTCTGGGTCAGCTTGGTGGGCGTGGTGACGTTCGGGTCTGTTTCCGGGGCAACACTTCCGATGATCTTGCGTCGCCTGGGATTCGACCCGGCGACCTGCTCGGCCCCGTTCGTTGCGACGCTCGTGGATGTGACGGGTCTGGTGATTTACTTCTCGGCGGCGGCCTTAATTCTAACGGGTACCGTACTCTGAGGACCGGAGAGCGATGAGGGCCGAGTGCCCCATCGCTCGTCCGCCCGTCACTTCACCTTCTCGACGGCATCCCTCGCAGCTTCGCGCACTCTCGCATCGGGGTCGGTCGTCGCCTTTTCGAGGTTTTTCAAAGCCGCCTTCGCATCAGCCCCCATCCCCGCCAAGGTCTTCACAGCCTCGAGTCGCACATCCGCCTCCGGGTCACTCCGCACAGCGGTGGCCAAAGCCGCGACGGATTCCTTGGTCGCTTTGGTTTTGAGCAGCGACTTCGCGGCCGACTCTCGCGCTTCCGTGTACCCATCCTTCAACAACCCGCCACACAGCATTGCGATGACCGCAGGATCGTCTGGTGCCAGATCAGCCAGCGTTTCCACCACGGCCGGGACATGAGGCCACCCACCAGGCCGGCTGATTAACTTCTTGTAAGCGATGAGAATCGGTACGGCTGGCCGGCCTTCTTTGCTGCCGAGTTTGGCAAGTGCCGCTACCGCCTCGGGTCGTCCAGAGGCCCCCATGAAAAGGAAGTCGGTATCCATTAAGGGTGTCGTGAGCTTAGCCACTGGGCCATACACTTCTGGGTTCACCACCTTCATCGCATCCAGCGCGGTCACACGAACCTGCGGAGCCGAATCGAAGATGGCCTGGCACAGCGCCGAGGTCGCGGCCTTCGCCTTCGGCCCTAGAGCGAGTATCTCATTCGCAGCTTTGGTTCGGTCTGCCGGAGTCTTCCCCTTGCCGAGTTGCATAGCCAGTGCCGCCACTTTCGCGTCCAGCTCTGGGTCCGGTGGCGGCACTCGGTTTACCGGTGTGGGTTCAGGGGCAACATCCAGAAGACGTTCAACGACTTTCTGATCGAATCGAAACACTTGCTCGGGTTCACCGCGCAACCCGAAGAGGCCATCCGGGAGTTTCAGAAAAAGCCTCTCTCCCTTCCCGAGGTGTCCGGCGTCGAAAACATACAAGTAAGTCGCACTCTCACCGGGGACCAGCGTCAGTTGCGTCGATTCGTCCTTGTACCTCAACCGACGCTTCGGATTAGCGGCCCACTCCTTCAAAAAGACCGGATCGGCTTCCGGTGCCGCGTTACTACCCTTGAACGCGAACCTGTTGCCCTTCTCATCCAGGAGAGCGAGCTGACTCCCGACAGGGTGGCCGTAAGTGTAAACCGTCTGCAAGCCAGGGGTGCGTCGATTGGAAACCTCAAGGTAAAAGACAAGGAGCTTTTCCTTCGTCGGAACGGTGGTCCCGATGTTAGGGCCCCCTCCATCAAGCACGAGCAGTGGGTGACCGATGCGAACCGCGGCGACTCGGATTTCGATTCCGAGGTGGGTGATCGCCTTGGGGTGATCCGTTCCCTTCGGTATCGGGATCGACGACTCCCCGACCTGCGAGCAATCGACCAATTCAACCTGGACGCTACCACCCGCGTCACCAAACGCCCGCCAGCCCGTGCATCGGCCACGCACGGCCAACTCCGCTCCCGTCGGGAAGCGTGAGACGACACTATCCGGTCCGGGGGCGAACCGACAGACAACACACGGCTCAACGAGTTGGTTCCCCGAGAGCCGGACGATGACCTCGCCATCTGGTTCGCGTCGGGCGGGGTAAAACAGCTTCCCGGTCACCGTGAGTGTGGCCCCGTTGTAGCGAGTCAGGGCGTCTGCCCGTGAGCCATTGAAGGAGACGATTAGCTCGTTGGCGGTGAGTTTTTCTCCATCGCCCGCCGGTTTTGGCTTTTCCGGGACGAATGGTCGTACAGACTCCTTGGGCGGAGGAGGCGTCGGAGTCGGAGTGACGACCGCAACGGGTGTCTCAACCGGTTTCGGCTCTTTGGCCTCCTTGGGCTTTGATGAGCCGGTGAAGAGCATGGCCGCCAGGCCGCCCCCCACAAGGAGAACAACACCAGCAACCAAGCCGAGGAGCAAGCCTCGCGAGGACCGGGGTGGGATGTCTTCGGCTTCACAGTCGTCGAGTTCAAGAGGTGGTTGCTTCTCGACGGAGGTTGTCATTTTAGCTGTTCGGTTGCGGCCGTCGGCCGGTGAAGGCGCGGGGGTGGCGAGATCGCCGGGTGCGAAGGAATTGCCACAGCGTGGGCATTTGAGGGTTGCATCCTTGAGGAGTTCGTTGCCGACCTTGAGCCGAGCGGAACACTTCGGGCAGGCGACAGGTCTCATGGCGATCTCCGAAATGAGAAGGGCGACTGGCACGACGCAGCCGCCAACCCAATGAGCAGACGGATCGAATGAGTGTCAGCCGCCTTCGGCTTTCGACTCTTGAACCATCGGGCGATCATATTTATGACATTTTGGAATAATCCATTCTGGAATTTACCATGCCGACCGCTCCCTCACAAGCGGTCGAATGGACAAGACGATCCACACTCGTGAAAACCGTGTCATCGTGGCCCTTCTGAAGGAGGCTCGCGAGGCGGCCAATTTGACACAGATCGAACTCGCCAAGCTGCTGAAACAAAGCCAGTCGTTCGTGAGCAAGATGGAGGCTGGCGAGCGACGGCTGGATTTGGTGCAACTCCGCACCGTTTGCTCGGCTTTGGGGATCACGCTTCCCGAATTCGTCGAGCGGTTCGAGAAGCGGCGAACCAACGAAAATCATTCACCGGCTGGACAAACGTCAGAAACCAGACCGACAAATCCGATTCCACGATCCCCGTTGGGCCGCAAATCGACAGGGAGTGTGCCCAGCTACCGACGAAATCCTCGGCAGAAATAACCAGCAGTGGTCACGGAGCATATGCCAGCGAGACATCACCTCGACAGTGGTTATTGTATAAAATTCGAACTCTAAAAACGCACCATTTTACTTATGTGGTTTTCAAGGGTGCGTGCCGGTGGGATGGGTGAACCTCAACCCCCGGTTTCGCGTGGAACTCGACGACTTTCAAACTCGCTTTGCCAAAGTCCTTCTCCGACACCGCCTGCTGTTGCGGTTGAACCAAGAAGAACTGGCGGAGAAGGCCGGCCTTCATCGAACGCATGTGTCGATTCTGGAACGAAAGCGACAAGTGCCGTCGATGGTCGCCGTGCTGAAAATCGCGAGTGCGATTGGGGTGACGCTGACGGAATTGTTTCGGGAGGTGGAGTCGGATCAGAGACCTGGGGAGGAGCCGCCGGCAATTCCGAAGGGACGACCACGGAAGGATAAGGGCACGCCGGCAGGGCTAGAGAAAGTCCAGACAAAGAAGAACAACGCCGGGCCATCAAAACGTCGATCAGGATGACAGCGATAGCGGATAGCGAACCTACTCTGCGACGAGTGTGTCCTCACCTTCATGGACACACAACTCCTCGACACCAAATTCGCCCGCATCGGCGCGCGGCTGAAGTTGGCTGACCGCCCGGTCCGCCGC
>JAIOPV010000138.1 GCA_021413735.1 Planctomycetota bacterium
TTCGACCCCGGCTGCTCAGGCTGTCGGGCATTGCCGAGGTGATCGTGATGGGCGGCGACAAGAAGCAGTATCAGGTTCTGGTCGATCCGGCCAAACTTGAAGAGTACAAGGTGTCGTTGCAAGATGTCGAGGCGGCGATCATGGCGAACAACCTGAACGCCAGCGGTGGGTTCATTGAAGAAGGCCAGACCGAACGCCCGGTGCGGGTGATCGGCAGGCTCGGACCACTCCCCGATAAGGTGGTGGCCGACCTCCTGAAGGTTGTGGTGAAGGTGAACTCCGACCGAGCCGTTCTGCTCGGCAACGTCGCACAGATTGAAGAAGGCCCGGCCCCGAAGCGAGGTGATGCGAGCATCGACGGCAGCCCCGGCGTCATCCTGACCATCGTGAAGCAGCCGCACTTCGACACCCGCAAGCTGACCGACGAGGTGAAGGCCGCGCTGAAGGAGTCCGAGGCCGCACTGCCCGCCGACGTGGTCATCAACACCGACCTGTTCCAACTCAAGAGCTTCATTGACCGGGGGGTGTACTACGTCGAGGAAGCCCTCGTCATCGGTGCCGTTCTCGTCGTGATTGTCCTGTTCCTGTTCCTCCTGAACATCCGCACCACGTTCATCACCCTGACCGCCATCCCCTTGTCGCTCGTCGTCACGACACTGGTGTTCCGCCTGATCGGGGTCATCACCGGCCAGGAACTAAGCATCAACGTGATGACGCTCGGCGGGATCGCGGTGGCGATGGGCGAATTGGTGGACGACGCCATCGTGGACGTGGAGAACATCTACCGCCGACTGGGCGAGAACAACGCCTTGCCCGTCCCGCAGCCAACCATCGTCGTGGTCTATCAGGCGAGTCGCGAAATCCGCTCGGCCATCGTGTTCGGAACAGCGGTCGTGATCCTCGCGTTCCTGCCCCTGTTCGCACTGTCCGGTGTCGAGGGTCGCCTATTCGTCCCACTCGGCATCGCCTACATCGTGTCGATCCTGGCTTCACTGGTCGTGTCGCTGACTGTCACGCCGGTCCTGTCGTACTACCTGATGCCCAAGGTCGGCGGTGGCCACGGGCACCGCGACGGATTCCTGTTGCGAGCTTTGAAGTGGGTTGCTGGCTTCTTCATCCGGTTCAGCATGCGACGGGCGGGCATCCTTCTCGTGCTGACGTGGGTTGCCGTCGGGGTGAGCGTCTGGCAACTGACGCGACTCGGGGCCGACTTCCTGCCCAAGTTTGACGAGGGCAGCGTCCAGGTGAACGTCGGGTTGCCCGGTGGTTCGTCGTTGAAGGCGTCGAACGAGGCGGCGGTCCTGATCGACGCCCGGTTGAAGACGATGCAGAAATCGCCCGAGAACCCGAACGGCCCAGCCGTCCACTTTGCCCGCCGCACGGGCCGGGCCGAGTTGGACGAACACGCCGAACCCGTAAACGTCGGAGAGTACATCCTGACCATGAACCCGGAGGCGGGTGTCCGCCGCGACGAGTTCCTCAAGTCACTCCTGTCCGACCTCCGTGCGGCGGCACCGGGGGTCGAGATCGAAACCGAGCAACCGCTCTCGCACCTGATTAGCCACATGCTCTCCGGGGTCCGGTCGCAGATCGCCATCATCATTTACGGTGACGATCTCGACAAACTCCGCGAACTGGCTGGGCAAATCCGCGACGTGGTCGCCGAGGTGCCGGGCGTCACGCCGCCGATCATCGACCCGCAGGAGCGGGTGGACGAAGTTCACGTCGTCCTGCGGCCCGACGACCTCGCCCACCACAGCCTGAGCCGGGAGTTCGTCGCCGATTTCGTTCAGATCGCGTTGAAGGGGGAAGCCGTCTCGGTGGTACTGGAGGGGCAGCGGCGGTTCGACCTCGTCGTGAAGTTGAAGGAGCCGTACCGCTCGGACGCCTACAAGCTCGGCGAGTTGCGGCTCGACCTTCCGAATGGGCGGGGCCAGATTCGGCTCCGCGAGGTCGCCGACTTTCCCACAGCAGCCAGTGGCCCGAACCTTGTCAACCGGGAGAACGTGCGGCGAAAACAAGTCGTGCGGTGCAATGTGTCGGGCCGCGACCTCGAAAGCACCGTCGCCGAGATCGAGCGGAAGGTGCGTGGGACGGTGAGGATGCCGGAAGACTACTTCGTGGAATTTGGCGGGCAGTTCGAGGCCCAGCGATCAGCCACTCGACTGATCTCAGTCCTGGCCTGCGTTTCGCTCGCGGGCATCTTCCTCGTCCTGATGATGTTGTACCCCTCAGTGAGGATCACACTCCAAATCCTGAATGCCATCCCCACGGCGTTCATCGGCGGGGTGTTGGCTCTGGTGATTACGAACCAAACCCTGACGGTGGCGAGCCTCGTCGGGTTCGTGTCGCTCGGCGGGATCGCGGTGCGAAACGGCATCCTTCTGGTGACTCACTACTTCCACCTGATGAAGGAAGAGGGCCAACCGTTCGCCCGCGAGACGGTACTGCGGGGCAGCCTTGAGCGGCTGGCCCCGGTGCTGATGACCGCGCTCACCGCCGGGATCGGCTTGATCCCGTTGGTTGTCGGCGCAAGAAGCCGGGATTGGAGATTCTCTACCCGGTGGCCACGGTGATCCTGGGCGGGCTGATGACCTCGACGTTCTGCGAGTTCCTCATCCACCCCGGACTGTTTTGGAAGTTCTCGGGCATGGACGCCGAGCGACTCGTCCGCAGCGAGGGTTCCGACGCGGAACTCCTCCGGGCGGCATGACGGCACGGACGCTCATCCTGTTTCTCACTCTTTGAAGGGACGAACGCGATGATGTACACGAAGTTGCTGGGCCTGGGGCTGATGCTCGCGGCCCTGGCGCTGACCGGGTGCAACAAGAAGGCCGACCCGAGTAAGGCCGACGACAAGAAGGGCGGGAAGGCTGACGACCACGTCCCGCACGGCAACGGGCCGAATGGCGGGGTGACGTTCGACATGGGCAAGTACCACGCCGAGTTTACCGTCGATCACCCGAAGAAGGAGGTGACCCTCCTCTTCCTGAAGAGCGTGGAGGGCAAGAAGGAGAAGGATTGGCCGACGGAGGCCGTGGCTGCCACGGAGTTCACCATGTCCATCAAGGAGACGAAGGTCAAGGAGGGGGCCGACAAGGGCAAGGTCGTTCCGCCCATGACGATCACGCTCAAGCCGGTGGACGCCAAGGACGGGAAGGCGTCCAAGTTCGTCGGCACCGATCCGGGCGTGGGCAACGTTGCCGACTTCGAGGGGGTCATCAACGGTGCGATTGATGGCGTCGGCTCGAAGGGCGAGTTCAAGGAGTAGGCTGAGACAACGACGTAATGGCCATCCCTGTTACACGGGCCGGTCGTAGCCGACCGGCCCGTCGAGGACACACCATGCACAAGACCGACAATACTCGGTGGCGAGAATGCCACGACTTCGACACTGGTAATGCGAGCGGCGAGCGAGGCACACGCCGGGTCGTACTCCTGACCGCCACGATGATGGCGGGTGAGATCGTCGCCGGTTGGCTTACCAACTCGATGGCCTTGCTCGCGGACGGCTGGCACATGGGGACGCACGTCGCGGCCCTGAGCATCACCGCGTTCGCATACTGGTACTCCCGCCGCCACGCCGCCGACCCCCGGTTCACCTTCGGGACGTGGAAGGTCGGCGTACTCGCGGGATTTTCCAGTGCCATCATCCTCGGTATCGTGGCCCTGTACATGGCCTACGAGTCGGTCGTCCGGGTGATGAACCCGCTGCCGATCAGCTACGACAATGCCATCATCGTGGCCGTGATCGGGCTGGCCGTAAACCTCCTGAGTGCGTGGCTCCTCCACGGTCACGAACACGACCCCGACAACCTCTCCCACGGTCACGACCACGGTCACCACAACGGAAAGGGGTATCACGACCTGAACTTGCGGGCGGCATACCTCCACGTCTTGGCCGACGCCATGACTTCGGTTCTCGCCATCGTCGCCCTGTTCGGCGGCAAGCTATTCGGGTGGGACTGGCTCGACCCGCTCATGGGTATCGTCGGTGCCCTCGTCATCACCCACTGAGCAATCGGTTTGGTACGGCAGACGAGCCGGGTGTTGCTCGACCGGGAGATGGACGACCCGGTGGTGCAAGAAATCCGCGACGTGATCGAGGGTGACGGGGAGACGGTCATCTTGGACTTGCACGTCTGGCGAGTGGGGCCGGGCAAGTACGCCTGCATTGTCGGGCTGGTGACGGCCCACCCGGAGCCGCCGGATCACTACAAGGAGCGGTTGCGTGTGCATGAGGAACTCGTCCACATCACCGTCGAGGATCACCACTGCCAGGGTGACCACCCGCACGATGAGGAACTTGCGATCAGCCGGTAGCACCGGCCTGAGCAATGTCGCAGGATTCAAGGAAATGTCCACCTGCGAGATCGACAGGGAACTGTGAGCAAGTTCGTGAGTTGATGGTTATGGATGGTCACTGAACTGGCCTCGGCGAGTGGCACTTTCGTCGCCTTGTGGGGCCGGGCGAGGTCGAAGCAAGGGGCGAATTACTGTGAGTCAAAACAAGCGCCCCCCGGTCCGAGGAGGCGTCGTTTACGCCCTCGCCGCCGCCGCACTGTTCGGGGCCAGCACGCCGTTCGCCAAGGTGCTTGTCGCTCAGGTGGACCCGGTACTCCTGGTGGCCGGGTTATTGTACCTCGGGTCGGGGTGCGGTCTGTTGGCGGGGGATCGCCTCTGGGTGCGCCGGAAAGGGCACGGGCCGTCCGAGGCTTCGTTGCGACGTGCCGACGTGCCCTGGCTCGCGGGTGCCGTTCTGTTCGGAGGGGTGGTCGCTCCGGTCCTGCTCATGACCGGGTTGGCCGCCACCCCCGCATCGACGGCCTCGTTGCTCTTGAACAGGGAGGGCGTGCTGACGGCCCTCCTGGCGTGGTTCGTGTTCCGGGAGAACTTCGACCGCCGCATCGCCCTCGGCATGGTCGCGATCACTGCTGGCGGCGTCCTGCTCTCCTGGGAAGGCGGATCGGAAGTTGGGATCCCATTGGGGGCATTGTCGGTCGCCGGGGCGTGTCTGGCCTGGGCCATCGACAACAACCTGACCCGAAAGGTGTCGGCGGGCGACCCCATGCAGATCGCCGCGATCAAGGGGTTGGTAGCTGGCAACGTCAACGTGGGGATCGCACTGGCTCGCGGAGCCGAAGTGCCGGACTTCTGGACGGTCGCGGCTTGTGGGATCGTGGGTTTGGCGGGCTACGGGGTCAGCCTGACGTTGTTTGTGCTGGCCCTGCGAAATCTCGGGACTGCCCGATCAGGGGCATACTTCTCGGTAGCGCCTTTCGTCGGTGCTGTGATCTCCCTGGCACTGCTCGGTGACCGACCCACGGTCGCCTTCTTCCTCGCGGCGGCACTCATGGGCGTCGGCGTCTGGTTGCACCTGACCGAGCGGCACGAACACGAACACGAAGACATGTCTCACGACCACAGCCACGTTCACGACGAACACCACCAGCACGAACACGGGCCGGACGACCCACCCGGCGAACCGCACAGTCACCCACACGACCACTTGCCGATGCGACACTCGCACCCGAACTACCCGGACATCCACCACCGCCACGAACACTAAAAAATGAACGCATGAACCGATCTCGACCGGCAATCCGATCTGGACGTGCTTGTTTAGCGTCCCCTGGCCAGACACGCGGAGTTTCACAACAATCTCGTTCAGCCGACATGGGTCGTCGCTGTCGAGGTCCACATGGACACGCCGTCGTATCAACAACTCGCCCTCGAGAATCAGCAACTGCGTGAACGCAACACGCGGCTCGAAGAGACCGTCCGCGAACTCCTCCGCCGAATCGACGAACTCGAACGCTCCGCCAAGCGACAAGCTGCCCCTTTCTCGAAGGGCCAACCCGAACCGAACCCCAAGAAGCCCGGCCGCAAGGCGGGTCGGAAGCACGGCCCACACGCCCACCGAGAGCCACCGCTCCCCGCTCAGGTCGATGAGACGCTCGACGCCACGTTGCCCGATCACTGTCCCCATTGCGGCGGCGATGTCGTCGAAGATCATCTCGATCAGCAGTTCCAAACCGAGATTCCCCGCAAACCCATTGTCCGCAAGTTCACCATCCACTGCGGCCACTGCCGGAAATGCCGCAAACCCCTGCGGGGTCGCCACCCGCTGCAGACCAGCGACGCCACGGGTGCCGCTCGAAGCCAACTCGGCGGTGACACGCAAGCGGCCATCGTCTACCTCAACAAGCGGGCGGGCCTGTCCCACGGGAAGATCGCCGACACCTTCGACAAGCTCTTCGGCATGGCCGTGACGCCCGGTGCCTCGGCTCAAGTCGTGATGCTACGGGCACAATCCTCCGCCCGGCAGACGACGAGATTGCGGAGCAGATCAAGGACTCCGAACATCTGACTCCGGATGAGACGGGGTGGCGAATCGGAGGGCACCCCGCCTGGCTCCACGGCTGGATCGGTGACGACGGAGCCACGCTCTACGCCATCGACTCGAAACGCTGTGCCGATGTCCTGGAGAAGGTCATCGGCATCGACTGGTCTGGAGCATGACCCACGACGGGTTCTCGTCCTACGAGCGATTCGAGGACGTGGCCCACCAGCAATGCGTCGATCACGCGTTGCGGCGTGCCCGGACGCTGGTGGACAAGCACGAAGGTGTGGCCGAACTCTTCCCGCAGCAGGTGATCGACCTGTTGATGGGTGCGCTGCGGTTGCGAGATCGCTTCGAGGAGGAGAAGGCCGACGAGGATCGCCGTGGGGGCGTGCGTATGAGGATTACGTCCGGCGGTTGCGTGACCTGACGGAACGACCGCGAGTCAACCCGCCCACTTCCGGCCCCCGCCGCGCGAGGCGTCGGGGCGGGGGCCGGAAGTGGGCGATCCGGCTCGTAGTCCTCGCTGGCGTGATCGAGGGGGCGTGCCGTCACCTCGTCATGGGCCGGATGTGCCGAACCGGCATGTGCTGGACCCTCGATCGAGGGATCTCAGGCCATGCTCAACGTCCGGGCCGTCCGCCAAGCCGGCCTCGCCGACCAGTTCCACCCCCACCACGCGACCAGTGAAGCGAGAAAAATCCACCAACACAACGACCTGCTCAATAATTACCAACCGTTTGAGCTTTGCGGATGACGGGTTACACTCATGGCGATCTTGCTACCGCAGAGCGCAATACCTATCCCAGTTCGGAAGTTATTTATTGTCTTTTGCTGGAGAAGGCACAGTAGGCATGGGCGCCTTGCCAGTGTCCGGCACCACTGGCTGGCCTTGTCCCATTTTCTTGATGCGTAACGGGACTTGACCGGGTGGAGTGATCGCCGAAACGGGTCGAGCAAGTCGAATCTCCCAGCCGCCCCCCAAGGCGCGATATAGATCGACCAAGCTTTGTGCCGAAGCGCCTCGGGAGACCGCCAGTCTTTCCTCTTGGGCAAGCAACAACTGCTGCACAACAAACAACCGATTGAAGTCGGTCGCTCCCGCACGGTATTTGACCTGTGCGACACGCTCTGCTTCACGAGCATCACGGACACTTGCCTCCAGCAGTTTGACTTGATCGACCAGGTGCAGGTATGCAACGATGGCGTTTTCGGCTTCTTCGTTGGCGTTCAGTACCGTTTGCTGGTAACTGGCAATGACTTGCTGAAATACGGCATTTTCGGCTTTGATATTGTTGAGCAGCCGCCCATAGTTCAGCACATCCCAGCGGAACGACGGGCCGATCGTTCCTCCGAAAGCACTACTCTTGAACACGTCGCTGAACTTGCCGGCCTCCCATCCCAGGGAGCCGAGAACGGAGACATGGGGGTATAATGCGGACGTTGCGACACCGATCTCCGCACTCTGAGCCGCGACGATCCGCTCGGCTCGACGAACATCCGGCCGTCGCCAGATCAGCTCCGCCGGAATACCAACGGTCACTGTTCCCGGGGCTTTGGGAATCGGAGCAGGGCTGTTGATGATGTCCGAAAGGTCGTGCGGCGGCATACCCATGAGTACGGAGAGGCGGTTCTGCGCCTCTCTCCGTCGAATTTCAATCCGTTCTATGTCGGCGAGTGTGCTGCCGAGATTCGCCTTGGCCTGAGGATAGTCCAGTTCGCTACCCTCTCCTTTCGCATCGAATCGTGCCTTTGCCACACGGGCACTTTCGGTCTGCAACTCCGCATTCTTCTTGGCGACTGCGAGTCGCTCTTCTTCAGTCCGCAATTCGATGTATGCCGTCGCGACCTGGCCGATGAGCATCACTAGCACTTCGTCGTAGCCGAACACAGAGGCGTCGAGTTGTGCGTCCGCCGCCTCGACAGAGCGCCGGAATCTCCCCCAGAAATCAAGCTCCCACGCCAGACTGCTGCCAATTCTCCAGTTGTTGAACTGCGTCGCAGTCAGATTCGCGAACGGCGATACCGAGTCGATCCCTTTAGGGAAAAGTGCAACTTCAGTACTGCGCCGAGTTCGAACAAAATCAAGACTCACGTCTTGCACTTGCGGGAAGAGTTGACCGACCGCGACTCCTCGACGAGCCTGGGCCTCAGCGACTCGAAATCCGGCCTCCCTGAGACTGATGTTCTGCTCATACGCGGTTTGGATGAGACGGTTCAAAACGGGATCGTTGAAGACACTCCACCAGTCTTTTAAGTCCGGGGCCTGTTTGGAGAAGCGCTCGCTTCGCGAGTCGATCCACTCGTCTGCCACAGGTGCTGCCGGCGGCTGATAGTTCGGCCCGACCTTGAATCCGTTGTGGATGTATTGTCGTACGCCGGTGCATCCGACGAGGCCGAAGGTGAAGAACACCACCAGAACCCGCAGAAGGGCGATCCGTTGTGTGAACTTGGTCATAATGAACTCCGCGACTGTCAGGTTCGAACGACACCCAGGACCGATTGCTGAATGCTCATCGCGAACTCGTGCCGGGACTGTAGGATCCCGTTACCGTCGTGGTCGTGGATCTCGGTGGGTGCGGAATCGCACTTCTGGTATCGTCGGAAATACCGGCAGACTTGATACAAAGCATCCTCTTGGCGAAATCCATATTCGGCCATTGATGTGACGTTCAGGGATTCTGTTCCGCTGTTACGCCTCACGAGAGTGAAGTCTGGGCTGTCCGAGGTTTTCCGGCCAGTTATTTGCCGTGGCCCGCGCGGCTGGTGGATGACAGTCGTGCAACTCGGCCAACGCCAGCGGGGCAGCGCCGGACCGAATCAGGCATGCGCCTTCCTTCAGGGCCACCTCGGCCACCTCACTGCCGTCATACTGTTCGGTTTTGGATCGCCGGTGATTACATACGGGGGTACGCCGAGAGGCAGGACATCGCCCGGACTTCGGATAAGCTCGCCCCCCGAGCGTGCAAAGACTCATGGTGCCAGGTCGTGGGAGGGGCAAGATTGCCCCGGCTCCGCAAGCCCCCCCTCAGAATTCACAAGATCACAGCCGTAATGGTTTTGCGCGTTGGCCATCAACCAGCGTATCGACCACACGGCCGAGTCGTCTTGACACCGCCCCCGGTGATCCCTATTTTTTAACTGACGAGGAAATCAAATAAAAAATGGAAGTTCCCGTGACGAAATCGACTACCCGCCCTCCCGGTCGACCGAAAGACCCCGAGCGGACCCGTCAGCGGAAGGACGACATCCTAGCCACGTCGGCAATCATCTTCGCGCGCCATGGGTACGCCGCCACCGACCTGGACGAGATCGCCAAGGCGATCGGGGTGAGCAAGGCCACGCTCTACTACTACTATGAGAGCAAAGAGCAATTGTTTCTGGCTGCCGTCGATCTCGGGATGCGGAAGCTCCAAGAAGCCGTTCGCGACTTGGTCGATCAGATCGAAGAACCGCTCGACCGGATCAGAGCGGCGATACGCGCCTATCTCCACTTCTTTCACGAACACCCGCAGTTCGTTGAGCTGATCATCCAGGAACGGGCCGTGTTCCGCGATCGCAAGACCTCCACCTACTTCGAGCACCGGGATGCCAGTGCCCACCGGTGGCGGGATCTGCTCGCCGGACTGGTCCGAGTTGGCCGGGTGCGCGACCTACCGGTCGATCGACTCCTCGACGTGCTCAGTGATCAGGTCTATGGGGCAATGTTTACCGCCCACTTCACGGGGGGCCGGAAGACGCCAGAAGAGCAGTCAGCTGACATCATCGACATCGTCCTCGGGGGAATGCTTACCCCGGCCGAGCGGAGGAAAACCAATGTCAGTTGAACACCTCGTGACCGCCCCCGCCACGCCAACCGCACCGGTTCACCCACCGCCGCCGAAACCTTCCGGGGGCGAGTTACGGAAGTGGGTGATCCGGCTCGTGATCCTTGCCGCCGTGGTGGGGGTGGGCGTCGCGACCGGCGTTATCCCCGGCCGCCCGAAGGGGAACACCCAGGCCGACCTGGCAGCCGGGGCGAAGGACCAACCGAAGCAACGGGAGGCAAAGCCGGTCCCCGTCACGGTCCAGCCGGCCACTGCCCGTCCGGTCCAGCGTAAGGTTCAGGTCGTCGGCACGATGATCGGTCGTGAGGAGATCACCGTCACGGCCAAGGCCGACGGCCGAATCGTCCGGATCAATTCCGACCTGGGCGACGACGTGAAACCTGGCGACGTGCTTCTGGAGATCGACGACACCGATTACAAGCTCGCCGTTGCCGAAGTGCAACAGGCGCTTGAACTCGAACTGTCCAAGCTCGGCTTGAGGGAGTTGCCGGCAAGCACTTTTGACGTGAGCCTCCTTCCGGCGGTTGTCAAAACAACGGCGTTGGAACGCAGTGCCGCATCCCGGTTTGAACGGGCCAAGAAACTTCTGTCGGAAAAGTCGACTTCAGAAGAGGCGTACAATCTGGCCGAGGCCGACTACAAGGTCGCGGTAGCGAACTATCAACAAGCGGTCCTCGACGCACGTTCCACCCTCGTGGCCATCGGCCAGAAGAAAGCCGTGTTAGACACGGCCCGGCAGCGGCTGGCGGATACCAAAGTCGTCGTGCCCTCGATCTCCGCTCAGCCGCTTCCGGTAATCGGTCCGGGAGGAAAGCCGATCCTCCTACCCGCCGTGACCCGGCTGTCGGTTTCTCGACGGATGGTGTCCGAGGGCGAGATGCTCCGGGTCTCTCCGACCACTTCCATGTCCGTGTTCAAACTCGTGGTCGACGACTACCTAAAGCTCGGGGCGACCGTGCCCGAGCGGTACATGGACGAAGTCAAGATCGGTCAGGAGGTGGACCTTGAAGTCGAAGCCCACCGCGGCCGGGTGTTCAAGGGGCTCGTCGTGCGGATGAATCCGACCGTTGACCCGGCGAACCGGACCTTCCAGATCGTGATCGGGGTGGCCAACCCGGACCGGAAGCTCCGGGCCGGTAGCTTCACAAAGGCGTCCGTGTTCACCCGCGTCGATCCGGTAGCGGTCACCGTCCCGGAAGAATCACTCGTGTCATTCGCCGGCGTGACCAAAGTGTTCGTAGTGGATGGCGGAACGGCTCGTGAAGTCCAGGTCACCCCTGGCGTCCGGGTCGAGGTCGGGACCGCAAACCAGCCCGACGGCTGGGTCGAGGTAACCGGGGATCTGAAGCCCGGGGCGGCCGTGGTGACGAGCGGCCAGTCGCAGTTGTCCGAGGGGAAGCCGGTCCGGGTCCGGGACGGCAAGTAGCCGTCAGTTCGGGGTCGA
Organism: Planctomycetota bacterium; assembly: GCA_021413735.1. Lineage (GTDB taxonomy): Bacteria > Planctomycetota > Planctomycetia > Gemmatales > Gemmataceae > Gemmata. The sequence continues at coordinate 11,615 of JAIOPV010000138.1, forward strand.
ATCACTCTCACCGAGGCGAGGGCAGGGATGAGCCTGTACGAGATTTGCATCCGCCGGCCGGTCTTCACGGTCATGCTCATGGCCGCCCCGGTCGTCCTCGGGGTCGCGTCCTACGCACGGCTCGGGGTGGACCTGTTCCCGAACGTCGATCTGCCGGTGGTCGTCGTCACCACCACCCTCCGCGGAGCCAGTGCCGAGGAGATGGAGACGACCGTCACCAAGCCGATTGAGGAGATCGTCAACACCGTTTCCGGGATCGACGAACTGCGGAGCACGACGAAGGAGGGTTACTCCCAGGTCACCATCCAGTTCAAACTGGAGAAGAGCGGGGCGGTCGCCGCCCAGGAGGTGGACGCCAAGATCCGTACCATCCTGAGCCAACTCCCGGTCGGGACCGACCCGCCGGTCATCGACAGGTTCGACCTGGATGCGGCTCCCGTGCTGACGATCGCCGTCTCCGGCCGGCGCGACTTCCGGGAGGTGACCGAGATCGCCCGGAAGCGGATCAAGGAGAACCTGGAAACACTGCCCGGTGTCGGATCGGTGACCCTGGTCGGGGGCCGGCAGCGGGCGGTGAACGTGTACGTCGATCCGGACAAGCTGCTCAAGTACGAGAACCTGACGGTCGAGGACGTGCGACTGGCGCTCCTCCGGGAGAACCAGGAACAACCGGGCGGGCGGGTCGATCAGGGCCGCGGAGAGGTGGTCCTCCGGACTCTCGGGCGGGTGGAGAAGCCGGCCGACTTCGAGAAACTGATCGTCGGCAACCGGGCCGGCCAGCCGGTCCGGATCGAGGACATCGGTCGTGTCGCGGACTCGTTCGAGGAGCCGCGGGGGACGAGCCGGCTGTGGGTCCGCCAGAAGGCTGCCGCCGGGGAGATTTCCGACGCCGGGGACAACGCGGTTAGCCTGATCGTCCAGAAGCAGTCGGGCGAGAACACGGTCGAGGTGGTGGACCGTGTCCTCAAGCGGCTGGGCGAGATCCGCTCCGCCCTCCCGGACGACATCCAGGCCGAGGTCATCCGCGACCAGTCGCGGTTCATCCGCAAGTCGATCGACGAGGTGAAGATGCACCTCGTCCTCGCCGCCGGGCTGGTCATCCTGACGATCCTGGTGTTCATGCAGGACTTGCGGACCACGCTAATCGCGGCCCTGGCCATCCCCACCTCGATCGTCGGCACCTTCGCGTTCATGGACGCGATGGGCTTCACCCTGAACAACATCACCATCCTCGGGCTGATCCTGGCGATCGGGATCGTCATCGACGACGCGGTGGTGGTGAACGAGAACATCTACCGGCTGATGGAGGAGAAGGGGTATCCGCCGGGGCGGGCGGCGGTCGAGGGGACACGGGAGATCGCCCTGCCGGTCATCGCGACAACCCTATCCCTTCTGGTCATCTTCATCCCGGTCGCGTTCATGGGCGGGCGGGTCGGCCGGTTCTTCTCCAGCTTCGGGTTCGTGGTCGCGTTCTCCCTGTTCCTGAGCATGGTGGTCAGCTTCACCCTGACGCCGATGCTCTGCGCCAAGATGCTCAAGTCCAAGCCGGGTCACGGGCAGGCCGGGCACGGGAGCAAGAGCGGGTGGGTGTGGCGGCTGGTCGAGGGGTCGTACATGCTGGTCCTGCGGTGGGCCATGCGGCACCGGTGGATCGTCGTTGTGGTCGCCGTCGGCGTCCTCCTCACCACCCCCGTCATCGCCGGCAAGGTCGGCAAGGACTTCGTCCCCCGTGACGACCAGAGCGAGTTCGAGGTGTCCGTCACCCTGCCCGAGGGGTACTCGCTCCAGAGGGCCGAGGAAGTCTTGGGGCAGATCGACCAGCGCCTTCGCGGCCTCCGCGGGGTGACCCACACCTACCTGGTGATCGGGGACACCAGCGGGCGGGTGACCAAGGGCCAGGGGGACGTGACCAAGGGGACTATCTACGTCCGCATCACCGACCTGGAGAAGCGGAAGTTCACCCCGTCCGTCCGGGGCGTGGACCCGGACGGGACTCTCGGGCACATCCTGAAGGAGGTCGGGGCCGGACGCCAGGAGTTCACCCAGTTCGAGGTGATGGACGACGCCCGGGCGATCCTGGCCGACTACCCGGACCTGCGGGCGGCCGTCCAGGACGTGTCGGCGTTCCAGGGCACCGGGTTCCGGCAGGTGGAGATCGACTTCAACCTGAGCGGCCCGGACATGGACAAGTTGGAGAAGTACTCGGACGAGATCTCGGCGTGGATGACCGACCAGGGGTATTTCGTCGATATCGACACCAGTCTGTCGCTCCGCAAGCCGGAACTCCGCATCCGCCCGGACCGGGAGCGGCTGTCCGACCTGGGGGTGTCGCTCGACGCCGTCTCGACCACAACCAACGTCATGGTCGGCGGGCTGCCGGTGACGAAGTACAAGGAGGCGGGTGAGCAGTACGACGTGTGGCTCCGGGCCGACCGCCAGTACCGAGACGACGCGGAGGCGATCGCCCGGCTGACGGTCCCCTCGACGAAGGCCGCCAACGGCGTGGTCCGGGTCGGGAGCGTGGCCCGGATCGAGAAGGCACTGGGGCCGAACTCGATCGACCGGTTCGGCCGCCAGCGGCAGGTGGTCGTCTCGGCCAACCTGCAAGGGAAGTCGCTCGGGGAGGCGGTCGAGGCCCTGTCGGCCCACGTCAAGGAGATGAACCTGCCGCCCGAGTACCGGTGGGAGTTCATCGGCCGGGCCAAGACGATGAACGAGTCGAACGCCAACTTCCTGATCGCGTTCGTTCTCGCCTTCGTCTTCATGTACATGATCCTGGCCGGCCAGTTCGAGAGCTACATCCAGCCGATCACCATCCTGGCGGCCCTGCCGTTGACCATCCCGTTCGCCCTGCTGTCCCTCTGGCTCCTCCAGACGAACCTGGACATCTACGCCATGTTCGGGCTGTTCATGCTGTTTGGGATTGTGAAGAAGAACGGCATCTTGCAGGTGGACTACACGAACGTGCTGCGGGGCCGAGGGGTGCCGCGGGAGGAGGCGATCCTGGAGGCGAACGCGACCCGGCTGCGGCCGATCATGATGACCACGCTGATGCTCCTGGCGGCGATGGTCCCGATGGCCCTCGGGCAGGGTCCCGGCGCATCGACCCGGTCGGGGATGGCGAAACTCATCCTCGGCGGTCAGGCTCTCTCACTCCTCCTGACCCTGCTCGTTACCCCGGTCGCGTACTCGTTGTGGGACGACTTCGCCCTCTTCGCCGGGCGGGTCTGGTGGCGGGTGTTCCCCCGCCAGGAGAGGCCACCGTACGACCCCATTGAAATCGAGACAGCGGACGGTATTGATTCGCCTCCGCTCGTTGCCGCTTCCACCGACGGGGGTGCCGGGCATGGTCGAGAACACCGCTAACGTCCCCAGGGATGGCCCCGGCGGCGCTCAGCACCCGCGCCCGGAACGATCCAGGAGGAGTTCGACCGAGCCGTGCGGGAGGAGGCCCTGGTCTGGGGCGAACCGCTCGATGAGCCTCTGGGCGGGAAGGAGCCTGCTGTGCGACTGCAAGTGCTGATCGGGGTCGTGGCGCTCACGACCGGGTGTGTTGCCGAGCGGTCGTACCCGCCCCCAGACCTGCCCGCCAACGCCCACCTGATCCCCGTCGATACGCCCGCCGCACCGCCGGTTCGTCCGGCGCGGTCGGCGCTCGTTCTGTCCGGCGGGGGCGCTCACGGCGCGTTTGCCGCCGGTGTCCTGAAAGGCTGGTCGGAGTCCGGCACCCGGCCGCAGTTCGACGTGGTGACCGGGGTCAGCACCGGGGCGGTGATTGCACCGCTCGCCTTCCTCGGCCCGGAGTACGACGGGGAGTTGGAGACCTTCTACACGACCACCCGGGACCGGGACGTGTTCCGCCGCCGGCCGCTTCCCGCCGTCCTCTGGACGGACTCCCTGGCCGACGCGACGCCACTCCGGGCGCGGATCAAGGCGGTGGCGACCCCGGAACTCCTCGACCGTGTGGCCGCCGAATACCGGAAGGGGCGGCGGCTTTACGTCGGGACGACCGACCTGGACACGAAGCGCCAGGTCATCTGGGATCTCGGCGCGGTTGCGGCGGGGACCGACCCCGACCGCCGCGAGTTGTTCTGCGACGTGATCCTGGCGTCCTGCTCGGTCCCGGCGGTGTTTCCGCCGGTGGCCATCGACGTGGAGGTGGACGGATGCCGACACACGGAGTTGCACGTGGACGGTGGGGTGAGCAGTTTGGCCTTCCTGCCTCCGGCCGCCCTCGGGGTCGGGCCGGCCGGTGAACTCGATCCGACCGCCCATGGGGCCGACGTATACGTCATCCTGTCCGGCCATCTGGACCCTCGCCACGGCCCGGTCGAGCGGCGGCTGGTGCGGGTGTCCGGGGAGGCGCTCGCCGGTGTTCTGCGGTCCCGCCAGGACGGCGACCTGCTGCGGTTGTACCTCCTCGCCCGACACACCGGGGCCGGGTTCCACTTGGCGGCTGTCCCCGGCGACCAACCGGCTGACGGAGTCGGCCTGGGCTTCGACCCGCGGGTGATGCGGCGGCTGTTCGAGGCCGGGTCCGAGGCCGGGCGCACCGGCCGGTGGCGGGTTCTCCCCCCCGGCCTCGGGCCGGGGGAGCGACCGGTGCCCCGGGAGGGTGTCCACCTCAAGACCGTCATCCGGGTTCCGACCGGCTGGAAAGACGCTTCCGGCTCGCAGGGGGATTGACTCCCCGTCGAGGAATTCGCCAGAGGACGCAGCAATGGACGAGCAACCAGGTGTCGGTAGAAAGGCCGTGCGCGCAATGCGACGGGTCGTCCGCTATTGCGGGACGGAGCCGCTGCCGCTCCGGGTCGCGGTTGCAATGGCAATCGCCGCCCGCCACGTCGGTGGTGGTGTGGCCGTCGGATACCGAGACCGGTGGTGCGACGGCCAGGACCCGTCCGAGCTCTTCTTGCTCGGAGTCGATCCCGGGAACGACGTGATGCTGGAGGCGACGGGCCCCCGGGCGGGGGAATTACTCGACGAACTCCAGCGGGTCCTGGAACACTCCGCCACCCCGGCCACTTCCCGTGAAAGTGATCCAGACTCCAACGGCCCTGATCCGGGCTGAGCGCCAGACCTGGGTCCGAGGTGTTCTCGCCGGGTGCCTCAGACGGTTCAGTACCCCAGGAGCACCGGGATGAGTCTCGCCCGCGTGGCGGTCTCGGCCTGTCTCAACGGACTCGCGACGTTCTCCCCGACCTGTGCGGGCCGGTTCGCATACACCCTCTTCTGTCGGCCCCCGCGCACCAACCCAGGCCGCGGACCGGCGGCCCGACTTCCCGGTGCCGCCCGGGGTCTTCTCGGCGCGGCGGAAGTGATGTCCGTCCCGCACCTCGGGGGCCTGTTGCGAGCCTATCACTGGGACCCCCCCGAGGCCCGGCAGCGGGTTCTGCTCGTCCACGGATGGGGCGGCCGGGCGTCGCACATGGTCGCGTTCGCCCGTACGTTGGCCGCATCGGGGCTCGGCGTCGTGGCCTACGACGCACCAGCCCACGGCGACTCGACCGGGGGGCGGACCGACCTGCCCCGGGCCGCCGAAGCCCTGCGGGCGGTGAGTGACGTGTTGGGGCCGTTCGAGGCCGCCATCACCCACTCGTTCGGGGGGATGGTGGCCGCGCTCGCCGTCGAGGGCGGGCGGCCGCTGGCCGGGAGGGTCGAGTTCGGCTCCCTCGTCCTGGTGTCGCCGCCGGCCCGCCTGGGCGACCTGACGCACCGGTTCGGTTCGGGGGTCGGGCTGTCGGTGAGAACAATCAGTGCCATGCAGGACCACATCGCCCGGCGGACGGGGAGGGCGGTGGCCGAGTTCGACACCGGGGCGCTGCTCCGGGGTAACGTCCGCCGGCTGCTCGTGATCCACGATGAGGACGACCGGGAGGTTCCGTTCGCGAACGGGCGGGCGGTAGCGGAGGCGGCAGGAGGCGGGTTGACGGCGACCCGCCGACTCGGACACCGGCGGGTACTGGCGGCCCCGGAGGTTGCGCGGGCCGCCGCCGAATTCGTACTCGCCGCCCGATGAACGCGGAGTGTTGCGGACACGACCAGACCCGTGTGACCGACCAATGACGACCGCACATTCCCGCCTGGGACGTGCGGACCGACGGTACTGCGCCCGAAATGGGTCGAGCCGGTGGGCGGGCGGTCCACCTTCAGCGCTGCGAGGTTGGCCTGACTCAGGAGTCGCTTGGGTAACCGAAGAAGTGGAACAGGATGCCACAGGTGCCAGGGCGAGCTGCGCGGTATCGCCCGCCCGGCACCTGTGACGTTCCGGGGTACAAATCCGGAGGGGGATTGTCTCGCCGCGAGGGTTTCGGTTTCGGTGAGACGAGGTTACCGGCACGCACCACGCATGCATCCTCGCGGCGAGACCGGGGCTCAATATCCTTGGGAGTACATGGTGTCAACTCGATCGGAGACAACGGTCCGTGTCGGAAGCCATATGTTGCCTGGGTTGGGGTGGTGCGGTGTCAGCATCTCGCCCCGGCGGGGCGTTGACGAGTGGGAATGGTCATGATGCGGCGGACATGGATCGTGGTGGTGGTCTTGCTCGGGGGAGGCTTTGTTGCCTACATCGGTTGGACATCCCTCCAGCCCAAGAAGTTACCGGACGGGTTCGCCGGCAGCAACGGCCGTATCGAGGCGGTCGAGATCGACATCGCCGCGAAGACCCCGGGCCGCCTCAAGGAGGTGCTTGTCGATGAGGGCGACTTCGTCGCCGTCGGCCAGATCCTCGCGCGGATGGACACCGAGGTGCTCGCGGCCCAGCTCCGCGAGGCCCAGGCCGACCTGCGCCGGGCGAAGAGCGCGGTGGACTCTGCGGCCAGCAGCGTCACGCAGCGGGAGAGGGAGAAGTCCGCCGGAGAGTCATTGGTGGCCCAGCGCGAGGCCGAACTCGACGGGGCGAAGCGGAACCGCGCTCGGGCGGAAGACGCTTCCGCGAAGGGCGTCGGCTCGGCGGAGGCCCTCGACGCCGCCCGCGTCCAGTTCTTCAGTGCGGACGCGGCAGTCAAGGTGGCGAAGGCCAACGTCGCCGCCTCGGACGCCGCGATCACCACTGCCAAGTCGCAGGTGATCCAGGCGGAGGCCGCGGTGGACGCGGCCAAGTCACGGATCGAACGGCTCCAGGCGGAAATCGAGGACTGCACGCTCAAGGCGCCCCGCGATGGGCGTGTGCAGTACCGGGTCGCCCAGCCCGGGGAGGTGCTCACGGCGGGCGGCAAGGTGCTGAACATGGTCGACCTCGCCGACGTCTACATGACCTTCTTCCTGCCGACCGCCGAGGCCGGCCGGGTCCGGATGGGGACCGACGTTCACCTCGTGCTCGACGCAAGCCCGCAGTTCGTCCTTCCGGCGCGGGTGACCTACGTCGCCGACGTCGCTCAGTTTACCCCCAAGACGGTCGAGACAGCCCAGGAGCGGGAGAAGTTGGTGTTCCGCATCAAGGCCCGGATCGACCCGGAGCTGTTGAAGAAGCACATCAAGCGCGTCAAGACCGGGCTGCCTGGGGTGGCTTACGTGCAACTCGACCCACAAGCCGAGTGGCCCGCCAACCTCCGGCTGAGGGTGCCGGAATGACCATCCCGCCGCCCAACAATGCGAGCGGTGCGCCCGACCGGGCGGCGGTGGCGCGCCTGACGGACGTCGGCCTGAGATACGGCAAGACGTGCGCCCTCGACGCCGTTACCCTCGATCTGCCAGCCGATCGGATGGTCGGGTTGATCGGTCCCGATGGGGTCGGCAAGTCCAGCCTGCTCGCCCTGGTTTCCGGGGTCCGCCGGGTCCAGGTGGGGCGGGTCGAGGCGCTCGGCGGCGACATGGCGAACGCCGCGCACCGCCGGCGGGTGTGCCCGCGGATCGCGTACATGCCGCAGGGGCTGGGCAAGAACCTCTACCCGACCTTATCGGTGTTCGAAAACGTGGATTTCTTCGGCCGATTGTTCGGCCACGGCCGGGCGGAGCGGGACTGCCGCATCGCCGACCTGCTGGCGAGCACCGGGCTCGCCCCGTTCGCCGACCGGCCCGCCGGGAAACTGTCCGGCGGCATGAAGCAGAAGCTCGGCCTGTGCTGCTCGCTCATCCACGACCCCGACCTGCTCGTCCTCGACGAGCCGACCACCGGGGTGGACCCCCTCTCCCGCCGCCAGTTCTGGGAGCTGATCGACCGTATCCGGGACGACCGGCCGGGCATGAGCGTGGTGGTCGCCACCGCGTACATGGACGAGGCGGCGCGGTTCGACTGGCTGGTGGCGATGGACGCCGGCCGGGTCCTCGCCGCCGGCACGCCCCGGGAATTGCTCACCCGGACCGGCACCCCGTCGTTGGAGGCGGCCTTCATTTCCCTTCTGCCGCTGGAGAAGCGCAGCGTCCACCGGGATGTGGTGATCCCGGCCCGCACGGCGACCGGCGAGGTGGCGATCGAGGCGGTCGATCTGACCAAGAGGTTCGGCGACTTCGTCGCGGTGGAGGGCGTCAACTTCCGCATCGAGCGGGGGGAGATCTTCGGCTTCCTCGGGTCCAACGGCTGCGGCAAGACGACGACCATGAAGATGCTGACCGGTCTGCTCCCGACCAGCGACGGGCATGCCCGGCTGTTCGGGCACGAGGTGGATGCCAACGACATCGAGACCCGCCGGCAGGTGGGATACATGTCACAGGGATTCTCCCTGTACACCGAACTGACAGTGCGGCAGAACTTGGTGCTGCACGCCCGGCTGTTCCAGGTGCCGAAGGGCGAGATCCCCGGCCGGGTCGATGAGTTGATCGACCGGTTCGGCCTCCGCGGGGTAATCGACACCCTGCCGGACTCGCTCCCGCTCGGTCAGCGGCAGCGGCTGTCTCTGGCGGTCGCCCTCGTCCACCGGCCGCAATTACTCATCCTCGACGAGCCGACCTCCGGCGTGGACCCGGTGGCCCGCGACGGCTTCTGGGAGCAGCTAGCCGACCTGTCCCGCCGGGACAAGGTCACGATCTTCGTCTCCACCCACTTCGTGAACGAGGCCGCCCGGTGCGACCGCATCTCCCTGATGCACGCCGGCCGGGTGCTGGTCAGCGACAGGCCAACCGCGCTGGTCGAGAAGCGCGGCACGGCGACGTTGGAGGAGGCCTTTATCGGCTACCTGGAAGAGGCCGCGGCTGTGGATCGGGGTCCAGAGGCCGGGGGGCAGAAGCAGGGAGCCAGGAGACGGGAATCGGAGGAGAGCAGTCGGGGGTCGCGAGGAGTAACCTTGCCGGCTCCCGACTCCCGTTTCAGTCTCCGGCGGCTTCTGAGCTACAGCCGGCGCGAGGCACTGGAACTACGGCGCGACCCGATCCGCCTGGCGCTGGCCTGCTTGGGCAGCGTCGTCCTGATGTTCGTCATGGGCTACGGCATCAGCATGGACGTCGAGAACCTGAACTTCGCCGTGCTCGACCGCGACCAGACCACCGCCAGCCGCGACTACGTCCTTAACCTGGCCGGGTCGCGGTACTTCACCGAGCGACCGCCGGTCACCGACTACGAGGACCTCGACCGGCGGATGCGGGCGGGGGATGTCAGCATGGTCCTGGAGATCCCCCCCGGCTTCGGGCGCGACGTGGAACGCGGCCGGCCGGTGCAGATTGGCATCTGGGTGGACGGAGCGATGCCGGCGCGGGGTGAGACCGTCCGGAGCTACGTCCAGGGGGTCCACGCTCAGTGGCAAGCGGACGTGGCCCGCCGCCGGCTCGGCCAGCGGGAGACGGCCGTTCCCGCCACGATCGAGACGCGGTTCCGCTACAACCCCGACATCAAGAGCGTCGTGTCGATGGTCCCGGCGGTGATCGCACTCATGCTCCTGCAAATCCCGGCCATGCTGACGGCACTCTCGGTCGTCCGCGAGAAGGACCTCGGCTCGATCACCAACTTCTACGTGACGCCGGTGACGCGGCTGGAATTCCTGTTGGGCAAGCAACTCCCCTACGTACTCCTGGGGATGTTCAACTTCCTGTTGCTGACGGCGTTCGCGGTGACCGTGTTCGGGGTCCCCCTGAAGGGCAGCTTTCTGGCTCTGGCCGCGGGCGCGCTGGTTTACGTCGCGTGTGCGACCGCCATGGGGCTGCTCATTTCAACATTCACGCGCAGTCAGGTCGCTGCGATCTTCGGGACGGCAATCCTCACGATGCTCCCGGCCATGCAGTTCTCCGGCGTGATCGACCCGGTCTCGTCCCTGGAGGGCGGCGGGGCTCTGATCGGGGGTGTCTACCCGACCACGCATTTCTTGACGATCTCGCGCGGCACGTTCTCCAAGGCGCTCGGCTTCGCCGACCTGTCCGCCTCGTACCCCCCGCTACTGATCGCCTACGCGGTGCTGCTCGGGCTCAGTGTGGCGCTGCTGAAGAAACAGGAGGCCTGAGCCATGCGTGCGACGACCATTCTGCGCCTGGGCGTGAAGGAACTGTGGAGCCTGGCCCGCGACCCCGCGATGCTGGTTTTGATCGCCTTCGGCTTCACGGCAACGATCTACTCGGCCGCGACCGCGATACCGGAGACGCTGAACAAGGCCCCGATCGCGGTGGTGGACTACGACCAGTCGCCGCTGTCGGAGCGGATCACCGGGGCGTTCTACCCGCCCCAGTTCCTGCCACCGGAGCGGATCACTCAGGCGGAGATGGACGCCCGAATGGACGCCGGGCGGGACACGTTTGCGCTGGTCATCCCGCCAGACTTCCAGCGCGACGTGCTGGCCGGGCGCTCACCGGCGGTCCAGCTCAACGTCGATGCGACCCGCATGAGCCAGGCGTTCAACGGAAGTGGTTACGTTCGGACTATCGTCAATCAGGAGGTCCAGGCGTTCGTGCAGCGTTACCGCGCCGACGCGCGGCCGCCCGTGGAACTGGACGTGCGGGTGCTTTCCAACCCCAACCTCACCAAGTCGTGGTTCCAGGCCGTGATGAAGCTCGTCGACATGATCACGATGCTGGCGATCGTGATCACCGGGGCCGCGCTCATCCGGGAACGCGAGCGCGGCACCATCGAGCACCTGCTCGTGATGCCGGTGACGCCGTTCGAGATCATGACGAGTAAGGTGTGGTCGATGGGGCTGGTCGTGCTAGTTGCCTCTGGTTTCTCCCTCTTCGCCGTCGTCCGGGGGTTGCTGTCGGTCCCCCTTCAGGGCTCGATTCCCCTCTTCCTGTGTGGCGTCGCGGTACACCTGTTCGCGGTCACGTCGATCAGCATCTTTATGGGCACGTTCGCGCGGTCGATGGCGCAGTTCGGCCTCCTGATGATGCTCGTGCTGATGCCGCTCCAGGTGCTTTCCGGGAGCGTGACCCCCCGCGAGAGCATGCCGGAGTGGGTCCAGACCGTGATGCTGGCGGCCCCGAACACGCACTTCGTGATGCTCTCCCAGGGGATTCTGTCCCGCGCGGCAGGCCTGTCGGTCGTCTGGCCGCAGTTCCTCGCCCTCGGCCTGATCGGGGCCGCGTTCTTCGGCTTGGCCCTCGCCCGCTTCCGAAAGGCCATCGCGACGATGGCGTGAGGTCGCAGACGGCCCGTTCTCGCTGTCCAGGGCGGTGGACTGGCTGGCGTGGAGCCCGTACCCGACGAGGAACCGGCTGTGGTCGTTCATGAACGCGACCAGGTACACCCGCCGGTTCTGCCTCTTGAGGATAAACGTGAACAGGTCGGTCTGCCACAGCTGGTTGGGCCGGGCCCGCTCGAACGACACGACCCGGGGCTCGTGGTTGCGGGTGGGCGTGTCCTCGCCCTGGTACCCGGCCTCGTGGAGCACCCGGGCGACGGTGGCGGGGCTGGCGGGCAGTGCCGGCCCCCGCAGGAGCATGTCGCTGATCCGCTGGCACCCCCAGTCCGGGTGCCCCTCCTTGAGCATGATGATGGTCAGCCGGGTGACCTCCGGGAGCTTCGACCCGGCTGGCGCGCCCCGGGGCTTGTCCATGAGCCCGGCCGGCCCCTCGGCGTCGAACTTCTTCTTCCACGCGTAGAGGGTGTGCTTGGACACGCCGACGAGCGGGGCGAAGTCGCCGGCGGGCAGCCCGCTGCGGCGCCACGAGTCGAGGACGAGGACCCGCTGCTCGGGCGTGAAGGCGTCGGCGGCGGGTGTGGGGAGCTTGAGGGCCGACCGCGCCCGCGGCCCGCGGCCGGACAGCGGCGGGACGATGGGCGGCAGCGGCGCGTCGGGCGGGGCCGGCAGGCCGCCCGGCAGGGGCGGCAGGGGTGGTAAGGGCTCATGGGAGCCCGGACCGGTGACAGGATTCAGGCGTTCCTCGGACATGACCGAACCTCTCCTGGCGGACGACTCCGCCAACTGAGAGGAGGCAATTCACCCACCCATTTCAGCCTTTAAAGCGGACAGCCTTTCCGGAGGGTAGACAAAGTGCAGACGCAACCTCGCAAGCGTCCCGACAAGGTGAAGGACAGGATCGTCCGCGAACGCCAGTTCGACGTCTTGCGGATGAAGTCGAAGGAGGTGGCCGAGTTCGACTACCGCCCAACCGCGTGTACGAACACGTACCGCATGGTCGTGATCCGCAAACACATCTCGAAGGAGAAGGGAGAGCAGGTACTCTTCCCGGAGGTGCGTCACTTCTTTTACATCACCAACGATCGGAAAGCGACGGCAGCGGAGATCGTGTTTGAGGCGAACGATCGTTGCAACCAGGAGGTGCGCCATGACAACGGTGAAGGCATCGCT
>JAIOPV010000139.1 GCA_021413735.1 Planctomycetota bacterium
GACCGCCTTCGTGGTGTAGAACGGCTCGAAAATCTTCGCCTTCACCTCGTCCGTCATTCCAGTACCCGTGTCCGATACCGCTATTTGAACGTAACTGCCTGGTGATTGATCCGGGGTGAGAGTTGCATCCTTGGGCTCAACGGTCAGATTCTTTGTTGCGATGATTAGCCGGCCACCCTTGGGCATGGCATCCCGGGCGTTCACGGCCAGGTTCATGATCACCTGCTCGATTTGACCAGGATCGGCCTTCACCCGCTTCAGGGTTGGAGTCAACTCGGTGAGGAGCACGACGTCCTCCCCGATGAGACGTCGAAGCATTTTGCCCATCTGATCCACGAGCTGGTTCATGTCGAGAATTTTCGGCTCCAAGATCGTCTTCCGACTGAACGCCAGCAACTGAGCCGTCAGGGCGGCGGCCCGCTCTCCGGACTTGCGGATGTCGGCCGCCAACTCCCGTCGGGGGTCAGCGACGGCGAAGTCTGACATCAACATCTCGCTGTAGCCGTTGATAACGGTGAGAAGGTTGTTGAAGTCGTGGGCCACGCCACCAGCCAATTGCCCGAATGCCTCCATCTTCTGCGCCTGCCGGAACTGGGCTTCGAGCGATCGCTGGTCCGTGACGTCCCAGGTGATCCCGAGAACCGCGCCGCTGTCCTTGAGGAGCGTCAAGTTGTGGCGGACGATGCGCACCCGGCCAGCCACGCGGGTCTCACGCTCCCCTTCCGCTCGCCCGCTGGTACGCGCGAGTTGTTCGTCCTCTGCCCGAGCGAGGGCCGTCGCCTCGTCGAACAGGTCGGCGTCCACCCGGCCGATCACTTCCACCTCCGGGCGACCGACCTCGCGGCAGAACGAACTGTTCGCGGCGGTGTACTTCCCGTCTCGGTCCTTGAGGAACACGCCCTGGTCGAGATTCTCGGTGAGGGATCGGTGGAGCGCCTCACTCAGACTAAGCGTGGATTGAGCTGCCTTCCGTTCCTCGATCTCGGCTTCCATCTCCGAGGCGTGCCTCCGTGCCGTCCGAACCATGTGGGCGGCAAGGGCGAGGAGCAAAGCCGCGAGGAGGCCCACGGCCAGGGCCAGCCCGGGCAGCGGTGAGCTCTCGGCGTCCATCACATCCTGCGTGGGCCACGCGTGGAGCCGCCAGGATTGGCTATGGGTGTTCACCGGCAAGGACTGCTGCCAAGGGAAATAGTCCCGGTTCGCTGCCAGCCGGGTATACACCTCTTCCCCACCATCGGTGACAGCCAGGGCATACCCGGTGGCCACATTCGGGTTGAGGATTGTCTCGATCCACTGATCCGCTTGCATTACGGCGAGGAGGCCGCCCCGCGATGAGTTCAGTTCAAACGGGGCGAACAAGAGGAGAACCTGAGCGTTGTGCCACCGTGAACGGAGGGGACGCACCAGAATCGGGACTCCTTCCCGTATGGCGGCGTCAAGATGCTGCCCACCGCCGAACTCGGTGAGCGTCGGCGGGAGAGAGTCCTTGGCAGATGTGCCGAACCATCGGACGACCCGATCGGGGCCGATGTGTGCCACCCCGACGCACCCCCTCTGCCCCTCGGCGTACAAGGAAACCTCTTGCCGCCCGCGCTGCTCACCGGTTAGGTCCCACGACTGCGCAATCTGGGCAAGCACACGGATCCGTTCGTCCAACCCGCCCTTCAGTTGGTGAGTTGCGGAAGCGACCTGAGACTGTAAAGAGCGTTCGACTTGCCGCGACTGCTGGGCATTCAACTCCCGCCAGAGGGTCAGGCTGATAGTGAGGCCGGTCAGGCCGACGAGGAAGGGGACGTGCGCGGACCGGGGCATGAGCCGCCGTGCGAGGAAGGTCCAGAGAGCGGAAACGGCTGTGGCAACCTTCCGAATGTGACGCATATCTCGATTGGGGTTCAGGGGCGTATGGTCCAATCGAACGAACCAGCGGGACTCTTAAAGTGGCTCTTCGGAAGTCAGGTCAGAACGTATCAGCGGGGATGACCTCGCCACCTGCCGGCGTGCATAAGTACCACCAAGTGTAGTTCGTGATCCCTGATGAGAGAAACTTGACGCTCGCGTCGGCCATCGCCACCTGAATCCCGCCGGTGTGTGGGGAAGATGCCAGAGTCGGGTCGCAATTGCCGTTGAAAGGCGTGGGTTGGACCTGGAATTTCGAGGACGGGCCGATGCTGTAATCGTTCCACGAAACGCTGAACCCGGCGTGGAATGCCTGGTTCCCGGGCTTGGTGTTGAAGTAAGCCCACAGCGTGCCGCCAGTCGGGTAGTTCCCGTTGAAGCACTGGGCGTACTTCTCTGTCAGCAAGAGGGTGTTTGAAACTCCGTCCGGGAAGTCGTGCGTCAGGCGGGCGTAGTTCTGGGGCGACTTGGTTGCCCCTTTGTAGTCAACGGCGAAGACAACCTGGGCATTGACTGCGTAACTCGCGACCCCCCAGACGTTGCCGTCCTTGTCCGTGGCCGTGCGGTCGGGGGAAACACTCGGGTCGGAAGGGCAAATGTAAAGAGGAACGGGTTGCCGGTAGACCCGATGGTGGCCCACGAACTGTTTCCCGGAGTAGGCGGATTCCTCATAGAGGGGCCGCTGATCGATGTAAGGAAGGATGTGGTAGAAGAACGTCCCATAAGCCAGCGTGCCGTCCGGGAAATCGCCGATGCCAGGTGGGAAGCTCCCTCTCGCTGCGTGCGCGGCGTGGGCTGCCATTGAAATCTCCCGCAGTCGGCTTGCGCACTGCGTTCGGTTGGCCGCCTGGCGGGCCTTCTGAACCGCAACCAGGAGCAGACCCATGAGGACAGCAACGATTGCGAGCGCAACGAGCACTTCGATCAGCGTGAACCCGTTCCGCGGGTTTTCTGGGTGGGCGTGGCGCATGAAGGCAATCCGAGAGAGGGGCCGAGCCACACGCGGTTTGCTTGTGCGTGGGACCAACTCTGGCACGCTCGGGACGAACCAATCGTCCGAGTCACTCGCAAAGACCTCCCTGCCCGATCGGACCCACAAAGTCCCAATTGGAGATTGTAGAGCGCCAAACTGCTTTCGGAATGTCGGGATTTCGGTGAAATGCCCAATAGGTTCACTCGGCGAACCACCCGATTTTCCTCGTCGGGCCGGCTTTGCCAGCCTTCTCCAACGCAGCCGGCTGAGTTTGCGGAAGTCTGCTGGATGAGGCTGCGGGCATTTCCCAGCGTGGTCGGCGGAGCCGGCCCCAAGAATGTCTGAGCCACCGAAACAGACAGTTGGGTCTGGGCTTTCCGTGCGGCTGAGGTGGATTTCTCACGGCATTGAACGAGTTCGACCTTCGTTCAACACGTCACGGGTCGCTTGAATCACAAATGATCTCGCTGCCGCATCGATCAATCGACGATGGTCGTGGTTGCTCTTCAACTCGCAGTGTCGGATAATAGCCATCGTTCTGGTTCGTGTTTTAGGAACTACATGCTCTCCGGGCAGTGCCCACCCGGGACTGAGTGTGTGGAGCATCTTCTCTCCTGGAATCGCTGGTATGCCGTCACCGAGCACCCCCCGACATCTCACCCCTGCGTTCCGAGAGCGATCTCGTCCGAGCCGGAATCGCTCGAATCTTCTCCGCACCACAATCGAGACACTCGAAGACCGCGTTACCCCGACAACGTTCGTGGTCACCTCGACCGGTGACACGAACGCCAACTTCTCCATCACCGGCGGGAACCTCGATCTGGGCGGCATGGGTTCAGGCACGAGCGGAGACCTGCGGTACTGTCTCTCCCAGGCGAACCTGACGCCAGGCCCAGATGACATCGTGTTCAACGTTCCCGTCAACAGCACTATCGCGCTCAACCGGGTGTTGATCGTGGACGATGACGTGATGATCCACGGAGAAACCGCCTTCAACCTGACCGTCAGCGGCCAAAACGCGAACCGCGTATTCTTCATCACTCAAGGCAGCGTCGGCATCGCTAACCTGACCATCGCCAACGGCCTCGCCAAAGGTGGCAACGGCAACAGCGGAGGTGGTGGCGGTGCCGGCCTCGGCGGCGGTTTGCTAATTGACGGCACGCTGGGCGCGACCACGGTGACGCTCAGCAACGTAACCTTCACCGGCAACCGGGCAATCGGAGGTAACGGTGCTTCCACAGGCACTCTGGGTGGCGGTGGCGGCGGAGCGGGGGGTAATGCCGGTGTCGCCAACGCTGGTGTCACCGGCGGTGGCGGTTTCCTCGGCGCGAGCGGGGCCGGCGCCTTTGCGGTGAGCAGCGGTGGCGGGGGCTTCACCGGGACGAGTGGTGGCGGTGTCGCCGGGACTGCGGGCGGTTCAATCGGAGGAGGCGGGAGCAGCGGCGGCGGTGTCGGCAGCACTGGCGGCGGCAATGGAGGCGCCAGTAACGGAGCGGGCGGTGGGGGCAGCAGAGGTTTTACAGGAAGTTCCCCTGGGAACCCGGGGGTGGGCAATGTCGGCGGTGCTGGCGGCTACGGTGGCGGTGGTGGTGCGGGCAGCGGCGGCGGCGATGGTGGCAGTGGTGGTGACTACGGCGGTGGTGGAGGCAGTGGTGGCGGCGGGAAGGCCGGTGCTGGCGGGTTCGGTGGTGGCGGCGGTGAATCCTACAGCAACGTCGGCGGGAAGGGCGGCTTCGGCGGTGGCGGTGGCGGTGGCGCCACTCCCGGCCTCGGCGGCGATTTCGGTGGCAACGCTGGTGGCACCAACGGCGGCGGCGGTGCCGGACTGGGCGGCGCCCTGTTTCTGCGAGCTGGGACGCTTTACCTGATCGGCACGACGTTCACGGGCAACACAGCCACGGGCGGCGCCAGCGGGGGCGGCACCGCCACGGTCGGAACCAGCAGCGGGGGTGCGATCTTCATCAAGGTCGGCGCGACGGCGAAAGCACTGGGCGCGGCACCCTCCTTCAGTGGCAATAACGCCGCCAGCAACGGCGATGTCGGCGGTATCCTGATAACAGATGTCGAGGCCACCCTCAGAGCCACAACCGACACGCCGCAGCAAACTCCCATCACCACAGTTTTCCCCTCTCCCCTCAACTTGACACTCACTGACGGGAGCAACAACCTGGTTCCCAACGCGCTCATCACATTTACAGGCCCAGATAGCGGCGCCCACGCCTCATTCTCAGGCAAATTCTCAGCCAACACCGCAGTGACCAACGCAAGCGGGGAGGCCAGCACGACCGCGACGGCTAACGGTACAACCGGCACCTACACAGTCACAGCCACCGCCGGAACGCTGTCTGCCACCTTCGACTTCACCAACGCCCCGCTGGGCGAAACGTCAGCGGCCGTGCAGTCGATCAACCGCGACGTTCCCATTGGCGAAGTTACGCATGAGGCGAGCGTGACTTATCTCGTCACGTTCAACGAGGTGGTGTCGGGTGTGACGGCGGGTAATTTTGGACTCTCGGGGACTGCTGGAGTTGGCACAATCGGGACTCCTACCACCGCGGATGGCGGACTCACATGGTCGGTGACGGTCACGGGACTCACGGGTGCGAACGGCAGCCTGCAACTGAACCTCGTCAACAATACCGGCATCTTCGACCTCGCGAGCAATCCCCTTTCCACGACGGCATTCAGCGGCCAAGCCTACACGCTTTACTCCCCGGTCTCGACAATCGAGATCAGCCCTCCGTCGTTTGGGATTTCCACGGGCAACTCCGTTACCTACACGATTACCTACAAGGACGACTATTTCAGCGCCATCACTTTGTCCGCAAGCAACGTCGTGCTGAACAAAACGGGAACCGCATCCGGAACAGTGAGTGTGAGTCCAGGCAGTGGATCGACGCGAATCGTGACGATCGACAACATTTCTGGCGATGGCACGCTTGGGATTTCTCTTGCTGCGGGCACGGCAAACGACCGTTTGGGCAACCCAGCTCCCGCTGTTGGTCCAAGTGCGACGTTCATCGTCGCCACGAGTACTCCACCAATCGAACTCTCCTCGACCAGTGTAGCTTTCGCGGTTGGTGGCTCAGATGGGACTGTTCGCCTGCTGAACAACGTGGGGACGCTCCTCTCAACGGTGACACCATTTGTGGGGTACACGGGGCTTGTCTCCGTTGCCTTGGGCAACTTCAATGCGGATGCAGTGCCGGACCTTGCAGTCGCTGCGGCGAACCCAGCGGGCGTGGCGGGGTTGCCCACGAGCGTGGCCGGTTTGGTGCGAGTGTACGACGGGGCGGCGCTCGCCAAGGGAACACTCACGATTATTCACACGTTCACGCCGTTCGCGAACCACGCCGGGCCAGATGGAACGGGTGGGGCGTTCACGAATGGGCTGAACATCGCAGCCGGTGACGTCAACGGCGACGGTCATGCCGACCTGATCGCAGGCACGCGCGGTGGCAACGGCACGGTTGGCAAGAACGAATACGGTCGTCTGGTGGTGATCGACGGAACTTCGCCTGCTGGCAGCAACAATGTGATCGGCGGCATCCAAACACCGTTCGGTGCTGGCTACCAGAAGGGTGTGGTGGTCGCAGCAGGGAACATTGATGGCGTTGGTGGAGATGAAATCGCGGTCACTCGTGGCGGTCCTGTGAACAGCCCCAATCCTGCCGTTCAGCAGATCAAGGTTAAGGTTTTGCAACTCCAGGGAACCGCCTTGACCGAACTGCATCTTGCTGCGGATGGCTCGACGGCCTTCGCACCGTTCGCGGAACTGACGGGAGCAGCGAAGGGTATCAATCGTGATGGGCGTGTGGCGTTCGTCGATTCGGACGGAGATGGCAAGGACGAGTTGGTGTTCTCGGCACTGGACCCGCTGAGTAACTCGGCGAACGCACAGGTCCGGGTGGGCGTGTATTCGATTGATCCGACTGCATCGAAGGGGGCTGTGACGGTCGTCAGCACAGGACCCGATGCTGGAACCTACCTGACTGGCGCTGTCGTGAAAGATCACGCGATCACACGTATTGCCGCGGTTGGTTCACAGCAGAATCTGGCCCTCATCACAGAGAGCGAGTTGTCGGGGGTCGTGTATCTCGCTCCTCGAACCGGAGTTGTTCAGGTTGGCGGTTTCTCGCTGAGCATCGTCACTGGCGGCATCAACATTGATGGGATCTGACTTTTCCAGTTTCTTCCAAAACCGACAAGCCGGGAAGCGCTTCCCGGCTTGTCTCATTTTCTCGTGGCGATTCAGGAGAGAGTTCTTCTTGCCAGAAAGCCGTTGGCTGTCAGGCTCGCAATAGGCTTCCGTGACCGGGCAGTCATGGGCACCCCGGATGAAGGTGTCGGAGTAATCCATGCACATACGGTTACTCCGTGAGATCCCGGATAACGCGGCACGGATTGCCCGCAGCAAACACCTTCTCCGGGATGTCCCTCGTCACGACGCTCCCGGCCCCAATGACCGACTTCGAGCCGATTCTCACACCGGGGCAGATGATCGCTCCGCCGCCGACCCACACATCCGACCCGATCTCGATGGGCTTGGCGAACTCCTGCTTGCGGCGCAGTTCGGCATTCATCGGGTGCATGGCCGTGTAAATTTGCACGCCCGGCCCGAACAGTGTGAAGTCACCGACCTTCACCATGCAGACGTCAAGGATCACGCAGTTGAAGTTGAAAAAGACCCGCTCGCCCAGCAAGATGTTCGAGCCGTAGTCGCAGAAGAATGGCGGTTGCATCCAGACGGACTCGCCGCCTTTACCGAAGAGTTCCTTGAGGATGCGTCGGCGGGCGTCTTGGTCTCGCTCGCGAGTTGCATTCAAGTCCTGGCACAAATCCCTGGCACGCTCCCTGGCCCGGCTCAGTTCGGGATCGAGCGGGTCGTAGAGTTCTCCCGCGAGCATCTTCTCGTTCTCGGTTCGCATGATCCCTCCAGTTACTTCGTTTCGATTCCAGGCCGCAGATACTTGTAGCTTTTGCCCGCCGCCGCGACTGAAGATTCCCTGGACGTTCGATGGCACCCGAGTCGGAAGCGAGATTCACCAGGAGAGGAGGAATTCCTGCGGCCCGTGCGACTCGGATTTGTTCGTCTTGCTCGCGAACCCTGAGGCTGTAGAATCCCTCCAGGAGATGACGGTTGGTTGAAGTCGCGGGACGAGCCTGCTCCAATCAATTCCGAGGTTCTCGGGTGCAAGATCAGGCACCAATCGCGAGAGGGACAACCGCGGAACAGTGCCGATTTCCTCAGGATTTAAGAGTTCCGCTCGTGTAGCTCAGGGGTAGAGCAGCGGTTTTGTAAACCGCAGGTCGTGGGTTCAAATCCCTCCGCGAGCTTTCCGGAAGCCGGGTCGGGTGGTACAACACGAAAACGCGATGGACAGGACTGTCGCTTACGCGGAGGAATTGGAAGCAGGACGAGACAGACGTTCGGGTAGGTGGCAGAGTGGTCAATTGCACCAGGCTGTAAACCTGGCCTCTCACGAGTTCGGGGGTTCGAATCCCTCCCTACCCACATTGGAAGGATGAAGGACGAAGGATGGAGGATGAATCAGAGCCGGAAATTCTTGGTTTTCGATTCATCCTTCATCCTTCATCCTCCATCCTTCCCGCGAAGCAAGCGGGTGTAGCTCAGCGGTAGAGCTCTTGCCTTCCAAGCAAGATGTCGTGGGTTCAAATCCCATCGCCCGCTCTGGCCAACGTCGGTCGCCCGTCATATCACTCCCCTTCCGGGTTTTCGGAGCCTGGACTGCGGAAGTGCCTCGATTGATGAATGAGAACTCGCAGGCCACGTTCTCATTCGATTGCTGCTGTAGCTCAGCTGGTAGAGCACTTCCTTGGTAAGGAAGAGGTCATGGGTTCGAATCCCATCAGCAGCTCTCGGACGCTGCTTATTGCGGAATGTGGGACTCGGAATGCGGAATTGAAGACGTTGAGACCACGCAACGCGTTCAGAATTCTTGATTCTTGAAATTCCGCAATCCGAATTCCGCAATCCGAATTTCATGCAGAGTGGGCCGGCTCGATCGTTCGAGCCGGGAAATTCAAGCACCCTGGCGGTTTTACCTCGGAGATAGCGATGGCGAAGGAGAACTTCTCGCGGACCAAGTTGCACGTCAACGTCGGGACGATCGGTCACATTGACCACGGCAAAACGACGCTGACGGCGGCCATCATGGCCCGCAACGCGCACCTCAACAAACTCAAGGACTTCAAGACCTACGCGGAAATCGCGAAGGGTGGCATCGTTCGCGACGCGAACAAGACCGTCACCATCGCCGTGTCGCACGTCGAATACGAATCCAGCGACCGCACCTACGCCAGCTCGGCCGCGCTGCCTTACAAGGATCTGCTCGACTACCCAGATATCGACAAGATCGACTACTCGCAGCCTGTCAAGGGTCGGCACTACGCCCACATCGACTGCCCTGGCCACGCCGACTACATCAAGAACATGATCACCGGCGCCGCCCAGATGGACGCCGCTATCCTCGTGGTCGCAGCCGACGACGGCCCCATGCCACAGACCCGCGAACACATCCTGCTCGCCAAGCAGGTCGGTGTGCCGCGTATGGTCGTGTACATGAACAAGTGCGACAAGGCTGACCCGGAACTCATCCCGCTCGTCGTGATGGAGCTCCGCGACCTTCTCAACAAGTACGACTTCCCGGGCGACACCATTCCGATCATCTCGGGCCGCTCGAAGGAAGCTCTTGAGAACGCGACGACCGACAACCCCGGCTCGCTCTCAATCGACGCCCTGATGTTCGCTCTCGACACCTTCGTTCCGAACCCCGTTCGCGAAGAAGACAAGCCGCTGCTGATGTCGGTCGAAGACGTGTTCTCGATCAAGGGTCGTGGCACCGTGGCCACCGGTCGTATCGAACGCGGCACTGCCCGAGTCGGCGACGAAGTCGATATCATTGGTCTGCGGAAGGACAACGTCAAGACGGTCATCACCGGCCTTGAAATGTTCCAGAAGACGCTCGACAAGGCCATCGCTGGCGACAACGTCGGAGCCCTCCTCCGAGGTATCGAACGTGACGGCATCGAACGCGGCCAGGTTATCGCGAAGCCGGGTAGCATCACCCCGCACACCAAGTTCGAGGCCAACATCTACGTGCTGGCCAAGGACGAAGGCGGTCGTCACACGCCGTTCTTCTCGGGTTACAAGCCACAGTTCTACTTCCGCACGACGGACGTGACCGGCTCGATCAACCTGCCGGCGGGCGTCGAAATGTGCATGCCTGGCGACAACGTGAAGATCACGGTCGAGTTGATGGAAGGCATGCCGGTCGCCATGGACGAAGGTCTTCGCTTCGCGATCCGCGAAGGTGGCCGCACCGTGGGTTCGGGCGTCGTGACGAAGATTCTCGACGAGCCAGCCACGACCGGGAAGAAGTGATTTGGGTCGGAGCTATTGGCTGTTAGCTGTTGGCTGTGAGCCAGAAAAGCAGGCGAGATAGTCCCGAGTGGCTGTCCACTGAATGCTGGCTAACAGCCAAGAGCTAATAGCCAATAGCTCTACCACAGGAGCGTAGCTCAACTGGTAGAGCAGTGGTTTCCAAAACCACCGGTCGGGGGTTCGAATCCCTCCGCTCCTGCTGACGGCCTCGCCCAGAGCGGAATGCACTGGGCTGCTGATGCAACACGGAACTTGATTGGATCATCAAGCCCACGGATGCTTATCCGTGGGCTTTGCCTCAGCCAGACTCGGACACGACGCCGACCAGACGCGACTCGGAAGGACGGAGCATGGCCACCGCCGTTGAACCCTCGGAACCCCGGACACCCACCACTCCCTTGGGGTTGCCGATCCTCAGCTTGCTTGGCGCGGTCTACGTGATCGCGGCCATCGCGGCTGTGTTCTACGCCGTGCCGGCGATCTGGTCGGAAGGGGTCGCTTCAGCGTTCAGTGGATTGGGGTTCGCAAGCGATCTTGCCCGTTGGGTTGTTCAGATCGTCGCGTTTGGCGGGTTGCTCTGGTTCGGAAAAACGCTACTGGGAAGTAGCCCGGTGAAGGGCGTTCGCGGCGGGATCTTCCTGACCCTGATCGCGGTTGCGTTGACCTTCTTCGCGTGGCGCTGGGCGGCCCTGACTTTTGAAAGCGTCTTCGCGGGGCTTGTGGTTGCCGTCGTTGTCGCCAGTCTCGCCATCAAACTGTTCATGGGGAAGACGGGTGCGGGTTGGATGATCGCGGTCGAAGAACAGGGCTGGTTTAGCACTGCGGGCTACAAGAAATCTCTCGGCGTTCGAGCTCGACGACTCACGATCCTCGGCATTCTGCTGCTTGGCGGCACTGGCGTCTACTCGCTGTATTTCCAGGGTTCCCTCCCGACGAACTGGGTGCTGACCCTGCCATTCGAGAACACGAGTTCGGTCACGATTCTGCCGGATGCGAATATCGCGATTCCCGTGATCCTGCTCGGTTTGGTCCTGTGGTGTGCGTGGCGAAGCGTGAATGTGCCGACCTTTGCGGAATTCCTGATCGCGACCGAAGCGGAAATGAACAAGGTTTCGTGGTCGCCCAAGAAACGGCTCGCTCAGGACACCGTGGTCGTCCTCACCACCACGCTGCTGATGGCTCTGTTCCTGCTGCTTGTCGACCTGTTCTGGGGTTGGCTGCTCAGCACCAATATCGTTGGCGTTCTGCCGAGCAGGTCCGGCACCGAGAAGGACAAGGCCGGCAAAGCCGAACAACGAGCCAAGTGGTAACTTGCGAAGGTGCTTGCGAGCCACGGAGTTGATCTCCGTGGTCTTGTCTCAAAGGAAGTAAGACCACGGAGATAAAACCCGTGGCTCGCCACTCCCGAGGGTTTCTACCTCACACCGCAAGGGGAGAGGGCAAAAAGGCAGCAAGGGTTGCCATCACCCAATCCCGTGGCGAACTGCGGTTTTCAGCACACCAGCAAGACCAGGCCGGTCTCGCCCGCGAGGCGGCACTTCAGTGCCGAAACCTGCCATGATTAGCGACGAAACGACGATCCCCGAACAAACCACTCCGGTCACCGAACCGGCTGCCCCTCTGCCTCCTCCGCCGGAAGCGGAACCTGAAGCCGCGCCCCCACCGATCGAGGCGCACGCCGAAGCCGCGCCCCCCACCGAGGAGACGCAAACCGAACCCGCGCCGCCGACAGACCACACGCCGGCGGCTCCGGCAGAGATGGTCGCCCCTGTGACGCCGGACGAAGCCCCTCCAGAAAAAGAAAAGGCACCGAAGAAGCCTAAAAAGCCGAAGGCCGCTGCGGTCGAGGTTGCTGGGTCCGACGCCGCAGCCATCCTGCTTGGTTCGACTTCGGAAGCACCAACGCCCGAGTCAGAGGACGTGGCAACGGAGGAATCCGAAACGGCTGAACCGAATGCGGAAGCCGCCACGGAACCCGCTACCGAGCCGGTTCCGGAGAACAAGAAGCGGTGGTATGCCGTCAAGATTCAGAGTGGTCGCGAGGAGTCGATCAAGGCCGCGATCGAGCGGAAAGTCAAAATCGAAGGACTCGAGCCGTTCTTCGGTCAGATCGTGATCCCGGTGGAAGAGCTGATCGTCAAGAAGAAGGTGAAGGTCAAGAACAAGAAGACGGGCGAGACGACGACGCAGGAAAAGAACGTCACGAAGTACAACAAGAAGTTCCCAGGTTATCTCTTCACGGAAGTCGAGTTCAACAACGACATCCTGTATGTGTTCCGCGAGACGTCAGGCGTTGGTGACTTCGTCGGCGTGAACACCAAGAAGACGGCGGGTGCGGTGGAGCGGTCAGCTCCCGCACCGATGACCGACGACGAAGTGAAGTCGATGCTCACGGGTGCTCCCGATCCCACCAAGAAGCGTGGCGGTCCGAAGGGCAAGGTGGTCGTCAAGCTCGACGTGGAGAAGGGTGACAAGGTTCGTATTCGCAACGGGGCGTTCGTGGGCTCCGAGGGCGAAGTGAAGTCGATCACCGAACCGAAGGATCCGACCGAGAACCCGAAGGTCACCGTGGTTGTGACATTCTGGGGCCGCCCGGTCGATGTTGAAGTCGATTACTGGGAAGTTGATAAGATTTGATTTCTGCGTTTCGGCGAGCAGCAACGCTCGCTCAAAACGAATCGTGATTCACCCCTCTCCCCGCGACGGAGAGGGCGTGTTGTTTTTGGCAACCGTAACGACCCTGGTCCGGCGCGCGCGGCAGGGCGTTTTCGAGGCAGATCATGGCAAAGCAGGTTACCGCTTACGTCAAGCTCCAGTGTCCGGGCGGTTCAGCGACCCCGGCACCGCCCGTTGGCCCGGCTCTCGGTGCCCACGGCGTGAACATCGGTATGTTCGTGAAGCAGTTCAACGACAAGACGAACAACCCGGATACGAAGGGGCTGATGCTCCCGGTTATCATCACGGTCTACTCAGACCGCAGTTTCGAGTTCAAAATCAAGAGCCCGCCCGCGGCGGTTCTGATCAAGCTCGCGGCGAAGATTCCGGCAGGCAAAAAGCAAGGCAAGGAAGTGATTCCGGCTGACTCAAAGAAGGGCGGCAAGTACAAGGGCTTCGCGCTGACGAAGACGCAGATCACCGAGATCGCGAAGAAGAAGCTGACCGACCTGAACGCTCGCGACCTGGAACACGCGGCACGCATCATCGAAGGCACCGCCCGCAGCATGGGCATCGTGGTGCAGGGCTGATTGCTTGATTAACCCGGCGTAAACGCCGGGTTTCGTTTCGCAGCAAAAGCCCGGCGTAAACGCTATCTATTACCCACAATTACTCGATATTGTAAACTGTCTGAAGTGTTGAATTGGTTTCGACTTTCGTCACTGAGAGCCACGGACGGTTCGATGACATCACAGTCCTGCCTTGACTGGTCAAAAAGAACTTCGCCCAGGT
>JAIOPV010000134.1 GCA_021413735.1 Planctomycetota bacterium
CGTTCCGGGCAGGATGTACCCGGCGGCGACGTTGGCGGCGTGTTGCAATGCTCGGAGTGGGTCGGGGACGGTCATGGTGCTTTTCCTGCGTGTGGTTCACTTCCGTGTTGCCAATTCACTTCGCCTTCCGCTTCCCCGCTGGCTCACCCTCTGCGGACTTCTCCTCCGCAACTGCTGCCGCCAGCGCCTTCGGTTCCGCCCCGATCCCCGCAAGCATGGCCCGTAGTTCGTTCAGGTCGGTCGGCACCGGTTCGCCTTCCGGAGTCACAGCCCGGAACCCATCCGAACAGCCCAAAACAATCGCCTCGGCAGCCTTGCGGCGAAGTCGGCCAAACAAATCGATCATGGTGAATCCTCCAAAGGAACCAAGAAAAGCCCCGACCCGAAGTGAGGCGGGGCGTGTGCCAACGAGAAGTTGGCGCGTCAACTCACACCTTCCGCAGTCGTCGGCAGAGCATATCCGCCGTGCGGTTCGGCTCGATCTGCACGCCCGCAATCGGTCCCATCACACCGCGGAGCAGTTCAACCACCGTTCCGCCCGCGAAGCCGCAGTAGGGTTCCACGAACTCCACGGCGTCACCGATCGCGAGTGCGTTGCCCGCCTCGTCGATGGGTGGTCGAACGTCTTGGCAGTTCACGCAGTCGCAGCCCTTGAGCGTCAGGTCCGCCCGATGCTCGCAGTTAGGGCAATCCCGCTCGGCGGTCGTCGTCTCGCACCAACTGCACGTCATTTGCGTCGTCATGGTCAGCCATCAGTTGCCGATGTGCAAATTTGCACTTCGGGGTTTGGTTCAGGAATTCGTCAGTCGGTGGCGTTCTCGAAGATGGCGGCGACGATCGCGAACAGCAACTTGCACAGCGCTCCAGGCGTGTCGCAGCAAACGTGAACGAGCCACATGCTGCCGGACTCGCACATCTGACCAATGACCACCACAAGCAGCAGGATCACCACCACCGCGGCCAGGATCAGGGAAGCCGTTACCATGTCCGTTCTCCGTTCGTGGTTCAGGGAAAGCCCCGGACACGGTGCCCGGCAATGAACACGCTGTAGGTGTCCGCTTCCTTGTCGGTGCCCTCGTCGAGCTTCACGAACCGGAACGCGCGGTCGTCCCATGTCGTCGAGAACTCGTTGAAGTGGTAGTTCACCCGAACGCGGCCCATGTCGATGATGAGCCTTCCGCACGCGGCAACCTCGGAGGGCATGAAGGTGATACCGTTGTGCTTGCTCGTCTTCGTGGCGGGCAGCAGTTCGTTGCACTTGATCGCGGTGGTGGTGTTCGTGGCGTTCATCGGTGCATTCCTCGCGGTTGGGTGTGGGTGGGGCTTGGGCGAGGGTCTATGGGATTTCCCATAGACCCCCTTGGGTTGCTCAATCCTCATCCGGCAGCATCACGGTGCTGATGGGTTCAGCGTTGTCGCCACCGTGGCAGAGCGCTTTGAACTGGAATGGCTTGGGGCGTCGGTTATCGTTGCGGACGTACACCGTGAAGTTGCAGGTATCGCCCTGAGTTCGGGCAATTGCGTTGCGAAGCATCCAAACCACATCCCACAGCCGACCGCGTTCGTCCTGGGCTTCGACGCCTTCAGGAACGCGAACGAAGCCTTCCCAGACGGCTTGCGTCAGGGCGACCGGGAAGCGAATCCCCGCTTCGCGTGCGGTCTCGCTCACGTCGATCAGCACGCCATCAGCGAGGGCGTTGGCGCGGGTGTAGCTGTGGATCACTTCGGCGTTCTCGAACATGGGTCAGTTCCTGCGGGCTGGGTGGGTTGTGTGTCTCGACAGGAGTAATATAGGTATTCACCTAGGTAGTGTCAATCGGATTCCCTACATTTTTACCTAGGTGAGTTTCAGGTGTGGGCTATACTGTCGGTGGGAGTGAAACGCGAACGGGGGAATCAGATGCCGAAGAACCCGATGAAGGGGACGAAACAAGTTCTGATGGAACTGCCGGAGGGGCTTGTTCAGGATGTGAAGACGTTCGCGAAGGATCGGGGGCAAACGTTCAAGGATGTGACAATCGAAGCTCTCAAGCGGCACATGGCCTACCCGCCCCCCAAACCCGAACCAGTTCCGGAACCGCCCCCCATGCCGCTCCCACCTGTTACAGCGCCAGCACCGCCGTCGCCAACGGCGACCGATCTCATTCGCGTCGACAAGGCGCAAGAGAGCGAGGAAACGAAACTCGGCAAACTCGACGCTCGTGCGGAACTCGCGAATGACGAAGCACAGTGGAAAGAGAACGGTGGAAAGCCAAAGAAGCCCACCCCGAAGGGCAAGCCGAAGAAGTGACCGCACCGTAAGCCGACCCAATCCCCAACAAACCTCGCGAGATTTTGCCCGATGACCAAAGATCAGATCAAGGCCCAGGCCGAATGGGTTTTTGCCTTCGGAGAGCCAACGCGGCTTGCCATCGTTCGCGCACTTGCCACAGGAGTGAAGACCGTCACCGAAGTGGCAAAAGCAACGAAGACCGAGATGGTGAACGTCTCGCATCACCTGTCGTTGATGAAGGCTGCGGGAGTTGTCGCTGCTGAACGCGATGGGCGGTTTATGCGGTACAGCCTCCTCGGCGCGAAGGCCACCGCAGTGGCAATCGAGATGACGCATGAGTCGGGGGTGAAGGTCACGTTGTCGCTGAACTGAGTGAAGAAGTGAACCCGACCGATGCTCTCAATCACGAGTCCCAACATGGGGAACGCTCCGTCTGACCGCAAGAAACGGGAACTGATCGACCACCAGTTGCAAGTCAGGCTGGGTCGGCTGCGTCGTGTGAAAGAGGAGTTGTGGGAGGAATGTTTCCCCATCCCGCCAGAACTGGAAGAGAAGATCCGAGAAGTCCGCAAGGCGTTGGGGTTTGAGGAGGATCCAACGCCTTGCGACAAGGGAGAGAAGTGATGACCGCCGAAGAGCTTCGATTGCTGCTGGACGACCATCAGCCAGTCGTAACGATCTCCGTTATGACTGGCCCCGCTTCCCCGTTGAACCCTCGACAAGGCACAAGATGCGGGTGCATATCGGCACCTTATGCGAGAGATCCTGGCGACCGGTTCCACATGGTCAGCTACAAGAACCTCGCTCGTGCCGAAGTGCTCATGACATGAAAGCCCTTGCCCCATCATCCTTGCCGTGTGTGCCCTCGACCATCGCCCCGAGATCGAGCGGGCGATGACGCTTGAACCTGCCCGCACCCTCGACACTCAGCCGGTCACGGTGTCTTTCGTCGTGGCGAAGCCGACGTACACGCTTCTCGGCTGCACGATGGGCGGCGATGCCGATCGCGATGCCGACGCCGAGCTGTTCAAATTCATCAACTTTTCACCATTTCCCCTTGCCGTGCGAATAGATCTCCCGTTCTGAGGGATCGATCTGATGTTCTGCTCCTCTGAAGTCAACCAGCCCGCCGCTCCTCACCTGAGGGACGTACCGATGGCTCAACCACGTATCCTGATCGTCGAAGATGAACAGGGACTCACGCAGTCCTTGTCGTGGTACTTCAACAAAGAAGGTTACGAAACGCACGTTGCCGACAACGGTACCGACGGTCTGCTGAAAGCCCAAACCATCCTCCCCGATGTCGTACTGCTCGACATCATGCTGCCAGGCATGAACGGGCTGGATGTCTGTCGCGAACTGCGAGCCGGCGAACGCACTCGTGATATCTCGATCATCATGCTGACGGCCAAGTCCGAGGAAACAGATCAGGTCGTGGGTTATTCGCTCGGAGCCGACGACTACGTTCCGAAGCCGTTCAACAACAAGGTGCTGCTCGCCAAGGTGAAGGCACTGCTGCGGCGCGTCCAGGGATCGGGTGAACCCGGCGACGTGGCCGAATCTCACGGCGTGAAGATCGATCGAATCCGCCACCGCGTGCTGCACAAGGACGAAAGGCTTAACCTGACGCCAGCCGAGTTCCGGTTGCTCGAAACGTTGGTCCGCCAGCCGGGACGAGCGTTCAGCCGTCACCAGCTCATGGAGGCAATTATCGGCGGAGGTTCGAGCACGCTCGAACGGACCATCGACGTTCAGATCAGAACATTGCGGAAGAAACTGGCTAAGGCTGGGGCTGACGCGGAGTTGATCGAGACAGTTCGCGGTGTTGGCTACCGCTTCAAGGGGTAAACCTCCTGACTTCCACGAGCCCACGCGAAACTCTGGTTGACCCTGCCGACCGCTGACGACGTGGAACGCGGCGTTGTGCTGGTGGGGAAGCGGCTCGACGTGAAGGAAGGCGAGCGGGTAGCGGTTGTGCCTGGCGTTCGGCATCGCAACACGTTACGTTTGTGGGTTAAATCCGTTGCTCGTTTGGAAGGTGCCAAGATGTCAAAGAACGCCTTGACCGAATGGGAAGAGCGATTCCGAGCGGCGGTCAATCAACACCAAGCTCCTTGGGGTAGTAAATGGTTCTACTGCACCAACGATGCCCATCTGGTGTACGTCGGCAACAACACCGCCTGCCCCGCGTGTCATGCGCCGATGGTTTCCGCGATCATTGAAGGATCCGGCGTCGTTGTGCGTTGCACTCAGTGCTTGTGTCAAACCAGAGTCATACCCGGTGGTGAACTCGGTGAGATGCCGTTCGGTCCGTTCGTGGCGGAGTTGTTGGATTTTGAGTGGGCGGGGCTGCCCGCCGTCTCGTAGCGAAGTGGGTTGAAGAAGAACTGGACACAAGGGCCGGAGTGTCTTCAGGCTTCGTAATTCGCGAACGATGGCCCCGCACTTACGACTCACTTGAAGTTCTGCGGGCGGGTGGGGAATCGCGCGGGTCGGGCATGAGCAGGGCCAACCAGCGGTCGGCGTCCCCTGGGGCGGGCGGGTCGTCCCACTCGCCGGCCATGAGTGTCAGGTACGGCCCCGGAACTTCGCTCGGGGATCCCCCCAAGTCCGCGACTTCCTGCTCACCCTTCTCGATG
>JAIOPV010000135.1 GCA_021413735.1 Planctomycetota bacterium
CGTTTCAATCCGCTCCTCGGTTCAGCACCGAGGAGAACGCCAGGCCTGTTCCGTGAACAAGTAGCCCTGAAGGTTTCAATCCGCTCCTCGGTTCAGCACCGAGGAGAACGCCAGGCCTGTTCCGTGAACAAGTAGCCCTGAAGGTTTCAATCCGCTCCTCGGTTCAGCACCGAGGAGAACGCCACCACGTCGTTGCCGTCGTGCCAATGGTGATGGTGTTTCAATCCGCTCCTCGGTTCAGCACCGAGGAGAACGAACGTCTCCGCAACCGGCTGACGGCGGCGAAGTGTTTCAATCCGCTCCTCGGTTCAGCACCGAGGAGAACGAGCGGTGGATCACACAACCCCGCACGATCGAGAAGTTTCAATCCGCTCCTCGGTTCAGCACCGAGGAGAACCACATGAGCGAGACCCGAAGCATGAGCGAACGACTGTTTCAATCCGCTCCTCGGTTCAGCACCGAGGAGAACGCGGTATTCGATCAGCTCGTTGGGGTTGGCGGTGTTTCAATCCGCTCCTCGGTTCAGCACCGAGGAGAACGGCAGCCCCCGGATGTGGTCGCCTCGAAAGAAGAAGTTTCAATCCGCTCCTCGGTTCAGCACCGAGGAGAACCGCTTCCCTGCGTGTGGCTTGTGGGCAAGCGTTTCCGGGGTCCATTTCGCGAACCCCGCCACCACCCGGCCAATGCCGGTTCCATGCTTGCTCCCGACATCGCTGTGACCCTCGATCAGGTCAGGACTTCCGACGAATCGCGAACCTCCCGCTCTTTTCGACATCACTTCAGGTTCGCGACGCTCTCCTTGTATCACACCACGAGCGGTCCGTCCATGTCCCAAGGTTCACCTGATCCGTGGTGCTCGACCTCGATATCCGACTCCAGAAAGTAGAACCGAAGCGAATCCCGAGTCGTGTCGATCTCGGCTAGTAACCGTGTCCGCAACTGCGTCCACTCGACCGCACCGACCGAACACTCGAACACGGATTTCTGAACTCGTTGACCAAAGTCCTGACAGGCACGAGCCACTCGACGCAGACGCCGTGGTCCCTGCGGGTCGGATGTGCTCACGTCGTACACGAGCAAGACCTTCATGTGGCCTCCGGTTTGAAGGATAAATTGTCAAAGATCACGCCAACGGCATTTCGCCATCAGTTCTTGGTGATGCAAGGAACGTAACTCGGCAAGTCGCCTCGCAGATACCGAGCCAAGATCCGAGCTTGCAGGAACGGGAAACGACCCAGTGGCACCTTCTGGTTCAAGTAGGGGTGTGTCACTTCTTCTCGCTTGCGTTGTTGATAGCCGGAGAGTACTGCCTTGCGTGTCGTGTCGTCCATCATCACGGCACCACCATCACGAATCTCAAACCCACCCGGCTTCACTTGTTGCCGATTCACCAACGCCAAGGCCAACCGATCGGCCAGCAATGGGCGAAACTCCTCCATCAGATCCAACGCCAAGCCTGGGCGACCGGGCCGATCCACATGCAGAAACCCCACCGATGGATCGAGGCCCGCAGCAGAACAAGCTGAAACGCAGTCGTGCGTCAGCAATCCGTAGAGGAACGAAAGAAGCGAGTTCATGCGATCCAGCGGCGGGCGACGTGTTCGGCCTGCCGGAGTGAATTCGACCCGGTTCGTGCGAACCATCGCCCCGAACGCTGCAAAGTATTCGCGGGCAGCGTCTCCTTCACGTCCCCGCACGGTGTTTGCATCGGTATCCGTTTCGAGCGGAGACAGGACACTGGCCAGGTGAATTGTCGCTGCCGTCAACGCCGCCTGGTCGGTCGCGTCAGTGGTCTCTCTGGCAGACCGCAGCATCAGGTTGCGACAGTTCTGAACTTTTCCCGCAACCACACAACGTGACACCGTGGCTCGTGCGAGTGCATCATCGGCCTTGCGAAACTGTTCTCGCCGGAGAAGGACATTCCCCGAACTCGGTGCGTCAACACGTGCCAGCAGCCGACCAGATTCGGTCAGAAAGTTGACGGCCACGCCATTCTCGGCACACAATCCCATCGCACTCGGTGTGACGTGAACGCCACCAAATACAGCAACGGATTCAAGTTGATGCACTGGAACGGTGATCCGCACCACCTTCTCGACGATCACTTGAAGCGTAAGGTGATCGCGGCGGACAGTCGAGCCGCGAGTGACGACATACAGGGTGTTCAGTTGCACCTCCATCAGTCACTCCGGTTTGAAGAGTTTGGCAGCGGCCTTGCGATAGGCGGCTGGAGCGGCGAGTAATTCGGGCATGCAAACGCGATACAGGGAGCACTGCTTGCACTTGGGGTGAAGCACGGGCGGCGGTGCCGTACGAGTTGCGAGCAGAGCGTGCAACCGGGTTGCCGTGTCCTCGGTTTTCTTGCGTAACGCGGCCGTGAAGATCACATCGCGGCGGTGCTTCGACTTGACGTGAAAGATCGCACCGGCAGGGACAACCACACCGAGCATCTCTTCCAGGCAGATCGCCTGGGCACAGAGTTGAACATCATCGTTGTCCCACTTTCGCCTTTTGCCGCGTTTATACTCGACCGGAAAGGGAAAATCAGGACCGTTGGGGTTGGGCCGAAATTCGACGAGATCGGACACACCGACGATGCGGAGTTTATGTGACACAAGCGGTAGGGCACGAGCCAAGCGTGTTCCGCTGACATCGACATCACGGGTTGCGTGAACGCGGTGATGGTCGAGCGTTCCCGATGTGGTGTGGACGTTCTCGACCCACACGCTCTCAACTCGGTGCAAGAAGCACCGTCGTGCGCAGAAGAGCAGATCGTTGAGGGCCGACAGCGGCGGATAGTCGCCACCATCAGCAGTCGGCACAACCGGAAGCGGGTTCATGGCGTCAGCCCACCATCCGGTGCAGGGTCACGCCCGGAGGCATCGCCGTCGTGTTGACTTCAACCTTGTAATCTCCGAACTTGCGGGGGGCCTTCTCGCCCCCAAGTTCAGGGACGTGGACACGAGCGAACAACTCGTGCGACGGAGCGTTCCCCAACGGCGAAGCATGCTCGAAGACATACAACCCGCGAGTCGCCATCAGACCGCGTGATGCCGAACGGTCGATCTCCCACATTTGCCCTTTGAGCGAGGCCCAGTAGAGTTGCAGATCGGCATCAGTGAAGCCCGTATCTCGGGCGAGGTACGGGTTCACGAATCCGTGACACACGTACAAAGCGTACGGAACGGTGTTTTTCCGCCCCATCGTGCCGGTGATGCTGCCGTCCTTCTCGGACTGCTTCTTCGCTTCGTCCTCGGTCGTCACCGACTTCCGTGTAATCGAGAACTCCAACGGTACGATGGGATCGACCGACCGTGCGAACGTGATTTGGACCGGCCCACGAACTTGCCCGCAGTTGACGCCGGTTGTCATCACGGCTCCGAACGCCCGGATGTCGTAGAAGTTCGCACACATCCACAGGCGTGCCTTGGCTGTGTTCTCAGCTTTCTTCTTCGCGTCTTTCTCGTCCTTGACCCCAGCGGCGTCGTAGGCTCGTTGGTGCTGGAGATTCAGGACTCGGCGTTCGTACACGGCGTCCTGGGTTTGGAAGTACATTTCGTTGCCTGGCTTGCCCTCGCCAATGACGGCAACGGCATTGCGGATCTTTCGTTTCAGGCAACCGTCTGTGACGAGACCCTGCATGGATTGTGGGTCGATCCTCGGCATATTCCCGGCATCGGGGTCGCCGTTTGGGTTGCCGTCTTGAACGTCGAACAGGAACACGAAGTCGTATCGCTTGTTGGTCGGGGCGTTGTCGGGCACGGAAATCTCCTTCGGGTGTGGATACGTGGAACCGTTTGTTACTCATGACTCGGTTGGTTTGCCAACTTGACCTGCCTTCTTGGCCTTCTCTGCTTTGACGTCAGCGATCTGCTCGAAGCGTTTGGCTTTCTCGTGGTAATAGCCCAATGCGAACCGTCCTTGATCCTGGAGCGAGAACTGCACTGGCGGCGGGGCTGCGGTGAGCAACTGGCGAACTTCTGTCAATCTCTGGTCGAGTACGACGGCCGTGCCCGGCTTCTCCCCGCGAATCTTTCGCAGGTGGTTCTGGGCATTCGCCATCAACCGCCCGAACACCATCGCCGGAGCCGCACTGAATGTGCCGTAGAACTTGTCCACGACGTTCGCGTTCACGTCGCCCAGTGCGGCGTACTGAATCTGAGCAAACACCTCCAACATTCGGCCGTAAACGTAGGCCGGATGCCGTTCGTCGGGATTGAGCGTCTCGGACACAGGTATCCCCTTGCGTTTGATAGAGAGTTTGATGAGAGCCAATCGAGAGGCACGAAGACCTTCGCTGCCTTCCGCTCGGAGCCGACCGAGGCACGCAGCCAACACAGAATCTGGAAGCGGACCACCAGTGAGTGCCGCTTGGATCAGCCGGGTATGCGTATCAGGTGCAACGCGATCAGACTCCAGTGCAGTCGCGTTTGCCAGAAGCCAGAGCGGAAAGCGATCGTTCGGTTTCCCCTGAAACTCTTTCGATGTGTCTGCGATTCGTAGATCGTTGAACCAGTTCCTTGCCGCCTGTTTCACCCGTCCGAGTGGCCGCTCCAGGTAATCGCGAACGACTGCACGAGCGGCATTCCCAGACAATGCCAGCACATAGAACTCGTTGGGGTTCGGATCGAGGTTCGACTTCTTACCGGTCCCCACGGACTCGAACTCCGCTTTCAGCGAGTCCGTGTCTGCGGACTCGAACATCGCCGTCATCCAGTCGGTATTCGCAGGCTCCCGTGTCCAGAACAGGAACAGCGTTCCACCAACCCGGAGTTTCGTGACCTTGTTGCCTGCCACGGTGCCGCTGATGAGAGCCGCGAGAGCACGACAGTATGCATCTGTCGCACGATAGCCGATTCCGGCGTTCGCGGCCTTGTCGAGTCCGTAGTGCTGAAAGGCATCTTTGTCGAAGCTGACCAGACTGACACCGGTGGGAAGACCGCCAGGCACGCCCTGCAATTTGATCGGGTGGCTTGTGGGCAGAGGTCCGACAATCCCCGTCACCTGACACAAACCAATCGGCCCCGCGTCCTGTTTTCCAGTGGCAACCCCAGCAAGGATGTTGGCAAACCAATCCCGCGCGGCCTTCCGCTTGCCGACATCGAGAATCGTGGTTCCGTTGTCGGGATACCACGCGAACGTGCAGCGATCCCCAGCATCAGGTTCCTTGGCCGCAACGTCGAACCTCACTCGCTGGGCAAGGGTGGTATCTTCCGTCAGCCGTTTGCCGAAGGCTGCAACTGCTTTCAACGCTGGGTCATCCGTCTCGGTCGCCGCTCGCCGGATCTGCTCCCAGAACGTGACGAAGTTTCGCTTCCGCTTCTCGATCTCGTTCTTCTTCTTGGTTTGATCAGTCTCAGCTTCGAGATCGTGGATTGTGAGCAGAACACGCGGGAGTGTGTCGGCGAAGTAGCGGGCAAACCCCTGACTTGCGGTGTTGCCGTGAGCACGCGGAACCGAAATCACATTTCCCTTGTCGGGTTCCTCCTTGGGTGGTGCCCCCTTTTTCTTGGAAGGCGTGACAATCTTGCCCCGGCGTTCTTCAACGCTGATGTAGCCGCCATCCTTGTCGAGCATCACCACATACGGGATCGGACTGTTCTCGAAGGCCGGATCGTCGAGGATCGTCTCACCGGGCCGTGTCGCCAGTTCGTAAAGACGAGTCAGAATCACGCGGCACCTCCTTCGGAGTCCCAACCGACAACACTGACGGGCGGTTCGCCATTCGGGCCTGCGTGTTCGGTGTCGCAGTGGAGGACACCGTTAATCACCTTGGCGGCAAAGAATCCGGGCCGGTTCTGGCCATCGGCACCAAACCGGATGTCGTAAAGCATCAGACCGAGATCAAGATTCCAGGAGACGAGGGGTTCGTCCGCGTCCGAGGATGGTGCGAACTGGCATGCGAACTCGCGACACCCGAGATACGGACGGTGGAAGCACTGCCCCTTTTCGACTCGGCGGTTGAACATGGCGACGTACTTTGCCACGGTGTCCGGGCCGCGATCCTCGTCATCCTCCGGGCGACTCCGAGGCTTGTTCGCTTTCGCTGTGAGTTTCGGCGTCGCGTCGATTCGGTATGCAACGTGGTGGAGGATCAGGCTGTTTCGCTGCGTCCGGTTTTGCCCCTGGACCCCTTCCCGGCCTGCCGAGTCTACGAGATACGGCTCGAAGGTTTTCGGTTCTTTCATCCACCCTTCAACGGTCCGTGGAGCAATCGTCCCTTGAATCTCATTCCTGCGAACTTGAATGAAGCGGAACGGTTCCTGTCGGGTAAATTCCGGGAAACCGGGAGGGAACTGTGGCTTCAACACGGTGATGCGGCGGACGTGCCACATCATCTGGGGCTTGAACAGAATCGCGTCGAGGACACCGCGTGCCGCTGATGGTGTCATCAGGGGATAGGTGAGTCGCTCAACGGAAAGATCCGGGCGGGTGAACAGGGCGTGTTCGCCCCACACTTTGACCGACACGGTTGCAGCCATCGGTCAATTCTCCGAAGGGTTGCGAGCAGATTGAAACATAGACGGTGCCTTTCAACTCTTGTTTGCTTTCAGTTACGGTTTGCCTTCCACGGGCCTATTTCATCCGATCAGCACGTCCTGAGAGGCGACAGCGACCAAACCAACGTCAGGACGGTATTCGCCGAACCAACCGAGAAGATTCAGGTCGGCATCGAGGTCGCAGATCAATCCTTGTGACCGCAGTTTCTCAATTTCCCAATACCGGACGTTGACCTGAAAGCGGGCGAGTGCTCGGAACGCCGCTCGTCGCGGCTTCGAGATGTCCCGCACATGGTCAATCAAATCCCGAATCTCGACTTCGCGTTCCTTCCAGGTCGTCACGACGACTGGCTGTCCTGCGTCGTCGATGAGTTCGTAAGCCTTTGCTGCGGACTCGAACAGGAACCCGCGACGTTTCGTGATGACGTCTTGTTCATCGAGGTTGCCCGAGTTGTAGAGCCTTTCGTAATACTCCCGGATGTCGCCCGGCACGTCGATTTGCGGTGGTCGGTTCAAACGCAACGCCTGCTCGACCTTGTCCCAGCCAGCCTCATACCACCCAGGCGGCATCTTCATTTCTTCGCTGCGAAACACGATGACTCGCCCACCGGCGTTCCGTATCTCGCCCTCTCGGTTGCAGCGACCAGCCGCCTGGATGATCCCTTCGAGCGGCCCAAGTTCTCGCAGAACCACGGGGAAACTGATATCTACACCTGCCTCGATCAACTGCGTACTGACGAGGTAGGTTGGTTTCCCGGCTTTCAGACGCTGCCGGACCTCAGCCAGTTTTTCGAGTCGGTGTGTGGGGCACATTGCCGTAGATAGGTGAAAGACGCCTTTCATACCCCGAGTCTTGAGTTCATCGAACACAACTCTCGCTGCTTTCTTCGTGTTCACTACGCACAGCGAAGACTGCTCCTTTGCCATTCGGTCGGCCACATCTGACCATGACCACCAGACGTCGTTCCCGATTGGCCACTCAAGTTCGACACGTTTCAGAGATTTGAATAAATCGAGATTCGTTGGGATGATTTCGGTGGCGACGAGTCGATCCTCCTTCAATGTTGCGTGGTCGAACGCCGGTTGGGTGGCTGTACAGAGCACAATGGTGCTGCCCATCACGTCAGCCACCTGCTTCAACATCCCACACGTCGGTGCAACCAACCCCGGTGGCAACGCCTGACACTCATCGAGCAGGATCACGCTCTTGGCGATGTTGTGGAGTTTGCGGCAACGGCCCGGTTTGTTCGAGAACAGGCTCTCGAAGAACTGGACGTTCGTCGTCACCACGAGTGGAGCGTCCCAGTTCTCGGCCCGTCGGGCCGCAGCTTCGCGGGCCTTCTCGTCAGTGTCATCGCCTGGCGGTTCCGCGAGACTGTGATGTTCAAAGACATCGAGATCGTCCTGGCCCACTCCCAACGCCCTGCGAATCACGTCCGCGTTTTGCTCGATGATGCTCAGGTACGGTGCGACGTAGATCACCCGACGTAATCCGTACTTTTCCGCATGCTTCAAGGCGAATGCCAGTCCTGAGAGCGTTTTCCCTCCACCCGTGGGAACTGTGAGCGTAAACGCTCCCGGTTGTTTCTCTGCCGCAGTAAGGCAGGCGTTGAGCACCTGCTCCCGAATTCGGGCGACGTCGGTGACCCCGACCTCCTTCGCTCGTTCTGCGATGAACATGAGAAGGCGTTCAAGTCGAACATTTGGTATGAGAGATGAGGGGGGCGGCTCCACAGGTCGTCCGTGAGTCCGTCGCTCGAACTCGCCAGTCGCGGTCCAGTCGGCATCGACGAGACAACTGAAGAGGAGTCGGGTGAAGAGTTCGGCACCAAGGTTGTCCGTCGAGTCGAAGAAGGGCGGAATGAGCGAGACGCCTGCTAACTCGGGACAGTCGATCACCGCAGTATCCCAGACCTGTTCTGCGACCGCCTTGCCACTCGGTCCAAAAACAGATTGCTTCAGGTCATTGAGATCCGGCATGCCGCCGTGGTGACCGGCGATCGCAAATGCGACTGGAGCATTTCGAGCAAGGAACGCTCTCGCCGCTCCCGCTTGCTTGTGGTGGGTGAGTGGGTTGCCCTTTGCCAGACCGCCACGAATGTACTGTTGGAATTCGCCTCGATATTTCCCGAGATCGTGAAACACTCCTGCGGCTTCCGCTGCGAGAACGAGCGGAACGGAAGTTAGAGAGAGTGTTCCGGCGAATTCCTTAGCGAGAGCACCAACTTCCCGCAAGTGATGAGCGAGCAATTCCCATTTTGTTTGTGGGTGTGGAGGAGGAAGCGAATGGGCGAAGTATGGGGTCATCACGGACCGTTTTGATGATTTGGTGAGTATTGTGTTCTGACTTTGCGACCTGATGCAATGTCGGTTGCGATTTTCAGAGACATATTCTTTGGAACGCCGCCCTTCTCTTGGTTGTGTCGTGAATCTCAATTGTCGAGGCGATCCCACATTCCAGTCTTGGTCATCACAGTGACTTCATGCGCAACTCACGCTGGGCGTGTCGCCGTTGCAGCCGGGTTCAGTAGCAAGGACGCGGAGCAAGCCCCTCAAAGCAATTCTCATCGGGTGCGGCGATCGTCGGCAGTTCCATGCCGTCGGAGCACAAGCCGATGTCTGGCTGAACGACGGCAAACCCCTGGCGAGACTTGTTGAAAAGTGCGATTCGCCAACCCTTCTACGACTCGCGTCTGGCAGTGGTAGCCGCCGATCAGGCGTCGACGGATTCCATTCCCAGGTCTCGTCGCAACCGCAAATGGGCTAAACACCAACACTCCGGCTTTGGGCGTCGACGGATTCCATACCCAGGTCTCGTCGCAACTCGTCGGCGATTTTGTCGTACTCGGCGACTCCGGCATTCGGTTCGGGGCACCCTTCGAGTCAGGACTTCCTCTCCGCGACAGCTATCGTGCCAGCCAGCACTCAGTTCGACCAGCCAGCTTGCACTTATCGCCGTTGTCAAGACGGTCTAACGACAGCTTAATTTCGGTCAAATACCTGTCATCTTCTGATGAACACATAGTTAGTATTCCGACCGCAGAGTTCGACCGCCACGCAACGCTCGGAGTGTTCGGTGCGGCGAACACAAACGCGGTGAAACGAAACCGCTGAACGGAGTGAAGCCAACAGGAAGGAGAAGGCGGCTCAAGTCCGTGATCGCATCGGGTATCTCATTCCCAATGCGATTACACAACCTGATGCTCTGCGGGACTCGCTCCTCAGCTTCGCGTTGAAGATATCCTGATCGCCACGCCGGAGGAGTGGCACACACCGTCGGCGGAATACGTCTCAACAGTTTCACCCCGTCGCTTCGATCAGCGTTTGCTGACCGGGGCGATTCCATTTTCCAGGAGGCAAACGTGCTGACACGCGGCAACCGAAAGCTTGGCCGCAACCGGATCTGGTCGTTCACCCTTCCCAGCGGCACGCCCGACACCTGCCCTGGGATTACGCCGACATGCCAGCGGCACTGTTATGCGACTGCCCTCGAACAGTTCCGCCCCACCGCCGCCGCCCGCTACCAGCAAAACCTCGCGTTGACGCAACGCCGGGACTTCGCCACTCGAATGCGGGCGTTCCTCGTTGCTCACGCCGTTCGCGTCGTGCGAGTCCATGTCGGCGGAGACTTCACCTCGGAACGCTACGCCAGTGCCTGGTGCCGCGTCATCCGCAAATCGCCTGGCGTGCAGTTCTACTTTTACACCCGCGCCTGGCGTGTGGCCGAGATCAAGCGGGTCATCGACCGGATGGCAGAACTACCCAACTGCCGAGCCTGGTACTCCGTGGACCGCGACACCGGCATCCCGACCGACGTTCCCGAGCGAGTCCGGCTCGCTTGGCTGGCCACAGCGCCGGACGACCGGCCACCCCCGGAGGTCCATCTCGTCTTTCGCATCCGGCGACTGCGTTCTCTGCCCGTTCCCTCCGACGGGCCGACCATCTGCCCGACCGAAACGCCGCGGTCAAGCGAGCGGGCCGTCACCTGCGAGCGATGCGGCCACTGCTGGCGACCGAGCCCCGGCGGTCGCACGCCACTGACCCTCGTTTACCCAGCACAGGAGGAAGTACCGTCCGCACGGACCGTCGCGTAATCCGTGGCTTCTGATCTGTATCAATCACACTATCTCAGGAGATGCAAGATGCCCGCAGACCGCGTTCGCGAGAAGTTTTCCCAGGCCCGTAAGGAGTTGGCTGCCACGCTGATTGAACGTGACGAGGAGATCGATCTCGTCCTGACCGCACTGCTGGCACAGGAGCACGTCCTGCTCGTCGGCCCGCCCGGTTGCGGCAAGTCACTCTTGCTCGACTCACTGCTGTCGTGGACCGGCGGAAAGAAGTTCAGCATCCTGTTCACCCGGTTCACCGTTCCCGAGGAGTGCTTCGGGCCGGTCAGCCTCGCCGCACTCAAGGAGGACCGGTACGTCCGGGTGACGACGGGCAAGTTGCCCGAAGCCGACTTTGTCTTCTGCGACGAGTTGTTCAAGGCCAGCTCGGCCGTCCTGAACACGCTCTTGAAAATCCTCAATGAGCGTGTGTTCGACGCGGGGGACGGCGTCGTCCGCAAGGTGCCGTTGAAACTCTGTGTCGCGGCGTCGAACGAGTGGGCGTCACCCGACACGGGCAAGGAACTCGCCGCGATTTCTGACCGCTTCCTGTTCCGCAAGGTCGTTCGCCCGATCATGTTCCGCGTTGGTCGCGAGTCTCTTTTGTGGAGGCGCCGCCATGATGCAGTCCTGTCAACGACCGTGACGCCGGACGAGGTTCACGCCGCACACGTTGCCGCAGCAGCGGTGCCCTGGGGCAAGGACGCCAAGCAAGCCCTGGAAGCCATCCTCGTTGAGTTGGCAAAGGAAGGGGTGCGACCGGGTGACCGACGGCAGTTCAAGGCCGTTCGAGCAGCGCAGGCTTACGCCTGGCTCAACGGTGCCGATGAGGTTCGGTCGGAGCACCTGGAAGTTCTGGCTCATGTCCTGTGGGACGCTCCCGAGGAGCAACCCGAGGTCTGCGCGAAGGTCATCGCGAAGATCGCCAACCCCACGGGAATGCGGATCACGCAACTCCTCCTCGAAGTGGAAAGCGTAATCGCAGCCACCGATGTTCGGAACCTCGCCGACGCCGCAAAGGCGGCCGCGAAATTGGGTGAGGTCGAGAAGCAACTCGCGGGATTGAGTGGCAACGGCCGGGTCGAGAAAGCCCGTTCGTACGTGAAGGATCAGCTCAAGAAGCTTAAACTCGCCAGCATCGAAGCCGCCTGAACCTTTCTCCTCATTTCCATCACTTCCTGCCCCAAACGCGAAGGAGGTCCTTCCTGACCAATCGGGCGTCCACGGTCGCGGAGTCGTTCCGACCAACCACATCGACTCCCCGTACCGAACGGCCCGTCACAACGAGGAATCCATCATGTTCCCACTCTTCGTTTTCGAGGAACCGGAGAAGCCGAAACGAAGTGCTGAACCAGCACAGCAGACACCACTCGCCGTGATCGAAGCCGAGCTGGCTGCGGCCGACCTCATCCTCATCAACAGTAGCGGTGGCAAGGACAGCCAAACGGCACTTGAGGAAGTCGTTCGCACCGCTCGTCGGCTCTGCATCCCCAAGCACAAGCTCGTTGTGGTTCACGCCGACCTGGGTGTCGTGGAGTGGCCCGGTACTCGCGAGTTGGCCCAGGAGCAGGCCAAGCATTACGGGTTGCGGTTCGAGGTCGTCCGGCACAAGAACGCGAATGGCGAAAGCCACGATCTGCTCGAACATATCCTGAAACGCGGCATGTGGCCCGATTCACAGGCGAGATTCTGCACGTCTGATTTCGAGCGAGGTCCGGTTCAGACACTCATGACCCGGTACGCCCAGGCAGCGGGCCGACGACACCGTCTCAAGCCCGGACAGAAGAAGTACCGCGTGGTGAGTTGTCTCGGAATGCGAGCCGAGGAGAGCGATGCACGCAACCTGCTGCCCAACTGGACGCTCAACACGTCAGCGAGCAACGGGTTGCGTGACGTCTTCAACTGGCTCCCGATCTTCAAACTGACGAAGGACGAGGTTTGGGCCAGGATCAGGGCCAGCGGTGTTCAGCACCACTGGGCTTACGATCTGGGGATGCCAAGGTTGAGTTGCTGCTTCTGCATCTTCAGCCCCAAGTCCGCACTCATCCTCGCTGGCAAACACAACCGCGAACTGCTCCTGCGATACGTCGCGGCCGAGCAGAAGATGAAGCACACGTTCCGTCACGGCTTCTCGCTCGCCGAAGTTCTCGCCGCCGTGGATGCCAATCAACAACCCGGACCAGTCCTCGATTGGGCCAAGTAAGCCACGCCACATGGCAAACCGCGAACCCGCTCGCGGTTTGCGCTTCACATCCGCTTTGTTCAATCACAAAGGAGAGGCACATTGAGAGTTCACAGCGTTCCACGCAGTCCGTTGTTTCCGATCCCGTCGAGTTCGTCGCGACACCCACGGACCGACTTCTGGTGATTGCATGCTCGGCAGCAAAGAAGAAGGACGCTGGCCTGCTTTCGGCACGGGTTCGCTACGACGGACCGGCATTCCACGTTCTGCGGAAGTATCTGCGACGAGCGACCGAGCCACCAACGGTTCTGATCCTGTCGGCGAAGTACGGCCTCATTGAAGCCAACCACGCGATCCCCGACTACGACTGTCGAATCACTGCCGCAATCGCGGAATCCATCCGAGCCGATGTCTTGCCTGACCTTGCTTCGCATCTCGGTCGGAAGCAG
Organism: Planctomycetota bacterium; assembly: GCA_021413735.1. Classification (GTDB taxonomy): domain Bacteria; phylum Planctomycetota; class Planctomycetia; order Gemmatales; family Gemmataceae; genus Gemmata. Next base: position 13,238 of record JAIOPV010000135.1, read on the forward strand.
TACGAGGAAGTCGCGTTTTGCGTTGGGCACGATTACCAGAAGGCGGTGGAAGGCTACGAGACTCTCGTCACATCGGGCACGAAGGTCACGTTCATTCCCGGTGGGCAAGGCAGGCGACTCCGGAATCTCCGGGCCTGGCTCCGCCGCGATCAACTCACCGCTCACCCAGGGGATTCATGAACGACGAGTTCGAGTTGATTTCGCGTTACACGCGAGCGGATGCTATCGCGGATGGCGTGCTTGTGGATGTGACCAACACCGCGAAGGAAGCCGGCATCAAGTACCCGACGGCCGTGACCCACGCGGTCTTCGAGAAGTACGTCCGGGTTCCCGATGGTGTGACCGATCAGGATGAAGCGGGACGACTCTGGGACATCCTCCAGATGCTCACTGTCGCCATTCGTCTTTCGACGGGTGGAGATTCGCTCGCCTTCACCGTCCTGGTCCGGAACGACAACATCGCCCCGCAAAGAGTGGAACTGAAGGCACTCTGCCACCCCGGCGACGATGCCGAGCCCGTCATTACGATTCTTATGCCCGATGAGGATTAGTCGCTTTCGATCATCGCCACGAGGAGATGCAGTCAAATGGGCTACACGCACTACGCGACCCGGCCGAGGAACCTGCCGGCCCGCAAGTTCAGGCTCGCGGCGGAACACTGCCAGAAAGTCGTCGATGCTCTCTGTCAGGAGAAGGGATTCCAGGTCCAGTGGGAATCGGATGACCCCAGGCCGCCGCAGTTCAGCAAGGTCGGGATTCGGTTCAACGGTGAGGGCGAACTCGGGCACGAGACGTTCGCCGCCGACCGCGTTTACTTCCCGTACGACGATCAGCCGAAACCCGCCCGGGGTGAGGGGTGGGGCGAGTTCACCAAGACGGCGCGGAAGCCGTATGACGCGGCCGTCTGTGCCTGCCTCGTCGTGCTGCACCACCACTTCGGCAAGATGTACTCGGTCAGTTCCGACGGAACGGACGGTGACGACGGCTGGGTCGTGGCCCGTGAGTGCTGCCAGCGAATTCTTGGCTACGGTGCCGACTTCACCCTGCGAGTTCCGCCGCGGATGACACGTCAGGGGCTCGCACTCTTGGGAAACTGGTACAGCGCGACGCACGCGGCAGACGTGCGTCAGCTCTCCAACGGCTGGGAACTTCGCAAGAGATCGGGAACACCGTTCAAGTACATCGTTCGCGATCCCGATTCGCAGGAGCACCCGGAGCACCTCGCACACGGTCACACGATTCGGGAGGTTGTCTGGAAGGCGACCGTAACCTACTTCCGAACCACGTTCCCGGATACGCCATACTTCGGCGAGTTCGAGCAGGCGATGCTGTCGATGCCGGGTGAGTGGTCGACGTTCCTGGCGTGGAGCGACAAACTCCAGGACAACGGACACGAAGACATCGCAAGGAAGATCCGAGAGCACCTCCCTCAGTAGCTGGCCGATCCCGTGCCAATCACACAACCGGCGATGAGCATTCCGACGGAGTACCCTCGCCGGTTTTTAGTTTTCCGAAACAGAAAGGAACGACCATGGACCCACCCCGTCCTCGACCGGATTGTCCGTTGGTGGTCGCATACGGGCTCGGCGTGAACAGCACCGCGATGCTCGTCGAGTTCGTCGCTCGTGGTATCAGGCCCGACATGATTCTGTTCGCCGACACCGGTGGGGAGAAGCCCGAGACCTATCGGTACATGCCCGTCATCCAGAAGTATTTGAAGGAGGTGCAGTTCCCGTCTGTTGTCACCGTGCGCTACGAGCCGAAGTGGGCGACATACCACACGCTCGAAGAACAGTGCCTCGCGACTGGCACGCTTCCATCACTCGCGTACGGAGGGAAGTCGTGTTCGCTCAAGTACAAAAAGCAACCGCAGACAAAACACCTTCTCGCCACCTACCCCCCGGCCGAGTTCGTGGAGGACGGCAAGCGGGTGGTTCGCGCAATCGGCTTTGACGCGGGCGAAGAACGACGGACCTACGCCGGAGTGGTCAAAGCGATCGGACTCGACGCAAGCGAACGACACCGACTGACGTGGGCGAAACCGAAGCCGGGCGATGATGAACGTAAACCGTCGCGGGAGGCGTGGCTGGACGAGCACTACTTCTCGTATTGGTATCCGCTTTACGACTGGCGGATGGATCGGGCCGCGTGCGAGCGAGCCATCCTCGACGCCGGTTTGCCCGTGCCACCCAAATCGGCCTGTTACTTCTGTCCCGCGTCGAAGAAGCGCGAGATCGTCTGGCTCCGCGAACACCACCCCGAACTGATGGACCGTGCTCTGGCCATTGAGAAGAACGCGAAACCGAATCTCACATCGGTCGTGGGACTCGGGCGTTCGTTCTCGTGGGGTGACTTTCTCGCCGACCTCGACGACACGCCGCTGTTCCCCTGCGGCGAATGAACTCGTCGAACGTCGCCGTTTAGCCTCACGAAACGAGGAGGTTCAATGCCCGATCTTGTCCGGTTCGACAACATTCCCATCGCGTTGTGGATTCCCAGGGACACGGATGACGCAGTCGCCGATGCCGCCCGTGCCGCCCTCGACGAGCCCGCATTCCTCGCTTCCTTCACGAGCACGATCCGCCAGTTGTTCGCCACGATTCCCGCTCTGGCCGTCCTGTCGGTCACTCTTGAGGAGTGACTCGTTGGCGGACTTCGAGACTCACAACTCAACAGAAGCTCCACGATCTTGAGGTTCCTGCCACGATGGGGCCCGTGGAAATTCTCGACCGGCGCGATCAGCCGGGCTGAACTCCGCAGCACTACGATTCCTGGGTGATCTGTCTGAACCATCTTTCCAAGGAGATCCATGGACCCGAGCGAACTGCTCAAGATGCTCGATCTGAATGCGAAACCAGTACGACCGCCAGACACACCTTTACCGATCACTTCGTTTGTAACATCTCCACCCGAATCCCCGGAAACGAAAAGCCCGACGGCACTCGAAGTCGACGAGTGGGGTCTGCGCCGCGGTCGCGATCTCGTTGCGGAGAGCGAGCGGTTGCGGAAGGCTGGCACGGACGAGTTCGCCGCCGCGGATTTCTTCAGCATTGGCTTCGACCCCGATCCACAGTTGGTCGAGTCGTGTACCGATCCTCGACGACATCAATTCCTGAAGCAGATGTTGGATACGCCGGAATACCACGCCCTGCACACCGACACGCAACTCGACGACACCGCAGCCGGCATTGCGGCCACACACTTCGCCGAACAGTTCTCGCAACTGAAACGGGAGGATGCCGACGAGAAGCCACATGGGAAGGCTTCGACGTCGGGGAGTGGCGGGACGAGCAGTTCGGGTGACGACGACGGTGGACTGAAACGCGAAATGGCGGCGTTGCGGGCGGTGGGCAAGGCCGTCGAAGAAGCCGAGAAGGAGGTGAGCGAACTCAGGGAGTCTGCCGCGGCTCTGGGGATGGGCCCCGGCGAGCCTGGTTCCAACGACCCGAGCGCGATCGCGGCGGTCTTCAAGCGAATCCGCAACGACGCGAGCCTGAAGAAGATCTGCGACCTGGCGGGTCGGTTCCGAAGAGTCGCGCAGTCGAAGCAAAGGCAAAAGGTTACCCACGGCCTCGACGATGTCGTCGGGGTCGAACCCGGTGGCGATGTCGGGCGACTGCTCCCGTCCGAGTTGATGAAACTCGTGGTGCCGGAACTGGAACTCGACACACTCCGCCGGATCGTCGAGCGTCAAGCCTTCTGCCGCGAGCATCATGCCATTGAGCCGGTTGGCAAGGGGCCGATCATCGTGGTCTGCGATGAGTCCGGTTCGATGCAGGGGCTCAAGGCGCACACCGCCAAGGCACTGGCGTTGGCTCTCGCGTGGATTGCCAGGAGGCAACAGAGGTGGGTCGGCCTGGTGGCCTACAGCGGCGACAGTGGCGAGCGGCTCCTCACGCTGCCGCCGGGTCGCTGGGACGAGGGCAAACTCTGCGACTGGCTCTCCGAGTTCATCGGCGGGGGCAGCGACCTGGACGTCCCACTCCGCGAGTTACCCCGGATGTACCGCGAGATCGGTGCGCCCGCGGGCATCACCGACGTCGTCATGGTCACCGACTGCCGCTGCCGGATTCCCCTCGACGTGCGAGCCGCGTTCAACGCCTGGAAGAAGGCCGTCAAGGCGCGAGTCATCACCCTGGTGGTCGGCGACACGCCGGGCGACCTCGAACTCGTCAGCGACGAGGTTCACCGCGTCTCGGCTCTCGACCCGGCCGGCGATGCCGTCGGTCGCATCTTGTCGCTCTAACCCCTCAGCGTTCCCAACGACCGCACACGCACAGCCCGCCCCGGTGGACGTCCCACCGGGGTGTTTTCGTTTTCCCGTTGTGAAGGAGTCCTGCCCGATGACCGCAACCATTCCGTTGCTCGTTCCCGTGAGTGCCGGCACGCGACTACTGGGCGAGGTGATCGCCTGGGCCTGCCCCGGCCTGAGCGTGTCGCACACCGCCCTGGTCGCCGCACTCGAAGCGGCCGGCCTCGATCCCGCGGTGGCTCGTGAACTCGCGCCCCGGCACGCCTTCTCGCGGGCCTGTCGGGCGCTGTCCGACCAGCGGATCATTCGACCCGTTGCCGAGGATGCGACGACGATCAAGTTCCAGTTCACGTCCGAGAGCCGCGAGGGAGACCGGTTCGAGTACACGCTGGAGACAATGCTCAGCCTCGACAAGCAGACCGGCTCAGTGACCTGCGAGTTGGCCGGTCTCGCCACACTCGCCCAGGAGGAACTCGACCGCTGCATCGCGACCCGGAACGGCTCCGACGTGACCCGCATCGTTCAGAAACTCTTCGAGCGGCAAGCCGACCTCTTCCCGGTTCGCCCGGGAGGCGGCTGTTACTTTGTCGCGCAGAGGCACGCTGAGTTCACCGACCAGATTCAGGATCTCCTGAACCGCGTGGGCGGTCGGTTGCTCCGTTTCCCAGTTCCGGCAGGTACTCCGGAAGGTGATCGCAGCGTGACGCAAGCCGTGGCCGATGGCCTGGCCGCGGTGGTCGCGGAACACCACGCCGCAGTGGCGTTGTTCGGCGACGACACCCGGCCCGACACTCTCGAACGTGCCGCCGACAAGATCCGCTCGACGAAGTTCAAAATCATGGCGTACTCGGAGTACCTGACCGGCGAGAAGGAGCGCCTCGACCTGGCGCTCACCAACGCCGAGCGCGAACTGCGGGTCAAGGTCGAGCAGATCGCGGGCGAAGCCGTTGGCGTGTGAACTGACGTGATTCCTATCTGTTCCGGCCGACCCCATGCGGATCGGCCGTCTTCATTCCGGGAGGTCAAGAATGATGAGTTGTGTCTCAAGCGTGCGAGACCGCACACTGCTATTCCTCGGCACGCCGCCCTTGTGGTCGGCCTGGCCATTCTTGCCGGTTGTGCGAAGGAACAAGGGTCACGAAGAGTTGGGCGTGGTGTTCGACTCCAAGTCGGCGGGCCTGACCGGCTACAGCGCCGCGGTCTTCCTGACGAACCTGTTCCTTCTGCCCAGAACTTTGCCAGAGTTCCTCGCCCTGCCTCGCGAGGTGTTCGACTCGATCGAGGAACTGATGGCCGCCGGGTGGCAAGTCGATTGAACCCCAGGAGATTCCCATGATGCTGTTCACCCGCGTCGAGGCGCGGGACTTCAAGACGCTGTTGAGTCGGTGCGTGTCGGGCCGACCGCGAGGGCCGGCACCTTCACTCGTGATTCAGTTCGAGAACGGGCAACGCACGATCGCCGCAACGACAACGGACGGTGTCACGCTGACTCACGTTTCTCGCACTCCCGGTGCTGCCGACGATCGGCTGGTGCTACCCGTCACCGTTCTCGCGGAAGTGGAAGGTAGTACAAGCGAGGCCGTCACTCTGGAACGCCAGTCGAAACTGCGTGCCGTGGTTCGATGGCCGGCCGGGGGCAAGCCGCGAACGCTTCCCGTGGAGTTGATCCTGCCCGGCAAGCAGCACGCACTCGCCGAGCAAGCAGCCCTGACTTCCGTATCGGGCGGCATTTTGTCAGCGCTGCAAGAGTGTGGTCGGTCTGCCGCCAGGGACTCGGGACGGTACGCACTGGCGAAGGTCCAGATTCAAGGAAAGGCGGGCCGGGTGGCGGGAACGGACGGAAAGGTGGCACTCCTCTGGGGCGGCTTCAAGTTCCCCTTCGCGGACAACATCCTGGTGCCGGCGTTATCCGTGTTCGGGTCGAAGCCGCTCGCTGACGCGGGGGACGTGCGGATGGATCGCACGGCAACGCACCTCACCGTCGCAACCGGGCCGTGGTCCGTCACGCTGCCGACGGACGCCACGAGCCGCTACCCCGACATCGCGGGTGTCATTCCCAGGGACACCCCCACGGTTGCAACCCTCGACGAGAAGGATGCCACCGAGTTGCTCCCGGTGTTGCCCACCCTGCCGGGCAACGACCACGAGAACCGACCGGTCACGCTTGACGCCGATGGTTCGGTCACGATCCGCAGCAGTGATCCCAACACCGCCGGGACGAAAGACGTTCCCCTGACTCGTTCGTCTTCGATCGGTCCTCCCGCCCGTGTCGCCCTCGACCGAAGAATACTGGCTCGCGCACTATCTCTCGGTTGCCGCACGTTCCGGCTAACTCCGGGAAAGCTCGTGATCGGTGAGCGCGACGGCCTCACCTTCATCGCTGCGCTTCTGGAACCCGATCTGATCGTCTCGCCACCTGCCGACTTGCCGAAGGCCACGACGGGCAAACCAATCGCTCACTCACCCCAAGAGAGGAATCCCACCATGGCACGACCGGAAACGAACGGTCACGCTGCGCCTCGCGATGACCCGCAAGACCCCCTACTCGCCGCCGAGGATCTGCGTGCTGCGCTCGTCGAGGCCGCGACGAAGGCAACAAAGTTGGTGTCCGCCCTCAAGGTCGGACGCAAGGAGAAGAAGGTCCTGGCAACGGTTTTCGCGGGACTCAAACAATTGAACCTGAACGTCCCGAACGGGCAACCGTGATCGGGACAGAGAAGGACCCGAATCGCCTTGTTGGGGAGGATGAGAACGCTCGTGAACCGAACTGCAGTGGCAAGTCAGCGGCCTTCCTTGGCCGCATCCAAATGGCGAAGCCTGTTTGAACCGCAGCAGAACTGCCGAGCGAAGTGAATGCTCGCGATTTTGCGGCGGTCTCGTAACGTCGCTGGCTTCGCACTTCGGGAATGATCCGGAAGCCATCGAGCGACCAGATTGTCGCTCCGCCGTCGATCGCTTGTTCGCCCTCGCACCGTGCGGGGGCGGTTGTGTTTTCGGACACGATCGCCTCCGTCTTGGGGGCGGTCTCTACGGAGGTCATCCCCGTGAATGAGCCCACCCACGATCGGCCCGAGTCCATCGAAGAATTGCAGGCCACGTTCGTCAGGCTGCTGCCGAAGATCGAGTTCACCGTCCGGATCCGCCTGCGGCACGTCTCCTGTTCGGATCGTCGAGCCGATCTCATCTGCGAAGCCATCGCGATGTGCTGGAAGTGGTACATCGGGTTGTCCCGGAAGGGGCGTAGCCCCGCTGAGTACCTCTACACCTTTGCAACGCTCGCCGCCAGGGCCGCGCTCAGCGGTCGACGGCTGTGTGGCTGCGAGAAGGCACGCGATACCCTGTCCCCGCTCTGCCAGCGAACGCGGAGTTTCACCGTCTCGCCGTTGCCGGGTACGACCGGGATGGCGGGCAACGTGTTCGACGAGGCGTTGATCGACAACACGCAAACTCCGATTCTCGACCAGGTGCAGTTTCGCCTCGACTTCCCACGGTGGCGGGCATCGCTGGAGGAGCGGTGTCGAGTCCTGATGGACGCGATGGTTGAGGGACACCGAACCAACGAGTTGGCTACCGTGTTCGGGGTAACCCAGGCACGCATCAGCCAGGTTCGGCGTGAGTTGCACGACGGCTGGCTGTCCTTCTGCGGGGACAACGACACGAGGCAGGGCGTACCTGCATCCGGCCGCACTCGTCGGCCGGCTTAAACCAGGAACGGAACTTGAACATCCCGAACGTTCACTGTTATCGGGAAGGAGAACGACATGATCGACTTGTTGCAGAAGGCTCATTCGCTGGGCAAGCGGCTGGCCGAGGCCGGTCGTGAGGCGCGGTCGGCCTCGGTCGCCGTG
>JAIOPV010000136.1:0-2437 GCA_021413735.1 Planctomycetota bacterium
GGGTTGCGCTTCGCTCCACCCCTGGCTACCATCCGACGCCCTTCCAGGGCTGAAAACCTGGTGGGGAACGAAATTTCAATAATCTTGCACGAAAACCGGCGCGAGATCCCACTATTGTTGTGAAGGCTCACCCCAGCGAATGAGAACGCGGCCTGTCGAGTTCTCATTCACCCGATGAGGATCGCGTCAAATGATTCGGCTCACCCTGCGAACGCTGCTCGCATACATCGACGATACGCTCGAACCCGATGAAGCTCGCGTCCTCGGGAAGAAGGTCGCCGAGAGCGAAGAAGCCCAGAAGATCATCGAGCGAATCAAGCAGGCCACACGCCGACGCGGTCTTGGGGCCCCCGTCGCAGCCGGCAACGACGAAGACGGGTCCAACCCGAACGTCGTTGCCGAATACCTCAGCGATAACCTCAGTCCCGAGCAGGTCGGCGAACTCGAAGAAAAGTGCCTCGATTCCGATCTCCACCTCGCGGAAGTCGCCGCGTGCCATCAGATTTTGACCGTGATTCTGACCGACCCCGTGCGTGTGCCACCGACAGCCAATCAGCGAATGTACAAGCTCGTCGGAGCGCCTGCTTCCGATCCCAACCGCAAGCCCGGCAAGACAACCCCCATCGGTGGTGTTCTGCCGACCGCTGAGGAACCACACGACGCCGACGACCCCGATGCCGCGTTGCTCCTCGGCATGAAGCGATACGCCGAATCCGAATCCTGGGCTGGGCGAATCGGTCTCGTCACTGCGGTCGCGGTTGTCGCTGCGACGCTCGCGGTTGCCGTGTACTTCTCGCTGCCACACGGCACCGTTCAGTCACCGGAAACTTCGCCTGTCGCAATGGGGCCACCTGTTCCATTCCCAGCCGTGACGCCCAAGGGCACAGCCATTGCCCCAGATCCGAAGGTTGTCGATCCGAAGAAGGTCGAGACGCCTGACCCCAAAAAAGTCGAGACGCCCGACCCCAAAAAAGTTGAGACGCCTGACCCCAAAAAAGTCGAGACGCCCGATCCGAAGGTTGGCGGGCCGAAGCCCGAAGACCTCGCGGCACTTCCTGGGAATGAAGACGTCGGGAAGATCGAATCGACGAACGTGATTATGCTGACGCGAGCCCCTGAAGCGACGGCGAAGTGGTTTCGAGTTGAACCGACCGGTCGCAGCGCGATCCGCGCGAACGATCAGGTTGTCGCGCTGCCTGGCTACAAGGGCGACGTCAGGCTTACGTCGGGCGTCGTCGTTCACCTTTGGGGCAACGTTCCCGATCAGGTTTTGCTGAAGCCACCGGTGTTCGAGTCTCGCGTTCGATTCCATCCCGCAGCGGGCGGACTCGATGCTGACCTGTCCCTCGACGCGGGTCGAATCTACATCACGACCACGAAGCCCGGCGGCGCGAAACTTCGCCTTCGCGTCGGCAGTGAAGTCTGGGATGTCCAGCTCCGCGACGAGAAGACTGAAATCCTGGTTCAATCCAACACGTGGTTCGTTCCTGGCGGCACGCAGTATGCGCGAACCGGCGGCGAGAAGCCCAAGGTCGAGGCACGTCTCGTCACGCTTCGCGGTGCGATCGACTTCCAGGCTCCGACGCGGTTCAAGAAGTTCGACGCGCTGGCTCCCTGGAACGAGATCACCTGGGATAGCAAGTCGGCTCAGTTGTCCGAGCCGCACCCCGCTCCGAAAGACGAACTGCAGACGAGTCGCTACCCGGCGATCGAAGGCGAAGCCGGCAAGTTAGTGCAGCGAGTCTTGAGCGAGGCACAAAAGAGCCTGACCAATCCGGAAGGCATTCGCGTGCTGCTCAAGGAACGGATCAACGCTGACCCGACGATGGATAAGCCACGACCTGGGCTGTTCCCGACGGATGTGTACTTCATGACGCAGTCGGCGATTTTCTCGCAGGCCGCAATCATGGACGGCCCCGACGCGGGCGATCTGTTGAAGGATTTCTTCGATGTGCTTCGCAATGAGTCACGCCCTTATGCTCGGCAAGCGGCGATCCTGGCGCTGAGCAACTGGATTGCTCGTTCACCCGAGAACACGGAAGTACTGGTGAAGGGCATGATCGAGAAGGGCTGGGAGCCCGAGCCTTCCGATACGTTTGCGAGATTGATTCGCGGATGGTCGACATCCGACACGAAGGATCGAACCGCAGCAATCGTCGGTTTGGACCGGTTGGTTGAACTGCTCGAAGATGGCCATCCGGTGATTCGTGAAGCAGCTCTCGCGAACCTTCTGTCGAATTATGGGATCCCGGACACGTTCACGCCAGCGAACCGTATTCTCACGTCAACGGACGTGGCGACTCGTGCTGGCGGCATGGCGAAGCAGTGGGAAGCGTTCCTGAAGGCATGGAAAGATCACGCGAGCGCCATCAAGGCGAAGATGGCCGAGAAGAAGTGACGAGACAACCGGTGAGCGTCGAGGCGTGAGCCCGACGGT
>JAIOPV010000136.1:2481-11265 GCA_021413735.1 Planctomycetota bacterium
GAACCACCGTCGGGCTCACGCCTCGACGCTCACCGTGGTCATCCCAGCGCCGCGGTTTTGCCGGGCTTCAAATCTGTCACTTGCAGTTCGATCTTGCGGTTGCCACGCCACTCGTTGATCTTCGGCGTGAACGCCAAACAGCAATCGCCGTCAGCGCTCATAAGCTCTTCCAGTCGGTCGGACATATTCCACGCCACGCAGCGCATCGTCGTTTCCCCCTGCCGCACGCGGAAGTCGAGGTGCTTCTTCGTGTCGCCGGTGCCGATAAGGCGTGCCCCTTCTGCCTTCAGCCCCGCCGCCAGGAAACGCGGCTTCGGATTGCCAGCGCCATACGGTTCGAGCTTGTCGAGATCCTTGAACAAGCCGAAGGTCAGCGCCGACAGCGGAACCTCTGCGTCGAGGACGAGCCGCGGTGCCGGCGTGCCTCCTGGGAAGTGACGGGAAACGTAAGCGTTGAACCGATCGCGGAACGCCGGGATGCGCTCGGGCTTGATCTTGAAGCCAGCCGCCGCGGCGTGCCCGCCATGGCCGTCGAGGAGTTCGTCGAGCGCTTGCAGCGCTGTGTGCAGCGGAAACCCCGGAATGCTTCGACCGCTTCCCGTCGCGACCGAATCCTTATCGCGGTTCTCCGGCATCGCGATCACGAGCGCTGGCTTCCCGTAATGATCCACGAGCCGACTCGCGACAATCCCCACGACGCCCGCTTTCCATTCGGGTGAACCAACCACCACGGCGGCATCGTTGGGGTGATCGCGATCAACCATCTCCTTCGCCTGCTGCGTATACTTCCGTTCCATCGCTTGCCGTTGGCCGTTCTGTCCTTCGAGAAACTCCGCCGCCGTCTTCGCCACCGATGGGCTGTTCGTCGTGAGCAAATCCACGGACAGACGGGCACATCCGAGCCTCCCCGCAGCGTTCAGCCGAGGAGCGAGTTTGAAGCCAACATCTTCCGACGTGATCGTGTCGTCGGGCTTGATGCCTGCCGCTTCCATCAGCGCACGCAGCCCGATCGACGGGTTCGTGCGAATGCGTTCGAGTCCGTGCTTCACGAAGATTCGGTTCTCGTCACGCAGCGGCACGACGTCTGCCACCAACCCGAGCGCTGCAAGCCCGACGGCGTCGAGGAGCTGTTCGCGGATTTCCGCTGGCACACGTTCCGAACCGCAGCATCGCTGTGCGACAGCCCACGCAAGTTTGAACGCAACGCCCGCTCCGCATAGATCGCCGAACGGGTAGCTGCCGCCGGGCAAGCGTGGGTGAACGATCACCGCCGCATCGGGAAGCATCGGCCCATCTAAACCGACCTTCATCTCGTGGTGGTCGGTGACGATCAGTTCCAGCCCGAGCTTCTTCGCCTCGTCCGCCTCAACGACACTCGCAATTCCGCAGTCAACGCTGATGACCAGCGAGATCCCCGACTGCGCGAGTTCCTTCAGGCGGCGAGTGTGCAGCCCGTAGCCTTCCGAGATGCGGTCTGGCGTGTGGTAAATGGCGTCCGCACCGAGCTTGCCGAGCAAACGCATCAGGATGGCTGTGCCGGTTACGCCATCCACATCGTAATCGCCGTAAACGCAGATTTTCCGCTTTTCAACGATGGCGCGTGCGATGCGTTCCGCAGCCTCGGGCACCCCGGAAAGTGTCAGCGGCGGGTGAAGCCCAGCGAGCGGGCAATCGAGGAACCGGCGGGCCGCGACGGGATCGGAGATCTCGCGATTCAGGAGCAGTTGCGCCACGACCGGCGACACTCTCGCCGCGGCGGCGAGTCGGTTGGTCGCGGCGGAGTCGTTCGGGAGCAGATGCCAAACCTTCTCGGTGCGAGCCACGGCGTCTCTCCTGAAATCGGTATCTCAATATAGAAACGCATGTCCACCGTTCCGGCAAGGCCAACCACCGTTGAGAAGCCAAATGACGGGCCGCTGGTTTACCCTTCGTCATTGAGTTTTGGGTATTCGTCATTCCTTCGTTATTGGTGGGTCATTGGTGGATCATTCGTCATTCCCCAATCGGCAGTTGCCCTCACGCACGGCATTTCCACCCAAGTCGCCCCCTGATGCGCAGGGTGCGTATCTGGCTCTGCCTAAGTAGTAGGCACTCCGCGACTTTTCGGCGGAACCGCACGTCCATGAGCAATTCTCTGAGTTATTCCCGCTACCGACTTCACGGGAACATTGCCGCTCCGTCGATCCGAAGTAGTGGGAAAACACCCGGTCCCGTTGCCGGTACCCACTGAAAAAGGCACGGAGGATTTTCATGAACACGGCATTCTTGATTCTTGCGTCAGCCGTCTCGGCTGGCAGCAACGTGACACAAATCGGTTGGGGCGAAAACGCACCGGTCATTCAAGCGAGTTGCAACAGCTGCGCAGCACCATCTTGCAGCGACCCCTGCGCCTGCTCGAAGGCCAAACTGTTGGATCGCATCAAGGCTCGCTGCGCTCCGAAGCCAAAGTGTAACTCATGCGCACCGGCTCCCGCGTGTGCAGCACCGGCCTGCGATCCCTGTGCAACCCAGAAGATCGGTCTGCTCGATAAGCTGAAGGCTCACTGGGCAGCCAAGAAGTCGTGCTGTGCCCCAGCACCGACCTGTTGTGCAGCCCCAGCCCCAGCATGTGCGGCGCCAGCACCGACCTGTTGTGCAGCTCCGACTTGTGGCACCTGCTGCCCACCTGCACCGAACCTGCTCGATAAGCTCCGCGCTCGTTGTGCAGCCAAGAAGTCGAGCTGCTGTGCCCCAGCTTGCGACACCTGCGGCTCGGCGACCACTGGTTGTGCCACCCCTGGCCCAGCGGTTGTCGTTCCTGTGACGCCCGCTCCGCCGAAGGAAATGCCAAAGTCGCCAGTGCCAGTGAAGGAAACCCCGAAGGCCGGTGCAACGGGCATCATCGCCCCGCAGCCGAGCGTGGTTCCTTCGCCGGTCGCTCTGCCAGCCCTGCCAGTTGTTCCGAGCTCCGGCTCGAGCAGCCCTTACTGACTGAATTCCGGACACTGGGTGTCAGCGGGTCCGACCGACATTCCCGACAGGGATGACGGTCGGACGTCGTTTTTTTCGTAACCCTCGACGCTCCGGTCTTCCAACGGAACCAACCCCGATTAGGATTGTGGACAGGGGCAGTTCTGGGGGCGACGGAGCAAGGCACCAAACCCGGCTATGCCGGAAAGCACGAAATTCAAAGCACGAAATCCGAAACGGAGCGAGGCGTGGGGTCTTGTTTCGTATTTCGTGCTTTTGTCATGTTTCGTATTTCCCGGCGGAGCCGGTCAAGGGTGTCCGGAAGAGAGTACACGGATGAACGCTGTAACGGCTGTGCCGGGAGTCGATCTCGCGAACAAGATCGCACGACTCGTCGAGGAACGCGGCTGGAATCAGGAAGACTTTGCACGCATTTCACAATTGAACCGACACACGGTTCGCCAGATTTTGCATAGCGGCCCCAAACGCCGCCTGCGAAACGCGACCGTCAGCCAGTGCGCGGATGCGCTTGGATTGACGGTCAGCGAATTGCGAAACCTGCCTCTAGATCGGCTTCTGCCGCGAATGCACGGTAAGCCCCCCGCAGACGAGGAAGCTCTGAAGCTCCTCTATGAGCGAGCGGCTTTGCCGGATCTCGTCAGCTGGCTCGAACGCAACCGCGAACGCGCCGCTGAACTGCGTTCCGACGAGATTCAAGAACTCCTTGAGATGCAGGAGCAAGGCGGCCCGCTGCAGAAGATGGGCGTCGAGAACTGCGTCGATCTGATTGAGCGACGGCGATTGCTGATTGGACAGGTCAAGGAAATCGCTGGAACGGAATTCTTGGAGTTACTCGAGCAACTCGTTCGGCTGATGTATGAGAAGGTGAAGCCACAAAACTCGGGACGATCAAACACTTGATAAACTCAATCGCCGAGTGACCGAGAGATGGTCAATCATTGGTCGCTCGGCGCGCACAACTATGAGAATCTGCACAGAAATTGCACTCGCCACTCTTTGTAATTTCACCTCGGCACAGATTTCGCCCAGCATTTCGTTCAAGCTGTAACATCATTTCCTGATTGGGCTTTCGACATTCTGCAATGTCAGTTATTGGGCGTTTCAGACTTTCTCATCTTTGTAACAGATCTTGGCACCTCTACTGCTTAATAAATGAGATCGTCTCATTTCTGCTCTTCCCGTTCCCATTCGCCCGCATCCCATTTTATCGAAAGGTGTTTATGTCCGCCCGGCTCTCCCGAAAAGCGTTCACGTTGATTGAACTGTTGGTGGTGATTGCGATCATTGCGATTCTGATTGGATTGCTCCTCCCGGCTGTTCAGAAGGTCCGTGAAGCTGCCTCACGAGCCAAGTGCTCGAACAATCTCAAGCAGATGGGTATCGCGCTGCAAGCCTACCACGATGTGTACCAGAAGTTCCCCGTTGGTGAGTTCAACGACGACAACCGGAACTGGGGTTGGGGCACGGCAGTCCTTCCCTACATCGAACAGGGCAACGTCTACAATCTGCTGCAAAATGACACGACCAACTTTATGATCTTCATTCCGGGCGGCGGCCTCAACCAAGCGAGAAATCTGAGCGGCAGCAACGCCGACGGGAACAACACTGCTGGAATTGTGAATGTGAACGCAGGCGGCGGAGCAGCCAAGTCTGTCCTGACGACATTCATCTGCCCGAGTGACCCCTGGCCAACGAACACCACGTCGGGCTACGGCAAGTCGAACTACCTCGCAAACATGGGCAGCGACATGAGCGGAGGAAACTGGGCGCAATGGACGGTTCCGAACGGCCAGCGCGATAATGGTGTGATGACTCAGTCCAACGACAACAGCTATACCTGGTGCGTGAACATCGCAGCGATCACGGATGGAACGAGCAACACGGTGATTGTGGGTGAAGCGTCTGCTCAGAAGCTCAGTACCGTGTACTCGATCACCGCGACGAACAACTTCCCGATCTGGGCTGGCGGCAATCCGAGCCAACAAGGGCAAGGCGCGCAGCACAACTACTTCCGTTTGATGGATGCGAACTACGTGGTCAACTCGCAAAACACAGCTACCTCGACAGGGCAGCCAGGTGGGCTTCGCATGATGGATCGAGCCTTCAACAGCGCTCACACGGGCGGCGCGAACTTCGTGATGGTCGATGGTTCCGTTCGGTTTATCACGAGTTCTGTCACCCCGGCGAACTACCAAGCGGCGGGCACCCGCGCTGGAGGCGAACCGCTCCAACTGAACTGACTCAGGTGGCAGATGTCATTTGAAAGCCGCACGCCACGGACACGAGTCCGTGGCGTGCGGCTTTTCTCACTGCAAGTTTGCTCCGTCCGATGACGCCTATCACATTCACTGCGTGCGTTAAGATTTTTGCCCACTGAGTTTTCCGTTCCTTCTCATCAAATTAATAGCGGAGTTGCGCCTTTCTCATCAACTTCACAGAACTCCGTTCCTACGATGCTCTGAGGGCAGTGGTCTTGTGGCATTATTTTTCTCTGCTCCAACCGCCCCTCGTCCCTGCCTCCTTGACGAAAGGTTTTCATGTCCGTCCGTCTCTCCCGAAAAGCGTTCACGCTGATTGAACTGTTGGTGGTGATTGCGATCATCGCGATTCTGATCGGGCTGCTGCTCCCAGCAGTCCAAAAGGTCCGCGAAGCCGCTGCACGCGTGAAGTGCCAGAACAACATGAAGCAACTTGGCATTGCTTGCCACAGCTACTGCGACGTTGCAGGTGGCCTTCCTTCCGCGCTGGTCGGCGTTGGCTACGGCCCGACCGAAACCCCCAATGTTGCAAGCGGATACGGCCCCAACTGGGTCGTGCTGCTTCTCCCGTACATTGAGCAAGGTAACCTCTATAACACACAGAGCACAAGCATTAACAGCTACGCGTCCGGCGTGGCGAACGACAGTTGGCGGAGTATCGGCACAACGAGCATCCCATCGCTGTTGTGTCCCTCCGATTCGTTTAACTCCGTCGCTTATACTGGTTCGAATGCTGGGACTTGGGCACGCGGTAACTATGCCGCCAACCTGGGGCCTGCCCACGTGAGCAATACTCGCGACGGTCAATCCTCCAATATGACCCCAAGCGGCGGAACTGCGATTAATGGGCGTGGACCGTTCTGGGTTACCACGAAATTGCCTCACCGATGCAACACGATCCAGGGGATGCAGGACGGAAGTTCAAACACCGTGATGCTCGGTGAAATCCGTGCGGGGACTGTTGCGTCAGACCCTCGCGGGACGTGGGCTTTGGGATCCGTTGGATCGAGCAGTGTTTCGACATTTACCCAGGGCGACGACGTTCTGATCAATAATCGCAACGGCGGTGCGGACGATGTTCAGGGTTGCACCGATGCCTCCGCTATGGGCATGGGATGCTGCTCTGGTTGTAACAGCAATCAGGCGGTGTTCCGGAGCCAGCACACGGGTGGAGTGAACGCGGTGATGGGTGATGCCTCGGTTCGCTACATTCAAAACAGTCTGACCGCACAGACGTTGGCTCAGGTTTGTGCTGTTGCTGACGGCCTCACGCTCGGCAGCGACTGGTGATTTTTGACTGCCGCTAGACTGATTCGCAGGTTTGCCGCGCCTTGAAGCACAGAACTCCACGGTTCAGGCCGTGGAGTTCTGCATTTCGAGAGCTATTCGACAGCGGCATCGGCTTTGCTTCCGCTTCCCGCGTTTCCTTCAGGCAACTATTCCGGGAGCAACTGTGAGCGACGCCGCCAGAACAGTGAGCGACACTTTGCGAAGCACAGAGCAGTTAGCTGCGCAAATCAGGATTCGCCATCGGAGCCACCTCCGGGAGTTGCGAATTGAGATTGTCGAGGGTGGCGTCGTACTTCGCGGGCGGGCGAGCAGTTTCTACGGGAAGCAGGTCGCGTTCCACGAGGTTCTGTTGCGCGGCCAGTTCGCGGTGTTGGCCAATCAAATCGAGGTCGATCCCGTTCAGGCAGGATGAGGCCCCTCATACGTGCATACGCCCACTGTTTGTGTGCCATTTTGGTGGCACAGGCTCTGGCGTCTCTGGCCTATGCCACCAAAACCAACTGCGACAACATCAACGGGTTCGTGTATCGGGTCGATGAACCGCGGACGACTTTGGCCCGCGGTTCACACCCGAACCACGATCACGCAGCGCGGCGTTCCTCGCGTTTCAGCCACTTCTGAATACCGGCGAGTTCCGTTTCCCACGCCTTGCCGAATCGTTTCTGGCCGAAGACGTCGTAGAGCAAATCCAACGTTTCGATCAACCCCCGAAGCTGGCTCGCACGATCATCGAGCTTCGCTCGTGGGTCCGTGATGGCCTCATCCGGAGCCGGTAGTTTGCCTGCCGAAACCGCCAGCGTTTCAGCATGGATCGTGAGATCGTACTGATCCGCGTGGCGAACCAGCGTCAGCCCGACCTTCCGTGGCAACTTCCCGCTCTGAATCGCTCGCCGCGCTTCAGGCAACTTGCTCGGCCCCTCGCTGGAAATGGTCTCGTGGCCGGTCTGCCCACGCGGACACTCCAGCGTCAGCGTTCGCGCCAGCATGATCGTGACTTCCGAACCGTCGGCGAGTTTGATGGTGTCGGATTCGACATCGGTCTGATACCAGAGCCACAGCAGGAACTCGTTGCCGATGAAGTCGCGACTGCTTTCGTCCGCGATCCAGGCTACATCCGACGGCGTGACACCCGGCACAAATGCGCTCGGCGATGAATCATCCACCAGGCGCGTTCGGCTGTTCACTTCCGCGAGGTGGTAGGCTCGTCGGCCTGCGGTCACGCAGTCGATTTCGTGGCCGAACGTCTGCTCGAAGAGGCTGCACAACCGATCGACTTGCGTGATGGACGTGGCACCGAATAGCACCTCGTTCGAGAGGCGATCCCACAGCACGGGGAAGCACTTTCGCTTACGGTAGCGACCGTCTTTCGCTTCGAACTCGAGCCGTTCGCGGGCGGATTCCTTTGCTTCTCGTTTCTGCCGGGAACTCGGCAACCCGCTGGGGTTCTTCTTCGAGAGTGCCTTCAACTCGACCGCGTAGTAAGCACGCAGCAAGTCGGCGGGCACCTTGTCGGTATCCACGCGCAGGTCGAACGTGAGCGTGTCGTTGATGATGTTCTTGGCGAGGTCGAATTCGGTATCGAGGATGTGTTCGCCGGCGGTCCAGCCGGTTTCGACGCCGTCGGCGGAGGCGATCTTTTGGCGGCCCGCGGAACGGTCGGCGAGTCGGTCGAGATGCTCTTGATCGAACATCTTCGGGGCTGGTCCGTTGACCTTGAACCGCAGAAAACTCGTGCGACCCGTGAAGAAACCCATGTTGGCCTCCTGCCACTTTGGGTTTGGTGTTTCGTGTTTTGTGTTTCGTGTTTGGTGTTCAGCCTTCCGCACAACTCAAAGGTTGAGAGAAGAGGAAACACGAAACACGAAACACCAAACACGAAACACTAAACACCAGAAACGATAAGGGCGTGCCCATCTGGACACGCCCGTGACTGTTCGATCAGCAGACAGGGAAGGCTGCGGGTCATCCGACCAGCACGGCCTCGCTTGTTTCCCCGTCCTTGCGGCGCATCTCCTCCAGAATGATCGGATGCCAGCCGGGTTCGCGCTCATCTGCGGGAACATAATTCTCCCGCGCCCAGCGGCGGAGCCGAAGCTCCTC
The DNA here is from genome assembly GCA_021413735.1 of Planctomycetota bacterium. Classification (GTDB taxonomy): domain Bacteria; phylum Planctomycetota; class Planctomycetia; order Gemmatales; family Gemmataceae; genus Gemmata. The sequence continues at coordinate 11,100 of JAIOPV010000136.1, forward strand.
AATGAAATCGACGTCTGACAGGACGCCACTGCTGACCATGACCATGACTCAACCCTTCCGAGGCGGCCCGCTCGCGTGGAGTTGCGAACGGGGAGAGATTCTGCCGACCGTCCGGCAGCGCTCGAAGTATAGCAACCACAGAAGGATCGGCAAGGATCGACTGCGA
>JAIOPV010000142.1 GCA_021413735.1 Planctomycetota bacterium
GATCCTCGCTCGACCCGATGGGGTGATCCGGAAGGTCTGGCGACGCGTTCGCAAGCGGGCGGTGTCGGTCGGCTTGGCGGTGGCGCTGTTGGCGGCAGTCGCGGCAGCGGGTTGGCTCGTGGTGCAGTCGGGCTCCGACCGGCAACTGACAGCGTTGACCAAAGAGTTTGAGGAAGGGATCAACGCCGAGGAATGGCCGTCGGGTCACCGCGAAAATCTCGAAGCTCTGACTGATCGCCTTGCCGCGTCGGCTCCGGATCAAGCCGATTCGGCACGGAAGAGATTGACCGAACGGGCCACGAAGCGGTTCCGCGATGGTCTTCAGCGGGCGCGAGTTGAAATCACGGACGTCCCGGCGCTCGAGGCTGAACTCGCGTGGATCGCTGCACGCGATGCTGAAGTTGGTGTGACGCTCAACCGCGAGCTGCGTGACCGCCTCCGTGGCTGGCGTCCAATTCTTGATCTCACTTCGCCGTTCGATCGGGTTGCTGAGTCGTTCTCACCGGAGCTTGTTGCGGTCGAAGCCGGCCAACTTCGGCGAGTGAGGCGGGAGCGGATGCCGCCGAATGTCCCGACTCGTACCTCGTCACGTGGCCCGTTGAAGGTCGAGGTCGATTTCGCTCCCGGTTGGGAAGACGGCACAGGCTACGGAGTGGTCTTCCACCTGCCGATGGCCCCCGGTGCGAGCCCGAACAGTGGGTACACATTCCGGGTCGTGCCCGTCATTCGAAAGACGGCATCGGACGCACAAGGAGCCGCAGCGAACCCCTCCGGAAACATCGCCACGTTCCGCAACCCGGACGCGACCGTGCGGGCCGAGATACTCCGCGATGGCGTGGTTCTGCGTGAGTACGAGGCACGCCCCCGGGTTGGCTCACTCCGGCTCGCGGCCGAGCGGGCCGGTGCGGTTTTGCGGTTTCGGGTCAACGACGAGCCTCAGTTCGAATTCGTGGACGCCTTTCCGCTCGGCGGGGACGACACGACCGTTCTCGGCGTTCTGTGGTCCCCACAGGCCGCGATCACGCGACTGCAGATCCAGACGCAATCGCTGCCGTCGAGCGCCAGTCCGCTTGAACGCGCTGATGACCTCTTCGACCGCGGTCAATTTGTCGAGGCCGTGGCGATCTATCAGCGTGCTACAACCGACCCGGCAACTGCTGCCGAGGCACTCTGCAAGGCCGGCATGTGCTACGTCAACGTCAAGAGGACGAATGAGGCGTTGCCGCTTCTTGAGAACGCGATGACTCAGAAGGGGGATCGGTGGCCTGCCATCGCGGCGTGTCAACTGTGGCTGCTCTTCCTCGAATCCGGCAGGTACGACGAAGCCGAGACCGCGCTGGCCAGCACGTCCGCGAAGTTCACCCCCGAGCAACTCGCCCGGCACGTCTCACATGCAACGCGGAACAAGATTCTGAGTCTCTACACGAGCACGAAAGTCAATTACTTTGCACCGGACGTCGATCTGGTGCGCCGGTCCGAAGCCGCCGTGCGGATCTCACGGCTACTCGATGAGGAGGCCGGTGAGCAGCACAACAAACAGTACCAACTTCTCCTCGCGCTGGCGGTCACCGGGGACTACGTGCAGGCCCGAGAAGTCGGACGCCAGTACATGCCCTTTGCAATGGACCAAACTGCGACCCACCCGGCTGCCCTCGACACGTTTCCCTGGGCGATGCGGTGGTATTGCTGGATGATGCGGCAAACGGGAAAAGCCGGGGAAGCCCGAACCGATCTGGTGCGGTGGCGGGATGAGTACCTCCCGCGTTCGCCTGCGGGTTCACCGGCGTGGTTCAGGTGGAGCTACATGCCGATGCACCTCGAGTTCGCCCGAATCAACGCGGAGGAGCAGAAAATCAATGCGGCCGAATGGGAGATCGACGTATACCTCAAGGACTCGCCACGGCCCATTCACAACTACAGTTTCCATGCCCCTGCCTACCTCATGAAAGGCTTCTGCCGACTGGAACAGGGCGATGCGGCAGGCGCAGTGAAGGCCTGGGATCAAGGTCGGTGGCAGAGTTACACGGCTGAATGGAAGGACGGGAAGAGACCGCCGCAACCAACGCCTCCGGGCCGCAACGCCCTCATGGATCACTGGATGCTGTCGTCGCTCTGCGACAAGTTGACCGACGCCGAGGCCAAAGATGTACTGCGCGACCTGATGGCAATGCTCGTTCAAGACCAGACGATGACACAGATGGCCGGAATCATCCAGCTTTCGCCGGATGTTCTGCGTAACGCCTGGCGATCACCGCGGGGTCGGGAACTCGCTCGCAAGATGGCGTTCCTGCAATTCGGGCCAGTGGAGCATTACCGGAACCTGATTCGAGTGCTGATCTACGAGAAGTTCCGTCAGGAATTGTGCGACGGCAAACCGAGCCCCGAGCAGGATGAGGTGCTCTGGGATGGCGTCCTTCGCCTGGGAAATCTCTTCTTCGACAGGAAACTCAGCAAGGCTCAGCTTTTCCCGGCAGCTCTTGGTTGGAAGGGCACCATTGGAGTGCTCGGGTGGGGCGGGGTTGCTCATCAACTACCGCCCGACACACGCGGTCCGGTGGCGTACGTACTGGGGCTGCGATACCTGAAGCTGAACAAGCCCGCCGATGCCAAGATGCTGTTCCGCACGGCGGTCACGGACTCTGCGGCAAGTTCGGCAGTGAATCGGCTCGCCACGGAGGAAATCGCAAAGCTCGACGGCAAGCCAGGGCCCACGCTTCTGCCGGTTGCCCCGCCACCACGGGAACGCCGGTGACAGCCCGTTGTTACTCGTGGCCTGATCCGCTGGGTGCAGTCCCATGGCCAGTGGAGTGGCCTTCCCGGTCTTCGCGGGCTTCCAAGACAGCCTTTCGGACAGGACGCAGCGCGAACACATCTGTGACTTGCGGGCCGTCGGTGCGATAGGCACGTGCCACGGTCGGCCCAATAGATGGATCATACGACGGAGCAAGGAAGACCCGTCCTGGCCGGACCGTGATGCCAGCGTAGTCCGTGCCGTAAGTCCCCACTGCGACCGCACCCGGGGACGACAACGCCCCCTTCGTCAAAAACGCGCGGTGACCGAATAACCGTTGCCCGCCAATATACCCGCCTGCGTTGTGAGCTGGCACCGACGGAATGGCAAATCGATTCACACTGAGCGGATTCCCCGCTCGCTCCATCGTGTGCGGAATCTCAAGTCTCGGGATTGGTGCTCGTTCAACGAAGCGATCTTGCCCGAACGCGGAGCCAGAGGCAACGCTGAGGAGCACCGCGGCAATGGCGAACGAGCGCATGAGCGAATCCATCCAAAACGATGAACGATGAAGCGAAACCCAAGCACGTGTCTTGGATTTCCTTCATCGTTCATCGTTCATCGCTCATCGCGACTTGAATCAACCTTCCGGATTGCGGTTGGTCTTCTGGTATGGCAACCGAATACCGTTCACCAACACCTGATCGGCCCGCAGAATCGTCGTTGGGACGTAGAACCCAGCTTCACTCGCGATGGTCATCACGTCGTCCTGATCGACGCCGTCGCCGCTGACGCCCACGCCGCCGATCAATTGGCCGTTCTTGTAGAGCGGCGCGGCACCCGGGAAGAACACAATGCCGTCCTGGTTGTTGATGTTTGTCGGAGCGCGGAAGTTGGTGCCGGGGTTGAAGGCGTCGTAGCCCACCACGCTCTGGTATGCGGAAGCCGGCAACGGCGGCCCCACCATCAGGCCCGTCAGCGGATCGACCCCGCCGTCGTTCAACTGCGAGAACGGACCGGGTGGGGCGCCTTGCACGCTTTCCGGGAACCGTGGCAACGCCAGATAGCGGATCGTGCGTGCTTCGATTGCCGTGCCTGCCGGGACCCCGTTGACCTGGTCGATCGCTTGAAGCTGCGATGCGTTCGCGTAGTAGGCCGTGTTTCGCGCCTTCGCAACAGCCACGTCGAGTGAGAACACCGTTGCGTCTGGCTCGCGATACAACCCAACGATGTTGCCCTGTCGGTCGGACACGGCGAACACCATCTTCGTGCGAGTCCCGAGCGGCAACCGGATCGCAGCTCGCGTGACATCGGCCTGTGCGATGCCCTGGTTGACGATCTGCACAACATCTGCTGCCGAGACGCCATCGCCATCGTGCGGAAGAACCAGCCAGCCGTCGGGCACGGGCAAACCGTCTCGCGTGAGCAAGCCCGGTTGTCCCGCGACAAGGATCTGATTCGTGCCGTCGTTCGGGTCACCGCGACCGACTGCCACACCTTCCGCATTAATGACGCTGATGCCGTTCTGTCCGCCTGGGCCAACGATGTCGAGCGTGATGCCTACGAGATCGATGCGGCCGGCCGGCAACCCGATTCCTTGCGGCAGCGGGACTCCATTAATGACGTTGACGGGATCGAGCGGGAAGCCAGGCGACAACGACGGACCCTGGAAGCCACCAACCGCAGCGAACGCCATCCATTCCGCTTCGAGCGAACGGTCGGGCTTCGTGGGGTCGTAGGTGATGCTGAGAGCCGAGTTCTCTTCGGTCGCGAAGCCAGTCTTGCCTGGGAAGAAGACGCCGATACCGCCGACGGATTGGCCGTTCTTGAAGATCGGGATACCGCCGGGCAACGTCGCGATGCCTCGACCCTGTGCGATCGGGATGCCATTGGCTGTGCGTGGAGCGACGCCAGACTCGATGCCGTAGGAATCGGGCGGGAACAGTTCTTGACCGGGCGTCACGAACGCGGGATCGGCGTTGAATCGCTCAAGGCGGAGTTCATCGTCCGCCGTGCCAATGATCTTGTCTGGCCCAGGGCTGTACGTCTGGTCGCGATTCGTGTGTTCGATCTGGAACAAGTCAACCTGTGGCGTATTGGCAACACCAGGCGGGAAGTGCCCCTTGGTTCCAACCGCGGCGACGAACCCAGGACCACGGAGCGTCGAGTTCGGATCGGTGATGTTCGGGTCGGAGTTCACTTCGCGTTCGGTCATCGTGGACTGACTGAGCGAACCAACGGTGCGGCTTGTGAGCGGTGCCTGATTGTTGCCGAAGAACGCTCCTGTGCGAGCCAGCGAAACCGCTCCGTCGATCGCAAACACGAGTTTCTCGGGGTCGCCGGTGATCGCTGGATCGACGCCACTTTCCACGCGAACGCCGAGAATGCGGCCGTTGCGATCCGTGATGACGATGATGCCGTCGTTGCTGGCGGAAGCCGCTGCCGCTCGCTGAAGCAGGATATCGACTTCGCTCGCAGTGAGAACCTGTTGTGGTGCTGACACCGATCCTGGCAGCGCCAGATCCTCCAGGATCCGGTCGGCGGGATCAGCAATGACGGTATCGTTCGGGAGCACCTTGTAAAGATCGTCGGCACCGTCTCCGCCGTCGAAGGTGTTGTTGACGGTGCCCCCGAAGAGGCTGTCGTTTCCAGCACCGCCGTTGAGGTTCGACGTGCCACCGCCTGCAACCAGTTTGTCGTTGTCGTCGCCGCCGTTGATCGTGACAGGCTGCGTAACCAGTGCCCCAACAATGATGCTGTCCTTCCCGGATCCACCATCAATGATGATGCTCGTGACACCGGCCGACGAGAACGTGCCGAGCTTCACGGTGCCATCGAGAACCAGGAGATCGCCACCTTCAGGGGTCACGCGGATCCGATCGTTTCCCGCGTCGCCGGTGATGGTGAGAACACCGGCGGCAGACAGTGTGGCGGTTGCTGGCGTGGTGCGATCCTCAAGGTGTTCGCACCGGAGAGCTGTTCGGAATTTCTCGTTCATCATGACGGTCCCCGCGAACTTGGTACTTGAGAGAAATCGGACGCCGTCGCGAAGAACTCCACCGATTCGGTAGATTTACCGGAATCATCCGACTAACCAGAAGAATCCTCATCTCCAGCACAGATTCTTCCGATGAAATTTGAGTAGTATCGTTGCCTGGGGGGATGGGAATGGCCCGGCTATCACATTTGGGAAAGTGGGTCGCAGCCGGCGTCCTTTGCGCTGGAGGTGCGATTGCAATTGTGCCCCGGCTGCTGGGCGACGAATCCCGTGATGTTGCGCCTGTGCCGCACGCGGTGACGACGCCCTCGCAAGAAGTGGCGCCAGCCCCGCGCACAATCAGTCAACCGATGGCACCGGTGCTCAGCAACGTTGGGGTTGGCACTCAACCTTTGCCGATTGCCGTGCTTCCCTCAATGCCGTTGCCCGCGCAACCTGTGCAAACGCCGCCCGCGAAGTTACCGCAGAACCTGCCGCCTCGCGATATTACCCGCGACCCGCTCAACCGCCTGCTCGAACCCACCACGCCGACGCCAACCCCTGCGCCGACGGGCGAGGCGCCAACGCTGGCGAATTACGTCTACTATCCGACGTTGGGATACGCAGGGCAGAGTGGTGTTGCGCCTCGCTCGGGGTCGAACGCCGAATACGACACGATGGAAGATCGCTGGCGTGTCGGGTTCCCGACCTGGGATCGCTACGGGAAGGGTCACCCAACGGTGAACGACTATCCGTATCGCCTCGGCCGGTGGTTCGATCCGTATAACCAGAACGTGCTCAAGGGCGACTACCCCGTCATCGGGCAGCACACGTTCTTCAATTTCACAGGCATCGTCAGCACGCTGTTTGAAGGCCGTTCCATTCCGACGGCCACGACGCCATTTGAGAGTACGGCCCGCGAGAACACGGTCGACTTCTTCGGTCGGCCCGGTCAGTTCTTCTCGTCGCAGTTGGTGACGACTTCGTTCGAGTTGTTCCACGGCGACGCAGCGTTCAAGCCCGTTGACTGGAAGTTGAACCTCACACCGGCGTTCAACGTCAACAGCCTGAGCGTGCAAGAACTCGCGGTGGTAAGTCCGAATGTGCAGAAGGGCACGATTCGCGAACGAACCTGGACAACGCTGCAAGAATACTTCGCGGAATATAAGATCGCGGACCTGAGTTCGGAGTACGACTTCGTGTCGGTACGAGTCGGTTCGCAGCCGTTCACGTCCGACTTCCGCGGCTTCATCTTCAGCGACGTGAACACTGGTATCCGCTTGTTCGGTAACCTCGATGGCAACCGCACGCAGTACAACTTGGCCTACTTCAAGCCACGACAGAAGGACACGAACAGCCAGCTCAACACGTTCGACGGTCGCGGCCAGAACATCGTGATCGCGAACTTGTATCGCCAGGACTTCATCTGGCCGGGATACACGGCTCAGGCGAGCTTCCATTACAACAACGACAACCCGAGCTTCTTCTTCGACAAGAACGGCTTCCTCGTGCGTCCCGATCCCGTGGGCACGTTCCAGCCGCACCGGATCGACGCCTTCTACCTCGGGCTTGCGGGCGACGGGCATATCGGCCGGTACAACGTGTCGCACGTGTTCTACTGGGTGTTGGGGCACGATAGCCGCAACCCGCTGGCTGGTATCCCGCAGTCGATCTCGGCACAACTCGCGGCGTTTGAACTGTCCTACGACCGGGACTGGGCACGCTTCCGCGTCAGCGGCCTGTATCAATCGGGTGACGGCAACACGAACAACGGTCACGCGACCGGCTTCGACGGCATCTTCGACAACACGAATTTCGGTGGCGAGTTCAGCTTCTGGCGTCGTCAGCGAATCCCGTTGTTCGGCGTGGGTTTGACCAACGATCAGAGCCAGTACGCGAACTTGCGGTCGAGCCGAATTCAGGGGCAGAGCAACTTCGTGAACCCCGGTTTGTGGCTCGGCAACATCGGTGCCGACTTCGATATCACGCCGCGATTCCGGAGCATCAACAACGTGAATGCGTTGTTCTTCGACAAGACGGCGTCGCTGGAAACCTTTACGTTCCAGAGCAACATTGCGAACTACATCGGCACGGATTTGAGCAGCGGCATCGAGTGGCGGCCGCGGTTGAACAACAACGCGATCGTGATGGGTGGTGCCTCGGCACTGATCCCCGGCGGCGGCTTCCGCCAGCTTTACAACAAGAAGGACAGCAAGGTGAACCCGCTGATGTCGCTGTTTATGGAACTGATCCTCCAGTTCTGATGCGGAATGCGGCGTCCGCGATCAGACGCGGATGCCGCAGATTCACGGCGGATGTTCACGCTGGCAGAACGCACACCTCAATGGCCTTTCCATTGAGCCGCGCGACGAGGCATTTCTCACCCAGTTTACGGGTGTATTCTCCGGCTTTCACCTCGATCAGTTGCTCAAGTGTTGCGTGAACGTCCACCTGTTCCACGAATGTGAGCCCGCCACTTCCTGATTTCAGCAGTCGATAGACCACTTCAGAAGCTTTCGAGCGGAGTGTCGCGTCCGGATTGGGCCGGATTTCGACCAGGATCACGAGATCGGCCTGCCAGACGTTTTCGCTCACGAACTTGGGAGTCAGAGGTTGCGAAATCTGGCCACCATCGAAGTCCAAATTGATCGGGTGTTCGCTGGAACTCCGCAGTTGTACGCGGTAAATCGCGACCGCCCCTGGCGGCGTGAGAATCGGCTCCACGACGACACGATATTCCTTGGGATTTGACAGCGAGACTGCGTCTGTGGAACCCGTCATTGTGAGGAAGAGCAACGCGATTGAGCAGACGAATAGAGCGCACCACATGAGAGTAACTCCTCGCTGGGCGGGATACTGAGCAGCAATCCGCAACGATCTTGGTTGGGAAAGCAGAACGCCGAACGCGAAGTGCGAAGTGCAGCGAAGACGCGAAGCGTGAGGTTAGTATATGCTGGATGGGGAGCAACTGAGTAAGATCTGACCGATTCTAAAATGTGATCTGGGCTCAGATTCGCTCCAACTGCAACTCTTCCGGCCTACCGTGTGCCATCGCTTCGATTTGGTTTTCCAATTGCAACCGCACTATTGACACATTAACAACCCGCTGGCCTTTCCCCTCGCGGATTGGTGCATTCACCAGCCGTCAGGTATCATTCACTTCGTTAGTCGCTTGTGCGATCGCCACCCGCCTTCACCCCCCGCGTTCGCAATGCGTGGGATTCGCTTTGAGAACAGTTCATGTTCCGCACTCAAACCCCAAACCTTTTCCGGTCGTTGCTCGCGTTCAGCGCGATCCTCGTGATTCCCGCGATCACCAGCGCCGAGGAGCCACTGCGCCGCACGATCGACGCTGAAGTCAAAGCCGGTTGGGCGAAGGGCAAGGTTACGCCCGCGAAGCCAAGCACTGATGCCGAGTTCCTGCGGCGAGTGTCGCTCGACCTCGTCGGCGTCATCCCCGGATACGACGAAACGGTCGCGTTCCTCGATAGCAAAGAACCCGATAAGCGCGCGAAGCTCATCGAGAAGTTGCTCGCCGATCCGCGGTTCGCACGTCATCAAGCCGACGTCTGGGATATGGTGCTGTTCGGCCGCAACCCGCCCGGTTACGAGACTCACCGCCGCGAAGGCTTCCAGACATGGCTGCGGTCGCGCTTCGAGAAGAACATCCCATACGATCAGTGGGCGGGCGAACTCCTTCGCGCTGAAGGCACCAGCGCCGAAACGGGTGCCATGTACTTCGCTCAGTGGCGGAACGCACCCGAAGACGCCATCGAGGCCATCACGCAGACCTTCCTTGGGGTGCAACTCCAGTGCGCTCGCTGTCACGATCACCCGTACGAGGAGTGGAAGCAGCTCGACTTCTACGGCATGGCCGCGTTCCTGGCACGGCTCGACGTGGTGACCGTTGCTCAGAAAGGTAATCAGCCGATCTTCGCGATTGGTGAGCGGAACCTCGGTGAAGTGCGTTTCACTGGTCCCGTGAAAGACGCGAAGCCGGGCGATAAAGGCCAGCCGGTGAAGCCGAAGTTCCTGCTCGGTGGCGAACTCCCCGAAACGCCGCTGCCCAAGGATTTCAAGGAGGAACGGTTCCCTGAAAAGAAGATGCCTCCGAAGCCGAAGTTCTCGCGCAAGGACGCTCTCGCGGAGTGGGTCACGAAAACGGATAACCCGTTCTTCGCTCGTTCGATCGCAAACCGCGTTTGGGCGCAGTTCATGGGTCGCGGCATCGTTCACCCCATCGACAACATGAGCGCCTCGAACATGCCGAGCCACCCGGCGCTGCTCGAAGCACTCACGAAAGAACTCGTCGCACACAAGTTCGACCTGAAGTGGTACATCCGCGAACTCGTGAGCAGCAACGCCTACCAGCTTTCGAGCATCGGAACGGGCGAACCGAATCCCGAGTGGTTCCAGCACGCACGCAGTCGCCCGCTGTCGGCCGAGGAGTTGGTCGAATCGTGGCAGGTTGCGACGGGTTACCTCGCGGCCGAATCGTCTGGCGCGAAGAAAGAGAACGATCGCTTTCGTCCGGTGGGTAGCAGCTACCTCATTCAGTTCTTCGGCAACCCGATCACTGGCACCGGCGATTTCCAGGGTGGACTTCGCGAGCATCTCTACCTGAACAACGGTCCGCTCGGCAGCATGATCGGCGGGAAGGGTGCGCTCGCCGAGTTCGTCGGCGATGCAAAGAAGCCTGTCGCAGAGCGAGTCGAACGTCTCTTCCTGATGACGCTGAATCGTCGCCCGGCTGCCGATGAAGTGAAGAAGTTCTCCGCGTATCTGACCGAAGGAAACTCGGCCAGCGAAGCTGTGTGGGTGCTGATTACCTGCAGCGAGTTCCGATTCAACCATTGATTTTGAGTGGTCCGCTCGCTCCGCGAGCGGTCTTTCCGAACCGCTCGCGGAGCGAGCGGACCACAATGCGAGACCCCCATGAACCCGCCGTGCATTCGGACTGAACATCTCTCGCGTCGCGCTCTGATGAAGGGTGCGCTCGGCACCGCTGCCGGTGGTGTCGTGATGAACTGGGGCGGCTTAACCGCTTCTCGCGCAATTGCCGAGGAAGCCCGCAAACAGAAGAAACACTGCATTCTTCTGTGGATGAACGGCGGCGCGAGCCAGTTCGAGACGTTCGACATGAAACCTGGCCGACCAACCGGCGGGCCGTTCCGACCGACCGACTCGAACGTCCCTGGCATCAAAGTTTGCGAGCTGATGCCGCAGATGGCGAAGCAGATGGACAAGGTCGCGGTGATTCGGTCGATGCACACGTCGGAAATCGACCACCCCGGCGGCATCTATCTCATGCACACCGGCTACCGACCATCGGCGAACGTGCGCTTCCCGGAGATGGGGGCAGTTGTCGCGAAGTATCAGGGCACCGAAGGCGGCGAGTTGCCCGACTTCGTGAAGGTGTCGTCCAATGGCGACGCGGGCGGTGGCTTCCTTGGGCCGAAGTATCAGCCGTTCGGCATCGGCAGCGAGGGCACACTGCCGCCGTTCTCGACGTCGAGCATGGAACCCGCGAAGGAAGCGAAGCGTCATGATCTGCGGTCGTTCGTGGAGGACAAGTTCGCCACGGAAACCAGGAGCGAACTGGCGAAGATGCACCGCGAGGCTTACGAGGCCGCACGGCGACTTCAGAAGGGTCGCGATGCCTTCAAGATTGATGCGGAGTGGGCCAAGTCGAAGGAACTTTACGGCGACAGCGAGTTCGGCAAGCGCTGTCTGCTGGCGCGAAAGCTGGTCGAGTCAGGCGTCGCGTTCGTGGAAGTTGGGCAGAGCAGTTACGATTCGCACGCCGACAATTTCCAGTGGCACCGCGGTCTTGTGCCGCCGATGGAACACGCCTGGGCTGGTTTGCTCGCCGACCTTAAGGAACGCGGACTGCTCGAAAACACGCTCGTCGTCTGGACTGGCGAAATCGGCCGCACACCGCAGATCAACAACCGAGCAGGCCGCGATCACTACGTTCGTTGCTGGTCAACTGCTCTGGCCGGTTGCGGCATCAAGGGCGGGCAGTTGTACGGTTCGAGCGACGAGAACGGCGTCGATGTGAAGGAGAATCCCGTTACGGAGGGCGACTTCTTCGCGACGATTTACAAGGCACTCGGCATCGACCCGAAGATTGAGAACTACGCGGGGCTGCGACCGATCCCACTCGCACAGTTCGGCTCGAAGGTTGTCAAGGCACTGTTGGGGTGATCCTGATACACAGTTTCCGAGAAACGAAATGTTCACTCCCACCAAGCCGACGCTTCGCTATCAACTCACGTTCGAGGGGTCGTGGCCGTGTGCCGTGGCGTTCGTCGGACCGCGACGACTCGCTGCCGCGAATCAACTCGGCAACATCTTCATCTGGGATCTGCCTGAGAAGCCGCCCGAGTTCAAGGCAGATCCCAAAGCGGAACGCCAGGCTCCGAACGTGTGGCCAATGCGCCGACTGGACGGCCACACGAACGAAGTCACTCGGCTCATTGCGACCCCAGATGGCAAGCATCTCGTGTCGGCGTCGCTCGATCATTCGGTTCGCGTGTGGCCAGTGGATGGTGCCGTCGCGGGGAAGGCCGACGTGCTCCTCGATGAGGACGCGCGGAAGCGTGAGGCTCGTCGAACGGGGAAGAAGGAGACATCGACCGCACCCTCAGCGACCGTCGAAACGCAGACCGTGTGCGAAGTTCTCGAAGGCCACAAAGAATGGGTTTACGCCCTCGGACTGAGCGGCGACGGCAAGCGGCTCATCAGTGGCGACGCGGCATCGAAGGTCATCGTGTGGGATTTCGCCGCACGTAAGCCCCTCATGAAGTGGACCGGCCATCCGTGGAACTGGATCGCGGCCGCGGCACTATCACCCGATGGCAAGACAGCGTTCGTGTCCGAGAACCGCTACAAGCGCGACGACTTCGACGTGCCGACGCCGGGGTTGAAGCTGTGGGATGTCGCGAGCGGCAAGGAAACGTTGGACGTGTTGAAGGTGCAGTTCCCGAAGTACAACCCGAGTGATCGCAGCTATGGTGGTTCACAGATGTGGCGGAAGTTCGTGGCGAACGGTCTCATCTGCGTGGCGTATTCGCCGGACGGCAAGCTCATCGCGGCAGGGCAGGGCGGCGAAACCGACACCGGCAAGATTCACGTGCACGATGCTGAGACGGGCAAGCTCGTTCGCGATGTGGCGAGCCATCAGTACGGCATCACGGATCTGATGTTTTCGTCGGATAGCAAATACACCATCTCAGTGGGCCGCGATACTTGTGTGCGAGTCTGTCAGGTCGCCGACGGCAAAGAAGTCGCGGTTCTTGGGACGCCACGCGGCGGGCAGTTCAAGGATTGGCTCAGTGCGGTGGCGTTGTCGCCGGATGAGCAGTGGATCGCAGCGACAGACATCGCCGGACTGGTTCACGTTTGGCAATTCGGCGGCTGAACAACGGCGCTTGCGAGATGCTTAAAGCTGGGTTACGCTTCATCTAAGTTGTGGGTCAGTTTAGCTCGTCGCTCTGCGACAGGACGATGTTGCGTCGTCCGAGCACATGGCTTGTCTTGCGACCCGAGGAAGGCTGTTCCAGCACCGCTTTCGGGTGACCCGGGGTGAATTCATTCCGGGCCTGGAACAACCTCGCGGATCGCGGTTCCCGGAATGAATTCACCCCGGGTCACCCGGCGGTGCCGTGAGCCTTCCACGAATCAGGTCTTGAAGTAGACGACCCACAATGCAAAAGCCCCGGATTGGTTCCGGGGCTTTCTGTTTTAATTCCACGGAGGAAGACGACATCAATGTTCGCTCTTCTTCCACACGGCGAGCAGGTTCGCGAAGTCGTCGCGCCAGATGGGGCCGTCGGCGATCGTCGTGCGACGCCACCAATACGGATCGAATAGCACCGGATCTCGCGCTGGATCGCTGCGGGCCATAATCATCCACTGCGATTCAATGGAGCCGAGCTTCCGATCGCGTTCGCCCGGCCGGTCGTGATACTCCAACACTGTGAGCGAGCTATCGAAGGAGCCTGCAGTTCGCGCCACCAACGGCGGCAAGTCAAGGTGCGGGTTCGTCACGTTCACTGCCAACACGCCGGTCGGAGTCAACTTCTGGAAGTACATCGCGAACGCTTCGCGAGTCAGCAAGTGAACCGGCATCGCGTCTGAGCAGAAACCATCGAGAATGATGAGATCGAACGAGGCGTCCGGAACCTTCGTGAGCTTGCGGCGGGCATCGCCGAGAACAATGTCGTACTTCACTCCGCGTTCCTTGCAGCAGCGCAGGAAGCCGAAGTATTCCGGGTTCTGGGCGATACGTGCAACCGCGGGGTCGATCTCGAAGAACGTCCACTCCTGCCCGGCTTCCGCGTAATACGATACCGTGCCTGTGCCGAGGCCAACCACCGCGACACGATGCAACTTCGTCTTGCGCTTCGACAAATCCTGGAACAGCCGGCCAATCGGTCCCGACTCGGAGTAATACGTCATCGGTTTCGGGCAATCGGCTTCATCGCATCGCTGCTGACCGTGAATCGTCGTGCCGTGAATGAGCCTGATGAACTTGCCGTCAGGCGAACGCGACACACGCACCACGCCGTAGAAATTTCGTTCCATGTGCAGCGTTTCGCCGAGGCGTCCGATGTCGAACGCACCCGCCAAGAACAACGCCCCCAAACACAACGCATAGCGTGCCGGCCGCCGAAGGAGCGCCGCGACCGCGACCGCTGGCAGTCCGAACATCAAGCCGCCTCGCAGTAGTTTCGCAGGCCACGGTTCCGGTTCATCAGGCTCCAACGGCGACACCACATACCGAGGCACAAGCCAGACCAACGCCACGGAGATCGCCAGCAGCACGAAGACCAGCAACACATCCGCAGTGCGTAGCGGGGGTTCAGCACCCGGCTCCGCTGATCGTGGTCGAACAGCTGCAGCCAGCACGATTGCCAGCGGATACTCGATCATCCCAATCCGATGGAACAGGAGCGGCGCGACCAGTCCATTCAGCAAGCCGCCGATGACGCCGCCAAGCGAAAGCCAGAAGTAGAACACCGTCAGGTGTTCAGCGGGCGGGCGATCTTTCGCGAGTTCCCCGTGACACACCAAACACACGCCGAAGAAGGCCCCCATGTGTAGCACGCCGATCAGCGCGAACGGTTCGCTCGCATCGACCAGCAACGACAGCGCCACAAACAGCAGCAACAGCGGCGTGAGCTGTCCGACGGCGTGGTGAACGGAGTCGGGCCAGCGTGCGAACACGAGTATGAAGCTGACGAGGTACAGCGCCAACGGCACGACCCACAGCAGCGGTACTGGCGCGAGGTTGGTGGAAACATGCGTTGTCACGCCGAGCATCAAACTCGATGGCAACGCCGCGAGAAACACCCACCGAGCGACACGCGAAGCACGGATCGGCGAATGCGACAGATGCAGTTCAGCCTTCACTTCGCTTTGCGCTTCGGTCGTTCCTGCTTTCGCATGCCGGATCATTGTGAACACACACACAACCACGAGTCCCGCGTACAGCATGACGGCATCGGCGAACAACCATTGCTGTTCCGCGAGCGTGAGGCGTGGTTCGATCAGCAGGGGATAGCCGAGCAACCCGACGAGACTTCCCGCGTTACTGGCGGCGTAGAGGAAGTACGGATCGCGAGCGGATGGGTGCCCGGTGGCGGCGAACCAACGCTGCAACAACGGCGACGATGTACTGAGCACGAAGAACGGAATCCCGACGGCCACGCTGAGGAGTGCGACCAATCCGAAGATGGGATAATCCTGATCGTCGGGCAGCAGCGACGTGATAACGGGGACAGGCGAGCCGGTGGCGGCAACTGCGGCCTTGAACGTGACCAACACGGTGGCGAGCACGACGATGTGGAAGAGGGCTTGTCGTCGGACGCCGAGTTTATTGGTGGCCCGGTGCGCGTAGAGGTATCCGGCGAGGAGCACGGCCTGGAAGAACACCATGCAGGTGTTCCAGACGCCGGGTGAACCGCCGACAAGGGGGAGGAGCAGTTTCCCGACCAGCGGCTGGACGAGTAACAGCGTAGCGGCCCCGGTGAACAGGGTTATGGCGTAGAGGACGGGAAGCAAATCGCGACCTCTGTTGGGCGTGTGACCCGAAGCGGTAGCGGGGGAGGACACCGTTATTGTTGTGCCGGCGGTGGTTCCGGCTTGTTCTAACAGGATGCAGACCGGACCGCCTCCGGGCAAGGGGCGACTTTGCTGCATGTTGCACACGGTGGCCAGTTGCTAATCGTCGAGGAAGGGCCGAGCCACCGTATCCGCGAACCACAACAGCACTCGAATGAACGGGATCGACAGGAATTGCACGAGATCCCAGATGGTATCGACATTCTTCAGCGCGGATCCAAGGTTGTTCCACAGCTGATCCGGATTTGCGAGTGCGGGAACGACAGCCGCTGCTCCCTTAACTGTCACGGCAGCGCCGGCTGTGAGTGCGACCGTCCACAGTCGGGTGTTGCTGGGGCGGATGGCGAGATTCAACTCTCCCTGCTGTGGACCATCTGATGTCGCCACGTCGTAATGCAATCCGACGAATGAAGTAAATAGCCCATTACTGACGACCACCATCTGAAAAGTCCACACACCGAGGTCGGCAGGCAAGTCGGTTACCTCAACAGATCCCGACACACCTCGCAGATGGACGGCCGAAGCGTGTGGGTGAGCGGGCTTGATCTGGACTCGATACTTCCTCCCGCCACCGTAGATCGGGTGCATCCCTGCGTTCGGCAGCACCTGTTCCCCTGCTTCATCGGCCGTGAAGATGCGAACATCGGCTTGGGTGAGCTTCTTCGGTTCGAGAAATCGAAATGGGGTTGTTGTTGCCACATCACGAACAGGGGGCACTGCGGCATTTCGATTCACTGGGCCTACGGGTTCGCCATTCACGCTCGCATCAAGTTCGAGCGAGATGGTATTCGTCGATACGACAGTGGTGAATCTGATCTTGTCACCGGGCGCGAATGTCGGTCTCCGTTGCTCCGATACGCCTGCGGAGACAGCATTTGCTGGCCCGACCAGCAGCCGCAGGCCGTCGAACTTGGTGCGGCCCGTGTGGGAGATGGTGACGTCCACTTTGGTGCCGTGCTCGTAGGTGCAGATCGACTCTGCTTTGACATCAATCTCCTTGAGAAGTGAGGGCACCACGCGAATTGCGGGCGTGGGAACGCGGACCCGGCGATTGGCGGTATCCAACCCCGCGCTCACGACAAAGAGCGGTTCAGGGAACGATCCGATCTGGTGGAAAATCGCGACGACAGTGCAGCGGTAAACTTCGCCGGGATGGATCTCGATGTCACGCTCGAAGAGATCGCTGTCGAGTTCGGCAACACTCCGGTCGCGTGAGGTGATTGACCGCAATACCGTTGCGGCACCTTTGGGCGGACACCGGATCAGAAGTTGCAAGGGCACGGCCTCTTCCACGTTCACGCGGGCAAGAGGGTTCAACAACTCGATGGTGATGGGCTCGTCGCTCATGTCGGCACCTGCTCGGAACCGGCCGGATCGTCTGCCAGGGCACCGCCCTTGATCGCGTTCACGCGGTCGCGGGCGTGAGCGAATAACTCACCGAGATAGCAGCGCTTAATCTCATCTCGAATCACCTTCCAGGCATCCGCCCAGGTATCGTTCTTCTCGTATTCGGCACGCTTGTCCAGAAGGTGTTTCGCGGCCCAGAGGCGAGCGACTGTGTCGGGAGGAATGAGTCGCCCGAACATCTGGTCCGGCTTTGGGAAGTCCTGCGACATCTCCCTTGCTCGCAGCATCCACACGGAGTAACGGGCGTACCGCTTGCCCTTGAGGAGTTCCGCACACCTTGCAATGTGGGCGTTGTAATGCTTGCCAAACCGTGCGAGATAAACGCAGACCCACGATGAGGGAATGGCCGGGTCCAGGAAGGTGAATTTCAGGAGAGGAAGCGTGTCGACAATCACCTCCTCACTGTTCTGAAGCCGCACACCGCCGTATTCAGCTGCAAGCGCATCCGTGAGAGGCTCGATCAGTTCCCACGTCTCATCGAGATGTTCCGAAGTGTAGTCCCATTCCGATTGCTTCTCGATCAACTCCTGTTGCTCGTGAACGACGTACTCGAAGTCGTAAAGCGGTTCGATTACGTGGACGCCGAGCGCTTCACGGAACGCCGGGTCCAGCGCTTCCAGTGCGGCTCGCACGGATTGCGTTCCCGCGATCGCAACCACCTTATCCGCGTCGAACGGGAGGTACTGATCTGCCTCAGGGAGATTGGTGTAGAGACCTTGTTGAAGGAGGTCATCACTCAGCCAACCGGCCAGGCGAGCACGATAGAGCGTTTGAATTTCATCGGGCGTCGGTTGTCGCAGAACGAATCGTTCGTCCTTCCGGATGCGGTCCTTGAACTGCCGTTCCATCTTGGGATGCAATTCATTCCGCAAACCGAGCGTCATCGTGAAGAGGACAAGTACATTGGGGAGCGTGTTGTAAAGCTCGCTGAGGTGAGCGAAAAAGTGGTTCCAGTCCTCGAATGAATCGAACAGTTCATCACGTCCCTCTGCCTGATCGAAAACGAAGAGAAACACGAACGGGCGGTGTTCATCTCCATCGACCGAAAGCCTGCGTGAGAGATCAGGGCTGAATAGATGAATGAGTAACTTGATAGCGTCCGCGACCGCATATCGACGATCCAGGTCATCGCTGACACCGAATCGCTTCACCCAGTACCCGCCATCGGGCCGCCGACGGAACCAATTCAACACGCGGTCGCGTGTTCCGAGCCCAGTTTCTCCAGCATCGGGGAATAAGTAGGTGAGCAACACACGCAGAGCGTACCGATGAACGGGGTTGCTCGGTTCGGCGAGGAACCGCGAACAAACCTCCTCACCAAACTTGGTGAAATCCAGAAGCTCGAAAACCTCTGGATTGCGCTCCTTGGTCAGTTTCTCAATCGTCTCGTAACTCGCTCTCCTCCCGCCGAGTAAACCCAGGAACCGTCGGCGTCGCTTCGCCGTGCAACGCTTGAGAGCCGTGCGATTCTCCAAAAGTTGCCCGATGGCACGGAAGCCGATCGCACGCACGCGGGCAAGAAGCAGATGCTCCTCTGACGGCGCAGGTGCCGTGAGGGCAGCTATCATCCAGTCGAGCAGGCACGGCTGGAACTCGCTCACCTTCCAGTCATTCGACCCACCCACGAAGATGTAGCCGTGTTCCTCAGCGACGGTGGGTTGGGCAAAGTGTCGAAGGATGTGGCTTTTGCCAGCCCCCGCTTCACCGGAGAGGAGAACGACCTGCGACCTTTGATGATCTCGCACCGCAGCGATCTGCAATGCGATGTTGTCGCGAACCTCACGGTGCAATCCTTCAACATCAATCCGGCTTCGATCCGCATGCGTGGTGACGATCCGCTCAGTGAACGGCGATGCATTCTCCGCGCCCTTTCGGATCACGCGGAGTTTGAACTCACGCAACAGACCCAGTCTCCGGAGTTCCGGACTTACGCTCGGCGAATCCGTCATGAGTTACTTCCAGATGACGTAGTAGAGGACCCGGTCGTTCTGATGGATCGCGAGTTCTGGTTCCTTGGCTCGCTGCACTTCGTTGATTGGCTGAAGTTGGACCGCGCGTTCACTTTGAAGGTGTTTCAATTCCGCGTGAAACTGAGGAACGGTCAGTCCCGGAAGAATCCGCGCCGCGTCGTGGTAGAGTCGACGGATTTCAACCAGCTTATCCTCGAAATCCGGGTCGAGACACAGATCGTCGTAGGCGGTTTTGAGAGTGGTCCGGATCCGTTCTGGCGTGAGTGCCGGTTTTGCGTGGTCGTCATGATGTTTCGCGACGTGCTTTTCGGCCAAAGCCTCCGCGTGAGGAGTCGGCTTGTTCTCGGGCGTCGGAACTGGCTTCGCAGCTTCAGCGGCCAGCGAGATTCGGAGGTGCTTCAGCAGATCATCAACGGTGACTCCACTCACAGTCTGAATGAGTTTGTGAGCCGCCTTCGCCAGCTTGTCGAACTCCTTTTTGCCGCTCGGCGTTTCCAGAGGAGGAATGCGAGGAGGTTTCACAGCCCCATACGGAGCGGTCTTCGCTGGTCCCTGCTTGTGAAGTTGTTCCGCAGTCACCAAATCGTTCGCCGTGGCTGTGACGAACTCTTTGTCAGCCTTCGTTTCCTTCAGAGCGACCTTGATGAGATCCGCGAGTTTGGCAGGGGTGGCAGCTGCGGCAAGGATCGCGGCCGATACCTTCTCCTTGTTATTCGGGGAGATCGGCTTGTCGCGACCGTACAGTTTCCCGTGAGCGTGAAGCTTCTTCGCCTCCACCAACTCGTTCGCCGTGGCTGTGACGAACTCTTTGTCAGCCTTCGTTTCCTTCAGAGCGACCTTGATGAGATCCGCGAGTTTGGTGGGGGTGGCAGCGGCGGCAAGGATCGCAGCCGACACCTTCTCCTTGTCGTTCGGGTCGATTGCGGCGTCGCGGCCATAGAGCGGACCCTTCCCCGGATGTTCGTGAAGGTGCTTGCTCGCCACCATCTCATCAACAATTCCCTCGGCGAACGGCTTGTCAGCTTTCGTAAGCCCGATCGCGACTTTCTTGAGTTCGCCCAGTTTCTTCGGCTCAGCGGCTGCGGTCCGCACCGCCTCCTGAATGGCGTGCTTCTCATCTCGATTCCAGTATCGTTCCAGCCCGGCCTTTCCTGAGCCAAACTTGAAGACCCGTCCAGCCTGAAGATCTTCCGCGAGGTATCCCGGCAGCGAAGCCTCGAACTCGTCTGCCTTCACCTTCTTGGGACGCGGGAGAACTTTTGCGAGTTCTTTCAGCGTCATCGGAGCGGTGGCGTTCGCAAGTGTTGACTGCAACAATTCCGGAAGAGTTTGGACCGGTGCGGCGGGTTCAGCTTGGGCTGTCGTTTCCGTGGCAGCATCGCTCATGTGAGGTCTCCGTTCGTGAGCTTGAGATAAGTCGTCAGTATATGGTCACAGCGCTGCGGTGGTGACGGAGGCAAATGTTTCGTTCTGCTTGTTCGAGTTCGGCTTGTCAAAGCGGCCGGAATTCGTTCCAATCGCATTCTCGATAATTACGCACGGATGCGTACTCCCGGAATCAACACCTGGGAGCGCATTGAAACATGATCGGCTCGCTACCACCCAGCCCGCCCGCAGACAGACCCGAGCTTCCTCGGGTCCGGCTCGACGTTCGGGCTGCGTCTGGGCCAGCGACCAGTTCAACCAGCCGCACGCCAGCACGGGCCGTCACCTACGAAGTTGGCGGCGAAGAATTCCTCATCGGCGGCGCCGGCGGCTGCGATCTGCGACTTCCCGTGCCGAATCTGCCGCCGGTCGTCGCACAGATCACACGCAAACCGGACGGGGTTCGAGTCCGTCGCCTGACGCCGATTCTTCCCGTCGTTCTCAACGGCAATCCGCTTGCGGCCAACACGCCCACGGTCGTTGCCGCAGGAGATGTCCTTCTCGTTGCTGGCATCGAAATCACAATCGCCATCCAACACTCGGCCATCCTCTCGGCGCGATTTGTTGCGATTGATCCGGCAAGCGGAGGACGTGAGACACCTGTTTCGCAGCCCGCACCTCCACAAGAAACAACAGAGATCTTGCGGCCCACGCTTGCCAAAACCGAGCAAGATGTCGAACTCATTCGTCGTGCTCGCGAACTCGATCAGCAAACGGAGGAACTCGAATCCGACCGCGTGATGTGGTATCGACGGCGTCAGCAGATGGAAGCCGAGTTTGAACGCCACCAAGCCACGCTCGTGGAAAGTGCCAAGCGAGAAGCGGCGCTCGCCGAACGCGAAGCCGAGTTGAACCGCTTCCGTGATGAACTCGCCAACCTTCGCGAAGGTCTGCTCAAGGAATATCAGGAGCGACGCACCGAACTGACGACTTCGCAGGAAGCGATTCGGACCGGGGAAGCCGAACTGAGCCGGCGATTGGCGGAACTTCAGACACAAACGGCGAATCACGCCAAGCTGCTCGAAGAGGAAGCGACCCGTCGGCGTGCACTGCTCGAAGAAGAACTGAAGACGCAGCGAGCCACATTCGAGGCTGAACTCGCGGCCCTCGCGACCGCATCCGAAGCCGAGACGTCCGCACGGTTCCGCGATCTGTTCGAGGAACTGGAGAAGCAGCGAGAATCGACCCGGAACATCGTCGCTGAGGCGCAAGCAGAAGCGAATCGTCGTCGTGAGGCGGTCGAGGCAGAAGTTGCGGTTCACGAGCCGAAGTTGCGAGAGCTTCGCGAACAGCAGGATCGGCTCGCGGCTGCGTTCCAGGAACTCACGCGGCAACGTGATCTGTTCGCGGCTGACCGTGGCATCCTCGATCGCGCGAAAGATACGTTCGAGGCATCGAAGCTCGCCGAAACCGAACGGCTCGCCGCGTTGGAGAAGCAACTTGCCGATCGCGATGAGGAGCAACTGCGTCGGCTGGAACAATTCCGCGAAGATCGTGCAGCGCTCGACCGTGATCGTAGTCAGTTTCAGGATGATCTCGTTCGGCTGGAGCGTCGCACGGCAGCGATGGAAGATCAAGAACGCCGCACCGCAGAGCGTGCCCGCGAGATTGATGTGCGGCTGGAACAACTTCGTCGCGATTCCGCCGAGTGGGAAGACACGGTTCGTCTCGCGGCGGCAGAGCAGGAACGCCTTCGCACCGAGGCCGAACGGCTCGATCGGCAGAAGACCGAACTCGATGCACAGTCGGCGACGCTGGCCGAGCGGGCCGGGCAACTCGAAGCGCAACAGGCAGTTTTGGCGGTGCTCCGGGCGAAGCTCGACCGCACGCGACAAGAAGCCGAGCGGGAGGTCGCACAACTCGCCACGGCTCGAACGCGAGAAGACGAGTCGTTGGCGGAACTGCGGGCCCGCATCAGCGAAGCCGAAGAGCTTCGCGCTCAACTCGCGACAGTCCAGGCCGACACCGCGAAGGAACGGGATCGCCTCGACGAACGCGATTCGCTTCTGGCTGTGGGGTTGGCCGAGATTCAAACGCAGAAGGACGCCCTTTCCGCCGAGGCTGTGCGGTTGCAGGCTCGCGAAACTGAACTCGACGCACGCACCTCGGAATTCGCGGAGCAGGCCGGAACGCTGAAAGGCCGCGTGACACAGGCGTTCGATCTGCAATCGCGGCTGGAAGCGGATCGCGTCGCACTGCGGGAACGCGAAGCGGCGCTGGCTCAGGCCGAGGAAGCACGACAGGCGTTTCAGGAACAGCTTCGCCGACGCGCCGAGGATCTCACGGCCCGTGCCAAGTCGCTCGATGAAGTCGCACGCTCGATTTCCACTGATCGCGCTGTCATTGATGAGGCCCGAGCCGCGACCGAGGCGAATCGCCTTACGGTTCTCGATGAGTTGGCCGAACGTCGGAAGCAACTTGAAGAACGCGGTGTCGAGATTGACCGCCTCGCGGCAGATTACGCTGAGAAAGAACAGAATCTGGCTCGGCAGGTTGGTCGGCTCAAGGATGTCGGGGCTGCCGTCGCTGCGGAACGCAAGAGCCTGATCGAGACTCGTGCGAAGTGGGAACAAGAACGCGCCGCGGCGGCGGAGGCCGACGCGAAGGCACAGCAGGAACTCGCGGCGTTCCGGGCGCAGGCGCTCGCCGAGATCGACGGGCTTCGCAATCAGGCTCCGGAACTCGAAGGGCAGGCCACAGCAGCGTTCGAGCGGTTGTCGTCGGCGCGCGATATGCTTCGTGGGCATCTCTCCGAGTTGAACGATTTCGCACGCCTGAGCCGCGAAGACTTGGCAGCGATTCGTGCGCAGGTTCGACAGGAAGCGGACCGCCTCCGCGAGCAAGAAGAAGCGTTGAACCGTGCGAAGGCTGAGCATCGCCTCGCGGTCACGGCGTTCCGTCAGCAGTTGATCGACTGGCAGGGTCAAGTTGGCGACATGAAGCGAACGCTGGCAACCAGCGAATCGCGTCTCGATGCGAAGCAGGCTGCGGTCGAAACGGCGACGAAGCAAGCCGACGCGACGACGGTTCAGCTCGCCGAGCAAGCCGAGCAACTGCGGCGCGAGCGTGAGGCTGTGTCGGAGCGTCGCACGGAAGTCGAGCGACATCTCGGCGACATGCGAGAATGGTATCGCAAGAAGCTTCGCGAGTTGGCAGGCGGAAACACGCCGATCAAAACCGAAGACTTCCCTGGGCCGCGGCTCGCGGAACTTGGCGACGGCACAACGACGGCTTCTGATGCGGCAGTCCCCACTCCGCATTCCGCACTCGAAGAACTGGAGCCGGGAGATCGTCAACTCGGCGAACTGCTGCGGTCGCACTCGCTCGTGGACGCTGAAACCCTGAACGCACTCTGGGCCGAGGCCGGTCGGCAGCGTCGCACGCTTCGGCAGGTGTTGCTCGCAAGCGGAGCCATCACGCTCTACCAGCTTGCGCTCATCGAAGCCGGGAATCTCGACGCCCTCATGGTCGGTCGGTTCCGCGTGATCGACAGGTTGCGGGTCACGCCACGCGAAGCGATCTATCGCGTGTTCGATCCAAGCCGCAGCGGTTCCGGTGTCTTCCTGCTACGGCATCTCGCGGAAGCTGAGATGCAAGACGCGGTGCATCCCGACGAGTTCCGTCAGCGGTTCGCAGCGGCACGCGACGCAGCACATCCGAATCTGGCGAGCATCGCCGATGTGCTCGAAATTGCAGGTCGTCCGGCGGTTTTGCAAGAGTGGCCGAGCGGTCTGTTCAGCGCCGATTGGCCGGCTCAGGCTGGGCACCCCGGTTGCTGGATTCGCCTCGCGACTATGGCGGCATCCGGAATCGACACGGCTCACCGAAACGGTTTGATCCACGGACGCTTGACATCCGAATCGTTCAACCTGACTCCTGCTGGCGTGCTGAAAGTCACAGGTTTCGGGGAGCCGCCGTTCTTGTCCGCGTCGCCCGCTCCGACGGAGGTAAGTGCCTCTGCCGATCTGCGAGCGTTCGGGCAAGTGCTGTTCGCGTGGTCGCAGTTCGCCACAAAGCAGAAGAAGCCGGGCAAACCGAAGCCGTTCCCGGAATCGCTGCTTGGCATCATCCGCAGATTGGAAGCAGACGCCGAGCCGCCGATGGCCGACACCGTTGCCGCCGAGCGTCCGTATGAATCAGCAACGGAGTTGGTCAGCGACCTGAACCGCATCGCTCGCGATACGCCGTTCAGCGACGACGCCTGGGAAAAGCTGTTGAAGTTCGTCGCGGACAACGCTCCCGATTCGCCGGTGGGGTTGAAACGCTCGGCGTAATTTCTGGCGAGCCACGGGGTTTAACCCCCGTGGGCTTGCGGTGATGAACAGACCACGGGATAAACCCCGTGGCTCGCTGCTTGCCATTTCGCGAAGATGTGATACATCATTTCCGTCGAGAGAATCCGCACAGGCGCTCAGAATGTCGATGGCCCTAGCAATCCGATTCGCACCAGCCGCTCACGCAGCGGTTGTAGCCGGTATTGCCGCCGTCGCGTTCGCCGCCGCCGTCGCAGCTATTACTTAGCTCCGGGTTCCCGACTCAGTCACCTGTCGGCCCCGGAGTAAACCTCCGGGGCTTTTTGCGTTTATCAGCCGAAAGGACCTCCGATGCCACCGGCCCCGCTCGCCCGTTCCGAGAAGTCGCTGCGGACCACCGATTCGCCCATCACTTACTACGTCCAGAAAGCACTCGAAACCCCGGCACTGATTTCCTTCGCCGCCGGGTTGGTCGATGAGGGGTCGTTCCCGGTTGCTGAAATCGCTGCCACCGTCGCCGAGATCATGGCCGATCCGGTGAGTGCTCGCGCTGCATTGCAGTACGGTTCCACGCAAGGTGATCCGAAGTTACGTCAACAGGTGTTGAAGCACGTTTGCGCTGCCGACGGCGTCAAACCCGCCGAGTTGAACCTTACCACTGCCGATGTCTGCATCACGACCGGCTCGCAGCAATTGCTCTACATTCTCGGCGAAGTTCTCTTCGATCCGGGCGACATCGTGATTGCCGAAGCGCCGTCGTACTTCGTGTATCACAGCCTGTTGCAGTCGCACGGGGCACGGGTTCTCACTGTGCCGACCGACGACGACGGCATGAAGATGGACGCCCTCGAATCGCTGCTCGAAGAGTTGAAGCGAACCGGCGAACTCAGCCGCGTGAAGGTGATTTACACCGTCGATTACTTCCAGAACCCCACCGGGCTGACGCTCAGCGTCGAGCGACGGAAGAAACTGGTGGAGCTTGCACGCAAGTTCAGCACGGACCACCGCATCATCATTCTCGAAGACGCTGCGTATCGAGAACTGCGGTACACCGGTCCCGATTTGCCGAGCGTGAAGCGGTTCGACCCCACGAACGAATTCGTCGTTTACACGGGCACATTCTCGAAGCCGTGCGCTCCTGGTCTGAAAACCGGCTATGCGATCATGCCGCCAGACGTTATGGAGGCGTTACTCCATCTGAAAGGAAGTCACGACTTCGGCTCGGGGAACCTCGCGCAGCACGTCGCGGCCAGGCTCATGGAATCGGGAGCTTACGCGCGCCACGTCGAGACATTGCAGGCGATGTATCGCAACAAACGCGATGTGATGCTCGCCGCGTTCGAGAAAGAATTCCGCGACGTGCCTGGAGCATCGTGGACCGTTCCCGCTGGCGGGTTCTACGTTTGGCTCACTCTCGAAGGAATCGACACCGGACCGAACGGCTCGCTGGTCGCGGCGGCGCTCGAAGCGGGCGTTCTCTACGTTCCCGGTGAGTTCGGCCACGTCGCCGACGAAGAAGGCAGCCTGCCGACGAACCACTGCCGAATTTGCTTCGGCGTTGCGACCCCGGAGCTGATTCCAGAAGGAATTCGGCGACTGAGGAAGGCTGTCGGCGTTGTCATGGCCAAGGAACGTGAGGAAAAGTTGGCGGCGGCGGTTTAGGATCGAGTCATCGCTGCTTGCAGCTTCGCAGACTCAGCCCTCGAAGCCGCAAGCGGCGATTACCGGGCGAATACCAGATGTTCACAAACCGCGCTCCCCGCGCACGCGGTGGTTTGTTAGAGTGAGAACTAGCGGCGTTGTTCTCACACAGGCACGGCGGGTAACACATGCGGATCGGGGTTGTAAGCGACACCCACGATCGCCAGGAGGCGGTGGCGGAAGCCGTCCGCCTACTGATGGAGCAGCACGTCGAATTAATCCTCCACTGCGGCGACATCGAATCACCCGAAACCGTCCGCGTTTTCAAACCGGTTCCCACACACTTCGTCTTCGGAAACTGGGATAAAGATAAGGCCCGACTTGCTGCCGCGATCAAGGAAATCGGCGGCACACACTACGAGTCGTTCGGTGCGCTGGAACTTGCCGGCAAGCGCATCGCCTGGGTTCACAGCCACGAACGCCACCAACTCCGACAGCTCGAAAACGCCGACTTCTTCGATTACGTCTTCTACGGACACACCCACGTCCGCGAACAGCACCGCACGGGCAAAACGGTCGTTGCCAACCCTGGCGCGCTATTTCGAGCGAATCCGAAGACGTGCATCGTTCTTGATGTTCAAACCGGCGAGATCAAGCCAATCATTATTCCGATCGCGCCGAAACCATCCACAAACGGCGCGACGCATACCCCAGCCCCCGACGAAGGGCTCGGCTCGGTCATCACTCCGAGCCTTCGAACCATGCTCGAACAACTACCTCCACCGGTCGATCCTCCTGCTCCGCCTGGGTAAAATCTGGTCAATTATCACATCGCCTGTCCGTTTCCGCATCCGCCTTGACCCCCTCCTTTATCCAGGGTATTCCCACCTCCCGCGATGTGTGGCTCACGCCGCAATACCTCGCGAACGCTTCATGAGGAACTTTGATGATGCGCAAATGGATCTCTGCCGCTGTGGCAATCACTGTGTTGATGCTCGTTCCGGGAAAATCTGAAGCGGGCCTTCTCCCCTACCAGGTATCGGTGACCCCCGATGCCGGTATGTACCGCTTCACGTACGCGATTTATCTTCCAACGAACTCTGTCCTCCGCCCAGGTGACTACTTCACCATCTACAACTTCGATGGATTTGTCCCTGGTACAGCGGTGGCAAACGGTTCAGTGTACTCGGCCAACTGGTCATTTTCGTCAAGCAATGTTGGGCCAACCCCGATTGGTGTGCTTCCGGACGATAACCCGGCGATTCCAAACCTGACCTGGACGTACAACGGTCCCGTTATCAATGTCGGTGACGACCCAACTGCGGTTGGGATGGGAAATTTCTGGGCAATTTCACAGTATCCCGACACAACGCAATCCTGGTTCACTGCCAGCACCGGCAGCACGACTGCCGCGACAGACAACAACATCATTCCGACGACAGTTCCCGTGCCGACTGCACCCCCTCCGGGGGTTCCAGAACCGGCCACCTTGCTGCTTGCAGGCATCGGCTTTCCGCTGCTCGCTGCCTTCCGACGTCGAAAGATTGTCGAGTGCGAGCAACAACATTAGTGGTTCACGCTTCGTTGAAGAGGTCAGCTCTTTCTGCGTGAGTTGGGCTGAGGTTGAGATGAGCTCGGTTCCGCGCTTCTCAAGTCGCGGTTGACAGCAAAACGTTACCGGACTAAACCGGTGACTCGAAACGGCCAGCCAGATTGCCGCCGACGGAGGGAGACGCGGCAGTTTGGGATGGTGGCCAAGGATACGCCCAGAGTCGCTTTTCAAGGAGGGTGAGAGTATGCTTCGTCGAACTTGGATTATGAGTATGTTGGCTGCGGGTCTCGCCGCACTGGCAATGGATGCTCCAGCTCGTGCCGGTCTGATTCCAGTTTCTGTAACCGTCCAACCAGAGTCCGGTAATTTCCGCTGGACATACAACGTCCCGCTACCAACGGGCATGAAGCTTCAGTCTGGTGACTACTTCACGGTTTACGATTTCGCAGGTTACGTGAAAGGAACGGGTGGTGTTCTCTCGGCGTATCCGGATCTCGGGCCGGCTTCCGCCGCCAACTGGACGTTCTCGACGTCCAAGGTTGGTCCGACACCAGACCGGGTGAGTCCAACGGATGACCCGAATATCGACAACCTGACGTGGAAGTACACGGGGCCAACGATCACGAGCGCTGACACACTGACCCAGACGCTCGGGAATTTCGTAGCGACCTCGCTATTTCAAGACACCACGCCGAGCTGGTTCACGGCCACGACCCACACGCAAAACGGCAACCCTGCCAACACCGACAACAACATCATCGCCACACTCTCGCCGACGGGTGAAGTCGGACCGCCTCCGCCAGTTCCCGAACCGGCCACCCTCGCGCTGCTCGGAATTGGTTTGCCGTTGGTCGGTGGAGCCCGTTGGTTCCGCCGCAAGAAAGTCGCCGCTTGATTAACGTCAAGTGAGGAATTCCCAGCGACCCGGCGCAGCAATGCGGCCGGGTTGCTTTGTTGTGTGCCAGGCATGTTGTGTATGAGGAGGTGGAAGTCCTCCGCGGGCCGTGGTGAGCGGAACCGCAAGGCGAGGCAGGGGTGTCCGTCGTGAGACGGAATCTGAAGGAAGTCGAAGCCCCCAACCGGGAACCGACGCACAGGAACCGGATCAGGCCAGCGTGGTGGGGTCAGCGGGCAACGGACCGCGAAGCCCAATCTCACTCGGACACACACGAGGGTAAATCCGGCGGGTACTCGGTGAAGCACATACAACTTACCCTGGGAGGTCTCTCGTTTCGCGAAGGCAACCTTCGCAGCCACGTTGGCAACAACGCGGCACGATACGGGAGAAGTCAGCCGAGGTCGTTGTAGCGGCGGGCCGGCCCGAGCCGGTGAAGGTCGAGGAAGGACGACGGGGCAAACCCGCCTCCTACCCGATTGATTGTCTCCCTGCCGAGGCGACTGCTACACTGGCGTTGCCGCGAGCTTCTTCGCCACTTCTCCGTGCGCCGTGCCATTCGTGCCAAGCAGTCCCTTGCGCTGCGAGAAGTCCGAAGCCTGATACTCAATCGGATTGCCCGCGAGATCGGTCACGGTGCCGCCAGCCTCTGTGACAAGGATGTGCCCGGCGCAGATATCCCAGTCGTAGAACGTCTCGTAAGTATTCGCGTAAACGTCCGCTTCGCCCCGAGCAACGAGAGCCAACTTCACGCCGCCGGAGTACGTCTCAATCACCTTCGCAGGCTTCAGCACTTCGACAGGCCGCGACACTTGCCCCGGCTTCGCCCAACTCTGCGTCAGCACGAACGCGGCCGGTTTCCGCTGCGATACCTTGCATCGCGTGAGCGTATCCGACCCAACAGCGCAATAACAGCCGCGACCCCATTGTGCGTAGGTGATGCGATCCTGTGCTGGCTCCGCGACCACGCCAACAACGGGCTGACCATCCACGAGCAACCCAATCATCGTCGAGAACTGGCCGACCTTCTTGGCGAAACCGCGTGTGCCGTCGATCGGATCCACGACCCAGGTTCGCTTGCCACTCTTGGGGATGTCGTCAAATCCGGGAATCGACTCTTCTGCGCAAAGTGCGTCATTCGGAAATGCGGCGTGAAGCAACTTCAGGATGAGATCCTGCGATGCCTTGTCAACGTGCGTGCTAATGCTGACATCTGCGTCGGGAATCGCAACGAACGATTCGTATTCATGACGGATCAGTTTCGATGCTTTCCCCGCTGCTTCGAGCGCGACAAGCAGTTCCTTGTCGTAAATCATGCGTCATTCCTTCCCTGAAATCCTTGATACTCATCCCCAGCGATTCAGTTTATTCCTCCTCGCTGGTTGCGACCTCGCTCGCACTGTCGGCCACCATCTGCAGCCGACGGTAATGTTCGTTGTTCTCCCACAAATCAGCGTGCGAGCCAGACGCGACGAGGCGGCCTTCCTTCAACAAGAAGACGCGATCGACGCTCTGAAGAGTCGAGAGGCGGTTCGCCAGGAAGATCAGAGTGCGCCCCGCAGCGGCTCGTTCCAACGTGTCGTCGAGCAGTGCGAGCGTGTCTTCGTCAACGGACCCGGCGGGTTCTTCGATGATGAGGATGCTCGGGTCGCGGAGCAGGGCACGAGCCAACGCCAACCGGAAACGTTCACCAACCTTCAGGTCGTGGCCGTGTTCGCCGACAACGGTTTCGTAACCGTGGGCGAGTTGCTCGATGAACGAGTGAGCGTGTGCGAGTTTCGCCGCTTCGATGATCTGCGGCATCGTGAACTGTTGATCGCCGCAACCGATGTTGTTCACCACGGTATCGGTGAACATCCAGTTGTTCTGCATCACCGCGACAACCTGCGTTCGCAGCGATTCATGCGTCACCCAGCGGATGTTCTTGTCTTCGATGCGAATCTCGCCCGCAGTCGGATCCATGAATCGCGGAATCAACTCGATCAAGGCTCGCTTTTCGACCGGGTCCGTGCCGACGATCGCAACCCGCGACCCGGCCGACACGGTGAAGTTCACGTTCTCCAAAAGTTTGCGACCGGTGCCAGGCTCCTCCAGTTTTACGCCACGGAATTCCACCTTCGTCGTGAGTGCAGGGAGATATTCCGCGTCGGGTGCTTCCGGTGCCTCGCCCTTGCGTCCCAGGAACTCGACGATTGCGGCAGCCGCTTCGCGACCACGCCGCAGTTTCAGCCGATAGTCGAACCAGTCGGCAATCGGCGGCATCAGCGACACGAGCGCCACGGCCATCATCGCCAGCCCCGCGACCGTGAACTCGGCAGCAAGAACTGACCGCCCCGCCAGATACAGCAACGCCACGGTTGCCATCAGGGCGATCGCCCCGAGCAGTGGTTGGGCGAGGGCAGTTCCGCGAAGTTTTCGCCACATGGATCGGCCAGACTCGGCAAGTTGCCGTTCGACGCGATTCTGGTTGAATCGCTCCATCCGGAAGCACTTCACGAGTCGCAACAGACTGAGACTTTCGACCATCAACGCGAGCGACGTTTCGGCCTGTCGTGCTCCCATTCGACCCTCGCGTCGGTAGTGAGCCGCGAACTGGCCACCGATTAACCAAACGAGAGACGCGAGGAGCAGGAAGCTCACCGCGAGCCACACGTTCGCGAGCAGGATGAGCACCAGCAATCCCAGCACGAGAATTGGGCTGCGGAATCGGGCAGTCAGCGAAGCGTGAACGGCGCTTCCGACTGCTTCGGTCTGCCGAGTGAACAATTGAGCTGGTTCGTCGGCACGTGCCAGGAGCGAACCGAGCCGATATGTGTGGACGTAAACCGCTCGCCGAAGCCGGGTGACGAGGTCAAGCGTGACCGCCGCACTCAGGTAAGCCAATGCGTTGACCATCACGCCCCGAAAGACAGCAATCGTGAACGCCAGAATGAACAGCCCCGCGAGGTACGTCGGGTTTGCGTCGTTGTTCGCGCGTGGTCGCCACATCCAGCCATTCCACGATGCGATCGACCCGAGCAACTGCCCTGTCCATTGGTTTCGCTCGCGGACAATCAGACTCAAGACTCCAAGCCGGGGAGGTTGGTCCGATGTTGCGGTCGGCTTCTCGGGAAGGTATGCGTCGGCTGCGGCTTGCCCAACGCGTTCCCGAAGCGCAATGTGAACACCCGCTTGCCAGCGTTGTTCCCACTCGAAAGCTGTTGGCGCGGGGGTCTTCTCGCCACCGATCAGCACCTTCGCCTGGGCATCCCAGGTCGTAACTCGCTTCACGGCTTCCGCTCGGTCGGCCTCGGGCAATTTCCCCCACTGTTCGGCGAACTCTTTCTGTTTTGTTGGCGAGAGTTGTGAGTAGCTTCGGATCTGCCCCCGGCTCGCGAGCAGATCCACGAACAGATACAGCAGGACAAGCAGAAGGAGATACGTGAAAGCGACGCCGATGGAACTGAGGATCGCGACGATGCGTTCGGCGCGTGCCTTCAGGAAATCGGACTTCAGTTGATTCAGTGCGGAGGAGTCCACAACAACCTCGGGCTGGCGGCGGAGAACTCGAAGATATCACTGAGCGTAGCAGACGGAACAGAAGTCAGAATAGAGGAAAACCGACCTCTGAGGATCGAAGTGATCGGAACAGCACGCATAACACGCGTATCCGGACCCGCTCCCGCTCGATTCTCCACACGAGTCTCACTGCCAACCGCGGCGGCGGAACATCCGAACGGCAACGGTCAGCCAGACTACTGCAAGTACTGCCGACCCAATCAGGTTCCCCCAGTGATATCGTTCGACCCTGCCGTTGATCGCCGCATGCAGAATGCGGGGTGCGTGAAACTCGACCGCGAAGTACGGCAAGAACGGGA
The DNA here is from genome assembly GCA_021413735.1 of Planctomycetota bacterium. Lineage (GTDB taxonomy): Bacteria > Planctomycetota > Planctomycetia > Gemmatales > Gemmataceae > Gemmata. The sequence goes on from JAIOPV010000142.1 coordinate 32,837, forward strand.
TGTCATTCAATGACGAGATGAGGAGAAGCATCGACACCACCATCAGGTAACACATCCCACCCAGGAACGCGGCTCGCTGCGTCTTGGCGATCGCTGCGATCGTCATTCCGATTCCCAGGAATCCGCCTGCGACCGCGAAGATCGACAACCAGAAGAACAGCCGGGTCACGATAACCGGTTGCGAGACGACCGCGATCAATGCCGCGAGAGTGATTCCCGCGACGGGGTAGAACAACGCCTTCGCCGTGACGAGTTCCAGCGACGAGGCTGGCGAGAGTGCCTGTGCTAGCAGAATGCCGCGTTCGCGTTCCTCGCAACTGAGCGTCGGCAGCAAATACACACAGGTGAAGTACAGTGCGAAGACAATGAAGCCCGTTGCGATCACCCCCCGTAAATCGAGGACGTCACCGCCGAGTCCCTCACGCTTCACTTCAAGGTCGGGGACGAGTTGACCCTTGCTGGAGGTCGCGACGGTCAGCGGGGCACCGAACACGGCGACCTTGGCGTCGAAGTCGGGCTCCTCGTTCCTCACGGCAGCTGCGACCTGATCCTGGAACCGCTTGTGTGCCTCGGTGAGGAGCCACTGGTTTTCGGAATCGAATTCGGGTTCTGGCGGTGGGGTGATTCCCCGCACCTGAGCCTGAGCAATGTTCCACCTTCGGATTTCTCGCCAGAGCCACGCCTCATAGGGAGCGAGTGCCGTCGGGTTGCCTTGTGGGTGCCACACGGAAATGTGGATGGTGGCTCGCCCGGTTGCCGAGTCTTCGGCACGAATCTGGCGCAACTGAAGGCCGCCGGTCGTGGTCGGGTAGACGATGTAGCCACCCACCGTGTCGGCTTTTGGCAGCGGACGGAAGGCGATCTGCTGTCGCTCTTCCGCGGTGCGGTGTTCCCTGAGGTGCGTGACGAGGGTGCTATTTCGATCGTAATCGAGGAAACAGGTTTTGATGCCGCCGATCATGCCCGCGCCGGCACCCGACGAGTCGCCCTTGGGGGCGGACGCCTTGAGCAGCACCGCCAGCGCGATGAGCAGGAATCCCAGCGTGATACCGCCGCGATTGGCGAGATGTCGCTGCCATTCCTTGACGAGCAAAGCTCGGATGATGTACCAGCGCATAGTCGTGATTCGTGAGTTGGCCGCGACCGGAGGCGAACGCGGTGAATGGTTCGGGAGCGTCGCTCATTTCAGTCGAAGGCCAAGCCGGTGAGTTTCAAGAATGTCGCGTGGAAGTCGAACTCGCGCGTTCGCATCGTCGCAACCTGACCGCCCGCGACCAGCACAGACAAATCCGCGAGACTTGCTGCGTTATCCATGTCGAACACGAGCCGTGCGCCATCCTTGCGAATCACATCTACCTTGCGCTCTGTGTGCTGTTGCTTCAGCGCCAACGGCGAGTCGAGCGCCACCAGCTTTCCGCGACACACGATCCCCACGCGGTCGCAGATTTGCTCCACTTCTTCCATGTTGTGCGTCGTCAGTATGATTGTGGCCCCGTGCTTCACCCGCTCGCGCAAGATGCGATGCACAACCTCGGCCGAGTGGATGTCGAGATTTGCCGTCGGCTCGTCGAGATACATGATCTGCGGTTCGTGCAGCAGGGCACGCGCGAGGAGCAGTTTCTTCCGCATTCCGAGTGAGTACCCGCGAACGGGAAGATCGCCAGCCTCGTCGAGTTCGACCATCTTCAGCACTTCCTTCGCCCGTGAGCGAGGGATGTTGTAAAGCTGACCGAAGAACTCCAGATTCCGCCGACCGGTGAACTCCTCGAAGTGGTTCTCGCGATCCGGAACGTAGCCGAACAGCGGCTTCACTTTGTCCCATTCGCGAATCACATCGTAGCCCGCCACGTGTACGCTACCTGCCGACGGTGCACGCTGACCGATGAGCACGCGAATCGTCGTCGATTTGCCGGCACCGTTGGGGCCAAGCAAACCGAAGAGTTCGCCACGACGGATGTCCAGATCAAGCCCGTCCACGGCCGCGAACGTGCCGTAGAGCACACGGAGGCCGGCAAGGGAGATCATCGTTTCTGAAGTCTGCAAGCGTTCACCACGAAAGAACTGTGAGAGGTGGGGCACGCACGGGGAATATACGATAAGACGTAGGCAGTTGAGTTTTTCGGACAGGATTTCACGGAAACTGCCAGCAGATGCTCAAATAGCAATGGGAAGCACATGGCGTCGTCATCGCGTTTGTTCGTCGCAGCGGCCCTGGCTCGCACTTATCCGCGGGTCGCGTGGTTGTTCCGGAGCCGATCCTGGATGATTCAGGAGACTCTGCTACCCGTTCTCGCCGTCGCTGCGTTCGCTTACGCATATCGGGCGATGAACGCGCCGGCAGCGTACACGGGTTTCGTCGTCCTCGGGGCAGCGATGACGACGTTCTGGCTGAACGTGCTGTGGGGCATGGGCGCGCAACTTTACTGGGAACGCGATTCGGGCAACCTCGAACTCTATGTGATGTCGCCGGCACCGATGATGGGCGTTCTCACGGGCATGGCTCTCGGCGGCATGACGACCACGCTCGTCCGTGCTTTCGCGATCACGATTACGGGCGTGTTGATGTTCGACGTTCCATTGCAGCCGACGAGTTGGTTCATGCTTGCCGGCGTGTTCTTCCTCACGCTCGCGGCGCTCTACGGACTCGGAATGATGTTCGCGTCGATCTTCCTTCTCTGGGGACGTGAGGCGTGGCATCTCGTGAATCTGCTTCAGGAACCGGTGTATTTACTGAGCGGCACGAACTTCCCGGTGTCGATCTTCCCGCGGGCCGTCGCAGTAATCGCAAGCGCGATTCCGCTCACCGCTGGAATGGACGCAATGCGGCAGGTGCTCTTCCGCACGCCGGGTTTGTTCGATGTCTGGATTGAGGTGGCGGTGCTGGCGGGGTTGGCGGTCGTGTTCATGCTCGCCGCGCATCGTTGCCTGCGGTACATGGAACGGCGTGCGAAGGAAGACGGGAAGTTGACCGTTCGCTGGCAGTGACGCGAAGTTTACTTCCCCTTGAGCGGCAGATTGATCGTATTCGATCCGGGTTTGACCGTGAACTCGAAGCCACTCGTCTTGGGGTCGCCGTAGCGCAGCGGGGAAAGTGGTTTTGCCTCTGGTGCTTGGTTTGGTTTCGGTGGGCCAAGTTTATCCATCACCTGGACGGCAACCTTGTAGTCACCCGATGGGAGTCCTCTTTTGGATCCCACTTTCAGTTCATACTCACCATCGGAGCCAATCACTGCCCGCGGTGTTGGTCGCGAAGTGTCTCCGTCGGCAGGGTAGAAGGTCACCTCGCCAATGGGGGCATCTCGATCATCCACGGTGACCTTCCCGGTAACCGTGGCATCGAGTTCCCCGGAACAGCCCGAGAGGAGAACCCCCATCCCGAGATACGCCCCAAAAATCCACTGCCGCGGCATCACTCGATCTCCGTTGGCTTGGTCGGGGAGAATCAGGGGAGGTTCGCCACTTCACCGCCAGCCTTTGTTGCCAGTTGGCGATAGATGACGACATTGATGCTGTCCGGAATCCACTGTACCGACCCGTCCGCCATGCAGAAGTTTGCCCCGCCTTGGTGCAGGCTCCGGAACGAGATGGCCTGTGGCCAGTTTGAAGGATCGGCGGGGAAGGTGTTCAGCGCCACGTGACACGAGGCGTAGTCGCCGTTGGAGAAGAACGCCGCCGTGTGGACATTCCACTTCGCCACGTCCTCGCCGACCGCGAACGTGTTGCTCAAGCCATCCGAAATTTTCTCGAACTTGATCGGCTCCTGGTAGTTATTGCGGTAGAAGAGGCCGGACGCGCCGGTGGTGTTGTGGTGGTCCGATGCGTCAACCCCCGGCTGGCCCAAGTTGTAATTTCCCATTGGGTTGGCGCCAAGGTTCCCCTTGTAGTTCGTGTTTGTCTGCTTGATGCCCCCCATCTGAGCTGTTTGGATCGTGAGGGCGGCGGAGTTCTGGTCCGACGGGCACTGGAGGACCTTCATTGGAGTCTGGAGCACGGTCGAACCGTTCGCTGTGGACGCCGCAAAAAGTCCCCCACTGGGACTGCCCAACGTGCCGACTCGCGTTGGCTCAAGGGCGGTGTAGAGGCTTCCCTGTTCGAGATACGGCAGAATCTCGATTATCCAGCCGCGTCCGGTATGCGGCGGGACGGGATTGGGTCCCTCGGAACCGTAACTGTGGCTGGTTGGCAGAGTACCCTGGGCGTCGTAATGAGCATGGAGGGCGATGCCGATTTGCTTGAGATTGTTCTTACACTGCATCCGCGCGGCAGATTCGCGGACCTTCTGGACGGCTGGGAGCAGGAGGCCAATCAAGATTGCGATAATTGCAATGACAACGAGTAACTCGATGAGTGTGAACCCTCGATTGCGATGATTGGGCATACGTTACCCCGGAGAGGAGCCCGATAATATGTCGGGAAGGAAACGTGAAGGATACGTGATGAAATTATCGCCTGAGCTCGATGGTTTGGTCAACAATCATTTCTCTTGAGTTGGAGGGTTGCATTTTTGCTTGCCGGTGTGATCGGCTCGCGCTACTCTGGCGTGGGATCTGAGTGTCTGGAGTATTTCGCATGCCCACACTGGTAGAGCTTGGTCGCAAACCATCACATGTTGCCGTCGAAGCCGATTTCGATCCGTGGATCGCGGGCCTTGTCGGTTTCCTGCTCAACGGCGTCGATCTCGTCGCGAACGGAAGCACGTTCCGGTTCGCGGAACTCGAAACGTATTACCACGGACCGGGGCATTTCGATCTGTTCGCCCATTGCGACCCCGTGCAACTGGAAAACGGTCGCTGGTACTTCCACCGCACGCAGGGCCAATACCGTGGCGGTTCGTTCAAGGGTCTCGACCTCGCGTTCGGCGATGGCACCGCCCACTTCGGCATCCTGATTCGCAGCATGGTCGCTGCGGACGGTTCCGTGCTCGATGGACCGTGCGTGTCGGTCGATCATCTCCTGGAACGCACAAAGGCGAAGGACGTTGCGACGCTCGACTCGATGATCGCCAGTCGCAAACTGTGGGACGCGACTTCGCCGCTTCACCTTCGCGTGAGCGCCGAACCCAGGAAGGCGCAGGTGTATCGGAGTTCTCGCGTGGGGTTGTCGCTGAAGAAGGCGAAGGGGAAGGCAGACGCTCCGAAGTTTGTCGGGCGACCGTATCGCTTCCTGACGGAACCGCAAGGGATCACCAAGGGCAAGACGCATCTCGTGCTGACGCTGCACCGGTTGGGCGAATCAGCTGACGAGATCGCGAAAATCACCGGTTGCCCGAAGAAGACGGTTGAGCGTTACATCACGGATTTCGAGGCTGGGAAGGGCGTTGCGAACTTCGACGGCTACATCGGCCAGGATTTGAGCACAGGCGATCTGTGCAAATTGCTTGGCACCTGGAGCGCCAAGCACGGCGGATAGTTGTAGGGAATACGGATAAACCGACCCACCACGACCATATTCTGGCGTTCGTGGTGGTCAAGTTGCTCACTTCGCGGCGTCGGCCTTCTCCCCCTTCGGCAGATTTGGGATCGCCTTGAGATGCTTCGTCATGTTCGCCTTGAATACCTCGACCCCAGGTTGCCCATACGGATTCAGGCCCATCAAGCGGCCCTCAACCACCGTCGCCAACATCAGCATCTGCAACAACTGGCCAATTGTGTGTTCGGTCAGCGCAGGCAACAGGATGTCGGCGGTCGGTCGGGCCACGTCGCTGTAGGATTCCGTCATGGCCTTGTGTGCCGCATCCACCAAATCCGGCAATCCTTTGCGGCTGAACTGATTCAGGTCGTCTTCATTTCGGTCGGCCATCCCGATCATGACCGAAGGGTGAGCGAAGGTGCGGACCAGTAGGTTGTTAATCATCTTGTCCCGCATGCCGTCCTGATGCTGTTGGCCCCGGCTGTGCAGATCGCGGGTGTTCACCACAGTAAACGGAGTCGGGCCACGACCGGATTTGCTGAGCGATTCGCTGAGAAGTTCGTCGTACCACCAACCAACGCTTTCGAGTTTGCGTGACCACGCTGCCGTCACTCGGGTCGGCTTCTTCAACTCCTCGGACATCAGGTAGTTGACCGCGGCATATTGCAGGACGGGGTTGCGGTCAAACGGTTCTTCGAGGAACCGCCGCGTCATGGTGGCAGCACCAAGCAGCATCGCCCGAATATCGAGGCCGAGCGTCGCCGCGGGCAACAAACCGACCGGCGTAAAGACGCCATATCGCGCACCGACCTCTTCCGGGATGTTGAGAATGTCCTCGTCGCTATAGCCTTCGGCTTTGCAGAGGTCGCGAAGTTTGCTCTTGGCCCCGGTGATCGGAACAATCACTCGTTTGAGCATCGGCGACTTCTGCCCGTAGAACTTCGCCGCCTCCATTTTCACCGCACGGTATGTCGCTGCGGTTTCGAGAGTGTCGTCCGATTTGGTCGCGACAATGATGCCCCAGCGTTCGTCGGTGAGATCCGGGTCGACGCACGTGTTTTCGAGCAACTCGAACAGGTCCTGGAGGGGATCGTTATCGAAGCTGTTCCCCTCGAAATACATCCGCGGCTTGCCCATCCGCAGTTTGGCGGGCATCTCGTTGTGGTAGGAATGACACAGCGCGTCGAAGAGTGCCTTCGGCCCGAGGTAGCTGCCGCCGGTGCCGAGCACGACGATGCGGTCCACGTCTTCGCGGAGCCGGTTCGAGATGCGGATGATCTTGCCGAGGTCGCTTGCGTCCTGCTTCCGCTTGAATTGATCGAGAAGTTTCTGGGGAAGGTCGATGAAGCCCGCTTGCAAAGGGCGCAATTTGGGGGGCGGGTTGAGGAGTTCTCGCTCGGCCCCGACCAACCCGCGAATCTCCATCGCTGCTTTTTTGATCGAGTCGAGCCGATCCAGCGAGATGAGATGCTGGGTTTGAAGCTCGGCGAGCGGTGTCCACGCCTCGGGAGGCTGGGCCAGGAGCCGCTGGTAGTTGTACTCGATATTCTCGTCGGGCAGTTGCATCGTTCGTCCTTAGTCCATGGTCCTCTGTCCATGGTCCGTGGTCTTGGTCCGTTGTTGGGCTCCCTCGTTCCGCAAGGCTTACCGCTTCGTGACGGGCAACCGGTGAAGCATACGGGGCGAAGGACGCGGGACTCCTGCTACTGTACGTCATTTCCAGCAAGACGTAAACTATCCTCTATGAACATCCACAACCTTGTCCGCGAACTGCGTGAACCCGGTAAGTCCAAAATCGTCCTGCTGGTGGCCGATGGCCTCGGCGGATTGCCTATGGAAGCTGGGGGAAAAACCGAACTTGAGACCGCAGCAACCCCAAATCTGGATGCCGCCGCACGCGACGGTATAACCGGACTTTCCATTCCCGTTCTGCCTGGAATTACCCCTGGAAGCGGACCAGGGCATTTGGGCCTTTTCGGCTACGATCCCCTGGAATATCGCATCGGTCGGGGCATCCTCGAAGCACTCGGAATTAACTTCCCAGTTGGTTCGTCCGATGTCGCTATCCGCGGAAACTTCTGCACATTAGGCACAGACGGCAAAATCAGTGATCGTCGCGCAGGCCGACCGACGAACGAGAAGAACAAAGCAGCGGTCGAACGACTTCGTACAATCCGCGTTCCCGGCGTGGAGCTTTTTGTCGAACCGGTGAAAGAACACCGGTTCGTGCTCGTGATTCGTGGCGAAGGTTTGGGTGATGGCGTCAACGACACCGACCCGCAGGCAGTCGGTGTCGTTCCCCTGAAAGCCGAAGGCAAGGACGCTGCGGGAACGAAGACGGCTGAGGTCGTGAACAAGTTCGTGGCCGAGGCGACGAAGGTACTGGCTCCGGAAGCGCCCGTGAATGGCGTGACGCTTCGAGGCTTCGCGACGTATCCGAAGATCGCGAAGTTCGAGGAAGTTTACGGGCTGAAGGCAGCCGCGATTGCAGTGTACCCGATGTACAAGGGGTTGGCTCGGCTCGTGGGAATGGACATTCTCGACCCCGGAGTGACGCTTCAGGGGCAGATCGACACGATGACAAAGGTGTGGAAGGATTACGACTTCTTCTTCATGCATTACAAGTACACGGACAGCACCGGTGAGGACGGGAACTTCCCGGCGAAGGTGCAGATGATCGAGAAACTGGATGAGGTGGTGCCAGCGATTCGTGCGTTGAAGCCGGACGTGTTCATCGTGACGGGCGATCACAGCACGCCAAGCAAGATGAAGTCGCACTCCTGGCATCCGGTGCCGACGCTGTTGGTATCGGATGTGTGCCGCACTGACGAGGTGACGCACTTCAACGAGCGGAGCTGCTTGCGTGGCGGCTTGGGTCAGTTCCAGGCGATGCACTTGATGCTGCTGGCGATGGCGAACGCGGGGCGTCTCGGCAAGTACGGAGCGTGAGCGAGGAAATCCAAGGGGTTCAGAATGCCGCCCAAGCCCACGTTACCCGAACCCGCGGCAACCCTGCCCGGCGAAGCCGACATCCTCGCGTCTGTCCTCGCCAACCTCGGCGACGACACCGCGAAACTCGTCTACGCCGACTGGCTCGATGAACACGACGACCCACGCGGTAAGCTGCTCCGCAATGCCGTCACCGCGTTTCGTGACGGCAAGAAGATGCCATCGGTTCCGAGCAAGTTCAAGACGTGGGCCGATCTTGTCGGCATCGACCTCATGCGACGGCTTTGGTCAAAGACCACCACGCCATTCGCATCGACAGTTCTGAACCTTGCGAAACCAGCCCTCTGCGTCATTTCCACGAAGGCGGCCGAGGCGAAAATCCCCGTCGGCGCAAGCAAGTTCGGCGGCGGTCCTGACCTGCCGCCGAACGCCAAATGGCCTGTGTTTCGAGGAAATCCGCTCTCGTTCCTGGCACAGTTCAACCTCGCGGAGTTGGCTGCCAGCCCAGCGTGTCGTGAACTGCCAGCGATGGGAATGCTGTCGATCTTCGCGCACTACGACGAGGACGAAGGTAACGACGACTTCCCGAAAGGCTCGTGGAAACTACTGTACTTCCCGGACCCATCGAAACTCACGCGACACCTTCCGCCGGAAGTTTCGTTTCAGTCGTGTCGGCTGTCGTTTACGGAGTTCCTGGCCGTGCCGGATGCCGATTCGCCGTGGTTCAAAGAACTCGGATTTGATATCGACAGTGACGCTGGCTATCGCGAACGGAGGGCATACCGTGATCAGTTCGTCGGGGATCCCTGCCACCGGGTTCTGGGTTACCCCGTATCGATCCAAAACGACTCCCTCGGCAAGAAGACGATGCGGCACTTGCTCACGCTCGACACGGACGACACCGCTGGCTGGGGTTGGGGCGATGGCGGCTCGTTGTACTTCACGATGAGCGAAGGGGACTTGAAGGCTCACCGATTCGACCGCGTTCAGATGGAAATGCAGAGCGGGTGAGGCGAGCCGCGACCGCCATAACGGTTGCGGCTCGCCAAACAGGTTTAAACTGCGGTTTGTGTCGTCGGTTCTGTCCCGGCTGGCGGTTGACTCTTCCAACGCGATGGCATAGTGAGCCACAAGTACGATTCGATTCCCACTGCCGCCACCAAGACGATCACGCTGCCCCATTGCGAAAGCGTCAACCCGCCGTTGTACGACGGCTCAATTCGCAACGATTCATTGATGAAGCGGTGAATCGCGTAGCCGATCATCAGCACCACCATCAACTGCCCGTCGTGTCGGCGATATGGGTAGAACGCGAGCAACAGCAAGATCAGCAGCACCATGCTGACCGTTTCGTACAGTTGCGTCGGATACAACCCCACGGTGACCGGCGCAAAGGTCGGCAGATCCTCGGTCTTGCCGTTGCGTTCGACGCTCAACGATAACTGCGATTTGCCGCGTGGCCAGTCTCCGGTGAGTTCTTGCATTCGATCGGTGACGGTGAACGGGACTTCGTCGTGAAGCGATTCGAGTGCCTTCTTGCCCTTGAGGTAACTCGGCCAGTCGTCGAACGCTGCTCGATGCCGTTCCGCCGTGACCGGTTGCCCCTTCACCAACTCTGGGCGTTGCGTTGTCGTCACGTTCGCGCCGGCAGCTTTGAGCGTCTCAAGAGCTGCCTTCGTCTTCTCGTCGGAACCGGACATTTCCATGATGATCGCATTCCATTCGCCGTTCACCTTCACGATGCGATCGCCAACCTGGAGCCCAGCTTTGGCGGCAGGGGAATCGAGTTCCACAACCGTCACAACGGCCCGCGGATCTTCGAACAGCATGTTGCGTTCTCGCGGCTTGATCGCGAAGCCGGTCGAGGTCTGGAGGAACTTCTCGTTCACCAGTTGACCGCGTGCGTGTGCTGGCAACAGCGGGAAATGCGCTGCCCCGAGCGGCACAGGGCACACTTGCTCATTCGCGACCTGTCCCCAACAGCAGCCGTTGAGGTAACACCCGATGCGACCGATCGCGAGCCCCATCGCCAGCAGCGGCGCGACCACATCCGCGAGCTGCCAGCCCGACACATGCAGCCGGCGCATGATGAACCAGTAGAAGAGGCCGTAGCCGACGACGCCGCCGAGAGCCGAACCGTAGAAGACGATGCCGCCTTCCCAGATCTTGAAGAAAGCCCCCGCGATGCCCGCAATCGACTGATCGGGGAACTGGTTCGCGTACTGGATCATGTACAGGATGCGTGCCCCGATGATCCCCGCGACGAACACCCAAATGGTGAAGTCCTGGAAGCGTGGGCCTTCCATACCGATCTTCTTGGCGCGGGCCGTGCCCCACCATGTCACGAGGATGAAGGTGATGAAGAGCATCGCCCCGAAGCCGTAGACGGGGATGCCGTCGGGCGGGAACGTGTTCTTCAGGATCGGTATTGTGAAGAGAACTTGTTGCATGGGAGATCCGGGGTCGCACGAAACTTCACGGGACGGGCAACTTCTCGAGCACTTGCCGAACCACCTGCTCGGGGCGAAGGTCTTCGGCCTCAGCTTCAAATGAGATCACCAACCGGTGCCGGAGAACGTCGGCGGCGGTTGCTTTCACATCCTCGGGCGTCGCGTATGCTCGACCACCCAGGAACGCATGCGCTTTCGCGGCACGATGCAACGCGATCACCGCACGGGTACTCGCACCAAGCTGAATCAGCCCCGCGAGATCGAGCCCATATTCGGCCGGCTTGCGGGTCGCGCGGACAATGTCCACGACGTATCCTTTCACCTTCGGATCAACGTACACCGAGTCCGTCGCGGAACGCAACTCCTCTAGTTCGGCCGGCGTCAACACTGCGGGAATGTCGGTCGTGGTCGTGAGGCTCCCCATGCGATCCAGAACCGCGAGTTCATCGGTGCGCGACGGATAATCGACCACCAGCTTCAGCATGAAACGATCGACCTGAGCCTCGGGCAATGGATACGTGCCTTCCTGCTCGATCGGATTCTGCGTCGCGAGCACAAAGAAAGGACGCGGAAGTGGCAGCGTATATTCCCCAATTGTGACCTGCCGTTCGGCCATTGCTTCGAGCAGCGCAGATTGAACCTTCGCGGGGGCACGGTTGATCTCGTCAGCAAGTACCACATTCGCAAACACCGGCCCTTGCTTGACGGTGAACTCGCCGGATCGCGGGTTATAGATCTGCGTGCCGATGACGTCGGCCGGCAGCAAATCGGGCGTGAACTGGATGCGTTGGAACTTCAACTGCAAGGCGCGAGCGATTGTGCGAACCGCGAGCGTCTTCGCCAACCCGGGGACGCCTTCGAGCAAGACGTGGCCATCAGTGAGCAGCCCGATGAGGAGACCATCGACGAGGTGCCGTTGTCCGATGAGGACACTCTCGACTGCCCGGTAGAACGGGTCGAGCTTCGGTCGGAGTTTCTCGACGGTTATCGGGTCGGTCATGATTCCCTCTGGGCGCAACAACTTCATGATACGGAGCCGACGCGAACGCGGGGAATCGCCACTTCCAGAGAAAACGCTGGCGGGGGACAGGGCAAGCGGGGTAAACCTAACGAAAGCGTTCGCGTTCGCACTCCGGAGATTCACATCGTGTATCGCGCTGCCCGCGTCTTCGCAGGAATCGGCCTGTTCCTGCTGCTTGCCAATGTTGCCACGCCCGTCGCGGCTCAAATCACCAAGCGACCTCTCACATTCGCGGACGAACACATCTGGCGAACTGCTGCGCCTCCGGTCCTGTCGCCGGATGGCGGGCACATCGCTTACGCGGTTTGGCCGGTCGAAGGCGATGGCGAATCCATCGTGCGACACATCGCGACGGGCAAGGAATTTCGCTTCCCACGCGGTTCGGGTGTGGCTGCGACCGAGCCGAAGTTCACGCCGGATGCGAAGCATGTGCTTCTGCCACTGACACCGACCAAGGCTGAAATCGAGAAGGCGAAGGCCGACAAACTGAAGCCCGAAGAGATGCCGCAATCGACGCTCGCGGTTGTCGAACTGACCACCGGGAACATCACCGACAAGTTACCGCAAAGTGGCGTGTTCGCGGTGGCGGGCGAAGGTGCTGGCATCGTGATTTATCGCAAACCGACGAAGCCCGAACCCGGCAAGGACGACGCGAAAACGACACCGCCCGTGCTTCCGATCAAGGGAAAGTCGCCGACCCCCGTGCTACCGACCGCCACCAAAACTTACGGCACGGATCTGTTCATTCGCGATATCGCCGCGAAGACTGAACGCACCATCTCCGACGTGGCCGAGTTCAGTTTGACACGCGACCGAAAGCAGTTGATCTACCTCGTGAACTCCAAGCGTGAGGACAGGAACGGCGTCTTCGTCGTGCCCCCCAAAGGTGGAACGACCCCGGAGGCGATCAAGTCGGGGCAGGGGCGCTTCTCCGGACTGACATGGGACGAGAAGCAAACGAAGCTCGCGTTCCTGTACGACGAAGGTGCTGTTCCGAATCCGAAGCTCGCACCGCCGCCGCGACCCGTGGGAACGCCTGTGGGCACCACACTTCCAGCACCCGCGGCACCGTCGGCCAGTGCGAAGTATCGCGCGTTTGTGTGGGATCGCACCGCGAAGCCCGCTCCTTCGACGGCGAGAGATTTCCGGTTAGGCGCGACCGGCGGTTTCGCTTCTCTCATTCCGGCGATCATCGCCGCGAACCCTTCGACTGTCGTGATAGCCGAGGAAGTTCTTGGCCCCGACTCACCGGGTATGCGACCGGGCTGGTCGCTCTCCAGCGGCACGCTCACGTTCTCGACGGATGGAACGAAACTGTTCGTAAACACGGCCCCGAAGCGCGAGCCGCTGCCGCCGGCAGGTCCGCCCAAACCTGACGATTTCCAGCTTGATCTCTGGCACTGGAAGGACGAACGACTCCAACCGATGCAGAAGCTCCAGGCCGGAGCCGATCAGGTGAAGACGTATTCCGGCGTCGTGTTGCTTGACGGCAAACTATTCCGTCAACTCTCCGACGACAACATCACGGTGAGCCAACCGCAAGCTGGGAGCGATTGGGCACTCGGTTCCGACAACCGCCTGTATCGCCACGTCACGGGTTACGGGTTGCCGTTGTCGGAGTACTCCGCCGTGAACATCCGAACGGGTGAACACAAGGCGCTGCTGCCGGGGTTCGGCGGTTACAGCACCCCAACGCCAAGCATGTCGCCGACCGGTAAGCATCTCGTCGGGTTCGACGGCAAGGACTGGTTCAGCATCTCGGTGCCCGATGGCAAGCGTGTGAACCTCACCGCGAACCTGAAGGTGAAGTTCATCGACGAACACGACGATCACCCTGGTTCGCCACCGCCCGCAGGCGCAGCACAGTGGACACAGGACGGCAAGTTCGTGTTGCTCGGCGATGGGTACGACATCTGGAAGTTCGCGGCCGACGGCTCCGCAAGCGAGAACCTCACGCGAATTGGCCGCGAACAGCACGTCCACTTCCGGTTGCTTCGAGTGCCGACGCAGGACACGTTCGAGCCATTCCATGGTTTCGATTTGTCGAAGCCGCAACTGCTCGGTGCCGAGAATACGCAGACGCGCGACACGGGTTTCTATCGCCTCGAACCGGGCGCCGCGCCGAAGTTGCTCATCATGGGGGCGCGAGCCTACGGTCAGCCGACCAAAGCCAAGGACGCGGACGTGTACTTGCTCACGGTCCAGACCTTCTCGACATTCCCGGATTACTGCGTCACGACGTCGGACTTCAACGAAATGAAGCGTGTCACGGACATCAACCCGCGTGTGAAGGAGTTCAACTGGGGCAAGGCCGAACTCGTGAATTACACCAGTTCCGACGGCACGAAGCTCTCGGGGGTGCTGGTGAAGCCTGAGAACTTCGACCCCTCGAAGAAGTACCCGATGGTGGTCTACATCTACGAACGGCTCTCCGACACGGTTCACCATTTCCGGGTGCCGGTCGTGAATCGTGGGCAGGTCATTAACCCGACGTTCTACGCCAGCAATGGCTACCTCGTGCTGATGCCCGACATCGCGTACAAGGTCGGGGCACCCGGTCAGAGCGCGATCAAGTGCGTGCTTCCCGCGATTCAGGCGGTGGTCGATAAAGGTTACGTGAACGAGAAAGCGATCGGCATCAACGGTCAGTCGTGGGGTGGCTACCAGATCGCGTACATGGTTACGCAAACGGATCGCTTCAAGGCAGCGGTTGCGGGTGCGCCGGTGTCGAACATGGTGAGTGCTTACGATGGCATTCGCTGGGGTACGGGGCTCACGCGGCAGTTCCAGTACGAATGGACGCAGAGCCGCATCGGGGCGACGCTGTGGGAAGCGCCGATGAAGTTCATCGAGAACAGCCCGGTGTTCATGGCCGACCGCGTGAAGACGCCACTCTTGATGATTCACAACGATCAGGACGACGCAGTGCCGTGGTATCAGGGCATCGAGTACTACCTCGCACTGCGTCGGCTCGGCAAGGAGTGCTACCTGCTGAACTACAACGGCGAACCGCACAATCTCGTGAAGCGTGCCGCGGCTCGCGACTTCGCTGCGCGAATGTTTCAGTTCTTCGAGCATCATTTGAAGGGGCGGCCCGAACCCGCGTGGATGGTGAAGGGCGTGCCGTATCTTGATCGCGACAAGGACAAGGACGAGATCAAGAAATTATTGGGGTCCAGCGGGAAATGATTGAGCCGCGTTTAGCGGCAGCCCCATCGGGGCTGCCGTCGGCGCAGTGGTCCCAACGGGACCACCGCTAAACATTGTGGATCGCGATACAATCACCTCTCCAAACACACCGCCACCGCACGGAGACCGCCGTGTTTCGCATTGTCGCGTTGTTCGCCCTCGCTCTGTTCGCGCCGTTCGCACACGCTCAACCACTTCAAACGGTCGCTGAGAAATCCGAATACAAGGCCACATCGAAGTACGCTGATGTCGTGGCTTTCTGCGAAGCCATTGCGAAACGCGGCCCCACAGCACGCCTCGAATACTTCGGCACCAGTCACGATGGTCGCAAGCTGCCGTTACTCGTCGTCTCCGATCCGCCCGTGAGCAATGCCGAGGAAGCGAAGAAGTCCGACAAGCTCGTTGTGATGGCCTTCGCGAACATTCACGCGGGGGAAGTCGATGGCAAGGAAGCACTGCTCGCGCTGGCTCGCGATCTCACCGACAAGAAGGATCACCCGCTCCTGAAGGATCTCGTGATTCTGCTGGTGCCGATCTTGAACGCAGACGGCAACGAACGGATCGACCCCAAGAATCGCCCCGGCGACAACGGCCCCGTTGATGGTGCTGGCATCCGCGAAAACGCTCAGAAGCTCGATCTGAACCGCGACTTCGTGAAGCTCGAAACGCCAGAAGTGCGAGCGCTCGTGAAGCTGTTCAACACCTGGGATCCCGCGATGGTGATCGACTGCCACACCACCAATGGCAGCAACCACCGCCACACGCTCACCTACGACGGCCCACGATATCCGTCGTCAGATCGAGGAATCTGGACGAGGCATGTCATCTTCCCAGATGTCAAGAAACGGATGAAAGAGAGATCGGGCTTCGACATCGCAGCCTATGGGAACTTCTCGCAAGACCGCACGAAGTGGGAAACCTATCCTGCCCTGCCGCGATACGGGGTTCAGTACCTCTCGCTCCGCGGACAAATCGGCATTCTCTCCGAATCGTACAGTTACGCCCCGTTCAAGGATCGTGTGAAGGCAAGTTCCGAGTTCGTGCTTGCGTGCTTTGAGTCAGCAGCCGCACACAAGACGGACGTTCTGCGGACGACCGATACGAAGCCACCCTGGTCATCTGTGATCGAGGTTCGAACAGAGACAGAGGCTTTCCCGGGGAGGGTGCGGATTCTCGGCTTCGAAGAAGAGGACAAGGACGGCAAATGGATCGCGACTGACAAATTGAAGGATTACTATCTGAAGCACGTCGGTGCGGTCAAGCCGACGGAGTATGTGGAACGGCCACTCGCGGGGTACTTCATTCCCCCCAGTTACACGACGGCAATCGAAACAATCCGTCGGCACGGAATCACCGTCGAGGAGTTGCGGGAAGACATCGACCTCAACGTCGAGGTTTACCGGGTTCAAACCGTTGACACCGTGGCTCGCCCCTTCCAGAAGCACCAACTTGTCTCGGTCGAGGTCAAGAAGCGAAGCGAGACCCGTCGCGTTCCCGCTGGCACCGTGCGGGTTCGCACCACGCAACCGCTCGGCACTCTCGCTGCGTACCTACTGGAACCTCGGAGTGAAGACGGTCTCACAACGTGGGGCATGTTCAACGATGGCCTGAAGCCCGGTGAAGACTTCCCCGTGATGCGGCTACGGAAAGCACATCCGCTAACCGTCGGGCCGCTGGCTCCGTTGCCCGAAAATCGTGTGGTCAACCAGCCCGTCACGGAAGCGTTGTTGATCGGCCACGGCGGGGGCTTCTCATTCGGGCTGCAAGGCTCGCCGGTGAGCGTCGGCGACTGGCTCGATGCGGAGCACTTCCTGCAGACGAAAGAGGGCAAACTCTGGAAGGTCGAGGCTCGCACGGGCAAGGCCGAGCCGTTCGCCGATCCGGAGAAGATCGCCAAGTCGCTGAAAGCGCTGAAAGATCTGGAGGCAAGCGAATTCGAGAATATCACTCAGGGCCGATTCTTCCGCATGACGCCCGACCGGGCCGCGTTCACCTTCAACATGGGCCCCGACATCGCACTCGCGTATTTCGATGGCCGACCTGCCGTGCGGCTCACCAAGAGTGATGGCTCGAAGGAGTCGGTCACATTCTCGCCCGATAGCAAGCGTCTCGCGTTCGTGCGGAACGGTAACCTGTTCGTGGTGGATTTCGAGAAGCCGGAAGAAAAGCAACTCACGCACGACGGTGGCAGCAACGACATTCTGAACGGGCAAGCCGACTGGGTGTACGAGGAGGAAATCTTCAACCGCGACGGCAAGGCATTCTGGTGGAGCGGCGACGGCAAGCAGCTCGCGTTCATGCGGTTCGACGATTCGCCTGTTAAGAAGTTCAACATCGTGAACCTCAACCCCGTTCGCGGCCAGCTCGAAACGTATCCGTATCCGAAGGTCGGCGACCCGAACCCCCTCGTGAAGATTGGCGTCGTTTCCGCGAGCGGCGGCAAGCCCGTGTTCCTCGACTTCGGCGAGCACAAACCCGAAGACATCGTGATCGCTCGCGTCGGCTGGTTGCCAGACTCGAAGACGGTGTTCGCATACGTGCAGAACCGTTCGCAAACCTGGATGGATTTCACGACGTGGGCGACCCCTGACGCGAAGCCGAAGGTGCTGTTCCGCGACAGCACGAAAGCGTGGGTCGATGACACTGGCCCACCGCACTGGTTGCCGGATGGCTCATTCCTGTACGCCAGCGATCGCAGCGGTTGGCGACATCTGTACCACTTCGCGGCCAACGGCAAACTGCTTGGGCCTGTCACAACTGGCGAGTGGGAAGTGAAGGACGTGCTGCGTGTCGACGGCGGCGAGAAACAGATTTACTTCACGGCGACTTACACGAGCCACACGGGTATTGATCTGTGTCGTGTGAAGCTCGGCGAGAAGACGGAACTGCTCAC
>JAIOPV010000011.1 GCA_021413735.1 Planctomycetota bacterium
GGCATGCCCCTGTATTTTCCCAGCTCAATTCGACCGTTAACGAAACCAATCGGCTCAACCGTAGGCGTGTCGGTTCGCAAATTTCCTTGAAAACCAAGACATATCAGAGCAAACAAGCTGTCTGGAAACCCACTGCACCCATGTGATTTCGGTTTTCTCCGCGACGGACCGACGTGGAAAGGTGCGGTGGGAAACGACGGAAATGAAGTAGGGCAACAAATGGAACTGTCCGACCTTATCGAATTACTCTCTGATCCGGCCGCATACCCACACCCGGTCGCGATGATCGAGGTTCGGCAAACTCATATTTCAACGGTTTTCCTCGCAGGAGACTTCGTCTATAAGCTCAAAAAACCTGTCGCCCTTGGGTTTCTCGACTTCACGACCTTGGAGAAACGATTGCACTTCTGTCGAGAAGAAGTCCGGCTCAACCGCCGGTTGGCTCCAGATGTCTACCTGGACGTGGTGCCGATCACGCCGACGGACAATGGCGTGCGTGTCGGAGGTGAGGGAGAGGTCATTGAGTGGGCCGTGAAAATGCGTCGGCTGCCCAATGAAGCGACGTTCTTGCAACGAGTTCAGCGTGGTACCGCAGATGCGAAATTGGCTGAGTCCATCGCTTCACGAATCGCCGACTTCCACCGCAATGCCGATACGAGTGAGCGAATCGCGTCGTTCGGGCACTTCGACATCGTGGCGAGAAACATTCTGGATGTCTTCGAGCGGGCATCACCCACCATTGAAGGTGTGAGCAATCGGGATGTCTTCAACCGAACTCGGTTGCTTGCGGAGGAATCGCTGACCCGTCTACGACCGCTCATCGACTCGCGAGCCAATCGGGGTGTGACACGCGATTGCCACGGCGACTTGCACCTCGACCACGTCTACTGTTTCCCAGGAGAACCACCCCCTGGCGATCTGATCATCATCGACTGCATCGAATTCAACGAGCAATTCCGGTGCATCGACCCCATCGCGGATATGGCCTTTGCAGTCATGGATCTCGCGTTCATTGGCCGACGTGATCTCGCCCAGGCATTCACCAATTCCTATTTCCGTTCAAGCCGAGACGACGAGGGCCGAAATCTGCTCCCACTCTACATGGCCTACCGAGCGGCAGTGCGTGGCATGGTCGATGGTCTGTTGCTGACAGAAAAAGAGGTGCCCGAGAATGAACGAACAACGGCTCTGATCCGGGCTCGTGCGCATTGGCTCCTGGCTCTGACGGAACTGGAGTCGCCGGGACGGCGACCGTGTCTGCTGCTCGTGGCTGGACTGCCTGGGTCCGGCAAATCGACGCTCGCTCGGATGCTCGCCGAAGCAGCAGGATTCGACGTCATCCGCTCGGATGTGGTTCGGAAGGAGTTGGCGGGTCTTATGCCCACTGAGCCGTCCTCGGCACAAGTACGGGAGTCGCTCTACTCCACCGATTCGACCAACGAGACCTACGCCGAGTGTTTGCGTCAGACAGCGGAACTTCTCATTCAGGGTCGTCGTGTGCTTGTGGATGCTACATTCCGAGAGGAGCGGCACCGATGGGTGTTCTGTGACGCGGCAGTCCAGCGAGGGATTGCTGTTGTGATGCTTGTGTGCGAACTCGATGCGAAAGCCATTCGCCAACGGCTTGATGCAAGGAAAGGCGATGCTTCGGACGCGGACTGGGACATCTATCAACGTGTGGCAGCCCAGTGGGAGGAACCCAGCAAGGATACGAGGTGCGTGCTTCGCACAGTCTCCACTCAAACCGCCGAGCATGCACTCGCTCAATCACTCGATATCCTTCGCCAAGCCGATCTATCCTGATCTCCAAGCTCGGTTGGTAGAAGTGAAAACCGATCTCAGTCACTCGGCCTTCTTGAACAAGTCGAGAAAACGATCTTCGTATTCTTTGAAGAGCCCGAGTCGGTCGAGTTCCTGTTTCAACTCGAACGCCTTTGTGCGGTCCTTCGCAGCCGCCTCAAACAATTCCTCAAGCCGAATGCGTGCGGTCGATCGTCGCGGTGGAGGCTTCGGGTTCTCTTCATCTGCTGGCTCTTCATCATCTGGCTCTTCATCTGGCTCTTCATCATCGGCTGAGAATGATTCTTCATCCTCACCCTCGACTTTCTCGTGAGCCAATCGCCCTTCTTGATATTGCTCTTCAACCTTGGCCAAGATATCACCGAGTTGCCGCTCGACAGCGCTCGCTTGTTCGGCAAGTTCCGTGAGGTCAAGTTCGATGCCAGCAATGGTCTTGAACGCCTCAAGGATTGCGTGGGAGGCTTTCGGGAACGGCACCTGAGCAAAGATGTGCGGCATCTCGCCCAGCAAACACGCGCCCTGCAAGCCCGCCTCAGCCGCAGCTCCCAGCAGAACTCCGTTCAAACCGCTGACGTGTCCGTCTTCGAGCACATCGAGTTCGAGCCGTACAAGTTGGTCAAGGTTCGCCCGGTCGGTTGCGGCCCCGAAAACGCGGGAAGGATGCTCGGGATGCATTCGGGTGGCCATCGCGGCGAATGTAAACACTCGCTCGACTCCCAACCCACGAGCGAACTCAACAAGCTGGCGGCAAAAGGCGTACTTCCCGGCCGGAGGCTGGGCTTCCCCCACGAAGACGACGAGGTCGTGCTTCTTGGCTGGGTCAGTCCAGAGGAAGAATCGGTTTCGCGGCTTTCGGACAGGTTGGATGAGACCGGCTTGCACCTCGACCGAGTCCACATCGAAGAGTTCGTTCACATCGAATTCGGCGATGCTTGTCATCCCGAGTTTGGCGAGCAGGTAGACTCCCGCATTGAGCGCCACATGGCCCATGCCCGGCCACACCGCCACGAGCCAGGGGTGATTCAACTGCAACTTCTCTTCCATCGAGGCACCAGCTTTCAGGGGTGAATGTTCTGCCACCATGCGTCATCCTTCAACAGATTCCTGCGTTCGGACACCGGCCGAGGAAATGTGCCGTTCGATCTCTTCGAGATCAGTCCAGCCCCGCGAAATCAGAGCCCTGGACGACTGGAACAAGCCCTGCATCCCATCACGGTGTCCCTGCTCATCAATGGCCTGAGCTGGTTCCTGAGCCTGGATCAGTTTGCGAATTGATGGCGTTACTTCCAAGAACTCGAACACCCCAGTGCGGCCGGCGAACCCCGTGTGATGACACGTCGCACATCCCATTGCCGCAAATTGTGAAGCCTCGGGCTGCGCCTCCGGTGTCACCCCGTCGAATTCGACCGAGAGGGGGAATCGACACTCGGGACAAAATGTCCGTACCAATCGCTGAGAGATCGCACCGATTAATGCGGTGGCCAGGAAGTGAGGGGCCACGCCGAACGCCAACATACTCGCCACACTTCCCGCAGCCAGTGATGCATGAATTGTAGCGAGTACCAGATGTCCACTGTTGGCGGCATACACGGCCGTCTGAGCCGTCTCCGGATCTCGAATCTCACCGATCATGATGACATCGGGCCCTTGGCGGATGATGCCACGCAGGAGGTCCGGGAAGTGGATTCCCGCCTTTGCGTTGACCTGCGACTGATGAAGGCCCGGGATGGCGTACTCGATCGGATCCTCGATCGTGTGGATCCGCCTCAACCCGTTATTCAGGTGCTGGAGGCAGGCATACAGTGTCGTGGTTTTGCCGGACCCGGTTGGCCCCGTAACCAAGATCAACCCGCCGGGTGAGTCGAGCAATCGTTCCAGTCGCTCGGAGTCGGGAGGAAGCAATCCGATCCGATCGAGTTGCAACAGGCACGTCTCCCGATCCAGTAAGCGGACTGCGAGATCAAGCCCGTGAAGCGTCGGCAATGCGCAGATTCGCAGATCGAGAATCTTCCCCGCCGGTGTCTGATGAATCCACCGACCATCCTGCGGTCGTCGGTGTTCTGCGATGTCCATTCCCGCCTCAGCTCGCAGGTGTGCCGCGCAATGCTGGCCAATTTCATGCGTCAATGTCGCGACCTGCTGAATCAGTCCAAGACGCCGCACGGAGACTGACCACTGCGCCTCCTCACACGAGAGGAACAAGTCGCTTGCCCCGATTTCGCTGGCGTGATCGAGCAATCGACTCACGAGCAGAGACGGATCCGGCTGAGGAGGAAGTTCGCCGAGAGAGAATTCGAGGGCTGTGGCTTTGGGGCTGATTGTTGTCATGGGAGGTTGATAACGTTTGTGACCGCTCACTGCGACCCGCGTCGCCAGAGACGAGATTCAGCAGGACTTGCGGTTGAGAAGTGGAAAGCAACTGTCGTACCGCCCGCCGGAGTCGGTAATCACACCGCCGAACATGCAAATCGATCAGATTCGTTTGGGATTGAACGGACTCATTCCGCACACCAGTGTGCGGAACTGCCGCACTGTCGAGTAACCGCGGCTGAAATTGGCGACGATTGAAACTGGCTCGACAGTTGCTTGACTGCGATGCACGGTCTTCACCCGTTCCATCAATCACTCAGCCTGAGGGCACTATGTCCACCGTTTCCACTGCTCCTGAATCCAAGTCTCAAGCGCCGACCGGTTCACGCGAGTTGAAGGTCTACATGCATTCGTGGCTGCTGTACTGGTGGCCGGTCTGGGTGGTCGGGTATCTGATGGCGGCCTGGACATTACTCGACAACCAACACATGGTGCTGGTCCCCGAAGGAGCACAGCTTGTCGAGAATGGAGTGACTGTTCCCGAGGGGACGTCGCCGTTGCTCACGGCTGCTCACGTCTCGCCCAGTCGTGTGCCAGGGTTGGTGTTTACTGTGACACTGCTGGCAGTGCTGACGTTCGGTACTGGCTGGATGTGGGGCTGGCGTGCGCTCACGTTTCTCTCCACAGTCGTCTCGGCCCTGTTCCTGGTGGGTTGGCTGGGGGCATGGAGCGAGTTGGGCCGCTGGGTCGCTTACCTCCACGTTTACATCAATCTTGGCGGCTACCTGGTGATCTCGAGTGGACTGTTATTCCTCTGGCTTGTGCAATTCTTCATCGTGGATCGGCGGAGCTATGTCGTCTTCTCCATGAGCCAGATGCGGGTGCACTACGCGATCGGTGAGGAGGAGAAGGTCTACGATGCGGGCGGCGTCTCCTTCGAGAAGGCCCCTTACGACTGGTTCCGCTGGCTGATCGGTTTTGGGGCGGGCGACATGCGAGTTCGGGTGGCTGGACAGATGATCGACATCCCGAATGTGATTCACCTTGGTCGCCGGCTCGACGCGATCGAGACTCTGCTTCGCACGAAAGACGTCGAGTGATCCGCACGGGCATTTCGTGTCATTCACACTCAGGCGAGTGAGCGGAACTGACACGTTCAAGCTGAATCAAGAACACGTATCGCAGGGAAGGACGCAATTCGCGGCGTCGGACGCAGAGCAAGTGTCTGTTGGGATTCATTTCAGGGCGCACTGCTCCAGACGCTTGCTTCACTCACCAAGAATCTGTCGCCGGACAGATAACGTATTCAGCCTTTACCAACAGGATATACTTTCGTGCCCAAGACCAACTGGCTGACGCAACTGACCAAGAACTGGCTGAGACATCGGCATCAGTCACAAGTATGTGTTCCGCGTCGGGGTGCAGTTGGGCGGGTGGCCCGCAGTGCGTTGCGACTGGAAGAGATGGAACAGCGTGTCATGCCGGCGGGAACGCTTTCCATCGGAAACACCACATTCAACCTCGCTGCCGGGGATGTCGGGTTCGTGGTCACGCGGAGCGGAGATCTGACGCCAGCGGTCGATGTTGACTACAGCGTCACCCAAGGCACAGCGATTACGGGCGTGAATTACACAACCCTCACCCGAACGGGAACGGGCGTGTTGCACTTCGCCACGGGGCAGACCACGGCCACGATTCCGCTATCGATCCTGCCGAACAACTTTCCGGAATCAACCAGGTCGTTCGCGGTCGATCTGCTTCGCGTGGTTGCTCCCGACGGGCCCCCAACTTTCGCCACTCAGGTGCCCTTCGCCACCGCCACTGGCAACTTCGGCCCCTTCTCGGTGGCTTCGGCGGATGTAAACGGCGACGGACTGCCCGATGTCATCACCACCAACGAATCCTCCGGCACGGTGTCGGTGCTGCTGAACACAACGGTGGCGGGCGCAGCCATACCCACATTCGCCTCTCAGGTGCCCTTCCCTACCGGCAGCAGCCCCAAGTCGGTGGCGATGGCAGATGTGAACCGCGACGGCAAACCCGACATTCTCGTCGCCAACGGCAACGGCGGTTCCGGCAGGGTGTCGGTGCTGTTGAACAATACGACACCGAGCGGCACTACTCCCAGCTTCGCCACTCAGGTGCCCTTCCCCTTAGCCGTCGGCACGGCCTTCAGTCTCCCCTTGTCCGTGGCTTCGGCAGACGTGAACGGCGACGGCAAACCCGACATTCTCGTCACCGACAGCGTTCCCAACAAGGTAGGAGTGCTGCTTAATACAACGGGAGACGGCGATGCCACACCCACATTCACCGGCCCGACGTTCTTCGCCTTAGGCAAAAACAACGTGGACCCCTTGTCGGTGGCATCGGCAGATGTGAATGGCGACGGCAAGCCCGACATTCTCGTCGCTAACGGCCTGACATCTGGCACGGTGTCGGTGCTGCTGAACACGACGACACCGGGCGGCACTCTCAGCTTCGCCAACCAGGTGCCCTTCACTACTGGGCCGTATACCACCTCGGTAGCGACAACGGACGTGAACAGCGACGGCCGACCTGACATCATCGCCACCGTTTCGCCCGCGCACGAGGTGCAAGTGTTGCTGAACATAACGGAGAAGAACGCGACCACCCCAACTTTCGCCGCCCCAGGGTCCTTCGACACCGGCATTGACACTGGACCTACCTCGTCGTCGGCGGCGGACGTGAATGGCGACGGCTTGCCCGACCTCGTGGTCGCGAATTACTTTTCAGACACTGTGTCGGTGCTGCTGAACAAGACGGCACCGGGTGCCTCCGCACCCACATTCGCCGACCAGGTACCTTTCCCCACTGGCACAAGCCCCGCTTCGGTGGTCACGGCGGATGTGAACAGTGATGGTCGTCCCGACCTTGTGGTCGCCAACTTTGGATCCGACAATGTTTCGGTGCTGTTGAATACGCTCGATGTCCTCGGCAACCACCACGGGACCGGTACGATCGATAGCGCACCGGTGGTGCAATCGCTCGTCCAGGCGAGTGCCAACCCCAGCCACGCCGCCAGTGTCTCGTTCACGATCACCTTCAGCGAAGCGGTCAGCGGCCTGACGGCGAGCAACTTCGCACTCACGGGCACTGCTACAGCCGGTGCCACCATTGGCACGCCCACCAGCAACGGGGGAATCACCTGGACCGTGCCAGTGACCACCGGTGTTGACGGCACGCTCGGACTCTCGCTCGTCAACCGCACTGGCATCGTTGATGGGGTCGGCAACAAGCTTTACAACACCACGACTGATAACGGGTCCGTCTTCAATCCCGTTTCCGGTCCGCAGTACACCATCGATAAGACCGCCCCGACAGTGAATATCACTGGTCCGTCGGTATCGATCACGAAGGGTGGACCCGTCATCTACACGGTCACCTACCCCGACCCCGACATCGATCTCACCGATCCCAACTCGATCACATTGAGCGCCGCTGACATCACCCTGAACAAAACACCGACGACCGATGGCACGGTCACCGTCTCTGGCACGGCGGGTACCAACTTCCGGACCGTGACAATCACGGGCACGACCGGCAACGGCACGCTGGGCATCTCCATCGCTGCCGGGACCGCCAAAGACAAAGCTGGGAACCCTGCCGCTGCCGCGGGACCCAGCAACACCTTTGAAGTCGATAATGCCCCACTCGTGGTGAATATCAGTGCCCCGTCGGCACCAATCACGGCCGGTGGGCCAATCATCTACACGATCGACTACACCCACCCCAACCTGAACCCGGCCTCAATCACGCTGTCGGCGGCCAACATCACCCTGAACAGAACAGGGACGGCCAACGGTGTGGTTACCGTGTCTGGCACCGGGGCCACACGCACGGTGACGATCAGTGGCACCACGGGCGACGGCACGCTGGGCCTCTCCATCGCCGCCGGCACTGCTGCCGACAGCGTGGGGAACCTGGCTCTCGCCGCCGGGCCGAGCACAACCTTCCGCGTCGAGAACACTGCGCCCATCGTGAATATCAGTGCTCCCTCGGCACCGATCACGGCGGGTGGACCTGTCACCTTCACGGTCACCTATACAGACCCCACGTTCACCGCGAGCACGCTGAAGGCGTCCGACATCACGCTGAACAGGACGGGGACGGCCAACGGTATTGTCAGTGTGGATGCGGGCACGGGGCTTTTACGAACGGTGACGATCAGTGGCATCACGGGCAACGGCACGCTGGGCATCTCCATCGCCGCCGGAACGGCCCACGACGCTGTCGGAAACCTCGCTCCCGCCGCAGGCCCAAGTACCACCTTTGCCGTCGATAACGCTCCGCTCGATGTGGTTATCAGTCCTCCGTCTGCACCGATCGCAAAGGGCGGCCCGGTTACTTACACGATTAACTACCCCGATGCGAACTTCAGCGCGAGTACGCTGAAGGCATCGAACATCACACTGAACAAGACGGGAACGGCCAACGGTATCGTGAGCGTGGACGCCGGCACGGGTCGCACCCGCACGGTGACGATCAGCGGCATCACGGGCAACGGCACGCTGGGCATCTCCATCGCTGCCGGCACTGCGAGTGATACGGTGGGGAACTTGGCTCTCCCCGCGGGCCCCAGCACCACCTTTGAAGCCGACAATATAACCCTGATAGTGAATATCAGTGCGCCGTCGGCACCGACCACGAAGGGTGGCCCAGTCACCTACACGATTAACTACCCCGACGCCGATTTCCAATCGAGTACCCTGAAAGCGTCGGACATCACCCTGAACAGGACGGGGACGGCCAATGGCATTGTGAGCGTGGACACCGGCACGGGTCGCAATCGCACGGTGACGATCAGTGGCGTCACGGGCAACGGCACACTGGGTATCTCCATCGCCGCTGGCACAGCGACCGACACGGTTGGTAACGTCGCCGGTCCCGCTGGTCCAAGCACCACCTTCCAGGTTGCGAACATCGCACTGTTCGCGATTGGAGGAGCCGACGGGAGTGTCCGCATCGTGAACGCCAACACTGGTGGGACCATCTCGACAGTGCGGCCTCTGGATACTGCGGCCGCACCGTACAAGGGTCTTGTCGAGGTGGCTTTCGGTGATTTCAACCACGACGGTATTGCTGACCTCGTGGTCTCGGCTGCCAACCCGATGGGGTTGAATGGGCTGGACGTCAGCAAAGCAGGCAAGGCGTTCCTCTACGACGGAGCCGTCCTCGGCGCAGGCACGTTGTCGCTGCTCCACACGTTCACGCCGTTCGCAAACACTGACGGACCGGGCGGAACGACGGGAGCCTACACCAACGGTCTGAACATCGCGGCGGGCGACATCAACGGTGACGGGAAGGTCGATCTGGTCGCAGGCACTCGCGGTATCACCGCAACTACCGGCACCGCCGAATATGGTCGGCTTGTCGTGATTAACGAAGGTGCCGCGACCAACGGGAGTGCCGATACCATCATCGGGTCAATCCTCACACCGTTCGGAGCCACTTACTCGAAGGGTGTGATTGTCGCTGCTGGGAACCTGGATGGAGTTGGTGGAGATGAGGTTGCGGTGACTCGTGGGGGACCAGTCGCAGCAACCAATCCCAACAAGGCCATCAAACTCAAGGCGTACAAGTTCAATGGGTCGGGCCTGACGGAACTGGATCTCAATGGTGCGGCTCCCGGGGCATTTGCACCGTTTCCCGCAATCGAACGCGATGGTCGCGTCGCGTTCGTGGACCCAAATGGCGACGGAAAGCAAGACCTGGTGTTCTCGGCTCTGGATCGAACCAATCCGGCCAACACTCAGGTTCGGATCGCGGTATTCGATGTCAATACCACCACGGGACTCGCTACGGCAGTGAGTACGGGAACCGGACCCAGCAACAGTTACTTGGTCAGCAACCACATTCAGGACCACGCAACCACCCATGTTGATCTGGCGCAAGATGGGACGAGCGATCTGGCACTCATCACGGAGAACTCAGCGCCGGGTGCCTTGTCTGGTATGCTCTATCTCGCTCCCCTGAGCGGTGCGATCCTGCCTGGTGGGTTCAGCCTGAACGTGACAACCGGTGGTGTGAGCATCGACGGGATCTGATCTGATGGTTGTCCTGTTCAGTCGAGCGACATGGAATAGCTCAGGCAGTCGCCACGGGAATCGACAGACGCTTGCGGTTCTGCGTGGACTTCGGGTCGTGGCTAAACGTGGTGGCGCGTGCGCCGTAAGATAGCTGCACGCTCACCACGCACGCATCCTGACACCCGACAGAGATTCACCGCATGTCCACCGCCACCGCAAGTTCGCCACCGCCCATCAAGAATCGCCAACTCTACATCGACGGCGTTTGGTGCGAGGCCGCCTCCGGGAAGAAACTCGCCGTCATCAATCCCGCCACCGAAGAGACCATCGCCGAAGTTAGCTTCGGCGGTCGTGCGGAATGCGCCAAGGCCATCGCGGCAGCGGCCGAAGCCATGAAGTCGTGGATGAAGCTCACCGCCTACGACCGCGCCAAGGTGCTCAAGAAGACCGCCGACCTCATGCGGGAACGGGTCGAAAACCTTGCCAAAACGATGACGATGGAGCAGGGCAAGACCATCGTCGAATCGCGGGCCGAAGTGCTGCACTCCGCGGACACGTTCGAGTGGTTCGCCGAGGAAGGCAAGCGGGCTTATGGGCAGGTCATCCCGCAGAGCAACGCCGCCAAACGGCACATGACCATCAAGCACCCCGTCGGCGTCGTCGGTGCCATCGGGCCATGGAACTTCCCGATCACGCTGCAAGTTCGCAAGATCGCACCCGCACTCGCGGCCGGTTGCACCATCGTCTGCAAGCCTGCGAGCCAGACGCCGCTGTGCCTCATCGGCGTGTTCGAGTGCCTCATCGACGCAGGGTTGCCGAAGGGGGTCGCGAACCTCGTCATCGGCTCCGCGTCCGAGATCTCCGACGAGTTCATGAGCAATCCGCTCGTACGGAAGATCAGCTTCACAGGCTCAACGGAAGTCGGCAAACGCCTCATGAAGCAGGCCGCCGATCAGGTGAAGCGGTTGAGTCTCGAACTCGGCGGTCACGCACCGTTCATCGTGTTCCCAGATGCCGACCCCGAAGTGGTGGCAAAGGCGGCCGTGATCGGCAAGTTCCGCAACAACGGGCAGGTGTGCATCAGCCCGAGCCGGTTTTTCGTCCACAAGGACGTGCACAAGAAGTTCATGGAAGTCGCGGTGGCCGAGGCCGAGAAGCTGAAGCTCGGTAACGGTCTCGACGATGGCGTGGCGGTCGGGCCGATGTTCGAGAAGAAGGCGATGGACAGCACCATCGCGCTGATTAACGACGCGACCGGCAAGGGGGCAAAGTGCCTCACCGGCGGCAAGCGTTCCGCGAAGTTCGAGAAGGGCTACTTCTTCGAGCCGACGATTCTGTCAGGGCTGTCAGCAGACGCGAACATCCTGACGGAAGAGCCGTTCGCGCCGGTGATGCCGGTGCTGGACTTCTCGAAGATCGACGACGTGATCGCGGCCGCGAACAACACGAAGTACGGCCTCGCGGCCTACGTCTTCACGAATGACATCAGCGTCGGCTGGCGGATGGCGGAAGGGCTTGAGGCGGGCATCATCGGACTGAACGACCCGGTGCCAGCGACGCCACAGTGCCCGTTCGGTGGCATGAAGGAATCGGGCCTTGGCCGCGAACTGGCCCACGAAGGACTTGAGGCATACCTGGAAACGAAGTACGTCTCGATCATGCTGCGATGATCGTGATGAACAAGCCCACGGCGCAAGTTTTGAAGTTGCGCTTTTGTCTTTGTAGCCGCGGATGCGGCGACCGAGTGTAGCCAGGGGTGCTGCGAACGAAGTGAGCAAACCCCTGGAATCGCAAGCGAGATCACGCAGCCCCGGAGGGGCGACAGAACGACGGCGTGTGTTGGAATCTGTCGCCCCTCCGGGGCTTTGGGTTTATTCTGATTACTCACCAGGGGTTTGCTCGCAAGCGAGCCGCACCCCTGGCTACACTCGGTCGCCGCATCCGCGGCTACAAAGACAAAAGCGCAACTTCAAAACTTGTGCTGCGGACTTGGACCGGACGAATGGTTCCGGACCTGAAATGGTGGTTCCGGACGTGAATTCGATTATTGCTTCAGAATAATTCGTCGCAACCGATTCTAAGTGATATCTTTACACACATTCTGATATAGTTTCTTCCGGACGAATGGAATGGTTCCGGGTCTGAAATGATTGGTTCCGGGGGTGGGGTGGGGAAGTGGTCCGGAACCAATGAGAGACTCGGTCGGGCGTACGCTTGACATTTCATCACCTCGCCCCCAAACTAAGATCAGACAGCCCGCCTCTGCTTAACTCATCTGCAAAACACCACATGCGAACACCCCTGCTCTTCTCTGTCGGCATCGTCGCGCTGTTTTCTGCCACTGCTTCCGCCGACCCAACCGGCGCGGAAATCTACACGCAGATGTGCGCCCGCTGTCACGGGGCTGCTGGCGAAGGCACCAAGAAAGCACCGCAGCCGCTGACCGGCGACCGCTCCATCCCGCAGCTTGCCCACGTCATCGACCGCACGATGCCCGAGGACGATCCCGACAAGCTCGATTCGGCCGGATCTAAGCGGGTCGCGGAATACATCTTCGACAAGTTCTACTCCCCCGCGGCGCAGGCTCGCATCAAGCCGCCGCGAGTGGAGCTGTCGCACCTGACGATTCGCCAGTATCGCAACTCCATCGCCGACATCGTCGGCAGTTTCCGCTTCCCGCCGAAAATGGACGAGAAGCAGGTTGGGTTGCGTGGCGAATACTTCAACTCGCGCGGCTTCCAGGGCGACAAACGGCTCATTCAACGCAACGACGCCGAGGTGGCTTTCGACTTCAAGGTTGGCGGTCCCGACGGCACACAGCCCGTGAAGGTTGAGCCGAAGAAGCAAGAACCCAAGAAGGACGACAAGAAAGATCCTCCCAAGAAGGAGGAGCCGAAGAAAGAGCCGGAGAAAAAGGAGCCGCCCAAGAAGGAAGAGCCCAAGTTCGATCCGCACCAGTTCAGCATTCGCTGGGAAGGCTCCGTGCTGGCCCCCGAAACCGGGCTGTACGACTTCGTCGTGAAGACCGATCAGGCCCTGCGGCTGTGGGTGAACGACAACAAGAAACCGGTGATCGACGCCTGGGTGAAGTCCGGCACAGACACCGAATACCGTGCCAGCGTGTATCTGCTTGCGGGCCGTTACTACCCTGTGAAGCTCGAGTTCTCGAAGGCGAAGCAGGGCGTCGACGACTCGAAGAAGAACCCGAACCCGCCGCCGAAGAATGCGTTCATCTCGCTCAACTGGAAGCGACCGAAGGGCACGCTCGAAGTGATCCCTGGGCGGTGCCTGTCGCCGGTCAAGATGCCGGAAGTCGCGGTGATCGAGTCGCCGTTCCCGCCGGACGATCGCAGCCTGGGCTGGGAACGCGGCACCAGCATCTCGAAGGAATGGGAGTCGGCCACAACCGACGGCGCGATCGAAGCCGCATCGTATGTGCTGGCGCGGTTGCCGGAACTCGCGGGGGCACAGGATGGGGCCAAGGATCGCGACGTGAAGTTGAAGGCGTTCTGCCTGAAGTTTGCGGAGCGTGCCTTCCGCCGACCGCTGTCCGACGACGAGAAGAAGCTGTTCATCGACAAGCAGTTCGAGGGTACCGGGGCCGACCTCGACCTCGCGGTAAAACGCTCACTGCTCTTCGTGCTGAAGTCGCCGCGGTTCCTGTACCCGGACGCCGCGAACCTGCCCGAGAACTACGCCGTCGCCGCGAAGCTCGCCCTCGTGCTGTGGGATGCGTTCCCCGATACGCTTCTGTTGGATGCGGCTGCGAAGGGGTTGCTCACGAACCCGGTGGAAGTCACGAAGCAGGCCGAGCGAATGCTCGCCGATCCGCGAGCGAAAGCGAAGATTCGCGAGTTCCTGTTCGTCTGGCTGAAGCTCGATCAGTCGCCGGAACTGGCGAAAGATGCAAAGCGATTCCCTGGCTTCGACGCGAGCGTGGCCGCCGACCTGCGAACGTCGCTGGAACTGTTCCTCGATGATGTCGTGTGGAACGATGGCGACTTCCGCAAGTTGCTGCAAGCCGACGATCTCTACCTGAACGGGAGGCTCGCGAAGTTTTACGGCGTCGAGATGCCTGCTGACGCGGGGTTCACGAAGGTGAAGTTCGAGGCCGACAAGCGTTCCGGCGGCGTGCTGACGCATCCGTATGTGCTAGCGGTGCTGGCGTACAACGCGGAAACGTCGCCGATTCACCGGGGCGTGTTCGTGGCTCGTGCCTTGCTCGGAATCACGATCCGCCCGCCGAAGGATGCGTTCACGCCGCTGGCAGCGGACCTGCACCCGAAACTCACGACGCGTGAGCGGGTTCTGCTTCAGACAAAGCCTGCGGCCTGTGCCGGTTGTCACGGCATCATGAATCCGTTGGGCTTCTCGCTGGAGAACTTCGACGCGGTGGGCCGTTTCCGTGCGAAGGAGAACGACAAGCCGGTCGATGCTGTGGGAAGCTACGACACGCGGGCCGGCGCCACAGCAAAGTTCACGGGCGCGAAGGAGCTGGCGAAGTTCCTCTCGTCGAGTCCGGAAGTGGCGGCCGCGTTCACGGAGCGACTGTTCCATCACCTGGTGAAGCAGCCGGTGATGGCGTTCGGGGTGAACAAGCCGCAAGAGTTGCAAAAATCGTTCTCGGAAAACGGCTTCAATGTGCGTAAACTGGTTGTTGAAATAGCCGTAACCGCCGCGATGACGAAGAAACAACCGCCGAAATAAACCCACCACCCCGTTTAGCAGCCACCCCATCGGGGCGGCGCTCGGCGACCCCGATGGGGTCACCGCTAAACTCTCGGAGCGCGTATGTCCCGTACACGACGTGAGTTCGTCCGCGACCTCGGTGTGAGCGCCGCGGCGATCCCGTTCCTGCTGAACCTGCCGAGCCTCGGCTTCGCCAATCAGGCCAAGCGCAAGCAACGCATCATCTTCATGTTCAGCCCGAACGGGATCGTGCCAAAGGCATTCTGGCCGGACGAAGAAGGCGCGAAGTTCACGCTGAAGGAAAGCCTGACGCCGCTGGCCCCGTATCAGGACAAGACGCTCATCCTCAACGGCGTGTGCGACCGCGTTCGTGGCGACGGCGACGCTCACATGCGTGGCATGGGTTGCTTGCTCACGGGCATCGAGCTGTTCCCGGGCAACGTGCAGGGCGGTTCCGACACGCCGGCTGGCTGGGCCAAGGGGCACAGCATCGACCAGGAAATCAAGAACCACCTCCAGAAAGACAACGCCACCAAGACGCGATTCGGCTCGCTCGAATTTGGTGTCATGGTTCCGGAACGTGCTGACACGTGGACGCGCTGGATTTACACGGCAGGCAACAAGCCGGTCGCCCCGATCGACGACCCGTACCAGATGTTCAACAAGCTCTACGGCCGCACGAAGGACAAGGCCGCACTTGCGAGCATCCTCGACGACCTGAACAGCGACCTCAAGAAAGTCGGTGGCGCGGTCAGCACGGAAGACAAGAAGTTGCTGGAAGAACACGCCGCGTTCGTGCGTGCGATGGAGAAAGACCTCAAGGAAACGAAGGCGACGGCCAGCCACGCGGTGCCGCAACTTGAGCCCGGCGTGAAGAAGGACAACGACAACATCCCGAAGATCAGCAAGACGCAGATCGATCTGATGGTGAACGCATTCGCGGCGGACTTCACCCGCGTGGCGTCGATGCAGTACACGAACTCGGTCGGCATGGCTCGCATGAAGTGGTTGGACATCACGGAAGGCCACCATGAACTGAGCCACGAGCCCGACAACAACGAGAAGGCTCAGGAGAAGCTGACGAAGATCAACAAGTGGTTCGCGGAGCAGCTTGCGTACATGGCGAAGCGGCTCAAGGAAACGCCTGAGCCGGGCGGCACCGGCAGCTTACTCGACAACACTCTGATCGTGTGGACGAACGAGCTGGGCAAGGGCAACTCGCACACGCTGGACAACATCCCGTTCGTGCTGCTGGGTGGCGGCCTCGACTTCAAGATGGGCCGTTCGTTGAAGTACAAGCAGATGCCGCACAACCGCCTGCTGATGGCGTTGTCGCACGGCTTCGGCAACCCGATCAAGGAGTTCGGCAACCCGAACTTCTGCAAGGACGGCGTGCTGACCGGCCTGGTGTGAGCCAGAAGGAACTGATCGCGCAGCAGGACGCACGATGATGCTGTTCGCGAATGGCGTGGAAGGCAGCGCAACCGGGTCTGCCGGTTGCTGTCTCTTCGTTGCGTGGGGAATCGTATTTTTCTTCTCCGCACTTCTCTTCAAAAGCAGCCGGCAGTTCGTTGGGAAAGACAAGCCAGCAGCAAAACAAGCCCGTGTCGCTCTCCTCGTTGTGAGCGGATTGATCCCGCTCAGTTGTTGTGTTCTGCCTCCGGTGGCGATCCGCATTCTCTACGGCAATTTTCCGGTCGGAGGGGTATTCCACAAGGTTCACGAAGGCATGACCAAGGATGAGGTCTTGGCGACCTTGGGCCCTCCACACAGCCGATATGAGGATGTTGATCGACCGCGGTGGTATTACTGGAGCGATTCGTATGGCCTGAACTACGAGTCTGTCTGGTTCGGACCGGACGGCAGTGTGGAGAGCATATCTGGAAACTAAGCAATCCTGATGCAAGCACCATATCACCAGAGCATTTCAGCTCAGGGACCGTTGTATTCTCTGGCCCTTGGCTGTGATATCGTGGAATGAGTTCCTCACCGGAGACCACAACATGGAACCCACTGGCATCACACTCGATGACGCGACGCTGAAGCTGCTGACTGCCGCCAACGGCCACCCGCTGCCGCTGCGCAACGCTGATGGATTGATCGTCGGGTATTATGTGTCGCCTGCCCAGATGGCGAACCTAACACCCAAGGAGCCCGACCCCTGGACACCAGAGGAAATCGCTCGCCTTGAGGAAGCACGAAAGAATGACCCTCGACCCGACATTCCCCACGAAGAGGTTCTTCGCTGGTTCAAGGAGCAATGATGTTCCGCATTTTCTGGGAACCAGAGGGGTTCGCGCGAATGCAGCAACTGATAAGCGAGAACCCTCATCTGAAAGCGGGCTTCGCCTACACGCTCTCCTCGATCAGCATCGAACTCGGTGAGTCAGCCGACACTTTCGGCGAATCCCGTGACAGGAATTACCGGCTCGGTTTCGTCGGCGTGTTATGGGTCTTGGTCCGTGTCGATTCGCAAAATCGCGCGGCCAGGATTGTGGATGTGCGATTGCAAAAACGTGCAGGCCGCAGTTAGCGGTTGACGAGGACAGGATGATCGTTGATTGTCACGTTCACATCCTCGCCATGACCGCAGGACGCGGAAAGGTTTCCGCGTACCTCCGCAAACGGCCGAACGTCTTCCTCGCTCGCTTCAAGTTCGGCATTCCCTTCTTCGCCACCGACGAGCAACTCGAACAAGCATTCGCAAACCGGCTTGCGCTCGCCGTGAATCAGACTCCCGAACTCGATGCGGTCGTCGGGCTCGCGTTCGATGCCGTCCACACCGAAGACGGCCAACTCGACGACGCCAACACGCACCTGCACGTCACCAACGAATACGCGGCAGCCCTCGCACGGCTGCACCCAAAGATTCTGTTTGGGGCGTCCGTGCATCCGTATCGCAAAGACGCAGTCGCGGAACTGGAACGTTGTGTCGCGGCGGGGGCGGTTCTCGTGAAGTGGCTGCCACTCGTGCAGGGCTTTAACCCGGGGTCCGACAAGTGCCGACCGCTCTTCGAGGCGATGGCACATCACAAAATCCCGTTGCTGTCGCACACCGGCGGGGAGCTGTCGCTGCCGCAGTGCGCCCCGCAATACGCCTCACCCAAGCACCTCGAACTCGCCCTGAAGTGCGGCGTCACCGTCATCGCGGCGCACTGCGGCACGCGGTCGCAGCCGTTCGGTGAATGCCACCTCGACACGTTCATCCGCATGGCGAAGGAGCACGAACGCTTCTACGGCGACACATCGGCGCTGTGCTTGCCGACGCGATCGTATGCGATCCCGCTACTGATGCGAGACAAGGCTGTCATGCAGAAGGTGGTTCACGGAAGTGACTGGCCAGTCGTGTCGATCCCGCCACTGCAAATGGGTGCGGTCGCCGCGTTCCGACTGCTCATGACCCAGCGAAACTGGCTGCGACGCGACGTGCTGGCGAAGCGTGCCATCGGCTTCGACGACGAATTCTTCCACCGTGGCGGCACGTTGCTGCGGCTCCCAAACTGAATCACACGGTGGTCGTTGCTCGGCGAATCGTCTCCACGATCGCATCAATGCGAAGGTCGTCGCCGTCAGTGCCAAACGGATCCTCGATGTTGCTGGCAATCAGTTCCATTCCCACCACCGCATACGCAACCAAGACGGTGACCGGCACCGTTAGCCACCCATGTTCGTCGTTCATCAGCCAGGGCAACAACAGCAGGTAGAACGCAATCCCCTTGCGGAGTAGGCCGCGATACGATGCGGTGAGCGGCGTCGATCGAATCTTCTCGCAGGCACCACATACGTTCATCAACTGCTGGGCGTGCTGATCGAACGCCAGGAATGTGAAACCGTCGATCTGGCCGGATTCGTTCCAGCCGCGGATGAGCCGGAACAGTTCGTCAGCCACGAGCATCGGCTTGTGCGGGCCAGGCGACTTCGGCGGAAGTCGGAGGTGGTCGCGCAATGCCTCGGCGAACCGTGCGACCACCTCCCCGAGTTTCGCCCGCTCGGTCGGGTCTTTGACATACACGGAAGCCTTCAATATCAGGTTCCGGCTATCGTTGACGAGTTGCCCCCAAAGGCCGCGACCATCCCACCATCGGGTGTAGGCTGTCGTGGTGCGGAACCCCATCAGCCAGCCGAAAAGCACGCCGGCGATCGCGGCTTCACCCGTTCGATCGGGACTACTTTCAACCCAGATCAATCCGCGACCAAAATGAACGACCAGAGTTGCATAGATGGTCACAGCAACGATGTACTTCGAGAGCCTGCCGAGGACCGGGAAACGGAACGCTCGGCGAAGCTCTTTGATCGTTTGCGTGGGCATGGGGCACGTTAACCCTGAGTTGTCGAGTCACCCGCGAACGGCCCGCGAATCAGATTCATGTGCTTCGTGACCGCGTGTGAACGAGCCAGTTGCACGCCGAGGCCCACCAGTTCACTCGGATCGTTCGGTGCTGGCGAAAGGGCAACGCTCTCCATGTCCGGCGGTCCCACCACCCGCGACGTGACAAGATCGATGACGCCGTAGACGACCTCTGGTTCCTTCAAGTCGTGTGCCTTCAGTTCCAGTTTCAACTGATACGCGGTCATCGCGGCATTCAGCGCCACGGCGAGTTCGACCAGTGCCTCTGGGTATCCGGGCTGTTGGTGGATATCTATGCCCCAAACCTGTTCCATCGACAGGGCTGCGCTGCGAACCGCGACGAGAATGTGATTCACAACACTTCGCAGCGATCGGCTGAACGCGATGCCGGCCGCCCGCTTGGGGCTGAGGTAGGTTCTCACGGCAGCAGTAACGGCCCCGCAGCCGGTGTGCCCCAACACGACCAACACCCTCAGCGATTCTTGGAAGTTGTAGAGAGCGTATTCGATGCTCCCGAGGCATTCGTCGCCCAACACATTACCGGCAACGCGGACCACGAAGAGTTGATTCGGCTCGGCGTCGAATACGAGTTCCAGCGGCGCTCGTGCGTCTGAGCATCCGAGGACGATGCCGAACGGCGTCTGCTTGGGTGGTGAGTGGGGGTAGAGTTCGTCGCATGCGCACTCGGCAGTACTCGTTAGGAGTCGCTGGTTCCCGGCGAGCAACTTGGCGATTGCGGCTGTGGGCGTTTGCGGTCGATTGGCCAGCAGTTCAGGAGGTGGGCGAAACCAAGGCTTCAAGTCCATGTGAATTTCCGGGAGCAATGAGCGGAGAGGTATCCACTGGTTTAGGAGCCGGTCGCGATTTGGCGAGCGAGACATGGCCTCAAGGTATTCGGTACACAGAGTGTCGAATACCTTGGAGTTCACCTCAGCTTGCGGCGGCGTGCATCCGCTCACCCAAGCGTTGCTCCGATGAAGTCACTGGGCCGGAGGCTTCGGAATGATGTTGGCAGCGGCCAAACCATTCAAGACGAACTGCACGGCGATGCCCGCGAGAACCAGCCCGAGGACACGCCCAACGATGTGAATGCCAGTCATGCCGAGTCGCTTTTGGATCGGCTGCGCGAGCCGCAACGTGAGCCAGCAGATGAACCCCGTCAGTACGATCGCTGCAAACACGAGCGAAACTTCGATGGCATCGCTCGCCTGCGACATCAGCACGGCGACCGTGGAGAGTGCGCCCGGTCCGGCGAGCATCGGAATCGCCAGCGGCGCGATCGCGACGTCTTCGGCGTCGGCGGATTCGCTCATCTCGTCGGGGCTTTCCTGCGTCGAACGTTGAGCGCGGATCATGTCGAGCGCCACGAGGAACAGGACGAACCCGCCCGCGATCTGGAACGCAGGCAGCGTGAGGCCGAGCATCCGGAACACGATGTTACCGATGCAGGCGAAGCCGATGAGCGTGAGTGTCGCGGTGACGCTGGCAACGAGAGCGGTTCGACGTTGTTTCTCGGGCGTGAACTTCGCAGTGAGTGCGATGAACGCGGGCACGGTTCCCGGTGGATCAACCAGGAACAGAATGGAGACGAACGCCGTGGTGCCGAAGTCGAGCATCCGAGTGTTGTAGGAACTCGCGATGGCGTCCGATGTGAGTTGCAGTTTGATTCCGGCCCACTTCCCCACCCCATGTCCGGAACCAACCGTTCCAGACCCGGAACCATTTCATTCGTCCGTAAGAAACTATATCAGAATGTGTGCAAAACTATCCCTTGGAATCAGTTGCGACGAATTCTTCTGCTGCAAGAATCGAATTCACGTCCGGAACCATCCATTTCAGCTCCGGAACCAACGTTTCGGCCCGGAACCATCCACTCTCGGCCGGAAGAAAAATCATCAGAACAACGCCGCCAGGCTAAACCACAAGT
Organism: Planctomycetota bacterium; assembly: GCA_021413735.1. Classification (GTDB taxonomy): domain Bacteria; phylum Planctomycetota; class Planctomycetia; order Gemmatales; family Gemmataceae; genus Gemmata. The sequence goes on from JAIOPV010000011.1 coordinate 21,122, forward strand.
TCCTCGCGATCGCGGAGCCAGTCGCGAGGAATGCCCTGCCTGCCCACGGCAAGCGCCACGATGCCGCCGACAATCGCACAGTTCGTGTCGATGTCGCCACCCACGCGAATCGTGTTCAGAATCGCGGACTGATAATCGTCGAGATGGCGCGCCGCGGCCCACACGCAAAATGGCACCGTGTCCTGACACGAGATGCGGCTCCCATTGCCGAGAAGCCGAACAATCGGCACCATCGACGTATCGAATGCCCGCGTCTGCATTCCGTGGTCGAGCAACTTCACGGCAGGTTCAGCAGAAGCGTCGAACGCAAGCGATGTCGAACGGACAATTCCACCGCGAACTTCGCTCGGCGGCGTGTGTGCCAGCACGACATCGAACATGCCGCGTTTCGTGGCGTCGTCGGCTCGCTTGTCGCGGTGTTTCCACGCATACGCCCCGGCGACCGCAGCCGCGATTCCACCAGCGATTCCTTCCGGGTGCGTGTGCGTGATCTCTGCCGAGAGCTTCGCTTGCTCCGCAATCACGGCGTAATCGTCCTCCGCGAAGTACCCCGCAAGCGGCGCGATTCGCATGGCGGAACCGTTGCCGAACGAGCCACCCGGAAAGATCATCTCGGAAGCAATTCGCCAGTCGCCACCGCCGGCCACCTGCCCGAGCAGTCGGAATGCACCGGCACCGTAACCTCGCCATGGCTGCGCCTGGAAGCGTTTCGCGAATCGCTTCGCGAGTGCATCCTGGTCGATGCGGCCGTGATCTTGCAGCACATCATAAATGCCGAGAGCCATCGCGGTGTCGTCGGTCCATGACCACGGGGCACGAGCTGTGGCTCGCGGATCGTCGAGAATCGCCTCGAAGTTCTCGTCGCGGAAGCACGTTTCGCCGAGAGCGTCACCGACGCTGAGGCCATCGAGTGCAAGTGCCGCCCGGACCATGCGGGCATTGTGATCGGCTGGGAGTGTGGTGTTCATAGTTGCACGGACAACGAAGGGAATCGTCGGGTTCGCAGATCACATCCTGAGAACTGCAACGATGACGCAGGCCACACATGTCGCAAAGAAGAGAATTCCTAACGCGAAGAGAATGTTGCCAGGGTTACGCTTCGCGTGATTCAACCGAGATTGCGCGGCATCACCCGGTTGAGCGAATTCATATTCCGGGTTTGAACTGTCCACGATGCCATCGGCAGCGAGTCGCGTTTTCCGAGCCGCAGCACGCGCCCGAGCCGACTCAATCGGATCGGTGTTGACGTGGGCCGGCCCATCCCCCGACTCTGTGTGAACTTCGACACCAATCACCAGACCGCCACGCTCAGGCGAACGAGTGCTGACAAGCGACGCAGCAGTCATGGCCCACCCGACCAACCGCGGGGCCGCTCCAGGATCAAAACCCTCGCTCACCAGCCAAGAGATGACTTGAGTTTGAGTTTCTCCCACGCCAAGGCGAGATCGTATTTCTCGTCGATACCATTCCAACCGCTCACGAGAGTTTACTTCCGGTTGATGAACATTCTGGTTTGGTTCAGAGGGTATGAAATCGGCATCGGTCCATTCGTCGGGGGCAGGCATCGACAGTCTCCTGTTTCACAATCCCCCCGATTTTAGTCGCGCAACTAACGCCTGAGCAACCGAATGTTCAGCACCACGGCAATCACCGCGAAGACGATGTTCGCCAGCCAACAACCCAACATCAGCGGAATCTTGCCGTCCTTACCCATCGGGCTTCGAGGTTGGTGATGTTCATGGCCGCGTCGCGGTTGTCCGTTCGGCGTTGCTCGGCTGCTGCCGTGTCCTCACGAGCCGAGATGATTCGCGCCGGCAACTCTTCCCACAACATCGCCGAGATTCGCGTCTTCGAGTCCTTGCCGTTCAATCCCTCCGGAAGATCCATCGGGAACGGACCGTTCGACGCGGACGCTCCGGCGGTGTTCTTGTCGTAGATCACGAAGCGATCCGGATCGACATAGAGCTTGCCATCGGCGGGGTCCACACGCAGCCGAGCTTCTCGGGCACGCGCGACAACCTCGTAACCCAGGTACGACTCCAGCCCGGTCCTGGCGTTTCGCACTTTCGCCCGCTTCTTGATGACAACGTCGATGAGCCGTTTGCCCTGCACGTCGCGGACATACATGACGTATGCCATCATGGGGTGCCGCACGCAGCGATCGCGGCGAAGCATGTTGTAAACCAGTTCCTCAGGGTTATCGAGGAGTTGCTGGTAGAGCAATTGTTGCGAAAGTGGGATCGCCGTGTGATACAGGCCCGCAGTGGCAACCGCAGCGAAGATTCCAAGGATGAACGCTGGCTTGAGGATCGTGGCCAGGTGAACACCAGCCGCCTTGATCGCGACGACCTCATTATCGTGTGCGAGTCGGCCATAAACGACGCACGACGCGAAGAGTGTAGTCGCGGGAATCGTGTACGGCAGCGTGTTGGGAATGAACAACGGAATCGCCCGGATGACCTGCATCACGGACAGGCCCATCTGCATGCCTTGCTGGATGAGCAATGCCGTCACGAGCAGGCCAGTCAGCACCGCCAGCGCCATGCTGAAGACTTTCAGCAGTTCGCCGAAGATCAGTCGATTCAGGAGGGTGCCGGTCATTCGTTTCGTTGTCCTTCCGCATCCCTGCGTAGCTGCGACGCCTGGGCCGCCACGGAGGGCGGCCCCTACAAACCAAGGCGTTTTCTCTTGTAGGGGCCGCCCTCCGTGGC
>JAIOPV010000143.1 GCA_021413735.1 Planctomycetota bacterium
GCTACACTCGGTCGCCGCATCCGCGGCTACAAAGACACCAAAACGCAACCTCACAACTTGCGCTGCGGGCTGCTTACACGGACGCCTTGAGCATCTCCAGCAACTTCCCGGCACACGCTGCGGCGAATGCGGGGTCGTTCACATGCAGATCGAGTTCGATCAACTCCACGTTCGGCGCGATCCAGTTGCGGACACTCTGGAACAATGCCGCGTCTGCCTCCGGCCACCAAAACGACTTGCCTTCCGCGTCGATGGCCGACACGCCCCGTAACGGCAACATCACCGCAACCGGGCCATTCGCAGCACACGCTTTCTGCGAGATCTCCATTCCGAGACGGTCCATCTCTTCGGGCGTCGTTCGCATCAGCGTCACGGTTGGGTTGTGCTGTTGAAAGCGCCGTTCCTTGTACTTCGCCGGAACCGTTTCGGGCGGTCCGAAGTTCACCATGTCGAGCGCCCCAACCGAGATGACCTGCGGCACTCGCATCAAGCTCGCGGCCGTGAGGCGATCACGACCAGCCGTGAGTATGCCGCCGCAGAGTTCATCGGCGAGTTCGGTTGTCGTGATATCGAGAACGCCAGCAACGAGGCCATCGCGAATAAGACCTTCCATTGTGCGACCGCCGGTGCCGGTAGCATGAAACACCAGAACCTCGTACCCGGCCGTTTCGAGTTGTGTGCGGGCGGCTTCCACGCAAGGCGTCGTGACACCGAACATCGTCGCGGCGATGACGGGTTTGTCCGAGCCGCTCGCCTTCGTCTCGCGGCTAAACGAAACCATGCCAGCCATCGCTGCGACGGCGTTGTCCAACACGACGCGACTGATCCGATTCAGCCCGGAGATGTCCACCACGGAATGCATCATCATCACGTCACGGGTGCCGACATACGGCTGAACCTGCCCCGATGCCAGCGTGCTCACCATGAGCTTCGGCACACCAACTGGCACGACTCGCATCGCAGCAGTGCCGATGGTCGTGCCAGCCGAGCCGCCCAGCGACATCACCCCCGTTAGCTTCCCGTCGCGGTGCAACTCGGCAGCGAGCTTCGCGACACCTTCCGCCGCGAGCATCACAGCTTTACCGCGATCACCAGCAGCTTTCACGCTTGCGTAAGTGGTGCCAGCAGCGGCGAACACTCGTTCTCGTGGAATGTCGGGCGTGAACGCGGCTGGTGCGAGAACTCCCGCATCCACGACGATGACCCGAACGCCTGCCGCGACCAGACGATCACGGACGTAGGCGAACTCGGTGCCCTTGGTGTCGAGGGTGCCAATGAGTAACACAGACATGCAACGCTCCCGGTTTGCCAGCTTTGGAAATGATGCGGCGGCAAATGCGTGTTATGTTACTGGCAAAACCGTCGCTGTCGCTCGGGGAGAAATTCATTATGCCTCTCGTTCTCCAACGGATCGCAATTTACGGTACGTTCGCGGCGTTGTTCCTCGCTTTGCTCGGCGTGGTGCTCGGGCAGATGGCAAGCATCATGATTCCGCGATCGCCCGAGATTCCTGGTGCGGCCGAAGCAGGAATTCCCAACCCCGACGCCGAAATCCTGGCCACGATCCAGACACGCACGCCAATCATGATGGCCGTCTGGGGATTCGTCTTGGTAACAATCGGGGAGTTGCTCCTCCATGTGTGGCGAAGTCGCAAGCCCGCACCGCCTCCCGGCCCGACGCCACAGGAGCGGATCGACACGGAAAAGGTGCTTCAGGAACTGATGGCAAAGGCCGAGGCAGAAGAGAAAGCGAAATCGGGAACCGGTGGGCATCGCGACAAGGGCGGGGAGAGTCAAGAAGTGGTGCTGCCCGAGCTGCCAAGGAAGGAACCGCCGAAGGCTTCTTCCTGAGTACCGAATCCCGAATTCTGACCCCGGTTCACCATGTTTGCTCGCAGTGAAATTCTCGCTCGGTTTCGTGCCCAGGTCGCCGCAGGTAAGCCGATTGTCGGCGGTGGTGCGGGCACTGGCATCTCCGCGAAGTGCGCCGAGATGGGCGGCATCGACCTCATCATCATCTACAATTCGGGACGCTTCCGGATGGCCGGTCGCGGTTCGCTCGCGGGGTTACTCCCCTACGGCGACGCGAACCAGATCGTCATGGACATGGCTCGCGAAGTATTGCCGATCGTCGAGAAGACGCCGGTGCTGGCGGGCGTTTGCGGCACCGACCCGTTCCGCATCATGAAGCGATTTCTGCTCGATGTGCGAGACGCGGGGTTCAGCGGCGTGCAGAACTTCCCAACGGTTGGCCTCTTCGACGGCAACCTTCGCGTTGGTCTCGAAGAGACCGGCATGGGCTTCGTCAAAGAAGTGGAGATGATCGCGCTCGCACGGGATCTCGATCTGCTGACGTGTCCGTATGTATTCACGCCGGAGGAAGCAACGCAGATGGCGAAGGCTGGCGCCGACATCCTGATTCCGCATATGGGGCTGACGACGAAGGGCAGCATCGGCGCGAAGTCGGCGATGACGCTTGAAGCCGCCACGAAGTTGGTTCAGGAATTGGCCGACGCGGCGAAGGCAGTGAACCCGGACATTCTGGTGCTGTGTCACGGCGGCCCGATTTCGGAGCCGTCGGACGTGCGTTATGTGCTGGACAACACAAAGGGAATCGTGGGCTTCTTTGGGGCTTCGAGTATCGAGCGATTGCCAACGGAAGTGGCGATCACCGGCTGCGTGAAAGAGTTCAAAGCGCTCAAGGTGTAGCGGCCGCCCCTGCAGGGCGGCTCTTGCTTCCGATCAGTACCGCAGGATGAAGTCGAGCGTCACGCGGTACTGGAAGATATCTCTCGGACCGGCCAGCGGGAACTCGAACGCCGCACCCAACTGAGCGCACTCGCTGATCTTGTAGCGAGCACCAAACGCACCTGTCAGCAACCCCGTGTTCTTCGCCTGGCCGCCGAAGTTGAACAGGTCGCGGCCTTCGCTGCCCATCGTCAGGCCGTTGCCGTTCTTCGTGTAGTACAGCCAGTTCATTTCAACCAACGGATAGAACTTGTGCTTGTTCATCACGTCGAGGTCGAGGTGGGCGGACAAGTAGTAGTAATCGCTTCGGATGCTGTCCGTGGCGATCGAGTAACCCGTACCGATCATCGAGTTAAAACTACCAATCTTGAAGTCGCGACAGAAGTTCTGGGCGTAGGTCAAGTAAGGCACCAGCGACAAACTGCCGGTGTGCTGATAGACGTTGCTCGAACCAATCGGAATCTGGAACTGCAAACCACCAGCGACCAAGCTGCCGCTGTTCTCATTGCGAAGGAACGTGTACTTCGGCCCGAGCCAGAGTTCGTCGAAGCCGGAGCCGCCTGGATAAGCCGACCCGCTTCCTGGCGAAAGCGTCGTTCCCGCGAGCTTGTTGAACGTGAACGACAGCCGCTCCGTGACCGCGAGCCGGGCTTGCAGACCGTAGTAGTAAACGCTGCCGCCCTTGAAGTCTGGCTGGCCGCCGGGAATCTGCTGATACATGAAGATCGGCCGCACTTCCGTCAGTGATCGCGGATCCTCGAACAGCAGTGGGTTGGTGACCGGCGAGATGAAGCCGTCGAATGCGTGGTCGCTCTTGAACCAATCGCGAGCTTTGCCAGCCGCATCGCCAAACGCCTCGCCAATCTTGTCGCCAAACTTGCCCGACGCTCGATCCCCAGAATTATCGCGGCCCGTCGAGTGAGCTTCCACATCGCGAGGTCCACCCTTCGACTTCCGGGGAGAACGCTGCGAAAGCAGATCATTCACCGGATCTTCAGTATCAGCCGGGGTGTATGCGGTGCGCGAAGCCTGTTCCACGGATCGCGCCGACACCGGCGAACCCGACGAAGTGGGTGCCCCGAGAGTTGCCCGCCGACCCGTGACCGAACCCGATTCCGGCAGCGAAGCCGTGATAACCCCCGCTGCTGGCGAAGGCTGTGGCGGCAAGCTTCCTGTTGATTCGGCGATTGGTTCGCGGTCCGAGGGACGCACAGGGGAACCCAGGACGGGCGGCCCAAGGACGTTCGGCGGACGGTTCGCAGGCGACTTCACCACCGTTCCCAGGGGCGGATCAGGCGGCAAATTTGGATCGTATGACGAGCCAGATTCGGAATGTGGAGGTCCGCCGATCGGCGCAAGCGGACCGGGTTGCGCGACGGCCGGGCGCACCGTTCCGGTGACCACTACCGCCACAAGCACCCACGCCGCGCACCGCATTCGCGCATCCTCCGTGATCGTCACCGACACCCGGCAGTCCCGCCAGGTTACCCAGACTCCGCCACTTCCTGTGGGGGAACTCGGTTATCATTCCCATCGACCACCCTGGACCCACGGGTTGATGCTCTTCATCAAGAAATCACACTTCGTTCCGGAAATGAGAAGGTATAACCGGTTCCACAACCTCGGAGATCACCATGAACAGACGCACGCAGGTTCTCGGAGTCGCGATTGCCGCGAGTGCGGTTCTCGCTGGAGGATTCGCTCTCGGTTGGTGGGGCGGCGGTCACGAAACCGTTGCGGAGTCTGCTGCGGCCCGGCTCCCCGATGAAGTGCCCGATTTCTTCCGTCGCGGCGGCAAGCACCTCGCACACTTCGCCGTCGATCCCGACCGCTGGAAGAACAAGGAAACGACCTTCCTTCGCCGATCCGAAGAAGGAAACCACTTCCTCGACACCGAAGACCTCGACGGCAAGGAGCTTCCGGGCACGCACCGCTACGACGGGATGAAGATGGTCTACACCGATCTCAAGAAGGACCCGAACAAGATCGGCATGCTGCCTTACGCGATCATGGAGAACTACGAAAAGCTCGTGGTCGGTTTCTACGACTATCGCAAGTCGCCGGAGAACGCCGCGATTCCGATGAAGTGCCTCGTGTATGGTGGCACGCTCGCGCACTACACCGGCGACGCCGCGATGCCATTGCACACGACCCGTGATTACGATGGCCGCATTCAGCCTGACGGCACGGTGAAGCAGAAGGGCATTCACGCGAAGCTCGACGGCTTTCCGGAGAAGCACGGCATTCGACCCGAGGAAGTGTCGCGCGGACTTGAGGCGAAGAAGATCGACGACGTGTGGGCGCATGTGATGAAGTTCATCGCGGAGTCGCACACGCACATTCCGAAGGCCTACGAGTTCGATGCGGCCGGTGCGTTCGACAAGCCGACGGAAGAGAGCAGGGCGTTCGTGTTAGCTCGCGTGCGTGCCGGTGCGCAGCTCACGCTCGACCTGTGGTACACCGCGTGGCTCCGAAGCAAAGAACTTCCTGCCCACTGGTGAACGAGATTTCGTTGTGAGCGTCGGAGCGTTAGCTCGACGGTGGAGGCGTTCACCGTCGAGCTAACGCTCCGACGCTCTCCGCCCACACAACAATTGTCTAGACAACTATCGTCTCGACGGCTAATCTGAGCTCATGTCTACTTCTGCACCGAAAGCCGTTGCCGAATCGCTTCGGTTCGACTCGCCTGAGCAAGAAGCTTACCTCTCGCTGTGGCGAACCTACGACCGCCTTCGCGCTCTCGAAGACGAACTCTTCCTGAGTTTCAAACTGACCGCCCAGCAGTACAACCTGCTGCGATTGCTGCGAGCCGCACGCCCAGACTCGGTTCCCACACTCACCCTCGCCGAACGTCTCGTGTCGCGTGCCCCCGACATCACGCGAATGCTCGACAAACTCGAACTTCGCAAGCTCATCACTCGCACGCGGTCCACGGAAGATCGGCGGGCCGTTCTCGTGGCGATCACGGCTGTCGGCATCGCGTTGCTGGATCGAATCGCAGAGCCGTTGCGATTGTGTCACGAACGGCAACTCGGGCACCTTTCAGGTGCGCAGTTGAAGTCGCTCGTCGCGTTGTTGAAGGTTGCCCGCGCTCCGCATGAGCCGGACGGCAGCACCTGGGCTTGATGTGAACGGCCGCCCCGATGGGGCGGCGGCTATACCTCTTCTGGAGTTCCCATGTCCACCACCACTGCGGATGTCGTTGTTGTCGGGGGCGGGCCGTCGGGCAGCACCGTCTCGACGATCCTCGCTCAGAAGGGATTGTCGGTCGAGCTGTTTGAGCGTGACCACTTCCCGCGTTTCCACATCGGCGAGTCGATGATCCCGAACACGTACTTCGCGATGCAACGCACCGGGTTGCTGGAGAAGATGAAGGGCAGCCACTTCGTCAAGAAGCACAGCGTTCAGTTCGTGACCCAGAAGGGCCACTTGTCAGAACCGTTCTACTTCTGGGACAACAAGCCGCACGAGTCGTCGCAAACGTGGCAAGTTCGCCGCAGCGAGTTCGACAAACTCGCTCTCGATCACGCTCGCAGCCAGGGCGTGAAGGTGTCCGAAGGTGCCCGCGTGCTGGAGGTTATCTTCGAGGGCACGAAAGCTGTGGGCGTTCGCGTGAAGCCCGAAGACGGCCCCGAGCGAGAAGTACGGGCGAAGGTCGTGATTGATGCGAGCGGTCAGAGTACGCTCATCATCGACCGATTCGGTCTGCGTGCGTGGGATCCGCAGTTGAAGAAAGCCGCGCTGTGGACGTACTGGAAAGGTGCTTACCGCGACACGGGCCGCGACGAAGGCGCGACCATCGTCATTCAGACTGAAGGCAAGAAAGGTTGGTTCTGGTACATTCCGCTGCACGACGATATCGTGAGCGTTGGCGTTGTCGCGGATCACGATTACCTACTGAAGAATCGCGAGAGCAAAGACCCCGAAACGATCTACTTCGAGGAAGTCGCGAAGGCTCCGGGCGTGCAACCGCGAATCAAGGACGCGACCCGTTGCGACATCTTCCGCATCCAGAAGGAATACTCGTATCGAGCTGCGAAAGGGGCCGGCGACGGTTGGTGTCTGGTCGGCGATGCGTTCGGGTTCCTCGATCCACTGTACTCGTCGGGCCTGTTGCTCGCGCTCACTTCAGGGTCAATGGCGGCCGACGCGATCATCGAAGGCTTCGCGAAGAATGATTTCTCGGAGTCGCAGTTGCGGAAGTGGGAAGCCCCGTATCTGCAAGGCATGGATCGCATTCGTCGGCTCGTGTGCGAGTTTTACGACGGTCTGAGCTTCGGCCGATTCGTGAAGAAGCATCCGCATCTGAAGGGACTCGTCACCGACGTGCTGATTGGCGACGTGTTCAAAGACGAGGTCGATGTTCTCTGGCCGCTGATGGACGACTTGCGGAAGGAACAGGGCATTCCCGCATACGAACCAGTGACCATCGGCGCGGCGTAATGGTTTCGCCGCTTGCGGCGTAGCGATCCCACCGCAAGAGCGCTACGCCGCAAGCGGCGAAAACAAAGAGGGTTCATCATGATCGGAGTCGTGCTTGCCGCGTGTTTGCAAGTGGTCGCCCAGCCGGCTCCGGCACCCGATTCCACGCTCGTTCATAGCATCCGTGAAATCGCGGGGCACAGTCTCCACCATACTAGTCAATGTCTCGATCTCCTCAGCGAGCCGCGGATATTCTGGCTTCTGGAGTCCGACGAACTGGCGGGGCGGATTCGCTCCGCTGTTCGTGCGGCCGAGGAGATTGATAAGCAACTCGCAAAAATTGCCGCATTGAAAGGACTGAGCAAGGAAGACTCGGCCGGCATTGCTCGTCTGCGAAAGATCGCCGACTTACTTAAACAAGAAGGTGAGTTGTTGCAAGCGTATTGGGATTCCGGCGTGATCGACCGTTGGAAGGAGTCCGAAGCGGCCGGCAAGAAAGCCCGCAAGGAACTCACCGAGCTGTTGGATCTCAACCCTAAGACGGGGATCGCACCGCCACCGCGTGAACCCGGCAAGAAGCCGTGATGTGGTTTGTTGCGTAGAATTCCCCAATGACACCCACACCCACATATCTGATCCAGTACGGACGCCCTGGTTTCGTCGGCCGGTTCAGTTCCACATTGCCATTCAATCGTGGCGAATGGGTCGTCGTGCGTGGAGTTCGCGGCACCGAGTTGGGCGAGGTTCTGCTCTCCGTCGATGGCACCGGCGATGACGGCGAAGCTCTGCGAGTCGCCACCCCCGACGACGACACGCGAATCGCGCAATCCGAGGCTCACGCCCAGAGATTGCTGGGAGAAGCCTCCGACGCGGCCACGGTTCAGGGGCTTCCCCTGGCGTTCGTGGATGTGGAAGTCACGCTCGATAACCTTGTGATTCTGCACGCGCTGCCGTGGGATGCCTGCGACGCGACCTCGCTGCTCGAAGAACTTTCCGAACGATCGGGCTTCACCGTGCGGTTGCTGGATTTGTCGCGAACCCCGACCGTGAAGGATGAGCCATCCTCGGGCGGCTGCGGGAAGC
>JAIOPV010000012.1 GCA_021413735.1 Planctomycetota bacterium
CACCGGCGGCCACGGCCTTCGTCACGTCGGCGATGTTTCGCACCTGCGACGTCAAGTTTCGGGCCATGCCGTTCACGGAGTCCGTGAGATCCTTCCACGTACCGGCCACGCCGCGCACGTCGGCCTGACCACCGAGCTTTCCTTCGGTGCCGACCTCACGAGCCACGCGAGTCACTTCTGCCGCGAACGACGAGAGTTGATCGACCATCGTGTTGACCGTGTTCTTCAACTCCAGAATCTCGCCCTTCACGTCGACAGTGATCTTGCGGCTCAAGTCGCCAGCGGCGACGGCCTTGGTCACGTCGGCGATGTTTCGCACTTGCGACGTCAGGTTACCCGCCATGAAGTTCACGGAGTCCGTGAGGTTCTTCCACACACCTGCAACGCCCTTCACGTCTGCCTGACCACCGAGCTGCCCTTCGGTGCCGACCTCCTTCGCCACGCGGGTCACTTCCGACGCGAACGACGACAACTGCTCGACCATCGTGTTGACGGTGTTCTTCAGTTCGAGAATCTCACCGCGAACGTCCACGGTCACCTTCTTGGACAGGTCACCGTTGGCCACGGCTGTCGTCACGTCGGCGATGTTTCGCACCTGAGCCGTGAGGTTGCCGGCCATGAAGTTCACGGAGTCCGTCAGGTTCTTCCACCCGCCAGCGACGCCGGGCACACCGGCCTGCCCGCCGAGCTTTCCTTCGGTGCCGACTTCACGAGCCACGCGAGTCACTTCGTCAGCGAAGGAGGAGAGTTGATCCACCATCGTGTTGACGGTGTTCTTCAGTTCGAGGATTTCGCCCTTCACGTCGACCGTGATCTTGCGGCTCAAGTCGCCAGCGGCCACGGCCTTCGTCACGTCGGCGATGTTTCGCACTTGCGACGTCAGGTTACCCGCCATGAAGTTCACGGAGTCCGTGAGGTCCTTCCACACACCAGCCACGCCGCGCACGTCGGCCTGTCCGCCGAGCTTTCCTTCGGTGCCAACCTCACGAGCCACGCGAGTCACTTCCGACGCGAACGACGAGAGTTGGTCGACCATCGTGTTGACGGTGTTCTCCAGTTCGAGGATTTCCCCCTTCACATCGACGGTGATCTTTCGCGACAGGTCGCCGTTGGCCACGGCTGTCGTCACGGCGGCGATGTTACGCACTTGTGCCGTGAGGTTACCTGCCATGCCGTTCACGGAGTCCGTGAGGTCCTTCCACGTTCCCGACACGCCTTCGACCCGAGCCTGACCGCCGAGCTTACCTTCGGTGCCGACCTCACGAGCCACGCGGGTCACTTCCGACGCGAACGAACGCAACTGGTCAACCATCGTGTTGATGGTGTCCTTGAGTTCGAGGAACTCGCCCTTCACGTCCACGGCGATCTTTCGCGACAGGTCACCGTTGGCCACGGCGGTCGTCACTTCGGCGACGTTTCGCACTTGAGCCGTGAGGTTGCCGGCCATGCCGTTCACGGAGTCCGTGAGATCCTTCCACGTTCCGGCGACCCCCTTCACGCGAGCCTGACCGCCGAGCTTTCCTTCGGTGCCGACCTCACGAGCCACGCGGGTCACTTCCGACGCAAACGAGCCAAGCTGATCGACCATCGTGTTAATGGTCTTCGCAGTGCGCAGGAACTCACCCTGCAGCGGCCGATCATCGACATCGAGCGCGACGGTCTTCGAGAGATCGCCCTGTGCCACGGCACCAATCACGCGGGCCGTTTCGATCGTTGGGTGAACGAGGTCGTCGATCAGATCATTGACCGAGCCCACTGACTGACGCCAGAACCCGCCGACATCTCCGAGGGCGAGCCGTTGGCTCAACTTCCCTTCCTTGCCGACGACACGACTCAACCGGGCGAGTTCATCAGCGAGCCGTTCGTTCTGCTCGACCACAGAATTGAAAGCGTCGGCAACGCGGCCAGCAACGCCTGTCCAGTCGAGGGGTAAACGGACGCCGGCTTGCCCTTGGCGAAGGGCTGTGAGAGCGGACAACAAGCTCGTTAATTCACTGCCATTCGCGATGGGTTCGAGGAGCGCGGCCATGAACTCTCCCTGAAATGAACGATGATTCAGACACGGCCAGTCTCGGGGGCGAAGCGAGACGCACACAGCATGCCAAAGGGCGATGATTCGATGAGAACTGCAACACGAGGATGGTCGCGGAAGGCACCAGGAATCTGTGCAGGGCGGTTCAGATGTGTTCAGGTGCCCGGTTTCTCACAAACCTCTTATACCGCACATGGCCTGCTTTGTCGATTCGCTGCACTCTGCGGGTTCGCGAAATCTGATGTTTGTGTTTCGATTCTGTCACTTGCCACGCTGCTTGATCCGTTGCACCAGATCCTTGGTTGTCTCCTCGTAAATCGCGAGAATCTTGTCACGAGATGCGTTGTCGCCGAACTTCCCACGCGACCGGATCTCTTCTCGCGCCTCCTCCATTCGACGCAGCAACAGTTCACCTGTTTCCACACTGAAGACTCGCTTACCGGCAAGATCGACATACACCGGTGACGTGTGCGCGAAGAGTTGCCGATCGAGTTCGTTCTTCGCGGTCGAATCGATGCGTGCCGCGAACCACGCTGGCTCATCGAGTCGCACCTCCCGCACGAAGCGAGCAGTGTAAACACCAGCTTTCAGTTTGCTGGGTTCGGACTGAATCACGCGGCCATTCTGCACGAGCTGGAGTTTCTGGAAATCGTGCCGGCCCGTCGCAGTGATCTCGACGCGAACGGCCTTCGGCTGATCCAAATTCATCACGTCGCCGATGTTCTTACCATCCACGGTCAAGGTCAAGAGGGGGCTGTTCGTCGCCTGGCAACGACCCGCTTTCACGGCGTCGAGCCACTTCGGGATCGTCACTTCGCCCGGCACTTTGGCATACACACGCGAGAAATCGTAGATGAACCAGTCCGTCCCCGTGCTGATGGGAAAGCGCATGCCGATGTTCAGGTAGCGATAGTAACTGTCATCGAACGTGCCGACGCGAGAGCCATCGTAAACGTTCAAGGCATCGACGCGGCCCGCGAGCGTGTTGGGGACACCTTCAAAGCCGAACGCATTGTGACACCAGATAATCGTGCCGCCTTGCTTGCGGGCGTCCTCGATTCCCGGACGCAACGGGATGTCGTCGTTGCCGACGCCCGTGATCCCTGAACCGAGGCTCACCGGCTTCACGAGTCGGTTGATGTTCAGGAACATGACGTGGCCATAGCCTTCGCCACCCGCACCGAAGTTGTGCCGATGTTCTTCGCCGTTGTTGAACAGCACCCCCGTTGCGTTGAACTGCTTCATCTCGCCGATCGGATGGCGATTCGTGATGTAGTTCACGTCTTCCTTGATCCGTTCGAGATACGAGACGAACTGCACTTTTAGGCGGTCAGCGACGGGAATCAGCCTCAGGTATTCGTCCGAGTCGTCGGCCGTCAGGTTCATGAGGTGAAGGTGCGTGTTGCCTGCAACGAGATCGGATTGTTCGGGGCGGAACGTCGGCGGCAGTTTCACCGTCAGTTCGTCGGGCAGCTTCTTGGTCAGATCGATTTCTTCAACCGCGAGGGCCGTTTCCAATCCAGACAGTGCTTCGATTCGCAGCTTGCCACGCGGCACCGTGGTCTCGCCACCGGCTGCGGGCACGACATACCAGCCAGCCAGCGTCGCTGTTGGTTTCAGTCCGCGAAGTCGATCGTACAGTCCTGGCAGTGCAAGGGGTTTGTCTTCGCCCGTGCGGAACACGCGGATGATGCCGGGGATTGCTTTACCGCTCTGAGCATCCACGAGTTTGATGCGGATTTTGGCGATGTCTTCGTCAGCCGTGCGGGGATCAGCCTGAAGGTAAACGCACACGCTGAGAACGGCGAGGGTGAACGCCGAAAGAAGTGACTTCCGCATGGGCGATCCTTGCAGTTGTGAGTGCAACGCCGCAAGCGGCGAAGACCAACACGTTAACCGAACAGATCCAACAGCGGCTGCCCCGTGCTCAGTGGCTTCGTTAGACCTTCCTTCGTCACGCGAGCTTCGTAGGGCACGCCGAGCGCATGGTAGATCGTCGCGCTGAGGTCTTGCGGTCGAACCGGCTTGTCCTTCACCGCTGAGCCGATCTTGTCGGTTTCGCCGTAAACCGCTCCGCCACGAATCCCACCACCAGCAAGGATCGCCGAATAGCAGTGCGGCCAGTGCTGACGCCCAGGTGTCGCACCTCCATTCTGGTTGATCCGAGGCGTGCGACCAAACTCACCCGACACCACGACCAACGTGTTCTCCAACATCCCGCGAACTGCGAGATCGTCGAACAGCGCAGACAACGCCGTGTCGAGAACGGGCATGCACCAGCCCATGCCATACGATCCGTTGCCGAAGGCATTGCCCATTCCCATCTCGCCGCCGTGCATGTCCCAGCTCGAACTCGGCGGGCCACCACCGTTCTGACCCGGAGCCACGCCGGTCCAACCGTTCACAGTCACGAAGCCGACCCCAGACTCGACGAGCCGCCTTGCGAGCAGAAGGTTCTGCCCGAGCGGGTTCCGCCCATACCGATCCCGGAGACGCGGCGATTCCAGTTCCATGTCGAACGCCTTCCGCGGTCCCTCGGATGTCGCGAGGTCGAAGCCGCGGCGCTGCACGCCTTGCCAGTCGCGATGGTTCCCGGTTGAGCCGGGGTCGAGGCCATCGAGCAAGTCGCGCCGCCCCAGCAGGCGCTCGGTCGTTTCTTGCGATGTGAGAGCGTCGGGGGCCTTGAAGCCCGGCTTGGAAGGATTGTTCTCAGCGGAACCGACGAATAGGGGTGCGTATGGTGAGCCGAGCGAGCCGCCGGTGCCGATGTTCGGCGCACAGAAGACCGGGTCACCAACGCACTTGATGAGCCAGACGTAGGAAGCCACGCTTCGCTGGCTGGGTCGCACCTTCGACAACACGGAACCGATGTATGGTGAGTCTGCGGGGGCACCCTCTTGACCGCTCAAAGCGTTGTGCATCGCGTCGAAGTGATTGCTAATGTTGCCCGGATGGGTCATCGAGCGAATCAGAGTAAACCGGTTGGTCATGGTTGCCAACCGTGGCTGAAGTTCGCTGATCCTCATGCCGGGAACAGCGGTCGCGGCCGGCTTGTATGGACCGCGAATTTCAGCGGGTGCATCCGGTTTCAGATCCCAGGTGTCGATGTGGCTGGGACCACCGCAAAGCAGGATGAAGATGCAGGACTTTTCGCCGGTGCGTCGTTGTCCGCTGCCATCGACGCTCGCGGCGACAACGCCCGGAGTGCCGAGGCTCACGGCACCGACAGCGCCCATCTTCAGGAGTTGGCGGCGCGACATTTTGGAGGAGGCGGACATTGGATTCCTCCGACAAGGTGGGGATGTTCGAGGGCAGCAAGGCGGTGGGTTGGGAGCTGAGCCGACTCGATTTGCTCAACACCCGGCATGTAGCTTCCCAGATTACCCGAAGTGTGGGTTGGTGTGTTCAGGAATTCGAGGATGCTACAATCGGACGCAGAGGAAACAGCGCAAGCGGAAACCAGCGCGAGTGAGGCCGACCGATGAAATGGATCTTGGCGGCAAGCGTGGCTTTGTCTTGCGTGGAAGTCGCACGCGCTGACATCGCACCATTCACCCCGCCTGGCACCACCTTCGGCTTGCCGATCTACCGGATCGAGGTAACCGAATCCTTTCCGGAGTATGTGTTCCTGTACTACAGGTACAGTTGGGTACCGCGCTCGTCGGGTTCGCAGTCTTCAATTCCGAAAGTCGAAATCGCGGAACTTTCACCAGCTTCACCTCTTCTGCTCCCTGATACGGGCGGGTATCGCATGGCAGTGTGCCTCCTCGTCGTTTCACGAGAAATAGCGGCTCAGTACGCAACAACGGCTGACATCCTGAAAGCTCTGGACACGGAGACTCTCCCCGTCGTGGCATCCATCGAGTTGAAGTATTGGCCTACCGTCACCCCGATCTGGAGGGACAAAGACCCGATAATTACGTACCGCGTTCAACGCACGAAATCGGGAGATGGCTTGGAAATTGTGCGCACGAGTTGGGATCCACTGCTCCAGTGGTATGTCGCAGTCGCGTTCCTGACCTTGGCGATTGTGTGGGGTGGAATCCGATTTGTAAGTCGGAAGCGGCGAGCGGTTCCTGTCATGAATTCAGAACCGCCCACCACGTTGGACCCAACCACGTCGCCGGGTTGAGCCGCTGTTCGCTACTTCTTCAGATACGCGATCAGGAAGGCCGTCGCGGTGGGGAGCTCTTTGTTCGGGTCCGTGTTCGAGTGGAAGACCACATCGACCCCGACCTCTTTCAGCTTCTCGGCCAGTTTCACGCCCAAGATCGGGGAGTGCGTCGGATCGGGGTGTTCCTCGCCGACCTTCGCCCCCTTCACGCCGCCGTAATACAGCCCAATCGGCGGGTCGTCCTTCGTGACGTGCGTGATCGGTGAGTATTCCTTGATCCAAGCCGCGATCTTTTCGCGTTCCTTTTCCACTTCGTCAAGATTCTTGAGCCCGAAAGCGTGAGCGCCGTAGGTGTAGTTCGGCAGCCACTCGCGAACTACCTTGGGATCAAGCGAAACCTGCGCTCCGTTGACCGCCGCACAGTACAGGCGTGTCGATTCCCGTGCGATCGGGTCCTCGCTCTTGGGGTCGGCCATGTCATCGTGGAACGCGAGCCAGAGAGAAGAGCAACCGCCAGCCGAGCCGCCCGTGGCTCCGATTCGCTTCTTGTCGATGTTCCATTCCGCGGCCTTGGAACGCACGAACTGGAGTGCCCGCGCTGCATCCTCAAGAGGTGCCTTCACCGGAGGCGTGACCTTCTGTTCGTTCGCCTGCTTCATCAGCCGGTAGTTGATCGTGACCACCGAAATGCCGTTATCGAGGAAGGTCTTCACACCGCCGTAGTAACCGCTCTTGTCGCCACCCTGCCAGCCGCCGCCGTGGATGCAGAAAACGAGCGGCGTCGGCTTGTCGGACTTCGCCTGCCAGAAGTCGAGGACTTGGCGATCGAGCTTGCCATACGCGACGTTCGCGGCAGTCGGCGTGATCGCCGGGACTGGCAGCTTCTTCTCTTCCTTCTTTTCGTCTTTCTTCTCGACCTTCTTGTCATCCTTCTTTTCGTCTTTCTTCACGTCCTGTGCGAGGCCGCCTCCCAAGGCGATCAGTGAGTACGCGAGTGGGAGGAAAAAGAGCCTGCGGATCAGCATGGTGTTCTCCAGGGAGCGGGGGGAAAGGGCGAGCAGCGGTGGGATCCAATCAGTCCGACCGTACCACAGATTTCGCGTGGTCGCAATCGGGCGAACGACAACTATGGTTTAACGGGTTCGGCGTTCCACACTTTGATGTCATCGAAGCAGCCATCCTTGCCGGCGACACCCAACTCGATCTTGGACTTCGTCGCGTGACCGATGCCGGACGACTTGAGGTAGCCAGCCGGCTTCCCGTCGATCGTGACTCGCATCTCGTCACCGACCGTCTCGACAACAAGGGTGTACCACTTGCCTGCTTCGAGTTTGGCCGGGAAGGTCGCGCTGCGACCGACGAGCAACTTCGCGACATCGGCCTTCTTGGCGGGGTCTTTCTTCATCTCGTAGATGTCGTTCTTCATGTTGCCATCTCGCTCGTCGATGATCGTGACTCCGTTGAGCCGAACCTGAGCACGGCAGATGTGCCCGTAATGAGATTCGGTGTACTTGCGGTCGTCGAACTCGACGTCGATCATCGTGGCTCCATCGAACCGAATCTTGACTTCAACAACGCTGTCCTTCGTGGGAATCTCCAGGCCATGAACGGCAGCGTGAGCCGTGACGGCGGGCTTGCCATCAGCTGCCGGAATCGTTTTGTCGCGGGTTTGGGTACCCTTGAGAACACCCTTCTCGACCGCAAAGGTCGGCACGACCTTATGCCAGACCTTCGCGGGTTCGGACCCTTCAAAGTCGTCGGAGAACAGGAGTTCCTTTTTCTGAGCGATTGACTTGTCCGGAATGCTCGGCGGATCGGCGGCCGGCATCTGGGTCGTGACAAAGACGCAGCAGAGCAGAAGTAAGGCTCGTTTCATGGCCGACTCGGTTGGGGAAGAGTTTGGATGGGTGGGGCGGCTGGGTCATGCTAGCGGTTCCAGCGGGGCCATCAAGGATCGCTCCCCGACTCGCTTCGTTCCCGCGGGTGGTGGTGCGGCAAGCCGCAGGTCGGGTTCATCCATGTCGTCGGCGACGGT
Organism: Planctomycetota bacterium; assembly: GCA_021413735.1. Lineage (GTDB taxonomy): Bacteria > Planctomycetota > Planctomycetia > Gemmatales > Gemmataceae > Gemmata. Next base: position 8,182 of record JAIOPV010000012.1, read on the forward strand.
CGCGTTTGCGAAAGAAGCCGAGCAGCGCGTCGAAGTGGCCGCCGTCGGTGCCAACCTCGATCACATCGGCTTGCGAACTGCGAGCCAGTTTCATGAGCGTCGCCGCTCGCTCGGCAGCCAACTCTTCAAATCGCTTCCGCACCGTGTTGTCGCTGGTGTTGAGTAGCACTTGCTCTCCCGTCTCGGCGTCTTGTAGGCGTACTAACCCCGCAGCCGGCCAGATGATTTCACGCGGATCGGTCGTGCGAATTGCAACGAGATCGTGCTTGCGTGCTGCCCGCCGAAACGCTTTCTCGTATCCCGTCCCCTGGAAATCGCTCAGCACAAACACGATGGCTCGTCGCCGTTGCACTTTCGTGACGTAATCGAGCGCCGCGGCAAGGTCGGTGCCAGTTTTCTGTGGCTCGAAAGCAAGGATATCGCGAAGCATCCGCAGAACGTGGCGCGGCCCCTTGTTCGGGGGCACGAATTGCTCGACTTCGGAGGTGAACGCAACCAGGCCCACGCGGTCGTTATTGCTGGTCGCACACAGCGCAAGTAACGCCGCGAGTTCAGCCGCCGCGGCGCGTTTGGTTAGCATGCCGGTGCCGAACTTCGTGCTCGCGGACACATCCACGACCAGCAGTAGCGTGAGCTCGCGCTCCTCGACGAACCGCTTGATGAACGGCAGTCCGACGCGAGCGGTCACGTTCCAATCGATGGTTCGTACATCGTCGCCGGGTTGGTATTCACGCACTTCCTCGAACGAGAGCCCGGCCCCCTTGAACGCGGAGTGATACTCGCCGCCGAGGAGCGTTTGCACGAGTCGCCGTGCACGAAGATGCAGCCGACGAACTTGCCGGAGAACGTCGGCGGGCAGCATGTGGCCGTCTCCGTGATTGGCGTTGGGGTGGAAGTTGTGGTTCGTGTATCTTACGGTCGTGGGCGTGATCGCGCACCAGCGAAAGGGGAACGTATGGCGACCGCAAACGGAAAGACGGTGTACGAAGATATGGGCGAGTTGCTGAAGCGGCTGGGGAACATTCCGGCGAAGCGAATCTGCCTGAACCCGCCACCGGGAACTGCAACCGAACGTGATCTGATTCGCAAACACGGCGCAAGGCGAAAACTTTACGAACTGATCGACGGAACTCTCGTGGAGAAAGGGATGGGACACCCGGAATCGGTCTTGAGTCACCAACTCGGCGCGATGCTGTGGGTGTTCCTCCAGCAGCACGATCTCGGCTATTGCACAACGGCGGACGACCTGGTTCGCGTTCTGCCGGGGTTGGTTCGCGGGCCGGATGTTTCGTTTGTGTCATGGAAAACCCGGCCCGAAAAAGTCATCCCGCAGGAGCAGATCAGCACGAAAGTTCCCGATCTTGCAGTGGAGATACTGAGCCCGAGTAACACCCGGAAGGAAATGCAGATCAAGCTGAAGGAATACTTCCTCGGCGGCGTGAAGCTCGTGTGGATCATCGACCCGAAGACTCGCACCGCCGAAAGCTACACCGCCCCAGATGCAAAGACTGCGATCTCCGCAGACGGCACGATCGACGGCGGCGATGTGCTGCCCGGCTTCACGCTGCCCCTTACGAAACTGTTCGAGCGGTTCGCTGCGTTGCCCGCTTCCAAGAAAAAGCCGAAGAAGAAGTAATTTTCAACCGCCTGAGTAAAACCCGATCACGGCTCGCACGGCCTTTCGCCACGCGGTGAGCTTCACTTCGCGATCCGTTGCCGACATCTTCGCCTCGAACCGAGTCGCAACAGCAGACATCAACGCCGTCAACTTCGCCTCGTCCGTTAGCCCAGCCCCCACTGCTGCCAAGAACGCAGCACCGAGCGCGGTCGATTCTCCCTGTGCTGCCCGTGCGACCGGTCGCCCCAACACATCCGCCTGGAATTGCAGGAACCAATCGTTCGCGGACATTCCACCATCGACCTTCAACACGACACCCGCCGACCGATCCCCTCCACTCCCCATGTCCTTCTCGGCAGCGTCGATCAGATCTGCCACCTGAAACGCCACGCCTTCCAACGCGGCACGACCAAGATCGTCCGCCGTCGTGGCACGGGTTAGCCCGAAGATGACGCCACGCGCTTCTGGTACCCAGTGCGGCGCCCCGAGGCCCACCAACCCAGGCACGAACAGCACGCCTTCCGCCGGATTCGACTGCCGAGCGAGTTGTTCCACATCGGCCGACGACTTGAACAAATGCAACCCATCGCGAAGCCACTGCACGGCGGCCCCCGCAACGAATACTGCACCTTCGAGCGCGTACTTGGGCTTCGCGTCAGTCGTGGCCGCGACGGTGGTAAGCAACTTGTGCTTCGACGACACCGCGGTGTCACCGGTGTGCAGCAAGAAGAACGCGCCGGTACCGTAGGTGCACTTCGCGGTCGCTGGGCCGAAGCAACCCTGCCCGAACAACGCAGCCTGCTGATCGCCCGCGACGCCGCGAATCGGAATGCCGTCAGGTAGGAAGTCCAGCCCTTTTGTGACGCCGAAGTCCGCGGCGCTTGGCTTCACTTCCGGGAGCATGGCACGCGGCACGCCGAAGAACTTTAAGAGTTCGTCGTCCCACTTCATCTCGTGAATGTTGAACAGCAGCGTGCGGCTCGCGTTGCTTGCATCGGTGGCGTGCGTCGTGCCGCTCGTGAGCCGCCAGATCAGGAACGAATCGACGGTGCCCGCAGCGAGTTGGCCGCTCTCGGCGGCGGTCTTCAGTTCGGGTACGTTTTCGAGCATCCATCGAAGCTTCGTGCCGGAGAAGTACGGATCGAGAACCAGCCCAGTCTTTGAAGTGAGCCACGGTTGCTTCGCAACGTGTTCGCGGCAGAAGTCGGTGGTCCGGCGATCTTGCCAGACGATCGCTCGACCGACCGTGCGCCCTGTGACACGTTCCCACACGACGGTCGTTTCGCGTTGATTCGTGATGCCGATTGCCGCGATCGATTTCGCCTCACGACCCGATTTGGCGAGTGCTTCGCGAACCGTGCGTGCGACCGAGTACCAAATCTCTTCAGGCTCGTGTTCGACCCAGCCGTCTCTCGGATAGTGCTGCTCGATTTCCTGCTGTGCCGACCCCAGGACGGCGAACGTTGTGGGGTCGTAGACCACGGCACGCGAACTGGTGGTGCCCTGGTCGATGGCGAGAATCACGGGAGAGGACATGGGAGACTCCAGCGAGGGAGATGACACCACAAAGATACGAAACACGACGTTTGCGTTGCATCACGAAATGAACCCACGCCGTTGCATCACGAAAAGAACCCAGGCCGTTGGCCTGGGCTGAGGAAGATCGGTCCTTCAGACCTCAAAAACCGGGAATGTCTTTGCGGTAACGGCCTGGGTACAGGGGATGACCCAAAGACCTGGGGTTATTTGGTCACAACCAACGGCTTTGGCCGTTACTTCGTCGGTTCCTTGTCTCGCGAGAAGTATTCGGTCTTCGCGTACACGCTCAGGATGGTGTCGCCGACCTCGAAGAACATGCCTTCCTTCTCGTCCTTCGAGAACGCCAACTCCGGATACTTGCCGGCCAGCACGTCCGCCGATTGTGCCTTCGCGTCGATCTCGTCGGGCAGCAAGCCCGTTGAGCCGACGTAGAACACGAGCGGGCTCAGCTTCTTCGTGAACAGCTCCTCGCTGCGGGCGTCGAGTTTCTTGCGAGCGTCGGCGAGCGCTTCCACGAACGCCTTGCGAGCCGGTTGCTTGCCCTTCGCACGATCCTTCACGATGGCCGCGAGTTTGTCTGCCCCAACCAATTCCAGCACTTTCACAACCGCGCCGCTGGCCCGCAATCCGAGGAAGTCGTCGAACAACGCCTTCATGAAATCATCGACCTTCGTCACCTTCGTCTTCGCTGAGAGCGTCTTGTGCTTGTATGTCACGTTGCCGTCAAGCACGTCTTCGAACGCTGGCTTCTCCATCGGTTTGCCGTCGGCACCGGTCACTTCGTACATCCGCTCCAGGAACTTGTTCGCGCTGTGCAACTTCGACAGGTTCAGGATTTGCTTGGTGCCAATGTCGATCTTGTACGATGTGCGGGTATCGACGCTGCCATCTGCGAGCGCTTCTTCGAGCTTTGCGTATGGCGTGGTCGTAGGGAAGTTCAGGAACAGGCTCTTCGACAAATAGTGCTTCTTCAGTTCCTCCACCTGCTCAGGCGTGAGTTCCGCCGATTCTTCCTTGAGGTGCGCTCCGCACAAGCTCGACAGCACCTTCAAGCGAGCGAGTTCGTCGAACACGCCATCGAGATTGACCGCCCCCTCGAACGGCGGCACGATCGGCAACTCGTCGAGCCGCAGCGTGTACTCCTGCTCCTTGTCGAACTTCGTGGCGGGCGAACCATCGATTTCCAGCACGCCCTCGTTGTTCAGCTTCTCGAACAGCGACTTCTCGCCGACCTTCACCTTGAGGTACGGCACGGTCAGTTCGCCATCGCCGACGAGCGTGTAGTTGTTGAACGTGCTGAGATTGTCGAGCTTGATCCCCGCGACTTCTGTGATCGGCTTGCCGCCGGCCGCCGGAACGAGCTGCACCTTGCGAGTGAGCATCATGTTCATCGACGCGGTGTTGCGGTTGATGTCGAACGACGAAATCGGCAGGTACTTGTCCTCGTTCACGAACTCCGTCTTTAGCGTCGGCTCAACGACCTTCCCGTTCTCGTCGCGAGTGCCCTGGATTCGCTTCAACCCTCGGCGAATGTAAACGTCCGTCAACGCCTGCCGATTGATGACGAAGTTGCCACGGTTCGCGTCGAGGATATTGATGAGTTCCAGGAACGGGATTTTCTTGTTCACGGGCACTTCCGTGAGGATGGTGTGTTCGCTGAGTTGGCCTGGGTTGAACAGCACCAACGTGTCGAGGTCTTGTGCGAACGCCGCGACCTGATTGTTCGTCAGCGCCCGTGAGTGAGCTCCGACGAGCGTGGCGTCGAACGTGCTGCCGAGGGCATACTTCGCGGTGTTCAGGTTGCCTTCGCCGAGGTTAGCCTTCGCGAACGCGAACACCGCTTCGCTCGTCTGCTCGACGGGCACGTCCTTCAGCTTGTCGAAGTCTTCCTTCGAGATCTTGCGGAACTTGTAGACGACCGCGTCGTCCTCGGATTTCAAGCCGCGGATGCTCAGCGTCTCGGCCGAGCCGAGCACCCGACCCGCCTTCTGCGACACGAAGACCTGATAGTCGAAACCCTTCTCCAGCGGCAACTCGATCGGCGGCGTCACGGAGCTGCCGAGCGTCTTCGTGCTACTGTAAAGGCTGTCGTAAACGTCGGCGATCTTGCCGGCACGGATGCACGCCCCGCTGCCCGCGTTCGCCACGCGAGACAGCAACCGGAAGTCGGAGTAGTTACCGTAAGCGAGCGTGTTGACGAACACATCCTTCGTCTTCATTCCCTCGCACAGTTTAATGAGCGACGACGCTTCCGCGTTCGCCGACGGGTCGTTCGCGTAGCCGTCGGTGTGGACGGTGATCGCGGTGAGTTCGCCGTCCTTCACCTTCTCGGACGCCAGTCGCAACCCTTGTGAAATGCAGGTGCAACCGGCCGTTTCGATCTGCTTGATGTCCTTCTGATACTTCGAGTCCTTCTTCATGATCTCGCGAATCGGCGTTCGCTCGAAGTGACAGATCACGTCGCCGGAACTCGCATACGAAATGAGCGTGACCAGCAGGTTGTACTGCGAGTATTCGTCGAGCGTCAGCACCTTCAGCAGCGTGTTCTTGGTCGCACCGAGGTCGGAATACATCGAGCCTGAACGGTCCACGACGATAATGCTGTGCGCGACGGACTTCTTGTTGCTGGCGGCTTCGCGTGGCAGTTGTGCGGGCTCAACGAGGTAGTATCCGCGGGGTTTGCCGAGCAGGTTGAACAGCGTGAACTTGCTGCGGGTGCTGGGGCGTGCGAGCGGTGCGGCGGGAGCGAGTTCAGGCGTTCCGGGCGTGGCAGCTTTCTTGCCTTTCGGCTTGGCTGGTGCTTTCGTGGTGGTTTTTGCGGTCGGTTTGCTGCTGGCGGCTGACTTGGCCATGACGCATCTCGTGAAGTGAGGGTGAATTAACCGGGAATCCGGATTACGCCAATTTTGAGGGTATTTTGGGTTGGAATGAAAGCAAAAACTGGGGAAGTTGTGCAGAGATTAACGAAAGAAGTGACGGTTACACAGGTCCGTAGCCCGACGGACCAGGATAAGCCCCACATGCAGTCGCCGGTTGGAACGAGTAACAATCTCCCAGATTCGGAATCACGCCTGATCGTTTAATCCCGCTTTCCGGAGCCTTGAACGAGCGCGGCTCAGTCTCGCCCGTAGAACCGCTGGGGTGCACCCCAGAGTCGTTGCGATCTCGGCCGTGCTGTACCCTTGCGCGAGGAGTTCCACCGCACGCCGGTCGAGTCCGTCAACTTCGCCCAGGAGATGCGCCAGAAGATCGGCAGCGTCGGAGTTGGCGGCCGGTGGTGGAGCAGAGCGGTCGATGGGCTCCGCCTCTGGATTGAGTCCAGACGGACGTTTCTTCTTGGCCACACGTTGAAATTTGTGCCGGAGAACCGTGACTGCCAGCGCCAGCAACTGGCCTTCGTCCGTGAACGAGTATCGGCCGTCTTGAAGTCCGGGCAGCAAGGCCCGGTGCACCGATTGAACCAGATCGGCCGAATCGAGAGCTTGTCGAAGTGGCGATCGAAGCAGTGCACGGGCTGCCAGTCGGACTCGCGACTCATACCGACGGAGGAGGTCTGTCAGGGCGGCGGAATCCCCCTTCCCGGCCCGGCTGAGCAGGTCGGCGAGATCGTCCCGACTCGTCGGCGATTCGCTCACACTTTCTCCGGCTTGTGACGCTCTGGAGACCGTATATTACTTTAACTCGCTGGCCCCACTTCTGCTAACCGGAACCGGCTGATGATGAACTCAGGTCCTCGCTCTCCGGTAGCGGTTTGGTGCGAGGAGTTGGATCGTCGCCTCTCGGCGGGCGAGTCCGTTCGAGCCGAGGACTATCTGGTCCCCGAACTGGATTCGGAAGATGCCGTCGAACTGGTATACGCCGAATTTGTGTGCCTGGAACAACTCGGCCGCGGGCCGGACCCGAACGAATACCTCATTCGGTTCCCACAGATACGAACTCAACTCGAAGAACAGTTTCTCGTTCATCAGGCGATTTGGGGCGAGGCGAAAACTCCGTCGGCGATCGGCCCCTACGACCTCATTCGCGAGATTGGCCGGGGGGCGCGGGGGGCGGTTTTCGCAGCGCGAGACCGACGAGACGGGCGGGCCGTGGCCGTTAAACTGCTGCTCACAGGCGAGTATTCAACCCCGGACGACCTGGCACTATTCCAGCACGAAGCGGCCGTCCTGGCTCGCCTCGATCATCCGAATCTGACGCGGATCTACGAAGCCGGGTTAGCAGATGGCCGGCCATATCTGGCGCTCGAATATATCGACGGCCCGCCGCTCTCGCGTGCGCTCGCCGCATTCCGGACCCCAGCCGCCGCTGCCGCGTTGGGCGAGACCGTGGCACGGGCCATTCACCACGCGCACCTCCAGGGGGTGGTTCATCGCGATTTGAAGCCCGGCAACATCCTGTTGCAGACCAACAGCGGGCAAGGGTCGGCGGACAGCCAACAGAGCCTACTCCCCACCGCAACACCGAAGGTGTCGGACTTCGGGCTCGCCAGGGTGCTCGACGCAAGCAACCACCGAACACGAACCGGCCATATTGTCGGGACGCTCGCGTACATGGCCCCCGAACAGGCTGCCGGAACTGCCCACCGGGCTGGACCAGCCGCCGATGTGTACGCGCTGGGAGCCGTCCTCTACGAACTGTCGACGGGCCATGCACCGTTCGGTCCGGACCCGACTGCGGCCACACTTCACCGGATCCTGTACGAACCGCCAGCGGGACTCCGACGGCTGAACCCGACCGTGCCCCGTGATCTCGAAACCGTCGTGCTGAAGTGCCTGGAGAAGAACCCGGATAACCGCTACGCGACGGCCCTCGTCCTTGCTGACGACCTGCGGCGGTTCCTCGTCGGAAAGCCGGTCACGGCTCAGCGAGTGAGTCCGGCAGAGTCTGTGCGACGTTGGATCGCCAGGCGTCCGGCGCCCGCAGCTCTGATCGCGGTCGTGGTGCTGGCCACCGTCGGACTGATCGCGGGGGGACTGTACTACAACGCCCGCCTCCGCACCGCGCTCGCTGATTCCGAAGCTCTTCAACTTCAGACTGCGGCAGCACTCGCCGAAACCGACTCGCTGCGGGCCGACACCCGACGACAACTCGACGACACTCGCCGCGTGCTCTTCGCTCATCAACTCGCTCAGTTGCCTGCTCTGTGGTTGCGCGAACCGATCCGTGCAAGGCAACTGCTCATTGATGAAAAGGTCTGCCCACCTGAACTGCGTGACTTCACCTGGCACTACTTCCAGAACCAGTGTGCGCTCGGCGAGCGGTCGTATGAGGCCGCCCACCCGGGTGGGACGCGAGCGGTGGCGTTCCTGCTGGATGGCCGGTTGGTCAGCGGCGGTGCGGACGGCAAACTCCGCTACTGGCCTGCACCAAACTCGGAAGACAGTCCAGGGCCGACGATCGTTGCCCACAGCAAACCCATCACGGGCGTCGTGGTGTGCACCGACCGGATCGTGGCCACTTCGGGACAGGACCGTGTGGTGAAGGTGTGGGACATCGATACGCCCACGGCGATTCGCACCATACCGGTTCCGGCGGTGATACACGGATTGAGCGTCGACCGAAAGAACCGACGCTTGGCGGGGGCGTGCAGCGATGGTGTGGTGCGAGTGTGGGAGTGGGAGTCGGGGCAGGAGGTCGCGTCTCTCACTGCCTCATCCGAACCGGTCATGTCGGTGGCCTTCGGCGACGAGGGACGTTCGATCGCGGCCGGCGGGAAAGACGGGTCAGTCCGGCTGTGGGATCTCTCAGCCCGCACTGCAAAGCTCATCGGGAGCCAGCACACCGGGGCCGTCCTCGGGCTGGCGTTCGCTCCCGACGGCAACTTCGTTGTATCCACCACGGAACGAGGGGAAGCCAGGGTGAACGATCTTCGCACCGGAACTTCCCGCGATCTGCGGGGGCACCTGATGCCGGTTCGCGGCGCCGTGGTATCGCCGGACAACGAGCGGATCGTCACCGGTGGCGAGGACACCTACCTGAAAGTGTGGGACACGGCCACCGGGCAGGAGTTGACCAACCTGATGCGGCGAGACGTATCCACAGCCGCGTGGTCGCCGGATGGCCGCTGGGTTGCTGCGGGTAGTCGAGACGGGCGACTGTGCGTCTACCGACTGCCGAGTTTCCCGCCGTCAGCCATCTACCGGCAACCGACAAACGTCGGGGTTCTCGCCGCACGGCCGAACGGGGGAGTGGTAACGACGGATTCGGTCGGTGAGGTGCGGGTGTGGGACGCGACCGGCGGAAGTCCAGTCGCGAAGTTCAGCGTTCGCCCGCACAATTCGGGACCAGTCCGGCCGTTGGCCGTTCTCGGTGGTGGTGCGCCTGCGCTGGCCGTTTCCTCTGATAGTGCGACGGTTGCGGTTGGTGCCGGAGGGGGCGAGGTGGTGTTCTGGGATGCGAACCGTCGAGTCGAAACTGGACGGTTGACCGCTCATGATGGGAACGTCACGGCGGTTGCCTTCCAACCAGGCGGAGGTCTTCTGGCAACGGGCGGCGTCGATAGCACGGTTCGTTTGTGGAACGCGGGCACCCGGAAACCGGTCCGCACCCTCGAGGGTCACACCCACGGAATCCTGACTCTGGCATGGTCGCCGGACGGCAAACGGCTCGCTTCGGCCGGGGAGGACAATGTCATCCGACTCTGGGACGCCGACACCGGGCAGCTCGAAAAGGAACTGAAGGGGCACTCGCTGTGGGTGCTCAGTGTGGCCTTCAGTCCCGATGGCCGGACGCTCGCTTCCGGGAGCCGGGACCGCACGGTGCGACTATGGGATCTGGACGGCGGGCAGGCGTCGGTGGTTCTGTCGGGGTACACGAACTGGGTGTACTCGGTCGAGTTCTCGCCGGACGGTCGCACGGTGGCGACCGCGTCCGGGCACTACTCGATCGACACGCCGGGCGAGGTGAAGTTGTGCGACCCAGATGCGGGGTATGTTCGTGCGATCTTGACCAACGTGCATGCTCCGGTCGCGTTCAGTCGCGACGGCACCAGACTGCACGTCGGCGTTCGTGGCGGCGTGGCCGAACTGATCGGTAACAAATGACGGTGCTCCGGGTAGGCGAGACACTCTTGTCTCGCCTACCAAATCCACTTCGCCTACCTTTCCTTCGCGCGACGCTTACTTCTTCCCAGGGGGCTCGACCTTAACGAGAATCTCGGTCGTGTCCAGCTTCACGGTGAACTTCAACCCGGACGACTCCGAACTGCTATATTTCGCCGCAATGACCGGTTTGGATGGCGTTGCGCTGTCAGTAGCGGGAAGCGGCACGATCGTGATATCGTGTTCGCCCTCGATCACGCCGTCCTTGTCGGTGAACGTCGTCAACTCGAACGTCCCGTCTGGATTCACCAGCCCACGAGCTGGGATCCGTTTCCCGTCGTGAGTCGTTTGCAGAACGATCGTCGCCCCAGGGACGGGTTTGCCGTCTTCGTAAACGAGCCGACCCGGAATGCGATACGTCTTCGGGTTCCCGCCACCACAACCCGAGAGACAACCGAGCGTCAGGAGAAAGGCTGATACCAGTAACCAGTTCTGGAAGCGTGGGGTCATGAGTGTACCGATGGGACAAAGTGAGAAGGAATTGACGCCGTTCAGTTCGCGGACGATATCCGCGAACCGAACGGCGGGTCGGTGTCAAGATTGTCACAGCGAACCGTCCCGACGCGCGGGTTCAATAGTCGCCCGACGGAACGGTTCCGATGGCGCGTGTCGTGAGCCGCGCGAGAGTGATGGAGTCGATGCTGAACTTCAGCGAGCGAACGCTCCCGTCGCCCCAAACGAAGTTGACCGAGCCCGTGTGCCAGCTCCCGAAGACCGCGAGTGATTGACCGCCGACGTTGTCGGTTGGTCCGTTGCCCATCGGCCACTCGGCGCCCGCGCCACCGTTCGTGCCGCCAGCGACCCGCATGAACGAATACGCGAAGCCGCCCAGAATCGGGCCGTCGCCGCCGCTGTCCTTGCCGATGTCCACCGTGCGGAGGTGCTTCTCGCCAATCATCAGCGTGGAACTCAGCCCATCGGTCACAGAAGTGAGAGTGGTCTGGCTCTTCCAACCGGTTGGCGTGCCGGACGTGCCGGACGCGACGACGATCATTCCTGCTGCCGAAACGCGACGGTAGGGTGGGTCGTTCCCGTCGGGCCCATCCACGGTGGCGTAGTCGCCGAGTGAGCCATTCTGTCCGGTCGCGGTGGCATCGTTTTGCGTCGAGAGTTGGCCAGACGACACGCGGCGGCTCGGGCACTGGTAGGCCGGCACCGTCGTCTGGATCGCTGCGCTGGGTTGAGCGGAAACGAGAGCCGTCTGATTGAACTGCGTGTACAAGTTGTTCTGCTCGATGAATGGCAGAATCAGGACCGGCCAGGCGATGTAACGGTACTCCAGGCGGGCCGGCGGCAACTTCCCGAGCGCGTCGTGATAGTTGTGGACCGCGATGCCGAGCTGCTTCAGGTTGTTCTGGCACTTCATGCGAGCAGCGGCTTCACGAACCTTTTGGACCGCGGGAAGCAGCAGCCCAATCAGAATGGCGATGATGGCAATCACCACCAACAGTTCAATCAGCGTGAACCCCCGCTGTTGAGGACGAGACATGAATGGACTCCGGAGAGAACGAGGATGGAGACAAATGGATATCGCGAACTCGATCGGGCGAATAATCAACCTGTCACGAGCCGCGTAAACGGCTCGCCTTCATTCAGGGTCGGTCGTTCGGGCCTGCCCTTATGTTTGTAAACCAGCTTCATGTGATCCGCGCCGAGCAGGTGCAGCCAGGTCGCGTGCAGATCGTGTACGTGGAGACGGTCTTCAACAGCGTGCAACCCGAGTTCATCGGTCGCGCCATACGCACGCCCGCCCTTCACCCCGGCGCCGGCCATCAGCATCGTGAACCCGTAGGGATTGTGGTCACGCCCGTTGCCCTGCTCAGATTGCGGCGTGCGGCCGAACTCCCCACCCCAGACCACCAGCGTGCTATCCAGAAGCCCACGCCGTTTCAGGTCCGCGAGCAACCCGGCGACCGGCTTGTCCATGCTCTTGCACAGTGCCGAGTGGTTCTTGTCGAGGTTGGAGTGCGAGTCCCACTTGCTCCCGGCACCGTGGTAGAGTTGCACGAACCGCACCCCACGTTCGACTAATCGCCGAGCGAGCAGGCACTGCCGGCCGAACGTCTCCGTTTCCTTCTCGTCGGCGCCGTACAGGCTAAGCGTCTCCGCCGACTCTTTCGACAGATCGACCGCCTCGGGGGCCTCGGCCTGCATTCGGAAGGCCAGCTCATAGGCGCGGATGCGTGCGTCGAGCTCCGTCTGTTCGGGGCGTGCCTCAGCGTGCCGCTGATTGAGCTTCGCGAGGTAATCGAGCTTCTGCTTCTGGCGGTCGTCTCCGATCGCGGCCGGCGTGTGCAGGTTCGGGATCGGCTCCTTACCGGCATCCAGTCTCGTGCCCTGGTAAACCGCAGGCATGAAGCCTGCACCCCAGTTCCGCGGACCATTCACCACGGACGCCGCATTATCTTGCATGACCACGAACGCGGGCAGGTTGGTGTTCTCGGTGCCGAGGCCGTAACTGACCCAGCTGCCGAGCGACGGCCGGCCCGCGAGGATGCTGCCTGTGTTCATCTGGCAAACGCCGCCCGAGTGGTTGATGCCGTCCATCCAGCACGACCGCACCACGGCGAGATCGTCAGCACACGTCGCCATGTGCGGCACCCAATCGGAGAACCACAGTCCGCCCTTGCCGTGCTGCTTGAACGTCCGCTTGCAGCCCATCAGCGGCGCGTCGTTTTCGCCCATCGCGAGGATGACCGGCTTGAACGTGTTCGGCAGTTTCTGGCCGTGCAGCTTGTTCAGCAGCGGCTTCGGGTCGAACAGGTCGATGTGGCTCGGCCCCCCTTCCATGAACAGGAAGATGACCGACTTCGCCTTGGCCTTGTGATGGGGTTGCTTGGCCGCGAGCGGGTCTGCTGCCTTGGCTTCCGCAGCGACCGAATCGTTGCCCAGCAGCCACGACAGCGCAACGCCACCGAACCCGGCACCGCCCTGGATCAGAGCGTCGCGACGAGTGTATGCACGTTCGACGTGAGGGAGAGATGAACCCATCGCGAAACCTCAGTCGATGTAAAGGAACTCGTTCGAATTGAGCAAGGAATGGCAGAAGTCGCTCCAGCCCTTCCGTCGGCTGTCAGGGGTCACGGCGTTGCGTGCGACTCCGACTTGTTGCTTCAGAAACTCAAGTGCCTCAGCCGCTTCTTCCGTGGTCGGCGAGCGTCCGAACGCACGTCGATAGGCTTCCGTCACTCCGGCTGGCGCGTTCTTGCCATCGGCTGGCATCACACGAGCCGCAAACGCCTCGGCGCGGGCCAGCGTGCCGTTACCATTCATCAGCAGTAGTGCCTGCGTCGGGGTGACGGTGATGTTACGGCGAGCACAACTCGTGATTCCGTCGGCCACGTCGAACGAGGCGATCAGCGGGTCCGGGGAGTTGCGATGCACGCGGGTGTAGACCGATCGCTGCGGCGTGCTGGCTGGCACGGCCGGGCCGCCCGCGTCGAGCTTCAATTCCCCACTCACGGCCAGCATCGCGTCACGCACTTGCTCGGCATCGAGCCGTCGCACGGACATCCGCGACAGCAGCCGATTCTCGGGATCCGCGGTCGCTCCCTTCGTGCCGACCGATGCTTGCCGATAGACCGCAGAGGTAACGATCAGTCGGTGGATGTGCTTCATGCTCCAGCCGTGCTCGACGAACTCGACGGCCAACCAGTCGAGCAACTCGGGGTGCGACGGCTTCTCGCCGAGCGTGCCGAAGTCGCTCGCGGTGGCGACCAACCCGGACCCGAAGTGCCCCTGCCAGATGCGGTTGACCATCACCCGTGCCGTGAGGGGATGGTCCTTCTGCGTCAGCCACTCCGCGAGGGCAGCACGTCGGCCAGTTGAATCCCGTCGCGTGTGAATCGCGGGCGGACTCGCGCCAAGAACGACCGGGAACGCAGGTTCAACCGCGACGGCTTTCTTGCGGCCACCGGGGATAAGCACCTCGGCCGCGTCCGGCCCGAGATCGCGTGCGATCATCGCCATCGGGGCGGCGGGTTTCGCGGTGGCATCCAGCTCCTTCTTCAGTGCGTCGTACTCGTCCTTCCGTTTGCCGAGGTGCGCCGGGGCCCGATCGAATTCCAGTTCCCGTATCTGTCGCATCGCCAGTTCGTAAAGTTGCCGCTCGCCGGGGTTGCGCTCGGCAGCGGGTTTGCGAAGCACGGCCTGGATCTCGGGCGGATACGTGTTGCCCATGTTTGCCTGGATCTTCGCAACCACCGGGCTGAGTAACGCGGCCATCTTTTCGCGGAGGGTTGCCGTCTTCACTTCCCATGCCGCGAGTTGTGCCTCGTATTCGGTCTTCGCCGCAGCGGATGGGAACACGGGCTCGTCCACGAAGCGGATGCCCGCGAAGAACGATTGCAGCGAGAAGTAGTCTTTCTGAAGGACGGGGTCGAACTTGTGGTCGTGGCAGCGCGCACAGCCCATGCCGAGCGCAAGGAAGGCGTCGGCTGTGACGTCGGTGATGTCGTTCTGGATCGCGGCCCACTGACCACGCACGTCCTTCTGGTTGTACTCATACTGCCCGAGGCGGAAGTAGCCGGTCGCGATCAGGGCATTCGGATCGTTCGGATACAGTTCATCCCCGGCCAGTTGTTCCCGCACGAATCGGTCGTAGCCAATGTCGGCGTTGAATGCTCGGATGACGTAATCACGGTACTTCCAGGCGTGCGGGCGTGCGCCGTCGGCGCGGTAACCGTCGCTCTCGGCGTACCGAACGACATCGAGCCAGGCCCGCGATTGCCGTTCGCCGTATCGTGGACTGGCGAGCAACCGCTCCACGAGCTTCTCATAGGCATCGGCCGATCGGTCTTCGACGAACGCCGTCACTTCGGCCGGAGTGGGAGGCAGCCCAGTCAGATCAAAGGTGAGCCTGCGAATCAGCGTCTCACGGCTGGCTTCCGCGGCGTGCGGCAACTTCTCGGCTTCCAACCGCTGCGCGATGAAGTGATCGATCGGAGTCTTCGCCCAGTTTGCTCCTGCCTTCGGCAGTTCAGAGCGTGTCGGCTTCTGGAACGCCCACCAGCCGCGGTCGGTGTCGGTGATCTGGCCGGGTTTGCGGGCAGCGTGACCAGTCGCGCTGCCGGTCGTCGTGGTCTGGCCACCCCAGGTAGCTCCGTCCTTGATCCACTTTGTCAGCACGGCGACCTGTTCGTCGGGCAACTGCTTGCCCGGCGGCATCTTCAGCCCCTGGTGCTTCAGAGCCTGAACGAATAGGCTCTCGTCGGGCTTACCGAGGACAAGAGCCGGACCGGATTCGCCACCGGTGAGAAGTGCTTCACGGGAATCGACACGTAGGCCACCCTTTTGCTTATCCGGTCCGTGGCAGCGGAGGCAGTGTTCGGCCAGGAGAGGACGTACCGACTTCTCGAAATGGTCGTCGGCCCCGACCACGGGTATGGTCAGCAGTGCGAGAATCGTCGGAGCAATGACAAATGAGCAGACGCCGCGTGGCATGCGGACTGCCTTTGGTTTGTGGGGAGAACAACCAGCACCCACAGAAAGCCTCGGGAGGCCCAAAGCGCACGCGAGAATCCGAAAAATGTTTCCAAAACTTCAAGAATTGCACAGATTAAGCCATAAACAACTGCTCTACATACCTTTACAAAACGACCATCTTTGATGCCGGACGACCCGCACGGTCAAACCCGGGACTTTCTATCGAAGTCACTCGCCACGCGGTAGAGTAGACCGCACACTCCTTGAGGTAACTCCGATGTCTCTTTCCCGAAGCTTTCTCCTCGCCATCGTCTGCGGATTCACTGCGAGCGCAACGATGGCCACCGAACCGGCCCCTGATGTCAAGGTAATGAGCTTCAACATTCGGTATGGAACGGCGAAGGACGGAGAAAACCACTGGGACAAGCGGAAGGAGTTCCTGGCCGACACGGTCAAGGCGTTCGGCCCGGACCTCCTCGGAACGCAGGAGAACCTCGGGTTCCAACGAGACTTCTTGGCCGAGAAGTTGGCCGGGTACGAGGCGTTGGGCGTCGGCCGGGACGACGGCAAAGAGAAGGGCGAGATGATGGCGGTGTTCTGGCGGAAGGAGAGGTTCGAGAAGACCGACGGGGGGCACTTCTGGCTGAGTGAAACGCCGAAGGTGGCCGGCAGCAAGAGTTGGGACAGTTCACTTCCCCGGATGGCCACCTGGGTGAAACTCAAGGATAAGAAGGCGGATGGAAAGGCAGTGCTGTGGGTGAACACGCACTTCGATCACATGGGGAAGGTGTCGCGGGTCGAGGCCGCGAAGCTTCTCCGTTCCCAGATCGCAGCACTCGGCGAGGGGTGTTCGATCCTCGTGACGGGTGACTTCAACTCCGGCGAGGAAAGCGACCCGTACAAGGCTTTGTTCGGGGTTGGCGGGAAGGATGAATCTCCAGTGGTCGATAGCTACCGTGTCGCTCATCCCAAGCGGGAAGACAACGAGGGCACGACGACCCCATTCAAGCCGGGGCCGAGCAAGGGGAGTCGGATCGACTGGATTGGGGTGTCGCGGGACTGGAAGGTAGTCTCCGCTGAGATCGACCATACCTCACGCGACGGACGAACGCCATCGGATCACTTCCCGATCACGGCGGTGATCCGTCGGTAGCGTCACCAGAGTGAGCGTCTGGGATTTGAAGTGCCAATTATCGCAGCATTGCCACCGCTGCCGGATGACCGAGTCTTCACGACCGAGCTCGAAATTGTCGCATTCCTCTTTGGCGACAAGTGCCGTTCTCCCGTCGTACTATCGTTCACCCGCGAGACGATCGGATTCGGTCGAAAGAAGTCACCAGACAACACGGCCAGTTAATTCGTGAGTGAGAGCGTCTCGCCGCCGGCGCGGGTGCCGACTGCCTTCCAGGTGTCCAGCGTAACCGCGTTCGTGACGAACTTCACCGAGCCATCGGCAAGGACGAGGTTCACACCATTGGTATGTGCACTGCGGGAAGCAAGGTGAATGTTGGTGTTGACGGGATAGCTCATGCAATCCCGGCCCGCGTAATTCGGTGGCACAGTATGTGTGTAGTACGCCAGGTAGAGTTGACCCCCGAAGTAACTGAGTCCGGACCCAGAAGAAGTGAGGGTGCTCACGGCAGCGTTGCAACCCGCAAGCAACGCCGCCGCAGCAGGGGCTTGGGGGTCGTTATTCATTGCGGTATCCGCAGCATTGTTGGGACTTGAAACACTCCATGAACTCCACTTGGTAATGTCATAAATATCGGAACCTGGTGAAGCACCACGTCGAATCTCTGCGAACAAAGCAGTATTGGTGCTTCCATCGGTAATATCAGTGATCGCGACCTTAGTCCCGCCACCAAACATCCCCATTCGGTTGGCCGGCTTACTTAACCCCGATAAGGTGTCAAATCCCCACGCGTGCTGTCCGAGGTTGGCTTGATAGTTGGTGCGACCGGCCGGACCAGGCACGAGTCCAACTGATGGATCGGATGGGCACAGAAGCAAGGGAATGTCTCCCGCGGACTTCGCGGGAAGGTTGGAAGCCGCTGAGATAGCTTGCGTTTGGTCAAATTGATTCCAGCGCGGGGTCTGCTCGAGATAAGGCAAGAGGTAGACAAGTGCTGAAGCAGCACCGAAGGTGGAAGGAGTTATTTGGTGTCCCGAGGGGAACGCCTTTACAACGTCGTGGTAGTTATGGGCCGCAACACCGAGTTGTTTGAGGTTGTTCTGGCACTTCGCGCGGGACGCGGCTTCACGAACCTTTTGGACGGCTGGAAGCAGCAAGCCAATGAGAACCGCGATGATGGCGATGACGACTAACAACTCAATAAGTGTAAATGCATTTAATCGTGGGCGATTCACCACATCAACCTCGATTAGAACCAGATTGAGAGGTCGGGTCATCTTAGCCGAATAGAGCCAAGTGGATTGAGATTTGGAGGAAATCCTATTGAGAGGGAGCTTCTTCGCCATGCGAAGAAGTTCCCTCGAGCGATCACCTATCCCGGGGGGGTTAAGATGGATGATGCCACCTCGACGTATCTTGTATCAGTCCCATCGCTTAATACGATTTCATACTCCACATTCTCCCCAGAGGGGCCCGGATTGGTGCCAGGAGAAAACATTGCCCACCAGCCACCATCTTCAAAGGCCGAATCGATACTCGGTGCGCCACCCAGTGTCACAGTCGGGAGACTCTCCCCAGCCCCATAACACACGAAGCACGATCGCTCGTCCCCTTGAATTACGTAGACTGATCCCGAGTCAGGAAAGTCGAAGGTGGGGGGTGCGACTGCGGCTCTTTTTACCGGTGCAGGCCTCGTTACGAGCCACAAACGGTCAACGGCCAAATCTATGGGAGCAGCTGAGCTGGCAGTATATGCACTTACAATCAAATTGACTTCAGCTTTCGCATTCGTTCCCATGTTTGTTTGAACTCGCTTTGTCCATCGAATACGACCTGTCTGTGCGTTTTCTTTTAGCTTGCAATCAGTCTCAGGGGAGCTGGGCCCACCATCGAATAATGGTACGACTTCTACCGTTACCCTCTTAATTTGGACATCTGCCCCACCACTCGGATTCGAGTACATCATTTCAACACGACCAAGAGCCTGAAAAGTAGGTCGCAATGCCGTCTTCTCAGTGTCATGCGAATTTGAAGAAGGAAACCTGACCACCAAATTCTGTTTTGCCACGAGACACTCCTGGGCTGCGGAATGGTTACGGAACAACCGGCTGTGGGGTGACAACCACCCTCCGAATCGACGCGGCTGAATTGGGGTAAATAATCAAACCGAGTCCGCCCTTCGGAGCAAACTCAGGTCGCATCTTCCGAATTAGTTCAGACTCAAAGGGGTGTCCTCGGAGCCAGGTGTTTCCACCTAATAGTGTCTCGGGTGATAAATCGGTCTGGGAAAGTGTCATCGTCTTTCCGTTGAGTGTTGCCCTCACTTCCGTCGGCGTCACTGTCATCTCGTAAGGATGCCAGACACCATTTCTGGGTCCGAGTGCCTTCAACCTCCCACCGCCTTGCTGAATTAACTCCTGGTGGATCGATGGCGGCCAAGTTTCGTCAGGAAAGACTCGAGCAACGAGCGCCATTTCTGACGTTTGATTCTCAGGGATATGTCGCTTACCGTTCGCGAAAACGACAAATGGCACCTCGGTAACCGAGTTAAACCTTACATGAGCGAAAAAGTGAATCCCTTTCAGATCGCCGGCATAGACCCGATGACCGACATACATCCCAATAAACCCACCATACCCACCAAGCTCGTGTCGTATCTCGGCTGTCAGCTTATACTTGTCGTTCCGCGTGTCGGGAAGCAACTCAAGCACCCCCATGTGGTCCTTCCCAACCATCTCGGCGGAAACCGCTCCATCTTTCTCGAGTTGCATCCTCTGTGATTCTTTGCCGCTCACCCATCGGAACCACTTTGGCCAGCCCTTCTCGCCGACGAGAGTGACCGGCTTGCCTTTGTCCAGTTCGGCCTCCAACTCCTTCCGCACGTCTTCGGATTCCCCGTTGGGAACAGCCGACACCGCCTGTCGGGGCATGAGAGCGGCCGTTGCACCAACCAGGGTGCCCATAATCAGAAGCCCCGCCAAAACCCTCGGGGCACGACGACGAACAGCACGGCCAACCCACCTCCACCGACTCGGTCGGCGAGCGCCAATACTCTTACCGACAATATAGCTATTGAGTTCTTGATAGAGTTCGTCCGCGTTACGATACCTGTCATTTTGTGAACATTCAAGGCAGTGCAGACAGATTGTTTCAAGATCGCGTGGAAGCTCCGGGCGAAGCTGCGACGGGGGGACGAACTCTCCCCTTTGCACCATCTGAAGGAGCCGCGGTTTGGTCTCGGCAACGAACGGCGGCGCGCCCGTGATCGCCTCGTACAGAATCACGCCCAGGGAATACACGTCGGACTGTTCGTTGATCTCAGCCGTGCGGCCCGCTGCCTGTTCCGGAGACATATAAGCAGGCGTGCCCATGACCGCCTCGGATGCGGTCAACTGCGGACCGTCCCCGAGCATTCGTGCCAGCCCGAAATCGACGATCTTCGGCGTCCCACTTCGCGTGAGCAGCACATTCGACGGCTTCAGATCGCGGTGGATCACCCCCTGGGAGTGGGCATACGCCACGGCGCTTGCGAGAGAGCGAACTAACTCCGCGGCATCCGCGAAATCCATGATGTCGCGACCGAGTTTCACCGAGAGAGTTTCACCTTCGACGAGTTCCATCGCCAGGTACGGCTGACCCTCGCTCTCGCCGCTGTCGTAGACCCGCACGATGTTCGGGTGATCGAGCCGGGCAACAGCTTCTCCCTCGACGCGGAATCGTTCTTGCGACTGCGACCGTGCGGACGCTCCCGGGTGAATCGTCTTCAGCGCGACCGGCCGCTTTAACCCCTGGTGAACCGCCCGGAAAACGACCCCCATCCCGCCGCGTCCGAGGACTTCGAGAACGGTGTATGGGCCGATGTTGCCGAGGCTGGTGACTTCCCACTCCACGCTTATCGCGCCGGAATCACCAAGCGAACAGGTGTCGTGATTCCAGAGATCGAGTGCCGCGGCTTCGAGCCGGACGTATGCTGGTTGCGATGTCGGCAAGAGGTAGCTGCGGTCGGTGCAGAATCTGAGGAAATTCGCCTCCAACGAATCGGCCGGAGTGTCGATGAGGTCGCGGAGTGTCGAGATACAACTGGCGCACGTTTCGACGTGTCCTGCGACACGTTCTGCCTCGGGGCCGCTAACACGACCCGCCTGGAAGGCGAAGAGGGTGCGACGAGCAGGACAAGCCCCGGTCGGCTCATCAACGGGGAGTTGGTTCATGTAATCGGTTCCGGTGGAGAGGTCATTCCGGACGCGGTTCGAGCAACTCGGCGTATTCTTCCCGCAGTCGACGCAGAACGCGGGACTTGATCAGGTAAACCGCGTTCACGGACATCCCCAGATCGGCAGCCACCGCGACGGGGTCTTGTTTGTCGATGACAACTCGCAAAAACGCATTTCGGGTTTCTTCCTTGTGCTCAGCGAGAACGAGGTCGAGCGCTCTGCGGTAGAGGATTCGCTCTTCTTCGGGATCGGGGCCATCGCCGACTTGCGGCTCGACGGCGATGCTCTCCAAAAGGCCGCCAGTATCGCCGCCCGCACCGGGTGCCTTCGTTCGAGCCCACAGGAAGTCGCGAACCTTGTTCCGTGTAATCACTCGCAGCCAACCGCGGAAGCTCCCGTCGCCTTCGCGTTGGAACTGACCGATCGCCGCAAGAACAGCCCGAAAAACATCTTGCCCCACGTCGGCCGCGTCTGCCGTTTGGAGACCACACCGCCGGCACCAGTGGTAGATAAGTGGGCTGTAAAGCCGGACGAAGGTATTCCACGCCGACGACTCACCTGCCCGCACTCGTTCGAGCCAGGTGGAGGA
Source organism: Planctomycetota bacterium (assembly GCA_021413735.1). GTDB lineage: Bacteria > Planctomycetota > Planctomycetia > Gemmatales > Gemmataceae > Gemmata. Next base: position 29,798 of record JAIOPV010000012.1, read on the forward strand.
GGTGTTTTCGATCTGCCCATTATCTTCAACGGGCTCGTCTGTCACGATCGACTCCGAAATCGGAACAAATCTCCAAGATCGATTGTCTCCGGATGTTGACAGGCGGTCCAGAGAAAAGATATATAGTGATAGTATAGGTGTAAATATATTATATTTACCTGATGATCCAAGCAGGACCGCAATCCGGTTTCGTCTTCACCATCTGGTCACGGACGACCGCAAGGGTCCGCGGACCAAACTCCTTGGCGGGCGTGTGGCCGTCCGGTCGCGCATTGGCGGAGGCAGCGACGACTTCGTGGATCGTGACATCGGGGGAAGCGTCCGGCGAAGTGCAGACGGCGAGCACGGCCGCCGAACTGGGTGGTGGGGCGAGTTCCGCAGTGATGCAGCGGTACTCGGCTTTGCTCTTGGGTGTGTTGTGCTTGCCCAGGTAGATAAGCTTGGCGGGTTTTGCCGACCAGAATACGGATGTCGGCTTGTTCGCTGGGCTTGTGGTGTTGAGATGCAGGGATGGGATTCTTCTGTCGCGGCATCGGGTGTCTTCGGATGTGGCGTAAGACTACGCCGTTTCGTGACATTCCCGACCGCTCTCCGGGCCACCCGGAGGTAAGCGTAACCGCTTCGGCCGCAAGGCTTTAGATCAAGAGCGGGTGATGGGACTTGAACCCACGACAACCTCGTTGGCAACGAGGTACTCTACCACTGAGTTACACCCGCAAACGTTACCTGACTCACGCAATTTAGATGGCTCGGGCCACACCTTCAAGGGAGATTTTCCCCTACACGCCAGGAATGCCAAAATCTCCCCATGAAGTTGTCGGCAGCACCCCCCAAACCAGGCAATTGGGGAAAGGGGTATGGCCAGCCGAGAGAATCGGATGGTGCCCGAACATCGACTATCAGTTCCAACTCGAATTCTTCCACGGTTTCGATCACCACTTCACGGTGAGTTGCTGCAACTCCTTCACGGCGGAAGCGATTCCTTGTTTCGCTCCAAACACGGCGGTGCCGGCCACGAACACATTCGCTCCGGCCTTGGACGCAAGCGGAATCGTTGCGTCGTCGATGCCGCCATCCACTTCGATCTCGCACGCCGGGTTGTGCTTCTGCACCAGTGCCCGTAACTCCGCGATCCGTGCCGTGCTTTCGGGGATGTACGCCTGCCCGCCGAAGCCGGGGAACACGGTCATGCACAACGCCAGGTCGATATCGCGAAGAAACGGCTCGATCTTGGCGACCGCCATGTCCGGGTTGAACGCGAGTCCGACCTTCTTGCCGAGGCCACGGCGAATATGTTCGATGATGGCTCGTGGGTCTGGGTGAACTTCAAGGTGAACGATGAGCGTGTCGGCTCCGGCTTTGACGAATCCATCAAGGAATTTCCCAGGATCTTGGACCATCAAGTGAACTTCGAGCGGTAACTTCGTGACGGGCCGAAGCCCCTTCACGACCACGGCCCCCATGCTGAGATTGGGGACGAAGTGGCCATCCATCACATCGACGTGAATTCGGTTGACACCGGCGGCTTCGACTTCACGGACCAACTCGCCAAGGCGTGAAAAGTCAGCCGCGAGGATGGATGGTGCAATCATGTTGGTTTCACGTTTGGGGGCAGCGTTTCGGGTGTGAGTCAGTTTCCGGCTTCGCAGTGCGTTTGCCAAGGGGTAGGGGCTGCTCTGCCGCAAGCGGTGGAACCCAATTCCCCGCTTCCCCGTATAATTCTCTGCTCACCCGAACTACGCTCCGGAACTCACGGCCAATGCCTGACCGTTTCCCAAATCGATACACGCCCGAAAAACGCCTTCCCCTGTGGCAACAATTACGGGTCGAGAATCTGTCGTTCCGGCAAGCCGCGCTCAACGTTATCTCATACATCCGCAAGTCGATCCACAAGAAGTACACGGCCCCCAAAGAAGTCTTGCTGCACTTCGCAATTCAGCGGCAAATCTTCCAGCACCTGATGAAGCAGCCCAAAGATCCAGGCTCCACCAGGCTCGGGCTTGTCGGCGACATCATGTGGATTCGCGACGGCTGGGATAACTTCCTCGATTCCGGTGTCCTCGATTACCTGAACGCCCACGATGCGGTCGTCGGGAACCTCGAATCCGTGATCTCGACACGATTCAAAGTGCCGAGCCTGTTTCCCGATTACTTCACGTACAATTCGCATCCGAATCTCGTGAAGGCATTCCGCCGTCCGGATGGGCGCAGCACATTCTCGGCGTTGTCGCTGGCGAACAACCACGCTCTCGACCGTGGTGAAATCGGTGCCCGCGACACGCAAGATTTACTCAACGAACTTGGCATTCCGCACTCGGGCATCGTCTTCGGACAGGACGAGAAGCCGTACACGACGTTCGAGGTGAACGGCATCAAGGTCGGCTTCTACGCGGTGGCATGGGGGTTGAACTCGTTCGTTTCGCCAAATCTGAACGTTCGGATGCACTCGCTGCCGACAGGGGTGTTTGAACCGGCCGCTCCGGTCGATCTCGTGGAGATTCGCAAAGTTCTCGCGGACATGGCAGCGGACGGATGCGAGTTCCGAATCGTGTCGCTGCACTGGGGTTACGAGTTCGAGTATTACCCGTGCCCTGGCGTGATGCGGGTGGGCCATCAGGTCGTGCGAGCCGGAGCTGATCTCGTTCTCGGAACGCACCCGCACGTTCAGCAACCGTGCGAGACTCTTTTCGTGAACGGCTACGAAAACAGGCTTCCGGAACCGATCCGCGAACTCGCCGAGTATCACTCCACGCTGACCGCCGAGGGTCCGCAACGGAAAGCGATGATTGCTTACTCGATGGGCAACCTTGCCACGACGATGTTCACCTTCGAGTGCAAGATCGGCTGGATTCTGAGTCTTCGGCTATTCCGCGACAGCAGTGGCCGCATCGACTGGAACCCCGATGCTTCGGCGTTTGTCGTGAACGTGCCCAGGTTTGGCCGCAAACGCGAACGTCGGCTCTTGATGCTCGACGACTACCGCAAGCAGTCGTTGAAACACCGTCGCGTTCCGCCGTGGGAGGAAACGTACTTTGCGTTCCTCGAAAAGCATGTTGGAGCCGGTCTGGAATAAAGTCCCGAGTCGTTTTCGCCGCTTGCGGCGTAGCGGTGGCAATTAGCGCGACGCCGCAAGCGGCGAAGTCAGAGAACGCACAATGCCAAGATTTCCGATCGCTCGCAAGCTGCTCAGGTTCGCCGGTCGCGCACGCCGCAACTGGCTGACCCGGCACCAGAACACGTTCAACTTCTGGATTCACATGCTCGGCATCCCGCTGGCCTTCGCGGGCATTCCCCTTCTGTTCATCGCGGATTGGGAGTGGGGCGTCGGAGTGATCATTGCCGGGTATCTACTCCAATGGATCGGGCACCGCGTCGAAGGGAACGATGTCGGTGAATTGATCCCGCTGAAACGTCTCCTCGGATTGCCGGTCGTTGCGATCGCGCCGCAATATGCCGCCGCTCGCTCCTTGCCCATTCCCCCAGCAACTTGAGCCATTCCTGCCAGTTCGCCCAAAACCTCAACCACATCGCCGGAAAAGTCGATTCAATCGACAACTCAGGTAAATTCCATCACGTTCGCGAGTCGATGGGTGAAGAGCAGCCCTTTCGGAGTCGGGGGACTTCATGGGGCAACGCGGTCCGGGACGGGGGGACGCGATGAGTCGCAAGCGGTGGGTTAAACGGATTCTTGCTGGGTTGCTCGCCATCGGCTCGGCCGGTGGATGCAAGCAACGCGTGTTCATGGAACCGGCGGACTACAAAGATGCTGTGATGAACGCGCTTCCGCGCGGCCTCGAATCGGACCCGCATAGCACCCTCACACCCGACAAGGTGGATCGTGTTACCCAGGAGAAAGGGCCAGGTGACGTGCTCGACACGACCCGGCCCCCTCGGATGGTCACGTTGCAGGAATGCATCGCGATCGCCTTGGAGCAGGGTAACACCGGGTCACAAACTCCGACGAACTTCGGCTTCAAGACCGAATCCATCGAGACCCAGAACGGCCGAACCATCGGCGGTTCCGACTCGATCAAGGTCTTCGCGGTCGATCCGGCCATCTCGGCGGTGAGCCTGGAACGGTCGTTGTCGAAGTTCGACGCTCGGTGGGTGAACAGTCTCACCTGGCAGAAATTCGACCAGCCAACCGCGGCACAGTTCTTGTCATTCCAGAACTCCCGCGATGTTGCGAACCTCACGACCACGCTGGCTAAGCCGTTGCCCACCGGTGGTGTCAGTGCGATCACGTTCAGCACCGATTACCAGAAGTTCACCAGCAACTCTGGCTCGGGGTTCGTGAATCCGAACTATACGCCGCGAGTGCAGTTCACCTTCGAGCAACCGTTGTGGCGTTTGTTCGGCGTCGAGGCTAACCAACTCGCGGGAAGCCATCCGGGCAGCCAGTTGCTCAACCTCCAGCCCAGCGGTGGAGCTGGCACGGAAGGTATCCTGATTAGCCGCATCCGGGTCGATCAGGCGAAGGCAGATTTCGACGTCAAAGTGAACTACCTGCTGGTGAATATCGAGACTGCGTACTGGAATTTGTATGCCGCGTACTACAACTTGTACGCCCAGGAAGAAGGCATGCGGCAGGCGTTCGAGGGCTACCGATTCATCCAGATTCGAGTGGAAACCGGGAACCAACCGCCGCAGGACGCTTATCAGGCTCGTGCTCAGTTCGAGCGATTCCGCCGACAGGTGTATCAGGCTCGCGGACAGGTTCTGGAATCGGAACGACAAATTCGCGGCATGATGGGGCTGCGAAGCGACGACGGCTTCCGGCTCATCCCGATCGACAAGCCGAACGAGGCACCGTTCCGTCCGGATTTCTACGAGGCCGCAAACGAGGCACTCTCGAACCGTCCGGAACTTCTCGAAGCCCGAGAAACGGTGAAGTTCAATCAGTTGAACGTTCAGCTTCAGAAGAACCTTCGCCGGCCTGACCTGCGATTGGTTAGCCAGTACGACATTGCCGGGCTGGGAACCCGCCTCGACGGAAGCGAAACCCTCGCGGGGGGTGTTCCTGGGAACGCACTGTCGAGCTTCACGAGCAACAACTTCAATAGCTGGACCGTCGGCTTCCGTCTGGATATGCCGCTCGGGTTCCGCGACGCGAACGGCCTCGTCCGGGATTCGCAACTGAACCTGGCTCGAAGCTACTTCCAGCTTCGCGATGCCGAGATGAAGGCTCTCGAATACCTCGTGCAGCAGTATCGCCGCGTGATTCAGGCGCACGCGGAAATCGGGCCAGCCCGCGAAGAACGGAAGGCATTGCAGATCTACCTCGGGAAGATCAAGGAGTTGATCGACATCGGACGGTGGGATGCGAACTCCTATCAGCAGTACCTGACCGTTCAGCGTGACCTGGCAACTTCGATTGCGAACGAGTTCCGGGCGATCGCGGATTACAACTCCGCGCTGGCAGCGATGGAACTCGCGAAGGGCACGATTCAGCAGTACAACAAGGTCTCGGTGAATGAGGGGCCGCTTCCGCCTTGGGCGCAGAAGAAGGCTGCGGACCACATCCGAGAGCGAACCGAGTCGGCGTTGAAACTGCGAGAGCGGGATTGCTCGCCAGAACCGGCTGGTCCGGGCGTGATCGGCAGCACCCCAATCGCGCCGCCGGGTGGAACGCCGTTGATCGGCAACATCACGCTGCCGCCGTTCGCTGAGCAACGCGCTCCGCTGCCGGATGCCCTGCCAACGCCGCTACCACTCGATCCGAAGAAGGTAGCGCCAAGCCTGCCGAGCGGTATCGGGATGAGCGCACAACCGCCCGCGACAACGCGGCTGACGCAACCGGCCCCGCAGTTCCCGAACCCGACGTTTGTTGGCAACGGGGATCCGGCTGGCGTGTTCTTCCAGCCTGTGGGAACAGCCTCGTTCGCACCGCGGACTCCGGCTGCATCGGCGATTTCGACAGAGACGAAGCCGTCACCGGCTCCGCCAGCCCCGCCGCTGCCGACGCCATTCCCAGCGGGAGGCGGTTCCGTTCCACTGCCGGTTCCGCCACTTGGTTCAGCACCGTAAATACCTTGAGAAATCGATGTTGATGAACGGAGGACATCAGTCCTCCGTTTTTTCATTTGAGGCGATTGCGAAGCAGCAGGCGGCGTGAATTGTGACGGCACTTGCGGCTTCGCAGGCACCCATCATTGCAAACCGGCATAGACACGGCTGGAAAAAGTGCGTTAGCATATTAAGTGACCTCTCAAACCGCAAGGACGCGGTCACGTCCTTTTGTCGGAATTCTTTTCCTCGGAGGGCATTCAAATGCCCATCACCCGCACACTCTTCCTGGCCGCTCCCATCTCGTTGACCCTCGCCGCGCTGTTCGCTCCATTCCACGGAATTGCTGCGAACGCTGCACCAGACCGCACCCCGCCCGAACCGGCACGGATTGCCACCGGACTCGACGTTGAAGTGAAATGCGTCGATGAAAGCTCGCTCAAGTTGAAACTCCTCGACGAGAAACTCGAACTTGTCACCAAGTACGGGTTCCTTCAGATCGCCGTCGGTGACATCCGCCGAATCGAGTTCGCGCATCGTTGCCCAGCCGATGTCGCAGAGAAGATCGCACTTGCGATTTCCAAGCTCGGTCACTCGGATTTCCAGATCCGCGAGCAGGCAACCACGGAACTCAAGAACCACCGCGAACGGTCGTATCCGTTCCTGCTGAGGTCGCTTAAGAACGACGACCCCGAAGTGAGTCGCCGAGCAGACGAAGCGTTGAAATTCATTCAGGCGAAGGTGCCCGCCCAGCTTCTGGAGGCACGCGATAACGACGTCGTTTTCACCGAAGACTCGAAGTTCACGGGGAAACTGACCGCTCAGAGCGTTCGTGTTCTCACAGGAATGTTCGGGGAGCAAACGCTGAAGTTGGCTGATTTGCGTTCGTTGCGAACCGGTGCGGGTATCGCTTCGGATGAGTTCGCGAACGCCGTGGCGGCTCCCGCGACGCTGGCGACGTACCAGCAGCAGTTCGGCAAGGAACTCGTGTTCACGCTGACGGGGCACACGCCCGCGAACGGTCAGCAGGCGACTGTTTGGGGCACGGATGTCTACACGCTCGACTCGAATCTCGCGGCAGCGGCCGTTCACGCTGGGCTTGCGAAACCAGGCGAGGTGGTGGCTGTGCGGGTGCGGGTGGTTCAGTCGCCGGCCCAGTACACGGCGAGTTCGCGCAACGGCGTGAATTCGAACGCCTACGGGAACTTTGCTTCTGGTGCGTTCGAGTTCGTGAAGCGATGAAGAGAAGTTTCTTCGCCACTTGCGGCGTAGCGCTCACAATGGAGCGCTACGCCGCAAGTGGCGAAGAAAAGTAACAATTGCTCTTACCCTTTCCGGCGGCGGGTGGCCGCCACGTCTGGGTTCACCCAGTTCGGGAGCGGTTCGCCCTTAACGCCAGCGACGAGGTTGTTCGCGCACAACCTCGCCATTGCGTTGCGTGTGTCGATCGTCGCGCTTGCGATGTGCGGAGCGATGACGCAGTTCGCCAACTGATACAACTCGTGTTCTGGCGGCAGCGGCTCGGGTTCCGTGACATCCAACCCCGCCGCGAAGATCGTTCCGTTGCGAAGTGCCTCAGCGAGTGCGGGCTGATCTACGAGCGGCCCCCGCGACGTGTTCACGAACACCGCCGTCCGCTTCATTTTCTTGAACTGCGTCGCACTGAATAGCCCCTTCGTCGAAGGGTTCAGGTCGGCGTGAACCGACACGAAATCACTCTGTGCGAGCAGATCATCGAGTTCCAGACGCTTCGCGCCGAGTTCCTTCTCGGCCTCCACGCTTGGCGACCGCTTCGTGTAAAGCACCTTCATGCCCCAGCCATGATGAAGGCGTTTCGCGGTGGCGAAGCCGATGCGCCCCATGCCGACGATTCCGAGCGTGCGGCCCGCGAGATCCTGCCCCAACCAGCCGAGTGGTTCCCACGTCAACCAGCGACCAGCCTTCGCGTCGGCAGCACTTTCTGCGATTCGTCTGGCGGCGTTCAACAACAGCGTCACGGCAATGTCGGCGGTTGCGTCCGTGAGAACGCCAGGCGTGTTTCCGACGCAGACCCCACGCTGCGTACACGCGGGCACATCCACGTTGTTGTAGCCGACCGCGAAGTTGCTCACGACCTTTAGCCGTGGGGCGGCATCGAGCAACGCACCATCGACGCGATCCGTGAGCAGCGACACGAGGCCATCGCAATCCTTCACGCGATCACGCAGCACGTCGGCAGAGGGCGGCAACTGATTCGGCCACACATCGACGTCGCACACAGCGGAGATCGCATTCAAACCCTCGTCGGGGATGCGACGGGCGACGAAGACCTTTGGACGCGACATAGTTACACCGGTGGAATGGGGGTTCAGTGAGTTTAGAAGTCGCGCCCGCAACGTGAAGCGGTCGCCCCAACGGGGCGACGCCGCACGGTTGGGAAAGTGGCGCAGACACGGGGAGCGGCGACGGCTATCTAACTTCCGGTTTCGCAGCGGGGAGCGTCCCCGCGGGATCGGATGCCCGCGGTTTCCCCCGGCTAATCCCCCAGGTACGGAGACCCCACACCATGTTGTTGTCCCGATGGAAGATGATGGCCGGCGTGCTCGGCGTGACGCTCGGCGGTCTGGCTGCCGTGGCCGGTCAATGCCCGAAGATGGATTCGTCGAAGACCAGCCGCCACCAGGCTAACCTGCCGCCCGACATCGAACTCCCAAAGCCTTCCAACACGCCACCGGCTGGCAATCCCAGCACGAAGCCAGCCATCCCGCCGGCTCCTGTGGTTCCCACGCCTGGGCTGCCGTCGCTTCCCACAGTGGAATTGCCACCGGCACCACCTGCAACTCAGTTGCCCGACCTCCCGAAGGCCACCGAAAAGGCTCCGTCGCCGCCAACAACGCCACCCATGGCAACGCCGACGCCACCTGCAACGTTGCCAGCGGTTCCAGCTTCACCGGTGATTCCGGCGAGCGGAACCGACGTCAAGCCGTTACTGCCGCCGCCTGTGCCTTCGGAGCCGATGGCTAAACCGACGCCACCCGTGGCAACGCCAACGCCACCGTCGAGCTACACAGAGGTTCCTCCGCCTGTTACCGAGACGAAGCCAACGCCGCCGAAACCGAGCGTTCCCTCGTTCACGCCACCGGCTAATCCGGCTATCGACCCACCCCCGAGTGATCCGGTGGTTGAGCCGTCGCCACGGAAGAGTCCGAAGCCAGAAGTGTACGATGCTCCGAAGGCCAACCTCGCTACCAAGTACCGCATTCTGCTGCGGGTCGGCGAAGGCGAACCGACCTTCGAGGTGAAGTTCGGCGACGATCTCGTGCTGAAGGTCATCTGCGAGAAGATCGACATCAAGTCGCCCGAGAAGGGTGCTGCGGGGCTGTCGGCCGTGAAGGCCAGCGGAAAAGTGCGGTTCGTGGGCTTCGGTGCGGAAGGAACGTGCGAAGAGCTATCGTTCCTCGCAGGCACCGGCGAAGTCAGCATGGCCGGCGCTGTGAAGATTCAGGTGAAGGACAAGCTCGGCCGCATCGAGTCTGAACTCTCGACCGAGACGATGAAGTACAAGATTGATCCGTCCGCGGTGCTCACTGGCGGGAAGCCGTAAAAAGTTGAAAGCGTGTGCAGTTTTGGCGAGCGGGGGACTTGTGTTCCCCGCTCGTTGTACATATCAACATCGAAAAGCAGCACGGCCACATCTTCGGCGCTGTTTCCGCCCGGCACAGCATGTGCTAAAGTCGCTAATGATTCCCGTGTGGCATTCACACCGGGTTGAGGGATCATCCATGAATTTTAACCAGATCCTCGATACCGTCGTGACGTGGTGTTCCGCCAATATGCCAATCGTGATCGGCATTGGGGTCGGCTTGGTCATTATGATCGTGGTGATCGCTTCTGGGCGGCGACGTGGGTTGGGCAGTGGCAAGTTCGCTTCCGCCGGCACGAATTCGCTGCTGGCCGAGAAAGCAGCTAACTGGGCGCCGCCCGAGCAGTCCTACGCCGATCGCCGGACAGCGATTCGTCGCGAAGGGCCGCCGGTTCGCGTCCTCCTGGCATCGCCGACGTTTCGCAACGGAGTTGGTGAAGGCTACGTTCTCGATCGCTCGACGGGTGGTTTACGCATCGCGATTGCGGATGCCGTCGCGCCCGGAAGTGTGTTGCAGGTGCGAGCCGTGAACGCGCCGGACAATGTGGGATTCGTCACGATTCTGGTGCGGAGTTGTCGCCCGAGCAACGACTTCTACGAACTCGGATGCGAGTTCGAGGCGACGCCCCCGTGGAGCGTATTGCTGCTGTTCGGATGATTGGGGAACAGGTTTTTGCCGCTTGCGGCGTTGCACAAGTGACAAGTGCAACGCCGCAAGCGGCAAAAACTCACGTGACAAGTGCAACGCCGCAAGCGGCAAAAACTCACGCCGCCCGTTGAGTCGTTTCCGCACTCTTCATTGCTCGCACTTCTTCGAGAATCGACCCGTTCATTTCCTGTTCCAACTCGCGACCCATCCGACACACCATCCGACCATCCAGAATGCGGTGATCGAACATCACGCGGAAGGTCAGCGAACCGTCGTCCTCGAATGCATCGTAGAAGATCGTGAACGTCCAAGGTGTCAGCAGCGACAACGCGACGCCACCCATTCCGGCGGTCAAACTGATGCCGAGGTTGCCGAGGAACTTCGCACGTAGTTTTGGCATCCAGTTCATCACCAGCGACCAGAACCCACGACGCAGGAACAACGGCATTCGTGCCAGCCGCAGGGCGTTCTGGAACGCTGAGATTTCCTCGATGGGCTTCTCTTTGAACTTGCGAATTTGTGCGTCGATCTCAGTCAGCGACATCTTTTCGGGCGAATGCAGCCTCGCGAGGAACAACCCAGGTTCGCCGTGATAATCGCGTTCGACCACAACGCTGACGATGTTCTCGTTGTACTCGTACATCCGGTGCCACGGTCGTGTCAGGAAAACTCGGCGGGCTTCCGGGTGTTTTGCCGTGACCGTCGCCAAAGCTTTGACGAACATCGCAAGCCAGCTCGGTCGGGGCGTGGCTGCTTTGCGAGCCTCGACGACCTTCGCGAGTTGCATTGTGCGTTCGCCGGGGATCAGCGGGATCTGCCGGCTGATGTGGAGAAGGTCGCTGACCATCCGGCGTGGCGCGGAAAGTGGTATCGAGCGACCGCTCACGGATTTCATGCGTGAACCTCGTGTTGCAGGCGAACGCGAGTAGATTCTCCGCGTTCGCCCGATCCGAATTACGCCGCGATGCGAACACGCTTCGCAGGCTCGGGATGGTCGATTTCCACCATATCGCGGATGTTACCGGTGATCGGCGATTTGTGTAAATCCCGATCCTGCCGCGACAATGTCACCGGAATGCCGTTCAACGGCCCGAGCGAAATTCCCATCTTTCGATCGACTTGCGACTGCGGCACAACGTTGATCTTCCATCGTGGCAAGATCTTCGAGATCGCGATCTTGATCACGCATTGTGCCAGCGAAGACCCAAGGCACGTTCGCGGGCCGGCACCAAAGGGCAGGAACTCCGACGGCGACGGCTTGATCGTTTCCCAGCGTGCCGGATCGAACCGCTCTGGGTTCTGGTAAATCTCGGCCATGTGGTGCGTCATGTAATGGCTGAAGATCACTCGCGTCTTCTTCTTGATCTCGTAGCGACCGAACGCACCATCACGCGACGCGAGCCGACGACTGTACGGCACCGCAGGCAACAGTCGCGTGCTTTCTTTCATGACGCGGGCCAGCATCGGTGCCGCATCGAGCTTGTCGTAGCTCGGATTCGGCCCAAGTGCCTGCAGTTCGTCGAGCACGTCTTGCTGTGCCTGTGGGAACTGCGATAGCAGAAACAGCGTCCATGTCAGCGTGTTGCCGGTCGTCTCGTAGGCGACCAAGAACAGAATCAACGCATGGCCGACGAGCAGTTCAACCGGCACTTCTTTATCATCGATCGTGCGGAACCGCAGCAACGCCGAGAGCGCGTCGTTGCCATGCACTCCCTGAGCGCGACGCTTACGCATCAGATCGAGGAACTTGCGTTCCAGACGGTTCGCGTCCTGAATCATGCGGTTGTACGGCGTGAACGGGATATTGAATGGGAACGCCCGCACCCACGGCGAGAAGGTCTGGAACATCCAGTGTTCCATGCCTTCGTGAAGTGATTCGGTCGCGGCACTATCATCGAGGCCGTATAGCAGATCGCGCACGACGTTCCACACGAGCAGGTGCATGTCGCGGTGCATATTCCGCGTCTGGCCGGGTTGCCACGAACTGAGGGCATTCTCGGCGTGCTTGTTGATCGAGTGCTGATGCAGTTCCATCATCGACCGCTGGAACACGGGCAGCAGTTGGTGCCGCATCCGTTTGTGTTCCGCTTCGTTCAGCGAGAAGATGCTTTGTCGCAGACGGTGCTGTGAGGTGTTTTTGCCGCCTGGCAGCACGAACGGCCGCGAGTGGAACAGATCGGTTTCTTGGTGAAGTGGACGATTATACTCCGGCCCGATGGCGAGGAGCATGGTGCCCATACTATTCTGGAAGCGTGTGAGATCGCCGTACTTGGCGCGAAGACCGTTCATGTACACGACGGGATCGCGGTCGAACTTCACTTGTTCCCAGATGCCGCCGACGATGGACATCCGCTTGGGACCGGGAATCGCGGATGTGGGCAGCAGGGCGACCGAAGAATCGTCCATTGTCGATACGCTCCGTGGGCGATGTCACCACAACCGGAAGAATCGACATAGACCCGTTGCAAGATGAGTTTTTCCCCTGAGAACAGAAGAAGGCAAGGATTAACCACAAAGGCACAAAGAACACCCAAAATTGAGAGCATGATTATTGATTTTTGCTCATCTCAACTCATCTGTGGCTCACGGCTTTGCCTTTCCTCGCCTTGATCGCTGCCACCAAATCGGCCGACGTGCGAATCACAGCGTCGAAGTCGGTGTAGCAGCAGCCAACCGTGCCCGGTTCGTGCGAGTCGCTGTTGCCGAGTTGAGCGTACTGCGGATTCTTCGCCAGCAGATTCGCCGCCATTCGTCGCAACTCCGAATCCATGTTATTCGACATCACTTCAATGCCATCAAGCTCCGCGTTCTGATCGCGAACCAGTTTCTCGAACGGTTGGTTCCAGCGATTGGGGTGTGCCGCAACACAAGCGCCGCCCTGCTTGTGAACCTCACGAGTCAGCTCCCCCCATGAAATGCCTCGCGGCAATGCGAACGGGTTCGTCAGGCCATAACAGAGCATGTCGCCGCCGCGTCCCGTGACCTCGATGCCGCCCAGGATCACGAGCCCAGGTTGCGCGGCTCGCAGTTCTTCGAGTTCTTCCTCAGGCCACATGTAGTCGTGTTCGGTAATGACGATGCCATCGAGTCCGGCAGCCACGGCAGCCTTGATTAACTCGAACGGATCACTCATTGCGTCGTGCGAGTGCCGACGGGTATGCATGTGCAGATCGAACTTCATCTTCGGCCTCGAAACGCGGAACGCCCCGGCACGAGCCAGGGCGTTGTTATTCTATTCGCGAGTAGTCACTTCTTCTGCGGCAACGCAACCTCGTAAACGTTGTCGTCGTTCGGGAGAACCTCAAACGTCAAACTCGTCTTGGCGTTGTACTCAGCCGGAATCGTGTTCTCCCACGTTTCCTGATTCATCACCTTGTCGAAGCCCTTGCTCCGCTGCGAGTAAATATGGATTTGCTTGACCCCTGGCGTGATCCGCAGTTCAAATTGCCCGTCCTTGATCTTCGAAGTCGCCGGTTGCGTTTGTCCGTCAATCGCCACGAAATTGACCTGACCCAACGGAATCGGGACACCCTTCCACGAGATTGTACCGGTGACACGGTAGGCCTTCGGCTCGGGTTGCCCGCAGCCCGTGAGAACGACCGCGAGAACCACGAGGGAAAACAAACGAAGCATTTCCCCGCCTCACCAAGTTCCAGGAGGTTCACCACCGTTGCGGCTCCCGAGCGCCTTGTAGGTGGCTGGGGTAATGCCGTTGGAGACAAACCGGGCCGATCCGTCCGCGAAGGTCAGATTCACACCCCCCACGTGATAGCTTCTCGCCAGAACGAAGATGTTCGTTGCGGCGTAGATGCACGGTGCATTCGCTTGTGGGTTGGCGGTGTTGCACCAGTCGAAGACGTCGGGGATTGGTGTGTTAGGCGGGTGCAGCGTACTGAACGAAACGCCGCTGTGGGCGGGGTTGTAGTAGCGGCCGCGAATGTCGTGGGCACCTTTGTCGGGAACCAGGATGAGTTCGCTCACCAACCCGGTGTTCGAGGTTCCGTCTGTGATGTCGGTAATCCGAGTTTTCGAGACCGCGTACATCACTCCGTCGAGGTTCGCGCTGGTCGCTGCGCTACTATCATTGAAGTAACCACTGCTTGCGCAGGTCACGAAGTTCCCCGAGAAGCCCTGTGACGTTGGACTGCCGCCTCCGCCCCAGAAGTTGACGATCTTGGGTCCGATCGGGTCCGAGGGACACATCAGCGTCGGGATGACCGTATCGTAGCCCACGAAATTCAATGCGGACTGCCCAGCAGTTTGCATGAATGTGTCGAATCGCGAGTAAAGTGCTCCTTGCTCGATGTAAGGCAGGACGTCTTGGCCCCAGCTCCGGCGGTCCTGGTACCCCGTGTACGGGGCGGGAGTAGAACCTGTGCCGTCGATATAGTTGTACGTTGCGTGAGGGAAGTATCCTTTTGCGTCGTGGTGACCGTGCAGCCCGATGGCGATCTGCCGCATGTTGCTGCTGCATTTCATGCGAGCGGCGGATTCACGAACCTTCTGAACTGCGGGTAGGAGAAGCCCAATCAGGATCGCGATGATCGCAATCACGACTAATAACTCAATAAGTGTAAACCCTCGACGCTTCATGGTGGGCTCCTGAGCGCAATACGATCTGATTTATATGAACCGTTGAATTGCATCGAACGCTTGAACGATACCGGTTGGCTTCATGGAATGCAATCAATTTGCTCATCCGTTCCTCATGTTCCGGTGATTCATGACCCTTCCTTCGGACCCCCGGGATCACGCACTTGCCACCTGGTGGGCGGGTGTCGATGCCGTTCGCCCCGAACCCCTCGTTCAAACTGCGATCGCAGCGAGCGAGGCGATCCGTTCCGCGCGTCGAGTGCTGGTCGTTGGAGCCGGGAAAGCTGGGCCAGGAATGGCCGTCGGGCTTGAAGCCGCGCTCGCGGGTCAACTCGATCGCGTTGAGGGATTGGTGAATGTGCCAGCAGGGATGACCGCACCGCTGAAACGCATCCGTTTGCACGCGGCCCGACCGCAGGGCGTGAACGAACCAACCGCTGAAGGAGTCGCGGGTGCGGAAGAGATGCTGCGATTGCTCGCCTCAGCCGGTCCGGATGATGTAGCTGTGTGTCTGCTTTCTGGGGGCGGTTCCGCTCTGCTTCCGGCACCGGCCGAAGGCGTCACGCTCGCCGACAAACTCGCGGTCACGAAACTCCTGCACCGCTCCGGGGCGACCATCGACGAGATGAATTGCGTTCGCAAGCATCTTTCCCGCGTGAAGGGCGGTCGGTTGGCGGAGGCGTTTCGCGGCAAGCTCCTTGCTTCGCTCATCATCTCCGATGTCGTTGGTGATCCGCTCGACGTAATCGCGTCTGGGCCAACGTCCCCCGACCCCACGACATTCGCCGAGGCTCGTGCCGTGTTGGAGCGGTATGGGCTGCTGGGTACTTCACCGGTCGCGGTTGTGCGGCATCTCGAACGCGGCGGTGCGGGAGACATTTCCGAGACGCCGAAGACAGTTCCCGCGAATGTGATGAACCGCGTCATTGGAAGCAATCGCGTGGCGCTCGACGCGGTACGACGCAAGGCCGAGGCGCTTGGGTATCGCGTTCTCAATCTGGGCGCGTTCGTCGAAGGTGAAACGCGGCAGGTCGCTACAGCGATTGCTGGAGTTGTGCGAAGTATCAGGCAGGATGACGTTCCGGTTGCTGCCCCCGCATGCATCCTCGTCGGCGGGGAAACAACGGTTACCCTTGGCGAGAACCCGGGGAAGGGAGGGCGGAATCAGGAGTTCGTTCTGGCAATGCTCACGAAACTCGGCCGATTGGGTCTGGACGGCGTGACCATTCTCAGCGGCGGCACCGATGGCGAGGATGGCCCGACCGACGCTGCCGGTGCGATCGCCGATGGGAACACCGCGTCCGTTCTGTGCGAACAGGGTATCTCAGCCGAGGATTTCCTGCGTCGGCACAACGCTTACGAGTTGTTCGCCCGTTGCGATGGGCTTCTGAGGACTGGCCTCACAGGAACGAACGTCATGGATGTGCGAGTGATCCTGATTCGCTGAGTGTGAAGTTTTTTCATCTTTCGGCAGGGTTGGTTGTAAAAGCTACCTGTCGGGAGAGTACTTCATGCCCAATTTTTCCTATTGACGGGAAATGGCGTCCTGCTGGGTCGGTGTCCGACCAGCGTGGCAGCAAAACGACCTCTGGCACGGCTGTTGCTATATCTTGTTTCGTTCTCAACCGGTGCTGAAGTGAGAAGTCACAGGGGCCGGATGGAGAAGAGGCACGGTGCGGACCGGAACCCGCACCGAGGGCCGGTCGGCAGCGAGTGAATCGGGAAGAGGTGCGGATGAACCGTGCCCAACCGATAAACTTGTCGCCGACCGGTCTTTGTCATTTCTGTAGCCTTCAGCGACCCAGCCTGCTGATGCAGGCGGTTCGCCGGAAATCCCGGTGTTGTCGAACCACCTGCGTCAGCAGGCTGGGTTGTTGAACAAGGCAACCCGCCTTACCAAACACGCACCCGCCGCGCCCGGGATTTTTTCGTCGCGGCAATCTCGTATTGACCCGCTACGGCATGTCGGTATGTTCCGCCCTCCAAACAAGAAACTCAGACGCGGCCATCAGGCAACCGATTCGGGGGAATCGCTGCCGGTATCCGCAATCGCCGTTCCTGCGTCTGCCATCTCGGCGACTCAGGAGGGTAGAGAAAGGGATCGCCATGAACCGGGCGTGGATCGCAGCGGCCGGGCTGAACCGGCGAAAATTCCTGGCCTTGTCTGCCGCCGTTGGGCTGGCTGGACTCGGCAGCGGATGCAAAGGGCCGGAAGCCGAGAAGCTGAAGGAAGCGCAGGGGCGGTCGCAGATCGGCGAGGATCCGGCGGACCTCGACGCCGCCACGACCATCGGCAGCAAGACCACCATCGGCAACACCGAATCCATCGTCGTGAGCGGTGTCGGTTTGGTGTACGGCTTGCCTGGAACCGGGAGCAGTGCTCCGCCCGGCGGCTGGCGCATGATGCTTGAGGAGAGCCTCAAGCGAATGCCGAATATGTCGAACATCAAGCAGATGCTCGATGACCCGGGCAAAACGACATCTCTCGTTCTGGTATCGGCGTTGGTTCTGCCGGGGGCACGCAAGGGCGACCTCATCGACGTGCAGATTTCGCTGCCCGATGAGAGCAAGACGACGAGCCTCAAGGGCGGCAAACTGCTGCTGTGCGAACTGCACAACACCGACACCACCGGCAACTTGAAGTCGTTGGTTCAGGAAGGCAAGACGGCCGCTCCCAGCGGGGAACTCCGCAAGGGCGATCGTTGGGCCATCGCGGAAGGTCCGGTTCTCGCGGGTCAGTTCATTCCTGGAAACGGGAAGGGCACCGTCGAGACGGATGCCGACGGTCAACCGCTGTTCAAGGTCGGCAAGATCTGGGGTGGTGGGAAGGTCACGAAGGCCCGTCAGTATTTCATCCTGATTAACTCGGGTAGCCAAAGCCCGCAGATGGCGGCTTCGCTCGCGGAACGGCTCAACAGCACATTCCACGCGACCTCCGAGCCGAACCTCAAAGTGGCCGACGCCAAGGATCGCCAGTTGATCCTGTTGAACGTGCCGATGGCGTATCGCAACAACCACTACCGGTTCTTACTCGTCGCGCGACAAGTGCCTGTCCTCCCGGCGAACAACGACAGCCTTTATCGCAAGAAACTGGAGGAAGAACTGCTCGAACCGTCCACGGCTCTCGTCGCGGCGGTCAAGCTCGAAGCGTTGGGTTCGTCGAGCATGCGGGCGTTGCGTGTCGGGTTGGAAAGCCCGTCGCCGTGGGTTCGCTTCGCGGCAGGGGAAGCGCTGACGTACCTCGGTCAGACCGATGGTGCGGTGGAACTCGCGAAGTTGGCCGAAGACCATCCTGCTCTTCGCGCTCCGGCTCTGAAGGCACTCGCCTCGATGGACGATGCGGCCTGCACCGATCGCCTCGTGGAACTGACCGCGAACAACGATCCGACGCTTCGTTATGGTGCGTTCCTCGCGCTACGAATGGCGGACGAGAACAACGCCGTGGCTCGCGGAATGCTCGTGAACAACTCGTTCTGGCTGCACCAACTCGCACCGAGCAGTTCGTCCATGATTCACCTGACGACGGATCACCGTTGCGAGGTGGTACTGTTCGGCGATGCTCCGAAACTTCGCGGACCGTTCACGCTGCCGGTGGGAACTGAGTTCACGGTGAGCGTGTCGGCCAGCGGAAACGAGGCGACGGTCACTCGCATCGTGAAGGTGAAGCACGATCTGGAGGATAAGAAGCTGACTTGCAAGCCGACGCTGGCGGATGTGCTTGTGAAGATTGGTCAGCTTGGCGGCACCTACTCGGAAGCGGTTGAGTTGATCCGTCGTGCGGATCGTGGTCAGGTGTTGTCGGCAGCGGTGGTGATCGACGCAGTTCCGGCTGAGTTGAACATTCGGCAGCTCGCGAGTTTCGCACGAAACGATCCGACGCTGACCCGTGCGAATGTCGAGATTGCTCGGGCGGGTGTGGTTCGACCAGACCTCGATGTGTCTGGTTTCGATCTGCCGGCGACGACCAGCGACACGGCTCCTGCGGTTGTTGCGACGCCACCGCGTCCGCCGTTGAACCGTGAGCCTGGCCGCATCTTTGGCTCGAAGCGTCATGAAGCGCCTGCGATTGATCCTGGCGTGGTGCCCGCGACTGGAGATCAGTAGTTGCGGGAATGAGAAAGAGAATCGGGCACGGGCAGAGGCACGGGCACGGGCACGGAAAAGACGGGAATACGGGGAAAACCGGAGATCGCTCCGCTTCCTTATCTCCCGTCTTCTCTTGTCTGTGCCCGTGCCCGTGCCCCTGCCCGTGCCCGATTTTTTCCCCCTCTTCCCGTGCCTTTGTCTTCCGAACTTGAATCCCGAATCTTGCCATGCTGAAACGTCTCGAACTCGTCGGTTTCAAATCGTTCGCAGACAAAACCCGTTTCGATTTCTCGCCGGGGATCACGGGCGTCGTCGGTCCAAACGGTTCCGGCAAATCTAACGTCGTTGATGCTGTCCGCTGGATTCTCGGCGAGCAATCGGCCAAGTCGCTGCGTGGCGGCGAAATGGCCGACGTCATCTTCAACGGATCGAGCAGTCGCAAGAGCCTCGGCCTCGCCGAAGTCACGGTCGTATTCGATAACGTGCGCCGGTTGCTGTCCGTGGATGCCGACGAAGTGCAACTCACACGCCGTGTGTACCGCGACGGCACCGGCGAATATCTCGTCAACGGGCAGATGGCCCGCCTCAAAGACTTCAAAGAAATCTTCCTCGGTAGCGGTGCCGGCTCCGGTGGTTACACCATCATCGCGCAGGGTCGCGTCGATGAACTGCTTCAATCCTCGACCAAGGACCGCCGCGAAATCTTCGACGAAGCCGCTGGCATCAGTCGCTTCAAGGCGAAGAAGAAGGAAACGCTCGGCAAACTGGCTCACGTCGAACTGAATCTCACGAGGTCGCGGGATCGCCTCGAATCGCTCGATTCGCAACTTCGTACGCTGCGAATGCAGGCCGCGAAAGCTCAGAAATTCAAGGAGCATTCGGACCGCCTGCGTGAACTGCGGGTTGGGCTTGGGGTGCGAGAGTACACTGAGTTCTCGGCGTCATTGGAAGCGGAACAGCGAATCCTGGCCGAGTTTCAGGCAGATGTTTCTGGTGCAAATCAACGAACCGGCGAACTCGAGCATTCTCTGCGTGAACTCGACCGCGAAGTGACTCGCGGTGAGGACGGGCTGCGCTATCAGGAAGGCCGGCTCGCCGACGCCAAGCAACAAATCGCTGGTTTCGAGACGACCCTTCGACATGAAGGCTCGGCCGCGGCGGGTTACGAGGCCGAGTTGCTGACGGTCGGCCGTCAGCGAGCGGACATCGGTTACCGCATGCGAGCGCTGGAAGCCGACACGGCTCGCGCAACTGCCGAAGCAACCGCAACCGAGGCTCGCCTCAATGAGGAGCAAGCGGCAGCGACAGCCGCAGCGGAAACCCTGGCAGCAGCAACGCAGCGAGTGATTGACCTCGATCAGCAAACAACCGCCGACCACGAACGGCAGTACGATCTCGTTCGTCAGATGGCGACGGCGCAGTCAACAGCGGCCGCAACTCTGAAGCAGGTCGAAGGATTTCAGAAAGAGTACACGCGAAAGCTTGCCGAGATCGAGCAGAACACGGCTCGTCGTGCGACTCTCGCAACCGCACTCGACGGGCTTTCTCGCGCCGATGATGATGTGCAGCAACGCCTCGGAAGCGCCCGCGACCGGCTCGTCACGGTGCGTGCGAATCGCAACGATCTCACCGAGCGTGCGGGTCGCGTTCAGGCATCGCTCGAAGGTCTGCGGGTTCGACAAGGCGACCTCAGTGGTCGCGTCGGAATTCTCGAAGAGTTGGAGCGTTCGCTCGATGGGCTTGGTGCTGGCGTGCGGTCAGTGTTCAACCGCTTGAACGTGCTACCGGGTGTGATCGGTTTGGTCGCCGATCTGCTGACCGTGCCGCACGAGATTTCCTCAGTCGTTGAACTCGCGCTCGGCGACGCGGCACAGCGGTTCGTCGTACAGTCGTCCGCAGCGGTGGATGAGATTGTTGCCGCGGTGGGTGAAGTGCCGGGCCGTGTCGGGTTCATTCCCCTCCTGGCGAGTGTTGGCACTGAGTCGTCGGGCGCGGGGACGCTTGCCGAGTACGTCTCGTGCGAGCGTGCCGCGCTTCCGGCTCAACTTCTCGGGAACGTCCTGCTCGCAGATTCGCTAGCCGATGCGCGACGGCTCGCCCTGATTTATCCGGGCTATCGTGTTGTTGCTCGCACGGGCGAACTGCTCGAACCGGATGGCACTCTGAGCGTTGGTCCACCAAAGGCCGAGGCGGGGTTGGTTTCGCGAAAGAGCGAACTACGGGAGCTTCGCGATCAGTTCCGTGCTCTCACCGAACAGGTGGCGGTAACCGAGGTCGAACTTGCGAAGTTGCGTCGGCAAGCGGATGCGGCTGAGGGCATGCTTGAGGGCATCGAATCCGAGATCGAACTGCTTTCTGGCGCAGCCGGCGACCTGCTTCAGAAGATCGCGCGGCAGCGGCAAGAGGTCGTAAATCTCGATGACAGCCTCGACATCGCCCGGCAAGAGTCGCGTTACCTCGAACAACAAGTGCAGCAGGGCGAGGCTGCGTGGGTCGCTGAGAAAATGCAGGCCGAGCAGGCCGAGCGAGCCGCCGAGGAACTAAAGGCAAAGCTTGCCGAGTTGGTGATCGCAGCACGAGAAGCGGAAGCCGCGAAGAACGCCGCACAGCAGGCCGATACGAACGCTCAGGTTGCGTTGAGTCGCGCCACGGCTGACCGCGACCGTGCCCGTGAGCGGGTGACGCAGTTCGAGGTTGAGCTTCGTAAGCGCAAGATCGAAGCCACGGATCGCCGATCGGCACATCACACCGCAACCGTGCGTCTCACGGAGTGCGTGCTTGCGATGCTTCGCGCGTCTGCGGGACAAGCCGATGCTTACCGCGAGAAGGAACACCGCGAACGGCTCGCCGGTGAACTTGCTGCGAAAGCTGCGGTCGATCGCACGAGCCGGGAGCAGGTTCGCGACGAACTACAGGCACTCCGCACAGGCTGGCAATCGAAGCAAAGCCAGGCCCACGCGAAGGAACTCGCCGTCCAGAATTTGCAGACTCGCCGTGACGCCGTCGCCGCCCGCATTCGCGAAGACTACGCCATCGAATTGGCGGACTTGGCGAGCAGCGACCATGAGATCACCAGTGAATCGCCAACGGAAAACCTGACTCCCGCCGAAGTGCAGCACGAGATCGAAGACCTCCGCAAGAAGCTAACGCGGCTTGGCTCCGTGAACATGGAAGCTCTCGAAGAACTCACTCGCGTCGAGACGGAATTCACCACGCTTCGCTCGCAACACGAAGACCTCGCCGCGGCCCGAAAGTCGCTTCAAGACGTGATCGACGCCATCAACGGCGACAGTCGAAAACTGTTCACCGACACGCTCGCCGCGATCCGCGGGTACTTTCAGGAATTGTTCCGCAAGCTCTTCGGCGGTGGGCAAGCAGACATCATCCTCGAAGACGAATCGGATGTGCTGGAATCGGGAATCGAGATCACGGCGAGGCCGCCCGGCAAGGAGCTGCGTTCGCTGTCGCTGCTCTCCGGTGGCGAAAAGACCATGACGGCCATCGCACTCTTGCTCGCGATCTTCCGCAACAAACCGAGCCCGTTTTGCATCCTCGACGAAGTGGACGCAGCACTCGACGAAGCGAACACGCAACGCCTCGCGAACGTGCTTGGCGAGTTCCTGGATCGCAGTCAGTTCATCGTCGTTACGCACAAGAAGCGGACGATGGCTGCGGCGGATCGCCTCTGGGGAGTGACCATGCAAGAGAGCGGCATCAGTCGGTTGTTGCCGATGAAGTTCGAGGACTGGCCCGACGAGGAACAGGCGGCCGAGGTGCAGGCGGCGTAATGAAACGTCGCAGTGCCAGAACGCGGCTGATAGAACAGTCGTCGCAGAGATTCATTCACCAAGGAGACGACAATGGGCGACCGTGAAAAGAAACTCGAAGCTGCGGGCTATCCGCTCGACCGTGGACCGAAGGAAGGGCCGGTGATTGATCTGCTCTCGATCCTCGGCGACACGCTCTACGCTTCGGGCCAGGTGCCGAACGACAACGGCGTGCTGACCAGCAAGGGGAAGGTGCCGTCGCAGGTGTCGGTCGAGGATGCGACGAAGGCAGCGGCTCTGTGCGCTGCGAACATCCTCCGGGCGATCATCTCGAAGCTCGGTTCGCTCGACCGCATCGAACGAGTGGTTCGCGTGACGGGCTACGTGAACACCGATCCGGATTTCAGCGAGTGCCATCTGGTCATCAACGGCGCGACGAACTTGCTGAAGGAAGTCTTCGGCCAGGAAGCTGGCCGCCACGCCCGCACGGCGCTCGGCATGGGCCAGCTTCCGCTGGGAACGAGCGTTGAGGTCGAAGCGATCTTCCAGTTGAAGAAGTGAACAGGTTAAGTCACGGTTGCTTCCCGTCGGCCAGCTTTTCCAGCGTGGCCTTGGGCAGCAACCGACCGTTCAACACAACAGCATGAACCTTGCGGATGTTCTTGATGTCGTCGAGCGGGTTCGCATCCAACAACACGAGATCGGCGAGTTTGCCACGTTCGACGGTGCCGAGATCCTTCAGCTTGTCGAGATACTCCGCAGGGTTGCGGGTCGCGGCTCGGAGTGCCTCGGCTGGCGTCAGACCGGCCTGGACGAGCAGTTCCAGTTCGTCGTGAACGCCCGAGCCTGGAAAGCAGAACGGCACGGGTGTGTCGGTGCCCGTAAGCATCGGCACACCAGCTTTGTGCATCGCCTTCACCAATCGAAGATGCCCCTCGAAGAGCAATTTTTGCTGTTCGATGTCATTGTCACTCAGCCAGATTCCGAGGATCGGGAACTTCTTCTCTTTCACCTTCACCGCAACTTCGGCCCCGAAGACTCGCACCTTAATAGCCTCTTGCGCGTTCGTAGCCATCCACGCGAACCGCATTCGTGGCGGGAGCGTTTTCTTCCGGGGATCATCGGTGAACTTCGGATCGTTGAGTGACGCCCACACGCGGCGAGTCACGAGCGTCGGAACCTGCCATGTCCCGTTCTTCACGAACTTCTTGAAGAGCGCATCGGCTGTCGGTTCGTCGTAGCTGTCGAGTGCTTTTACCTGAATCCGCCAGGCTGCCGCCGCGTCGAGCGTGTCCTTCACCATTGCGCCCGATTCCATCAGGCCGATCAATTCCTTCCGCAACTGGTCTTCTTGTTTCGAGCAACCGAGCACGACGCCATAGAGATGTTCCATCGACTTCTGCCCGCGATCGGAGGCATCGGCAGCACGAACAGCGTGCGGAACGTGCCCGCTCACGGCGAGCTTGCGCGGACCACGTGCGGCTTCTTCGAGGATGGCGAAGTATGCGTCTGGCTTCAGGAACGGATAGACCTTGATGAAATCTTCGCCATCGGTTCGCATCTTTGCGACAGCGGCACGTCCTTCGTCTGGCGTTCGGATGGGGATTGCGCTTCCCGGTATCACTGGCGCTGTTCCGTTCAGTCCATCCAGCATCCGCATTGTCGCGACAATCCGCGGGCCGACCATTCGGCCAGACTCAATCTCCTTTTGCCAGTCGTGCGCGGGCGGGGAAGGGAAGCCCGGCACTCCCTGTCGGCTGAACATATGACGCACACCAGTCACGCCATTCGCGACGAACTGCGGCAGAAATTCCTTCTCCAGGTGAACGTGCATGTCCCACAGACCGGGGATCATGAACTTCCCATCCGCCTTAATTTGCTTGGCGCCCTCAGGGATCGTGACGCGACCGGTCTTCCCGATCTCGGTGATGCGATCACCCGTGATGAGCACGGTCATGTCGGCTTGCGGCGCGGCTCCGGTGCCGTCAATGATCGTGACGCCCGTGATCGCTAGCGGGGCAGCCGGGTCTTTGGGCTGCGCTGCCACGACCGCTGGAAACAGCAGGAGAAGTGCGGACGCGAATGTCTTCATGACGGCTACCCTGGAGAGTGAGGCTGGGCCGCCACGGAGGGCGGCCCCTACAAGAGAAACCGCCTTGGTTTGTAGGGGCCCCGCCCTCCGTGGCGGCCCTTGCCTCTTAACCACCCGCTACGAGGGCCCGTTCCAAGTCTGCGCGAAGGTCGGCAACATCCTCAATGCCGACGCTCAGGCGAATCAACCCGTCGTCCACGCCGCGAGCCTCACGCACTTCCTTCGGAATGCTCGCGTGCGTCATCGTCGTGGGATGGCACACCAGCGACTCCACGCCGCCAAGACTTTCCGCGAGGCTGAACAGCTTCGTTCGCGTCAGGAATTGCTTCGCTGCCGGGATGCCGCCTTTCAGCTTCAACGAGATCATGCCACCGAAGTTCCGCATCTGCTTCGCTGCGACCGCGTGCCCCGGATGATCGGACAAACCTGGATAGTAGACCTTCGCCACAGAAGGATGCTTCGTCAGCCAGTTCGCCAGTGACACTGCGTTGTCACAGTGCCGATCCATCCGGATGGCCAGCGTTTTCAGGCCACGCAGCACAAGATACGAGTCGAACGGTCCCGGCACGCCACCGGCCGCGTTCTGGTAGAACTTGATCGGGTCCATCAGTTCCTTTGGCCCAACGATGCAACCGCCGACGACATCGGAGTGACCGCCAAGGTACTTCGTCGTGCTGTGAACGACGAGATCGGCCCCGAGCTTGAGCGGCTGCTGAAGGTACGGCGACGCGAAGGTGTTATCGACCGCGAACTTCGCTCCGTGTTTGTGGGCGACCGCTGCGATGGCCGCGATGTCCAGGATTTGCAGCAGCGGATTCGTCGGCGTTTCGATCCACACGAGTTTCGTCTTCGGCGACATGATCGCTTCGAAGCCGGCTGGGCTTGGGTCGTCGGTGTAGCGTGCGGTCAGACCCCATGGCTTGAACACCTTGTCGAGCAGTCGGAAGGTGCCGCCGTACAGATCCGCAGATGCGACCACTTCATCGCCCGGACGCAGCAAAGCCGCGAACACCGCCGTGGTTGCCGCGAGTCCGGATGCGAAGGCCAGTCCGCGTTCACCTTCTTCGAGAGCGGCGAGAGCGGTTTCGAGCGCTGTGCGAGTGGGGTTGCCGCTGCGGCTGTATTCGTAGCCTTTGTGATCGCCGGGTGCTGCCTGTGTGTATGTGCTGGTCGCATAGATCGGCACGACGGTCGCGCCGGTGGTGGGGTCGGCGTCCTGCCCCGCGTGGATCGCTCTCGTGCTGAATCCGGGTTTGGATGGCAGTTCTGCCATGAACATTTCCTCCTGTTATGGAATGCGGCTGCGCGAAGCCTCCTCGGTGACACCAGTCTACTTCACGCGGGCCTTGTCCCAATAGTGGATCAGGTCGATGCGAGTCACGATATCCACAACCTTGCCTTCGCTCGTTGCCAGC
Source organism: Planctomycetota bacterium (assembly GCA_021413735.1). GTDB lineage: Bacteria > Planctomycetota > Planctomycetia > Gemmatales > Gemmataceae > Gemmata. Next base: position 56,028 of record JAIOPV010000012.1, read on the forward strand.
ACGCCGGTGTAACCTGCCAACAACAAACGATACGATTCGTCCAGATGCGTGTGAACGTCCATCACCGGCAGCGGGCGACCCATCACTTCGCTGATCGCCACCTGCGTCGGGTCTTTGCCGTCGTGCAAGATACGAGCCAGCGACACCTCCTGGACACTACCCACCGGTCGACCGCCTTCCATCACGGGAAGCTGTGAGATGCCGGTCGCTTCCATCAGTTGAATCGCCTGCTCGGCGTTCGCGTCGGGGGCAATGTGAACGAGTTTGCGTTCACCACGTTTCTTCAGCAGATCGCCGACCGAATGCGCTGGCGGTTCCGCGAAACTCAGCTTGTTCGTCGAGAGCCAGTTGTCGTCGAAGAACTTGCTCAGGTAGTTGCGGCCGGTGTCGCAGCCGAGCGCGACCACAAGATGCCCTGAACCCAACCTCCGAGCGTAACGCAAAGCCGCCGCGACGTTCGTGCCGGTGCTGCCACCGAGCAGCATCCCTTCACGACGAGCCAACTCGCGGGCCACATGAAACGACTCTGCATCGCTCACTCGCTCCCAGTCATCCACGTACTCGCTCGTGAAGGTCTTCGGCACGAAGTCTTCACCGATGCCTTCGACTTTCCACGGCTTCGGTGAGCCGCCCGACAGAATCGAGCCTTCTGGATCAGCACCGACAACCTTGATGTTTGGGTTGCGTTCCTTCAGGTACTTCCCGACGCCGCTGACGGTGCCTCCCGTGCCGACGCCTGCCACGAACACCGTGATCTTGCCGCGTGTCTGATCCCAGATTTCGGGACCGGTCGTGCGGTAATGGCACTCGGGGTTTGAGAGGTTCGTGAACTGATTTGGTCGCCACGCTCCGGGGATCTCTCGCGAAAGTCGATCCGCGACGCCGTTGTAGCTGTCCGGTGAATCGGGCGCGACGGCGGTTTGTGTGATGACCACTTCGGCCCCGTAGGCTTTCAGCAGGGCGATCTTCTCGTTCGACATTTTGTCGGGCAGCACGAAGATGCAGCGGTAGCCCTTCACGGCCGCGACCATCGCCAGCCCGACGCCCGTGTTGCCGGCGGTCGCTTCGATGATGGTGCCGCCCGCACGGAGAAGCCCCTTCTGCTCGGCTTCCGCGATCATCGCCATCGCCACGCGATCCTTGACGCTGCCGCCCGGATTCTGCGACTCGACCTTGATCGCCACCTTTGCCTGAAGCCCACCGGTTACGCGGTTTAACAGCACAAGCGGCGTATGACCAACTGCTTCGAGGATGTTGTCGAGCATCAGCAGGCTCCGGAGAGTGGTTGATGCTGTATTGTCCGCATGGTGGGTGTGTCTGGACAAGGCGAGATCGCCATGAACTGGAACCGGTGAATGTCGCGTTGAACCAGCATTTCGGGAAAAGCACCAATTATCTGCCCGGAGTAGTGGCGTCACGGCGTTCCGTCTTCTACGTCTCCTACAGAGGCCAAACCCTTCTCTGCTGTCGTTACGTGATCCATGAGTTTGCCGAGCCAGACGGTCGCTCTGTTGCAGGCCGCACGGGATCTCGTGAAGAGTCTCCCGGCCGATGCTGTATTGCTGCTCACCGAAACGTCGGTGGACTGGGACGAGCTCACCCGCATGTTGACGGGCTGTAAGTTGTTCGTCGCTGCGGAGAACCCGGCGCTCACGAAGACTCTCCGCGAACGCGACGAGTGGACGGTGATCGACCTCGACCCCGAGCAGGTGCCGACGCAAGAGCGAATGAATTCGGCACTGCTGAAGGCGGTGTCGGAGAACCAGCTTCAACCGGGGGCGCACATTGTCGCGCTTTACAACGGTATCGCCAGCTCAGACGCCGACGCCCCGGAACCGGTCGATAGCCTCAGCATCATTCACCTGGGCGAACACCTCGAACGAATGACGGCCCAAGACCTCCGGGTGCTCGGCGATGCCGCTCCGATTGATGTGCTGCGAGCGGTGGTCGATCTCGCGACCGAGATTGGCCGCGAGGGCCGAGAAGGGCAACCGGTGGGAACCGTCCTCGTGGTCGGCGACACGCGGAAAGTGCTGAGCATGTCACGGTTCCAGAACTACAACCCGTTTCGCGGATACAGCCGAGCCGAACGCGACATTCGCAACCGCGATGTGCGTGAGCAGATCAAGGAGATCGCGAAACTCGACGGGGCAATTCTCATCGGACGAGATGGCATCGCCGAGGCGGCTTGTCTTCACCTGAACCCGCGGGTGGAAGGCGTCAGTCTGCGGAAGGGCTTCGGCAGCCGACACATGGCCGCGGCCGGGATCAGCAAGGCAACGGCTGCCGTGGCGTTCGCGGTGAGTCAGTCGTCGGGGTCGGTGCGGGTGTTTCAGCGGGGCGACGAAGTGCTGCACATCGAACCGCTTGCGAGGCCGCACGTCTGGCAGCCGTTCAAGCTCGAAGCACAGGAACCGCCGGAGAACCCAGGTATCGCCAACGGCGACGCCGAGTAGCGATCAGTTCCGACCTTTGCCTCGGAGCGTGCGATTTTCGGTCAGCACGAGATCCATGTACACATCGTGCGACGACACGGGAATCTCGTCGAAGATCTGGCAGTCGAACGCCATTCCCACGAGTTGAGCGTCTCGGCGAGCGTTGGCCAGTAAGCGATCGTAGTAGCCCTTGCCCTGCCCCATGCGGCCGCCGTGCGGGTCGAACGCGGTGCCGGGCACCATCACCAAGTCGAGTTCCTCCGCCTGAATCAACTTCGTCGGAAGCAGACGCAACTCAGCATTCGGCTCCAGAATCTTGTACGCTCCTTCGACCAACTCGCTCATGTCTTCGAGCAGGAAAAGTTCGAGCGTGTTCGTTTCCACGATGCACCACGGCACCACGACTCGCTTGCGGTGTGTGAGGGCTTGCGGAAGCGTGTGCCTCGTTCGGACTTCGCTGCCCGCATCGACGTACCACATCACCGTTTTCGCGTCGGCATACGCGGGCAACGCGGTGAACTTATCGCAGATCAGCCGGCTCACCTCGTCCTTGTTCTTCTGGGCGACTCGGTTCTTCCGGGCCTGCTCGCGAATGGCGGCTTTGCGTGATTGCGGGTCATTCGGAACGGTCGGTTCGGGCATGCGTGGACTCCAATTCGGGATACGCAAAATGTACCGTTTAGATGCCCTACGGACATCCAGAATGAACGCCCGTTGAGTATAATTCACTTACTCAAAACCAACCAATCCCAATCGCAAAAGGAGCGAGCCGTGGCCGCTACGCCTGCGTCTTCGTTCACCCTCATCACCATGATGCTACCGGGACCGGATCGCAAGCGAGTTCCGAGCCCATACCACTTTCGGGTGACGTACCGAAACCCGAATACGGGCGAGCCAGGCTGCGTCGCAACCTGGGAAGTGCGAGGCGGTCGCGACGAGTACCAGATTTCACTGGAACGCAGCGACGCAGCCGAGATGATCTGGCACTGCACCTGCCCCGATGCGGTGTATCACGCCGAGTATCGGCACCATTGCGGGTGCAAGCACGTTCAGGGTTTGAAGCAAATCTACGAGACGCTTGGCAACCAGCCCGCGCGGCGTCAACCCGCACGAGCCGTTGCGTGATCGGTGAGCGTTAAACCGACGTTGGGAACCGATCCTGGAGCGCGACGACCGTCAATTCGCGTTCCTTCAGCGCTCGACACGCCTCTGCTGCGGCCTGGGCTGCCGACAACGTCGTGATGCACGTCACGCGATTCGCAACCGCCTCTGCTCGAATCTTCCCTTCGTCGCTCGAACTGCCGCGACCGCTCGGCGTGTTGATGATGAGCGCCACCTGACCATTCTTCATGAAGTCGATCAGATTCGGTCGCCCCTCGGCAATCTTCGGCACTTCCTCCACCTTCACGCCATTCTGAACGAGTACGCGAGCGGTACCGCGAGTCGCGATCAGCCGGAAACCCATATCGGCGAATGTGCGGGCAATCGGCACCACCGCTAACTTGTCACGTTCGGCGACCGAGATGAACACCGTTCCCGACGACGGCAGCGGCGCACTCGCGGCCATCTGCGACTTCGCGAACGCCATCGGCATCGAGTCGTCAATGCCCATCACTTCGCCCGTCGACTTCATTTCCGGCCCGAGGATGATGTCCACGCCGGGGAACTTGTTGAACGGGAACACGCTCTCCTTGATCGAGTAGTGTTTCGGTACGACCTCATCCTTCACGTTCAGTTCGTCGAGCGTCTTGCCAACCATCACGAGCGCCGCGAGGCGTGCCAGCGGAACACCCGTCGCCTTCGACACGAACGGAATCGTGCGGCTCGCTCGTGGGTTCGCTTCGAGGATGTAAACGTCTTGTGTGCCGTCGGCCTTCGGAGCCAGCACCGCGAACTGAATGTTCATCAACCCCTTCACGTTCAACGCGGTTGCCAGCTTGCGAGCCTGAACCTTGATGTCTTCCACGACCGCCGATTGCAGCGAGTGCGGCGGAATCACGCACGCTGAGTCGCCGGAGTGAATGCCGGCCTCTTCGATGTGCTGCATGACGCCACCGATCACCGTGCGGTGGCCGTCGCTGAGGCAATCGACATCGACCTCCGTCGCATTCTCCAAGAACTGGTCGATGAGCACGGGTCGTTGCGGCGACAGATCAGGCTCGACGCGGGTCATGTACGCGGTGAGTTCTTCCTCGGTGTACACGATCTTCATGTCGCGACCGCCGAGCACGAAACTCGGTCGTACCAGAATCGGAAAGCCGATTCGTCGCGCGACTCGCAACGCCTCGGCACGTTCGACGGCGGTGCCGTTCGCGGGTTGCTTCAGTCCAAGTTCCGTGATGAGCTTGGCGAACTTGCCGCGATCCTCAGCGACTTCGATGTTATCGACGCTCGTGCCGATGATCGGAACGCCGTTGATTTCCAGGGCTTTTGCGAGGTTTAGCGGGGTCTGGCCGCCGAACTGAACGATCGTTCCTTCCGGCTTCATACGGTCGTGGATGTTGAGCACGTCTTCGACCGTCAGCGGCTCGAAGAACAGGTGATCCGATGTGTCGTAGTCGGTGCTGACCGTCTCCGGGTTCGAGTTCACCATGATGACTTCGTAACCCGCCGCACGCAGGGCGAACGCCGCTTGCACGCAGCAGTAGTCGAACTCGATCCCCTGGCCGATGCGGTTAGGGCCACCGCCAAGGATCATGATGCGTGGCTTGCCCGTAGACGGACGAACCTCATCCTCCCCGCGACCGATCACTGACGACTGAGAACTGACAACTCCCCGTTCGTAGGTGCTGTAGTAGTACGGCGTGAACGCCTCGAACTCGGCGGCGCAAGTGTCCACGCTCTTGAACACCGCTTCGATGCCGAACTCCTTGCGGACACGGCGAACGTCGGTTTCGGAGCAGTCCCACAGGAACGCAAGTTGACGATCCACGAAGCCGTTTTGCTTCGCCTTCAGGATCAGTTCTGGAGAAGCCTTCTCAAGCGAACCGCACTCGCGAAGTTCGTCTTCCATCTTCACAAGATCGTGAATCGCGTGCAGAAACCACGGGTCGATCTTCGTGCGAGCGAAGATATCCTCAACGCTCATGCCTTCCTTGAATGCGTAGCGAATGTACCAGATCCGCTCCGAATTCGGGGTCGCGAGCTTGTACGTGATTTCTTCGTGCGGCGGCTGGCGCGTCGTTCCCCAGCGGTCGCGCTTGTCGCAACCGAGGCCGAAGCGACCGACTTCCAACCCTCGCAGCGCCTTCTGAAGCGACTCCTTGAAAGTCCGGCCGATCGCCATCGTTTCGCCGACCGACTTCATTTGCGTGGTCAGCACCGGGTTCGCTTCGGGGAACTTCTCGAACGCGAACCTCGGCACCTTCGTCACGACATAGTCAATGGTCGGCTCGAAGCACGCAGACAGGAACTGCCCGCCGGTCTTCTTCTCTCCCCCCATTCCCCGTGGCGTGGTGATGTCGTTGCTCAACTCGTCGAGCGTGAAACCGACTGCCAACTTCGCGGCGATCTTCGCGATGGGGAAACCCGTGGCCTTCGACGCCAGCGCCGAGGAGCGGCTGACACGCGGGTTCATCTCGATCACGATCATCCGCCCATCGACCGGGTTTGTCGCGAACTGGATGTTGCTGCCGCCCGTTTCGACGCCGATCTCGCGAATGATGATCTTCGCGGCGTCACGCATTCGCTGGTATTCCTTGTCACTCAGGGTCTGCGTCGGCGCCACCGTGATGCTGTCGCCGGTGTGAACGCCCATCGGGTCGAGGTTCTCGATCGAACACACGATGATGACGTTGTCGGCCTTGTCGCGCACCACTTCCAGTTCGTATTCCTTCCAGCCGATCACGGACTCTTCGACAAGCACTTCACCCACTGGAGAGAGGTCGATCCCCTTCGTGATGATCTCGATGAACTCTTCACGGTTGTACGCGATGCCGCCTCCGCTGCCACCCATCGTGAAACTCGGCCGCAACACGCAGGGTAATCCCACCTGCGTGAGGGCGTCCAACGCCTCTGCCAGCGACCGCACGACGAGCGATTTCGGCACACCAAGGCCGATCTTAACCATTGCGTCCTTGAACTTCTGGCGATCCTCGGCCTTGTCGATGACGTCGGCCTTCGCGCCGATCATCTCGACGCCGTACTTCTCCAGAACCTTGTGCTTCACAAGGTCCATCGCGGTGTTGAGGGCCGTTTGACCGCCGAGCGTTGGCAGCAGGGCGTCGGGCCGTTCCTTCGCGATGATCTTCTCGACGACCTGCCAGGTGATTGGCTCGATATAAGTGCGATCTGCCGTTTCGGGGTCGGTCATGATCGTCGCCGGGTTGGAATTCACCAGGACGACCGAATACCCCTCCTCGCGGAGCGCTTTGCACGCCTGGGTTCCGGAATAGTCGAATTCACACGCTTGCCCGATGATAATGGGTCCGGACCCGATGAGCAGGATTTTCTTGATGTCGGTTCGCTTCGGCATAGTCGTTTCGTGAGCTAGTACAGACTCGGGGCAGCGCAAACTCCGAGTAACTTATGAACGGTGGCCGCTGCCACCAAGGGTCCGGCGAATACTGGAAGTCGCAAGGGGATCGGGTAGCATGTCGCAGTGCGCCCTACCCGGAGAATCCAACCATGTTTCGGCAACTCGTCACTCTCACCGTTCTCGTCGCGATGACTGTTGGATGTTCCAAGGGCGACATGCCCAGTGGTGATCCGAACAACCCCGGACCGGTCGAGGTAACCGATCCGAATGCGACTTACACCATCAAACTCCGGGACCAACAGACCGGCGACAAAACCGACATCGTGAAAACACGCAGCGGTTCCATGAGCGCGACGACCGCCAACGCGACGACGACCGTGAAAGAAAAATCGAAGTTCGAGTACACCGAAAGTGTGATTGAAACGGCTCCCGGCGAGCCGCGACCCACGAAGGTGAGCCGCGCTTACAAGGTCGCCGAGAAGGCCGATCAGAAGGGCGACATGCACAACCTTTCCTACGCCGCAAAGACGGTGACCATCGAGAAGTACGCAAAGGGCTACAAGATCACTGCCGACGGGAAATCCTTGCCCGTTCAGGAACAGGTCGAACTGGGTGACGATATCGCGGGTGGCCGCGGAAACTTCGACGGGATGCTTCCGAAATCGGCTGTTAAGGTTGGCGAGGAATGGACGGTTGACATCGCGGCAGTCAAGGGAATCTCGGGGAAGATGCCGTTCGAGTACCACAAGGAAAAGAGCAAGATCACGGGCAAACTGGTCCGTGCGTACAAGAAGGACGGTCAGCAGTGGGGTGTGATCGACTGGAAGATCGCGTTGGTCTTCGACACGCACGCCCCGAACGGATCGCCGATCCGAGGCTCGCTGCCTTCCCAGATGATTTACGACACCGTGATTGATGGGTCAGCTCGGGCCGGCACGCTCAAGATCACGATGAACGGCAGCATCGACCATCGCGACGCTCTCGGTCACGAGGTGAAGATGACGATTGAGGGAGTGCAGGAGCAAACCTTCACGCCCGTGAAGTAACGGTTCCGATATCCGGTTCACTCAGTTTGGAGAATCGCCCATGCGACAGTTCGGATTCGCGGCAATCGTGGTTGGCCTGTTGGCGGTTTCCGCCTCCGGTCAAGAAGCGGTGACGATCAAGATTTCACGCGTCAAGTCTGGCGATCGCGTGAAGATCACCAAGACTGAAACAGATTCGGAGTCCACGACGTTCGGGGTAGCCGGAAAAGAAGAGGCGAAGTCGGAAAACAAGTCGAAGTCGATGGTGTACGTGGATGAGATCATCGTTGCGGCCGAGAAAAAAGGCCCGGCGATCAAATTGATTCGCACTTACGAGAAGTACGAGAACTCAACACCCGAACCTGGCATGTCTGCCCCGCCCTTGAAGGTCGCCATTCAGATCGAAAAGAAGGACAACAAGTACACGTACACCGTGGATGGCAAGCCAGTCGAGAAAGAGGTCGCGGCGTTACTCGATACCGAGTTTATGAAGCCGATATCTGATGTCGATGACGAAGACCTGTTGCCAAAGGGGCCGATCAAGCCCGGCGAAACGTGGAAGCCCAACACCGCCAAACTGCTCAAGGATCTCGCAGGGGATGGGAAGCTCCTCACCGACGAAGAGAAGTCGACGATTGTCTGCAAACTCGTGAGCGCGACGAAGAAGAATGACAAGCAATACGGCGTCATCGAGCTCAAGGTTGACCTGGCGGTGAAAGCGATCGGGGGCAAGAAAGAGATTCTTATCAAGTCAGGCAAGATGACGTTCACCATGACCGGTAACGTTTGCCTTGATGGAACCGATCCGTCGGAGACCTCCACGGACGAGATGAGTTTCGTGATGGAAGCGGTAGTGAACGACATTCCCTTCAAGTTCGTGGCGAAGGGGACGAAGAAGGAAACGAGGGAACTGCTGCCGAAGAAGTAATGTGAGTCGAAAACGTCCGATCATTCCACGTTCGGGAGATGGCAATGCGACAGTTCGGATTCGCAGGGATTGTGGTTGGGTTGTTGGCCATGTCCGCTGTCGGGCAAGAGGCTGTCACGATCAAGGTTGGCAAACCTGCCGCCAGCGATCGCGTCAAAGTGACCAAGAACGAGAAGATGAACTCGAAAGTCAACTTCTCGGTTGCAGGTAAAGCCGAAACCAAGGAGGACACGGAATCCAAGGTGATCGTGTACACCGACGAAATCATCACGGCAACCGAAGGAGCGGGAAAGCCAGTCAAGTTGAAGCGCACATACGAAAAGTATGAGGTGACAAAAGGTGGGAAGGATCTCGGCGGGCCACCGCTGAACACCGTCATTCTGATCGAGAAGAAAGACGGCAAGTTCACGTTCACCGTTGACGACAAACCACTCGATGGCCCGTTCGCCACGAAGCTCTCGGCCGAGTTCGACCGCAGTGCAGGCAGCCCAACCGTCGAGCAGCTACTTCCTGGCAAACCGGTCAAACCCGGCGACACCTGGAAGATTGACGTCTCGAAGCTGCCGGGTCTGACTGGCGGCCAGGCAGGGATGGTCATCGACGCGGACACGAGCGAACTGACCGGGAAGTTAGTGAAGACGTACCAGAAGGGCGGCAAGCAGTACGGGACTCTGGAGTTCACGGGTCAGATCGGGATCAAGAGCCTCGGAGAGAAGTCGCCGTTGAAGCTGAAGGCGGGGGCCAAGATGGGGCTGAAGATGGTAGCGGATGCGTGCATCGATGGAACGGACCCATCCGGGAAGATGACCGGAACGCTCTCGATCAAGATGGAAGGCGACGGCGGCGGGATTAGCCTGAGCATCACCGCCGACGGCACCATCGGCTCAAGCGACGAGTTGCTGCCAAAGAAGTGAGATCGATCCGAATTGTCGCAACGCAACCCTCGGAAACCGGGGGTTGTTTCGTTGAGCCGCTCACGGCTTCGCAGAGCCACGTGATTGCCAGGTGAGGGTAAAGTGATAAGGTAATGCCCGACGGGTGTTCGCGTGGTGATTCCGCCACATGAACCGAAGAGGGAAGCCGGTGAGAATCCGGCGCAGGGCCGCTGCTGTGTTCGGTCAGAGTCCGGGCAAAACGCCACTGCGGGAAACCGTGGGAAGGCCGCTCGACTCGTAAAGAACCGAGAGTCAGAAGACCTGCCCGTCGCATTCCGCGGCATCTGAGTGAATGAAAACTCGGATGTCGCTTGTCGTTCGGGGCCTCGGTTCCAGGCTTCCGGGCGGGCCGGTTATGTCCCGCGCTGCAAGTCGCAGCCACCGCCCCGTTCCGTTCCTGGATTGCGCCCCGACTCGTCCGCCCGACCCGGCGGACAGGAGCGAAGTCCAATGGTCCGTTCTCTTCGAGTGCTTCCCCCACGCCAAGCCTTCACGCTGATCGAACTGCTGGTTGTCATCGCGATCATCGCGGTGCTGATCGGGCTGCTGTTGCCTGCCGTGCAAAAGGTGCGAATGGCCGCGGCTCGGGCGAAGGGTCAGAGCAACCTCAAGCAACTCGCCCTCTCGTTGCACAACTACGAGTCTGCGCAACAGAAGTTCCCGCCGCACACGGACTCTTCCGCAGCGTGGCCGAATGCGAAGAACTGGTTTGGGTCGAGCGTGAGCAATACTTCCGCACCTTACAACGTCCTGTCGGTTGACCCGACTGCTGGGATTCTGACGCCGTACTACGAGAACAATGTGCGGGTGAACAACTGCCCGATGTTCGATGCCTATCCCATCAGCAAGATCTATAGCGGCCTGACGGCGGGCTACGCTTACAACCGCCACATCTCGAACGAACCCGCGTGGCCGAATCCAATCACCGGCAAGCGATTCGGAGACTTCCAGGCCACGTCGGCGACGGTTGCGTTCGCGGAAGTAGTTCAACTTCAGAGCAACGGCACTCTTCAGGAACCACTCGGGGGTTACTTTGGTTCGCCGTATGTCGCGAGCAAAGCCATTACGTCCTCGGCGGTGACTGCATCTCAGTTTCGGTTTGCGGGTGTCTGCAATGTCGCGTTCCTGGATGGCCACGTTGAAACCCGCACGCCGGTTGATTTGCCGTCGATTGCACCGTTTACCCAGGCGACTTGGGACACGGCGAAGACGAAGTATTCGCTTGGATTTCTGACAAGCAATGCGACCGAGTACACTGGACAGTGATTCGCTCGCTTGGCGTCGCCCCTCCAAGTGGGGTGACGCATTCAAGGGGTTGTCCGATGAGCCACGTCGTTCTGCTCGGCGATTCGATCTTCGATAACGAAGCCTACGTTCCGGATCGCCCGGCGGTGATCGATCAGGTTCGGCGTGGCCTTCCTCCTAGCTGGAACGCAACACTTGTTGCCGTGGATGGACACGTCATCGAGGACATCGAGAGGCAGTTGAAGCAGGTGCCGCAAACCGCGACGCATTTCGTGATAAGCGTCGGTGGGAACAACGCGTTGCAGGCGAGCCTGTTACTGAACGACCCGGCCAGCACTGTCGGCGATGCACTCGCCCAACTGGCTGCTGAGGCAGACAAGTTTCGTGCGGTGTATGTCGAGATGCTACGTGGGGTGTTGGAACTCGGGAAGCCGACGTGTATCTGCACGATTTACGACGCAGTTCCAGTGATCGGACCAGCGGAACGAGCCGCACTCGCGGGCTTCAACGACATCATCACGCGAGCCGCGAATCTCGTCGGGCTTCCGCTGATTGACCTGCGAGTGATCTGCAACCACCCCGATGATTACTCGCCGTTGTCGCCGATTGAGCCGTCGGTGGTCGGCGGAGCGAAGATCGCCGACGCGATCTGTCGGATGCTTGCGGGCCACGACTTCACCGCAGACCGTTGCACGGTCTGGGTGTAATAATTGGTGCTGGAATGAGGTGATGTTGTCTTTTCTCTGTGGAGCGCGGGTGGTTCGCTGGCGAGCGGTCCACGGAGGGAACCAATCACGCCAAGATGTCTTTCACGACGGTGCCGGCCACGTCGGTCAGACGGAAGTCGCGGCCGTTGTAGCGATACGTCAGCTTCTTGTGGTCGAGCCCCATCAGGTGAAGCACGGTCGCGTGGAAGTCGTTGACGCTCACGCGATTCTCTTCTGCCTTGAAGCCGATCTCATCCGACGCCCCGTAGCTGACGCCGCCCTTCACGCCGCCGCCGGCCATCCAGTACGTGATTGCGTGTGGGTTGTGGTCACGCCCCGCGTTCCCCTTCTGCACGATCGGCAACCGACCGAACTCGCCGCCCCAGATTACGAGCGTGTCGTCGAGCAAACCGCGACGGCTCAGGTCTTCGAGCAACCCCGCGATCGGCTGATCCGTTTCCTGTGCGAACCCGCCGTGGTTCTTCGCGATGTTGTTGTGGCCGTCCCAACTCAGATCGTTCTCCATGCCGCCGCTGTAAATCTGCACGAAGCGAACGCCGCGTTCCACGAGCCGACGCGCGATGAGGCACTGCTTCGCGAAGTGTGTCGCCTTCGGATTGTCGAGGCCGTACAGCTTCTTGGTTTCTTGCGTTTCCTTGTTGAGATCGAGCGCATCCGGAGCGGCCATCTGCATCCGATACGCCAGCTCGAATGTCTCGACGCGAGCCGTGAGTTCCGGTTCGTTGGGAGTCTTCGCGGCACCTTGCTTGTTCAACTTCGCGAGCAGATCGAGTTGCTGACGCTGCCGGTCGGCGGTGAGGTCGGTTGGCCGTGTGAGGTTCTCGATCGGTTCGCCCTGCGGCTTGAATGCGGTGCCCTGGTAGACTGTCGGCAGGAACCCCGCACCCCAGTTCAGCGAGTGACCTTTCGGGATGCCGCGACCGAGCGTGTCGTACATGACGCAGAACGCGGGCAGGCTCTGCGACTCGGTGCCGAGGCCATACGTGACCCAACTGCCGACGCACGGGAAGCCCATGCGAGCCATGCCGGTATTCATCTTGAAGAGCGCCGGCGAGTGGTTGTTCGAGTCGCTCCACAGCGAATGGATGAACGCCATCTTGTCGACGTGCTTCGCCATGTGCGGGAAGATTTCCGACACCATTTTGCCGCACTGTCCGTGCTTCGCCCACTTGAACGGCGACTTCATCAGCGGCCCGACCTGCCCTGTGAAGAAGCCTGTGTTCGGGTCGAAGCCTTTGAGTTCTTGGCCGTCCTTCTTTTCGAGTTCGGGCTTGTAATCCCAGGTGTCAACCTGCGACGGCCCGCCGTTCATGAACAGCCAGATGACTCGCTTGGCCTTCGCGGGGAAGTGCGGTTCGTGCGGCGTGAGCGGCCCCGGCGTGACGGTAGTTTTCGGTTCGTCGGCACGGAGTAGGTCGGCGAGCGCGAGCATGCCGAAGCCACCGCCGGCGCGGCTCAGGAACTCACGACGGGAGTTGTAGGCAGCTTCTGGCGACGCGAACCAGCGTGGGAAGTCGAGCATGAGGAGATCCGGTTGTCGTTTTCGTGGCGGGAGCGGACGCTTGCTGTGGGCAACGGCGGTTCAATGAAGATTAACCCGCAGAGGCGGCGACAGCAAGCGCGTGAGATTCGCCACCTCGTCCCGGAGTCAACGCTTCACGAGAGTCAAACGTGAAACTCGCTGCAATTTGATTCCGGACGACTTCCCCACCCCACGTCCGGAAACAACCGTTTCAGACCCGGAATCACCATTTCAGGTCCGGAACCATCCACTCTCGTCCGGAAGAAACTCTATCAGAACGACGCTGTTCGCCGCATCCCACGAGAAACAAATCACTTGCGAATTTCGACCGCAATTCATGCCACACAGAACCGCCGAGCTCACTCCGGAATCAAGTAATACCCTTTGCCACCGCCCCAATCGTAGCGCATGGAACTGATAGTCACTTCACGCCGCCACTCTTGGCGGCAGCGTATTTTCAGGTCGCCGCAATGCTTAACATCACCCCAGAAGTGGAGGCGATCCTCCAGTTCGCCGCGAAGCTCCGTGCCGAAGGCTCGTCTTGGAACGCTGTCGCTCGCGCCGTTGACTACGACGCCGATGACCTCGAACAACTCTGCAAAGATGCTGGAAAGGTCTACCAACTACTCTACTCGAAAGCGAGGCGAGCGGTCGTGCGCGAAAGCCTGGCCGAATCCATGTTCACGCTGCGGCGGTTGCTTCGAGAAGGGAACGCTCGCGAATCCCGACACGCCGCCGAGTGCCTCGCTCGCATCAGCATGACATTCGTTCGGCACCGGCAACGCAGTAAGGCCAACGAGCCGAAACCCGATCCGCGTCTCGAAGGATTGCGTGAGGAAGATATTGAGTTGGTGAAGTGGCTATCCACGAAAACCGACGAGGAGATTGCTGAGTTCGCCCAAAGGCGAACTCAGCCACCCACACTACCCGAAGCAGAAAAGTAGGTCAGGCTTTCGAGCCTGACTCCGAAGGCCGAAGGGTCAGGCTCGAAAGCCTGACCTACAACTGAGTTGCAAGAGACCACTAGAGCTTTACGACTTTCGTGTGTTCGTCGAGCGAAATGCTGCTCAGTTCGCCGTTCGGCTTCGTGAACCGAACAACCGGAACCACGAGATCGTCTTCCTTCACTCGCTCAGTCGTGATGCCAGTTTCGAGATACGCAATCGCGCGGAACTCGCCGTCAGCGGTGGCGTCCCACTTCTTGCCGCCGACCCGTACCCGCTGCGTGATACGAATCTTGTCGCCGGGCTTGAGGCTCCGGAGCAAGTCCACCTGAGCTGGTTCGAGTCGGCGTGTCGGAAGCACGATCTTCGCGGGTTCGGCGCTCACGTTCCTTCCTCCGCGACGGTCGGCTTCGCATCGCCGCGAACCATCGCAATCCGTCCGGTGCGTGCCAGTTCGAGGATGCCATAAGGCCGCATCAGCTCGATAAACGCTTCGACTTTCCCTTCCGTTCCGCTGATCTCGATCATCACATTCTTGTGCTGAATGTCCACGACGCGACCACGGAAGCTCTCGGTGAGCTGGAAAATCTCGGCTCGCTGCGTGGAGTTGCTGCTCACCTTGATGAGCATGAGATCCCGCTCCACGAAGTTCTCCGAGCTGATGTCGTCGACTCGAACAACCGTGACGATCTTGTCGAGTTGCTTGCGTACCTGATCGAGTACGTTGTCATCCCCGTGGACGACGAAGGTCATCCGCGAAAGGTCGTGGTGTTCGGTTTCGCCGACGGCGAGGCTATCAATGTTGAAGCCACGACTCGCAAGCATGTTCGAGACGTGTGCGAGAACGCCAGGGCGGTTCTGCACCAGAGCGGAAAGCACGTGCCGCATCGGAAATTCGACTCACAGTGAGAGAACGGGACCACACATGATATAGCGGCGCAACGGCTTAATGGCGAGCGGAGCTTCCAAGGTTCACGCTGCCGGTGGCACGGCTTTTTCCAGCAACGGAAGGCCACAAACTCGAATGATCCCTCTCGAACGTCTTGCTTCACAGTGCCAACCACTCATATCTTGAACTGCAATTTGCCCAGATTATCGGGACGCCCCAAATGCACACGTTCGTCACCGGTCGTGGCCGGCCCATGCCTCTCGGCACCACTGCAGCCCCCGATGGTCACAACTTCGCGCTCCTCTGCCGACACGGAACTCGCGTCACACTCGTCATCCTCCCCGAAGACGGCGGCAAAAAGCCGCTCGCCGAATTTCAGCTCGACCCAAAACGCAACCGCACTGGCGACCACTGGCACATCCGCGTCGCCGGGTTACCCGAGACGTTCTGTTACGGCTGGCGTGTCGATGGCCCCCGTGGTCCAGGCACGCGGTTCGACCCCACTCGCCTACTGCTCGACCCGGCGGGCACCGAGCTTTCTGGCGGAGCGGTGTGGGCTGGCACCTGCGAAACCGACCCGCAGCGAACGAGCCGACGCAGCCTCTACTACCGCGGGCCGCACTACAACTGGGACGACGACGCACCACCGCTGACGCAACTCGAAGACAGCATCATCTACGAAGTTCATATCCGCGGCTTCACTTGCGACCCTTCGAGCGGCGTCGAACATCCCGGCACATATCGCGGCATGATCGAAAAGATTCCGTATCTGAAGTGGCTTGGAGTCACGGCCGTCGAGTTGATGCCGGTGTTCGAGTTCGATGAGTGCGACTGCCCGTTCGCGAACCCCGACACGGGCGAGAAACTCGTCAACTTCTGGGGCTACAACCCGGTCGCGTTCGCTTCCGCCAAGTCCAGTTTCGCCGCTACCGGAAAGACCCACGGACAGAATCATGAGTTCCGCGATCTCGTGAAAGCGATGCACGCCGCCGGCATCGAAGTGATCCTCGATGTCGTGTTCAACCACACTGGCGAAGGCGACGACCGTGGCCGTACGTTCTCATTCCGCGGCCTCGACAACGAACTGTACTATCTACTCGACGACGGCGGGAAGTACCTGAACTACACGGGTTGCGGCAACACGGTGAACTGCAACCACCCCGTCGTTCGCGACCTCATCATGACGTGCCTGCGCTACTGGGTCGGCGATCTGCACGTCGACGGGTTCCGCTTCGACCTTGCAAGCATTCTTGGTCGTGACCGTCGTGGGAACGTGATGGTCGAGCCCCCGGTGATCGAGAGCATCACGGAAGACGGCGTGCTTGCCGACACGAAGTTGATTGCGGAACCGTGGGACGCAGCGGGGTTGTATCAGGTCGGTGGGTTCCCGTTCGGTCGACGGTGGAGCGAGTGGAACGGCAAGTATCGCGACGACGTTCGGCGATTCTGGAAAGGCGACAGCGGCATCGTCGGCTTCCTTGCATCGCGAATTAGTGGCAGTGCGGACCTCTACCAGGGAAGCGGTCGGTTGCCGAGGCATTCGGTGAACTTCGTGACGTGCCACGACGGTTTCACGCTGAACGATCTGGTGAGTTACAACGACAAACACAACCACGCGAATGGCGAGAACAACAACGACGGCTCGAACGACAACCATTCGTGGAACTGCGGTGAGGAAGGCGTGACGACCGACGCCGAAGTAGTGGCGCTCCGGCAGCGTCAGGGGAAGAACATGATGACGACTCTGATGCTGAGTCAGGGG
This sequence comes from Planctomycetota bacterium, assembly GCA_021413735.1. Taxonomy (GTDB): domain Bacteria; phylum Planctomycetota; class Planctomycetia; order Gemmatales; family Gemmataceae; genus Gemmata. Next base: position 72,918 of record JAIOPV010000012.1, read on the forward strand.
GTGCCGATGCTGCTTGCTGGCGACGAGTTCATGCGAACGCAGCAGGGGAACAACAACGCGTGGTGCCAGGATAACGAGATATCGTGGGTGGACTGGAAGCTCGCGGAAGAGAACAAGGATTTCCTGCGGTTCGTGCGTGAGTTGATCTGGCTGCGACGCCGACATCCGGTGTTGCGTCGTCGTCGCTTCTTCGCGGGGGAGTTCAAACCAGCCGAAGCAGCTCTTTTCCGTGCGACGACTGATGTGGGCGGGAAAGCAGTTGGTCCGTTCCCCTCGACGGGTCCTGTTCGTCCAGCAGATGCGGGACTCGCGCCAGATGCGAACGGTCGAAACGTTGCGAATCCCGTTGCGGCAGGTTCCAACGTGCCGCCGCCTCCGGGACTCGCCGACATTCACTGGCACGGTGTCGAGCCGTTCCGACCGGACTTCAACTATGGCTCGCGGTCGCTGGCGTTCACGCTCGACGGTCGGTTCACGAGTCGCGAACACGACCCGGATTACCACATCGACGCGGATTTCTACGTCGCGATGAATGCGTGGCGAGAACCGTTGGAGTTCCGGATTCCGCCGTCACCGACGCGGCGGGCGTGGCGTCGGCTGATCGACACGAGTTTGCCGAGTCCGGATGACATCGTTGCGGAAGGTGAAGGCCCGGTCGTGGCCGCTGGCGAAGTGTATAAGCTGGCACCGTTCGCGACGCTCGTGCTGATGACGCAGGTGTGATTCAACAACGAAGTTTAGCGGTCGCCGCAACGCGGCGACTGGCGATAGAACTGTCGCCGCGTTGCAGCTACCGCTAAACAGTCTTGGTCGGTCACTTCCGAAGTTTCGCGTGGCGGAACGGCAGCCAGTGGCCGTTCTGCTTGCTGCTCTCCACGGATTGCGTGATGAACAGCATTCCTTCCACGCCGTCGTAGATGTTCGGGTACACGGTGTTCATCGTCTCGAACTTTTCGCCCGCGACTCGCTTCGCAATCGCATCGTAGGTGGCGGTGTAGATGTTCGCGAACGCTTCAAGATAGCCTTCTGGATGTCCGGCCGGAATGCGAGTAGCTCCTCCCGCCGCAGCGCCAAGCCCGGCACCGGCTCGCGTGTAAATTCGGTGCGGTTCGCCGTTCTTCCGCACGATCATCTGGTTCGGGTTCTCCTGGTGCCATTCCAGCGACGCCTTCGTGCCGTCAACCTCGATGATGACATCGTTCTCGCGGCCGTGGCTGATCTGGCTCGCGGTCACGGTGCCGAGCGCCCCGTTCTCGAACCGCACGAGAGCGGTGCCGTAGTCGTCGAGAGCGCGACCGGGCTCGAACGTCGCCAGCACGCACGAGATTTCTTTCGGCAACAGCCCGGTGATGTAGCGGCCGAGGTTGTAAGCGTGTGTGCCGATGTCGCCGAAGCAACCCGCGATACCCGACTGCTTCGGATCGGTGCGCCACTTGGCTTGCTTCTGGTCGCTGCTTTCGAGCCGAGTGCGGAGCCAGCCCTGGATGTAGCGCGAGCGAATGGCGTTGATCTCGCCGAGTTCGCCGTTGAGCACCATCTCGCGGGCTTGGCGAACGAGCGGGTGCCCGGTGTAGTTGTGCGACACGGCGAACACGACGCCCGACTTCTCGACGACTTTCAGCAGCTCCTCGGCCTGTGCGAGGTCGAATGTCATGGGCTTGTCGCAGACGACGTTGAAGCCCGCTTCGACGAACGTCTTGGCGATCTCGAAGTGCGTGTGGTTCGGCGTGGCGACGCTGACGAAATCGACGGGATCGGGTCGCTTCTTCTCGGCTTCGGCCATCTCTTTGAAGCTGGTGTAAGCGCGATCGGCGGGAATGTCGTAATCGGGAGCGCTTGCTTTGGCCTTGGCGGCGTCACTCGACAGTGCTCCTGCGACGAGAGCAGCCCGATTATCCATGACGGCGGCGGTAGCGTGGACGCGACCGATGAAGGCACCTTGACCGCCTCCGATGAGGCCCATGCGAAGTTTGCGATTGAGAGAACCGTTGGTCGGCACTGGTGAGACTCCCTGGGAGAATGGAACGGGTAGCGTGCCGAGATTGTAAGGCCGACAGAGATGTGCGGCGAGCGCGCGTTTACCCGAAGTCATATTCCCATTCGTCGGGGTTTGTCTCCTTGAACGCCTGGATGATCTCCGCGATACGTTCAGCGATCCAATCGTAGCCTTCCCTTGCAACGACCACTTCAGCGAGGAGCGAGAGTTCCTTCACGATGTCGGGAATCAGTTCGGGTGGAACGTGGGTGAACGCACCGCCTTCAAAGTCGGGAACGTAAATCAGCCCAATCTGATTGCAAAGCGGAATCCACACGTCTCGAAAACTTCCTGATGTTGAAATGGGAACGTGGCGGTATTCACCAGTAAGGCGGTTCGTGAGACCCATCGAAACCGTCATCGCGATTTCCTCAGTCGGATAACTCACGGTTGCCCCTTCGCCTTAGCCAACTCCTCGCGGAGTTTCGCAATCTCGGCCTCGGCCGCAGTTGCCCGAGCCTCAGCTGCTTTGGCCTTCTTCTCGGCTGCCTTTCGTGCGGTCCTTTCCTCGTCGCGTTGTTCGCGGGCTGCATCACGTTCAATCAACAAATCACCCGGAAGCGGCAATAACTCCCCACGGAACCAGAATCGCAGCCACTCGCCGAGCAAGCCGGCTTCAAGTTCCAACTCGGGGATTGCGTATCGCCCTGCTGCGTTCGGCGATGCTGCGGCGTAACCGTTCTCACCGAGCCGAAAGAGCGTCACCTCCTCATTGTCTGGGTAGAAGACGAGGTAATAGGGAACCTTCAGTTCCTCTTCGTACTTCTCGTAGTTGTCGTCGTAGTCCTTCCGCTCGCTGTGCTTCGAGACGTATTCCAAAACCAGCAACGGGCGGGCCGACTGCTCCTCCAGGCTGAAGTTCGTGAGCGAGACAATTGGCTGAGGATGGATCACAACGAAGTTATCCGGCACAACCTTGCAGAGCTTCTTTCGCTTCCCCCGGCGGTACTGGATCAGCAGTTCGTTGAAGCACTGCACTTCTGGCCGCTTCGCATGAATCACGTCGAAGCTCTCCAACGTGATTTTTCGCTGCGTGGCCTGTGGCATTGCTTCCATGAAATGCTCCGGCCGGAGGGAACGCATGTACTTCCGAGCCTCTGCTTCGTAGAAGGCGGTCAACTCGGGATTGGTGCCAGCCGTCGGTTCCATTTCGTGATCTCCTGAGCGGGAACTGGTCCGCATTCTACCCTCGTGACGTCTCTCGGCGGAAGCCGATCCCATCACAGCTTACCCAGGCGGAACCCCTTCGCGGACCGGCCGCTATTCCCCCTGCGCTCCACACGGAGCGCGCAGCCCACACTGTTTTGTAATTTTGACTCAAGCTCGATGTTGTCCATGCGTTTCCTGACAGAGAATACATTCGTGAGCTGGGACCGGGCGAGTCGTATCAGTCATTCGGCCGCCACCCTAGACCGCGAGGTCGAACATGAGCCAGCATCAAATGAATACCCCGCACACTTCCCGCAAACGACTGCCGTTCGCCATCCCGCTCGCCTTCACCACGGCGCTCGGCATCGGCATCGCCACGCGGTTCGCACCCGCTGCGACCCCCTCAGCCGACCACGCTCGCGAGCCATTCGCCGAGTCTGAAAGCCAACCCGCGACCTTGATCTCAGCCGAGACGCCAAGGGTCGTCATCAGCGATGTGGTGCTCGCCCGCACCGCTCTGACTGCTCTCGACGCCGATCCGGATCTGCGTGGCGTGAACGTCGTCGTCAGCATCGTGGACCGCGTCGCGGTCATCGGTGGCCCGGTTAGCGGTCAACGACAATCGAAGCGAGTCGAAGAGATCGTGCGATCGATTCCGGGCATCGTCGAAGTGCGAAACACCTGCTTCGTGTCGGCTGGCCCCGATCCGTTGCTCAATACAGTTGCCGACAAGATGGTCTCGTCGCTTCCGCCACGGCCCGCGATGTACGATCTTCCGGGTGTGCTGACGGGAACGGTTGGGCCGTCTGCTCCGAACGCGGGGACTGGAGCGTCAAGCTCGCTGATGGCGTCTGCCGATCCGGCGAGCACCGTGGTTGTTCGCAAGCCAACGGCGGAGTCGGGCGTGCTTGGCGGGCCAGTCAGCCCCGCAACTCCTTCGCCGATTGTGGTGGGTTCGTCGCCAGTACCGGGAACGCTGACCGCGAACCGTGCCGATGTGCTTGCGATGGCCGACAACGTGCGGAAGACGGATGCTCGCTTCACTCGGCTGACGGTCGAGATTCGCGCTGGAATGTTGGTGATCTCTGGTTCCGCCCCGCTGGCTGCCGACGCCTGGGATTACGCTGAGAAGCTGCGAGGCGTTCCCGGAGTGTCGCGAGTGGTGGTCGGCACTGTCTCCGGGAAGTGAGATTATCTTCAGCAACTCAGAGAACCCGGCGACAACGCCGGGTTTCTTCGTTTCGCCGTTTCTCCTGCTTTTGTCTTCAAATCTGTGTAATCTGTGTAATCTGCGGATCACTCTTCTTTGCACCCCACCCACCGGGCCGCACATGCGCCGTCATCACCTTGTCGCCCTCATCGTTCTCGGATCACTTGTCGCGATTGGAACAGCGGGTTTACGCCCGCCGCTCGCCCCAGCCGATCACCCAATCCCTGAGCCGTTCAAGCAAGCGCCGCCGAGCAAGTTCGAGTGTCGTTTCGCTGAAACTCCCATCACCATCGACGGCACCGCCGACGAAGCCGCGTGGAAGAATGCCGAGACCATCGACGCCTTCCATCTTGCGTGGCTCGGCGACAAGGCCCGAATGGGCCGCACCCGCACCACCGCGAAACTGATGTGGGATCGCGACAACCTGTACTTCTTCGCGGATATGGAAGATAGCGATTTGTTCGCTGACATCACCGAACACGACGGAATGTTATGGCTCAACGACGTGTTCGAGCTGTTCTTCCGACCCGACGACGAGAAGACCGGGTACTACGAGTTCCAGGTGAACGCCGCCGGCGCGAAGTTCGACGCCTTCTACCCGAAATACGACGTCGAGAAGATCGTCGAGAACTACAAGAAGGGCAAGTTCAACATCGACGCCAAGGTGAAACTGCGGGGCACGCTGCGAACCAAGGCCGACGCGAAACGCGACGAGCCCACGAAGGGTTGGAGCGTTGAGGGTCGCATTCCGTGGACCGACTTCGCTCGAACCGGTGGCCGCCCCGTTGTCGGCGAGACGTGGAAGATGAACCTCTGCCGATTCGACTACAACAAGGACTGGAAAGACCCCGAATTGTCGTGCGTCGCCCCCATCGTGAAGAAGAAGATCGGGCCGTTCTTCCACCAGAGCGAGGATTACGCCAGCATCAAGTTCGTCGAAGCCGACCCGAAGAGTTACGGCATCGACAAACGCGATCCGCTCACCACTTCAACCGTCGTTGGCTTTCCTGATCCGCCGCCAGCGTTCAAAGCGGTCAGGGCACTGCCCGAGTACAAGGCCGAGTTCCCGATTCAGTTGGTACGCATTCCAGGCAGCAGCGATGCACTGCTCATCACGCAACCGCGAAGTTACGGGCCAACCGCGGTCTCGACCTTTCCTCTCAAGGCGGACGTGAAGCCCACGGATGCCGTGAAACTGTTCGACACGCCCGACGGTGGCACGGCATACGACATCGCATTCCATCCGAAGTTCAGCGAGAACGGTTTCGTGTACATCGGCTGGAACGGCAAGCCCGAGGACAAGAACGAGGCCAAGGAAGAGAAGGACAAGCCGAAGAAAGGCAAACGCTGCCACATCACGCGGTACACGATGACGACGAAGCCGCCGTTCACGATCGACACGACGACCGCGAAAACGATCATCGAGTGGGCATCCGACGGCCACAACGGATGTGCGATCTGCTTCGACAACGACGGTTTGATGTACGTCACCAGCGGCGACGGCACTTCCGATTCCGACACGAACGTGACCGGACAACGCACCGATTTGCTGCTCGCGAAGATCCTCCGCATCGACGTGGATCGCCCTGCCGAGGGTAAAGCGTACAGCGTGCCGAAGGACAATCCGTATGTGGACGACAAGCGATTCGTGCCGGAAACGTGGGCTTACGGGCTTCGCAATCCGTGGCGAATCACGTTCGACGCGAAGAGCAAGCAGCTCTGGCTCGGTCAGAACGGGCAAGACTTGTGGGAGTACGCTCACCTCGTGAAGAAGGGCGACAACTACGGATGGAGCGTCACGGAAGGCAGTCATCCGTTTTACCCCGAACGCAAAGCGGGCCCGACGCCGATCATCAAGCCGACGGTGGAACATCATCACTCGGAAGCGCGGTCGCTCACCGGCGGCATCGTGTACCACGGCGACAAACTCCCCGGTCTGAAGGGGGCCTACATCTACGGGGACTACAGCACCGGTCACATTTGGGCGGTGAAGCATGACGGCAAGGCGATCGAATGGCACAAGAAGATCGCCATCACGACGCTGAAGATCACGGCGTTCTCGCTCGACAAGGACGGCGAGTTGCTGATCTGCCATCACAGCGGCAAGGACGACGGCGGCTTCTTCACGCTGGCACCGAACACCGAGAAAGCCGACGTGAACTTCCCGAAGAAGCTCTCCGACAGCGGCCTCTTCGACTCCGTGAAGGATCACAAGATGAAGGGCAGCGTGATTCCGTATTCCGTGAACGCATCGTTCTGGTCGGATGGCATGCACAAGGAACGGTTCATCGCGTTGCCGCCTGGCGAGGGCATCGAGATGACCGGTTCACGCGGCTGGAAGTTCCCAGACAAGACGGTGCTTGTGAAGAGCTTCGCACTCGACACCAAGGAAGGCGACCCAACTTCACGCAAGTGGGTCGAAACGCGATTCCTGACGAAGCAAACCGGCGAATGGTACGGCTACACCTACCTGTGGAACGATGCCGGCACCGACGCCACACTCATTGACGCGGCCGGCATGGACAAGGAATTCACGGTGAAGACAGCCGACGGCGAACGCAAGCAAGTCTGGCACTATCCGAGTCGCGCCGAGTGCATGGTTTGCCATAGCCGAGCACAGAACTACGTTCTCGGATTGTGCGAACTTCAGATGAACAAGACGCACGTTTACCCGAGCGGCCGGAGCAACAACCAGATCCGCGAATTCGAGCACCTCGGTATGTTCAAGACGGACTGGTATGCCGAGGTGAAGGGCCGCATTCCGGAAGACGCGAAGCCGCAGGAAGGACAGCGTGCCCCGAAGCGGGGAACGTTCCTGTCGAAGCCCTCGACTGCGTACAAGGCCGCTCTCGTGGACCCGTTCGACAAGTCGCAGAAGTTGGAGGCGCGTGCGAAGTCGTGGCTGCACGCGAACTGTTCGTCGTGTCACGTCGAGGCTGGTGGCGGCAATGCACTCATGGAGTTGGAGTTCGCGACGGCGCTCGACAAGATGCGGGTCGTGAACGTGGATCCGGTTCACACGAGGTTCGACTTGAAGGACGCGAAGTTGTTGGTGCCTGGCGCTCCGGAAAAGAGCCTGCTCGTTCACCGCATCGGGCTGCGCGGACCCGGCCAGATGCCGCCGATGTCGTCGAATCGCATCGACGAAGCCGGCTTAGCCCTGATGCGTGAATGGGTGAAGTCGATGGAGAAGTAACGAGCGTTGCACTGCCACCGTCTTCACCTAACCCGATTCAGAACCGGGAAGTATCGGATGACCGATCTTCCCGCACACCGAGGAGTTCTCCAATGACACTTTCCAGACGGATTTCGATTTTCGCTCTGGCCGCACTCGGCATGATCGCTGCCACTGCCACGACGTCTGCGAAGGAACCGCTCGTCTTCATCACCGCGTTCGCACCCGGCGAGCAGGGCGGCATCCACGCGTACGAGTTCGACACGAAACTGGGTAAGCTCAAGCAAATCCACCGCACCGCGGGTGCCGAGAACCCATTCTTCCTGGCACTGTCCCCGAACAAGAAATTCCTGTATTCGATCCACGCGAAACAGTTCGGTGGGAAGGAAAACGAGCAGGTCGCGGCTTACGAGGTGGTTGGCCGGACCGGTGAGTTGAAACTGCTCAACCGTCAGTCAGCCGAAGGCACGGCGGCGTGCTACCTGGACGTCGACAAGACGGGCAAGGCCGTGCTGGTGGCGAACTACAGTTCGGGCAGCGTAGCCTCGTTGCCAGTCAAGGAGGACGGTTCTCTCGGCGAGCATGCGTCGTTCTTCAAACACGCCGGCTCCAGCGTGAACCCCAAGCGGCAGAAGGAGCCGCACGCGCACTGCATCGTCGTCAGTCCGGATAACCAGTACGCCTACGCCGCTGATCTGGGGTTGGATCAGATTCTCTGCTACAAGATCGACCCGGCCACGGCGAAGCTGACTCCGAATAAGACACCGTTCTCGAAATCGCCCGCTGGTGCTGGACCTCGGCACCTCACCTTCCACCCCAACGGCAAGCGAGTCTACGTCATCAACGAGTTGCTGAACTCTGTCAGCGTGTTCGACTACGACCCGGAATCGGGCTCGCTGACCGAGAAGCAGACGATCTCAACACTCCCGAGCGACTTCAAGGGCACCAGCTACTGCGCAGATCTGAAGATCACCCCGGACGGGCGGTTCCTGTATGGGACGAACCGTGGACACGACAGCATCGCGGCCTACAGCATCGGGGATGACGGGAAGTTGACGCTCGTGGCCATCGAGCCGAGCCTGGGGAAAGGGCCACAGAATCTGGCGATCACGCCTGGTGGCGAGTGGCTGATCTGCGCGAATATGCCAGGGAAGAACGTGGCCGTTTTCAAGATCGACGCGAAGAGTGGGCAGTTGAAGTCGGCTGGCGAACCGATCAGCCAGCCAAGCCCATCTTGCATCATGCTGTTGCCATAAGCGGCAGTGTGGACCATAGAGGAAGGCTGCTCAACGGGCACCAATTACCTTCGCCATCCCGGCCGCGAATCGCTCGCCCAGTTCGATCTGACTCGCGGCATCGAAATGCGTTCCCATGTCGCTCGTTTTTAACTTGTCGGCCGAGACAAAGAACACGCCCTTCACTTTCTCGGCCGTCGCTTTCTGTGCCGTTCGGATCGTGTCCCGCTTGCCGTTGTCGTACACCTCACCGATTCCGAAGGGCAAATCCGGCAACTCCAGGTCAGTCCGCACGCGAGCGATGAATGCGGTGAGCATCTTCTCGTACTCCTCGGCAGTCAGGCTCGCGTCGCTTTCACCTTGATGCCAGATCATTCCGCGAACGGTGTATGTGTGACCCTTGTCTTTCAGTTCCTTCAGCGATTTCTTCGTGTAATCCAGGAACGCCGGGTAGAGCCGATCCTTGACCTCCGGGTTCCAGTCTTTCGCCAGACTGGTCCCGCCCTCTGTGTATTTGATGAGCGCGACCTTCTTGTCTTTGAGTCGGTCTGCCATGCTTCTGCCGAACGACACCTCGGGGCCGAACGTACCGCTGGGGAGTTTCGTGGGTCGATTCTTGCCCGGTGCCACGCTCCAACCCGGCTGAAGCGGTTGGAAACTGTCACTGCTGAGGATCGGCCCACGGAGCTTTGAGCAGGAATACGTGATTCGCACGTCGTCCTGAGGCTTGGCCCACTTGGCGAGCGGGCCGGTCAGATCAGCCGCTTGCCCGCGACCGTCGCAGTTCGACTGGCCAGCAACGAGAAACACCTCGTAGTGGTCACCCCGTACCGGAGCAGCAGAGCCGACCACAATGACCGCACACAGAACCGCCCACGTTGTTCGCATGATTCGCTTCTCCAGAGTTGGCAAGTGACCCGAAGGATAACCGATCCGATTGCAGTTCGCATCCCGCGACTACTGAGAGGCGCGCAAAGAATGTTAAACTTTTGGACGTGTACAATGGTGCATGGAGACCCCAGAAGTTTCCTCCAGCAACTGGCGAGAATGGCGACGGTTGCGGGCCTGGTCACTTAAACAGCAAGGCTG
>JAIOPV010000144.1 GCA_021413735.1 Planctomycetota bacterium
CTCTTTCACAACCTTCTGTGAAGCGTGGTCGGCATCGGTGACGAGGTCGGCCCTGAACTTCTCGGTGACCTTAAAGCGGGAACGCCACGATTCGAGTTCAGCAGCGCCGCGTTTGGCGGCTTCGGTGGCGACGGCAAGGAACTTGGCGAGCTGTATGCTGTCGGGTGTGTTCATGCGGTCATGATACGATTCACAGCCCGACCGACTCCTGTGAGAATCGGTGGGGCTGCGACTGGTGACCCACTTCTTCACCTTGACCGTGTAGATGAACGTTAACTCACCCGTGGGGAATCGAGAAATTGCTTTGAGATTGGCGTTCCTTCTACTTGAGTTCCCTCAATAATTTGCCGCTGGCAGTCTCCCAGACTTTGACACCACCTTCCGGTTTCTCCTTGTTGGCGCTTTCGTGTGTTCCGTAAGCACCAACCAACAATTTACCGTCGGGTGAAACCGTCAGAGCTTGGAGCGAAGGAACTTCTTCCGTGAGGGTTTTTATGATCTTCTCGGTGGTTGTGTCCAAGAGGTAGATGCGGCTGCGAGTCGTGCCCCAACCGCGTGTGCCAACCGCCACGAAGTCGCCTTTCGGAGAATACGCAATGGATGCAATCGGTTTCTCGGCCACGCGAATCCGTTCGCTGGCTTTCTTGAAGTCCGATGTCACGAAAACCACATCACCTTCCATGCTGCCTACCACAACGCGGGTGCTGTCTGGTGAAAACGCCGCTTGGGAAGCGTGGATACCTATATCCAACTCCGCAACCGCTTTGCCGGAATCGGCCGCGAAGAGTTTGATAGGACGAAGAGGTTGGTTCTTGTTTCGACGTAGGCAGGAGACAAGGAGTTTCTCATCTGGAGAGAACACCAAACAAGTGCTGCTCTCATGTCCTTCCAGGATGTACTTCGGTTTTCCCGTGTTCATGTCGACCACAAACGGCCGTCCTCCGAGGAAAGCAACTGCGAGCAGATTCGCTTTCTGGGCATGCGCGGTCTGTTGCACGAAACCGACACCTGTGAAGAACTTGTCCTCGGAAGTATCGCGAAACACGATGGTGTCTTTCACCTTTCCGTCTTCGGTGGACCAAGACGAAATGCGGTTTCCATCCCGCGATGGCGTACTTCCTGGGAGATCAGGCAGGTAGGCATCGCTTGCCGCGAGGATCTCGCGCCCACCGTCTCTGAACGCCACCCCTCTAACATCAGAGGTGAGGTCGTTCCGCAAGACTCGCGGTTCTGCCCAGGTCTCCGTTGACCACACGAAGACTTCTCCCTTGCCCGTGCCTCTCGGTCCATTCATGGGGTGCAGGTACGTTCCGCGACCGGCGGCCAAGAGTTTGCCGTCGGGGGAAAAGCACACACAACAGAACGGTTGCAAGTCGGGTTTCGTCGATGCGGTGCAACCAGCGACCACCATGAGGATTATCGCGGTCACCAGAAAACGAAAGACGAATCGGATGGTCATCGACTGTTCCTCATGATGAGCTGGCCTTAAGTTGGTGAGTTTCCCAGCCGGTTACTGTTCGTAAGAGATGTGGGTGAATTCACTGTCGAACTCTTTCAATGACATCCAGAAAAGCCCAGAGGCATTATTTGCAAACTCGGCAGCGTCTGCAAGATTATTTCCACGAACGAGATACGTTCAGCAGTCAGGGTCCATAAACAGTCTGATATTGTTTCTTCCGGACAGGTGATATGGTTCCGGGGATGGGTGGGGATGTCATCCGGAATCAACCAACGACTTCGTTATACCGCAGTTGCAAGCTCTCCAGGTTTGCACTTTTCACCCAGACACTTCGCCGCTACAAGCCCCCCGAATGTTCCACCCTCCAGGGATGACCATGCCCGCGCCGGTGGCCCTCAGTCTGGTCGATGTCCGCGTCCGATACGGCGACCGTTTCGCCGTGGATGGCGTATCGCTTGACGTGCGCCGCGGCGAAATCGTCGGGTTGCTCGGTCCCAACGGGTCCGGCAAAAGCACGACACTGGCAGTTGCCGCCGGCGTTCTCGACGCAGCCGAAGGCACGGTGACCGTTGAGGGAATCAGCCGCTTGGTTGATCCAGCGGGGTTCGCCATGCGAGTCGGATTCGTGCCGCAGGAATGCGCCCTCTACGACGAACTGACCGCAACCGACAACCTGACATTCTTCGGCAAACTCTACGGTCTCGCGGGTGCCGACCTCCGGCGACGAGTGCTCCGTGTGCTGGGTCGCGTTCGGCTTGCGGATCATGCGGAACAGCGAGTCAGCACCTTCTCCGGCGGCATGAAGCAGCGGTTGAATCTGGCCGTCGCGTTGATTCACGATCCAGGGCTATTGCTGCTCGACGAACCGACAGCGGCCCTCGATCCTGCGAGCCGTGACGCACTGTTCGCAGACCTCACACGCCTTCGCGATGACGGCCACGCCGTGCTGCTCTCGACGCACCATCTCGACGAGGCCGAACTGGGTTGCGATCGCGTTGCGGTGCTGGATCGCGGCAAGTTGGTGGCCTGCGGTTCGCCGAATGAACTGCTTCGCTGTCGCTCGACTGACCGGCAAGTGCTGTACGGGCACCTTCGCGTTCGGCCGCCGAAGTTCTTGCAGAAGGCGTTGCAGAAACGGTTCGGCACACGAATCGAGTTCGAGATCACGGGCAGGCGATTGCGGCTGAGCGCTCCGACAAACGAAGACCTCGGCATGGCTCTCGCCACGATTCTGGCGGAGGGCATCGAGCTGGAAACGTACCGCACACCGGCTGGCACGCTGGAACGAACCATGCGAGATTCTGGCAGCGTTGCAGCGACGCACGGCGGAGCGGATCAACCATGACGTCGCACGCGAACCTCACGCTGACGCTCGCGGCCAAGGATTGGCGGCTCTTCTGGGCTGATCGCCGTGCCGCGCTGCTGTGTTTCATCGTGCCGATCGTGCTGGCGTCCGCGTTCGGCATGATCTTCAACCGCCCAACTCCCGACGCCACCGCGACCAAACTACCGATCCTCGTCGTGATCGAAGACGACGGCCCGTTCACGGCCCAAGTTGCGGCCGATTTGCTGACGTCGCCCAAACTCGACGCAAAGGCCAGTACGCAATCCGAAGCGGAAGCCGCGTTGCCGAAGCGTCGCCCGACGATTGCGGTGGTGCTGCCGAAGGGCTTCGAGAAGTTGCGCGACTGGCAGCCCAGCGGTGGGGGCGACCGACCGACAGTTCGCATTCTGCATCACCCGACCGCATCAATGGAACGGCAATGGGCAGAAGGTGTGGTCACGGAAATCGTGATGCGTCGGCTTGCTCGGTCGAAGTTTGGCGGGTTCGTCGGTGCGGATGAGGCTGCGTTCGCGACGCCATTTCAGGTTGACGCGACGGCGGTATCAGCCGGAACCTCGGCGAAGTTCAATTCGTACTCGCACAGCTTCTGCGGCATGACGTTGCAATATCTGCTGTTCTGGGGCATGGAAAGCGGACTGCTTTTCCTGCGAGAACGGCAACGCGGCGTGTGGAAACGAACGCGGGCGGCACCGGTTCCGCTGGGTTGCGTGCTGGCGGGCAAGACACTTTCGACGGCCGCGATTGCGTTGCTGCAAGTCTTCGTGACGTTCGGCTTCGGCTACTTCGTGTTCGGCGTGCAGGTGACCGGTTCGTTCACGGGCTTCGTGCTGCTGGCTCTGGCGGCGTGTGGGCTTGCGGCTGCGACGGGTTTGCTGGTCGCTGCGATTGGCGGAACCGAAGCTCGTGCCCGCAGCGTGAGCATCCTGGTGATACTTGGCATCTCGATGATCGGTGGGTTGTGGCTGCCGACGTTCTTGCTGCCTGAGTGGGTGCGTGACACCGCGTTGTCACTGCCGACATCGTGGGCGATGCGTGGTCTTGGTGGCGTGACGTGGGAAGGGCTGGGGTTGCGAGCCGTGCTGCCGAACGTGGCAATGGTGACGGCGTTCGCCGTGGTGTTTCTGGCGATTGCCGTGCTGCGACTGAAATCCGATGAACGACGACTTCGACAGGGGAACGTGTGAAGTCGCGAGCCACGGGGTTTATCCCCGTGATAGTTGGTGATTCGAAGACCACGGGGGTAAACCCCGTGGCTCGCAAAGAAGGATTTGACTCCGGGGAGGAATACTCATGACCCGAACAATCTGCTTCGCCGCGTTGGTGGCGTTTGCCGTGCCTGCGTTCGCACAACAACCCGCGATGCCCAAGCAAGGCGAACTCACGCTCGAAGATCAGTTCGAGCGCAAAGCCGGACTCGACGAGCTTCGCGGGCAGGTCGTGATTGTCGTTTACGGTGACCGCAAAGCAACCGACTCGTGTCGAAGTATCGGCGAGTCGCTGCACGTTTGCTGGCACCCTGACGCAAAGGGGCAACCACCCCTGAAGGCTCAAGCCGCGCCAGTGGTGCCGTTGGAGAATCTCAAGCCTGGGCAGGTGTCGCCGAACGTGGCTGTGGTGCCGGTCGCGTGCTGCGGGAAAGTGCCGGGGCCGATTCGCAGCGTCATTCGCACGCAGATCGCGAAAGCGTCGCCGGACTCCGTTGTGTGGCTCGACTTCACTGACACCATGAAGACGATGTTCGGTCAGACTGCAAGCGAGCCGAACGTGGCGGTGTTCGATGCAACCGGTCGCTTGCGAATGAAGATCAACGGCACCCCAGACCAGGCCGCGATGGCCAACCTCGTAAAGCGTGTGCAAGAACTGCGTGTCGAAGCCGTTCGGTAACGCTTTTCACCACGCTTCGCGTCGCGGCTACGCAACGTGTCCGAAATAACTTCCCGGTTTTGGTTTTTGGCTTTGGCCTCCCCCCTTGTGGGGGAGGTGGCGAGGCTTTGCGAGACGGTGGGGGGAAGGCCTCAACAGTTGTAAAGGTTTCACCCCCCACCCGCTCCTCGAAGACTCGGAGCGACCTCCCCCACAAGGGGGGAGGTCAACACCAAGCCATACCTTTCGGA
>JAIOPV010000145.1 GCA_021413735.1 Planctomycetota bacterium
GTCGCGAAGTCTGTCTGCCTCGCGCTTCAACTTCCACAGGTCGCGGTTCATGCTGCTCACAGCCAGGGTGCGGTACCTTTTGGTTGCGACCCCATCCGAGGGCAGGAAGCGATCGGGCCGTGATGATTCGGTGCGATTCTCAGACATCGTTGGTTCTCTCGGGATGGTGAGTGGTTGGGAAGCGTTGTGGTGTTTGGTTACTTCGGGAGCGGACTAGGGATTGAGACGGAGACGGAGCAAGACGGGGACGGGCTGGCGTCCGTGGTGCGGTCGAACGCTTCCATGATCGCGTGGTAAGCCCCCATCAGGCGGTCGGCGTCGAGGATCTCGTCGAGCGAGTCGTCGTCGGCGACACTGTTCCGCAGTTCGAGGCAGTCGTCGGCGAGTCGCGTGAGGACTCCGCGAGCGGCGGCGAACCACTTCAACGCGGCCTCGTATCGCCTGTCCAGGTTCGGGGTTTCGATCGTCTCCTCGATCACAACAGACGTCTTGCGATTCTTGACCATCGGGGCGTTACTCCATCGGGCGTTCAGGGGAAATCGATGCGATCACAGCGACCGCATCGCGAGGAGTGACGCTGTCACTCCTCGGGGAATGGGCTCGGGAGGTCGAATTTGCAAAGGGGTGTCGGCATGACGTTGAGGATCGCGGTCGATGCATTGCCGATGTGATCGATCACTTCACGAAGGTTGCCGCGACTGTCGCCCATGACCTTCGAGAACGGGTGATCGTGATCCGCTGCGGCCCGCAAGACCTCGCAACAGTCGCCGATCAGGTGTTCGAGGATGCCGCGAGTCGATTCGAACCATGCGAGCAGGTGTTCGTGGTGCGTAGTTACGGGATCGCTCGCCGTGCTGAGTCGGAGGACAGGCGGCCCGGGCTTCGAGCGTTTGCGTGGGGGCTTGCTTGACGATGTGCGTGCGGGTACTGTGGATGCCATCGAGGGCTCCTTGCTTTAACAGAGTGTGGGACTTCGACACCGGCTTGCTCGGAGGTACGAACTTCGAGCAAGCCAACTTCGTTTCTGTGGACTGGTGACAACGGTAATCAACTTGCGTTGATGAGTCAACTAACGTTGTTGATTTTTCTGGATGCGTTAAGTTTTCACGTAGCGAAACGCCGATCAGGGATATTGATCCCGGTTGACGAAAGCAGATACTCTAGATTTGTCTCCGGGAGGATTGGATTGTGCTTGTGGCAGCGGAACCGAATTTCGGCGAGCGGCTGAAACGACTTCGCGAAGCGGCGGGGGTGTCCCAGTATGCGCTCGCAAAGACATCTGGTGTCACAGCTCAAGCAATATCCAAGATTGAACAGGGCGACCGAGACCCCAGTTGGAGTACAGTCGTAAAACTCGCCCACGCTCTTGGTATCTCAGTTGCGGACTTCGACGCTCCGGCCGAAGACGACAAGCCCGACGACGACCCGCCGGCTGCGCCCGCCAAGAAGCCCGCACCGAAGAAGCCGAAACGCTGACGGTGGCATTCACTTCGCCTTCTCCGCATGAGACACTTCAACCGTTAGCCAGTGACGAACAGTTCCCCCTCACGTCGATCGGGACAGCATCAGCCAAAGTGCTCGCTCGCGTCTTGCGGCGAATTCTTCCCGCAGTCTCGAACGCGGTCCGTTCCTCCGGGTTGTACGGGTCAGTTGGACAGGCAAGGCTCGTTCACCTCACCGCACCTTCCGCTTTCCCGCTGGCTCACCCTCTGCGGACTTCTCGTCCGCAACTGCTGCCGCCAGCGCCTTCGGTTCCGCTCCGATGCCCGCGAGCATGGCCCGCAGTTCGTTCAGGTCGGTCGGCACCTGCTCACCTTCCGGAGTCACAGCCCGGAACCCATCCGAGCAACCGAGAACAATCGCCTCGGCAGCCTTGCGGCGAAGTCGGCCAAACAAATCGAACATGCTGAATCCTCCAAGGGAACCAAGGTAAGCCCCGACCCGAAGTGAACCGGGGCAGTTATGGTCATGATGACCACAGTTCAATCGACCGGAATTCCGGCCGATGGGCAGTTGTGTCCATGATGGACACAACTCAAATTGCCTTCCGCAGCCGTCGGCAGAGCGTGTCAGCCGTGCGGTTCGGCGCGATCTGCACGCCTGCAATCGGCCCCATCACACCACGGAGCAGCTCAACCACGGTCCCGCCCGCGAAGCCGCAATAGGGTTCCACGAACTCCACGGCGTCACCGACCGCGATGGTGTTGCCCGCCTCGTCGATGGGCGGCCGAACGTCTCGGCAGTTCACGCAGTCGCACCCCTTGAGCGTCAGGTCCGCACGATGCCCGCAGTTGGGGCAATCCCGCTCGGCGGTCATCGTCTCGCACCAACTGCACGTCATCTGCGTCGTCATGGTCAGCCCTCAGGTGCCGAAACGGGATTTCCCGTTTCGGGGTTTGGTTCAGGAATTCGTCAGTCGGTGGCGTTATCGAGGATGGCAGCCAGGATCGCGAACAGCAACTTGCACAGCGCTCCGGGCGTGTCGCAGCAAACGTGAACGAGCCACATGCTGCCGGACTCGCACATCTGACCGATGACCACCACGAGCAACAGGATCACCACCACCGCGGCCAAGATCAGGGAAGCCGTTACCATGTCCGTTCTCCGTTCGTGGTTCAGGGAAAGCCCCGGTGACGAACCGGGGCGGGTTGTGTTGCTCAGAAGGGGATTGCGTTGTCGTCGAAGGGGAACAGGTCATCCACGGGGATCGTCTCGACGGGTGCGGTGTTGAGTTCCGCGTAGATGGTGTCCAGTTCCTCGGCGGTCGGGGCGTACTCCTCGCTGTCGTCGGAGTACATTCGCAGTTCGTGTTCGATCTCGGACATGGGAGGTTCCTGCGGGTTGGGTGGGTTGTGCGTCTGTCTCTAGATAACAATAGAGAACTCTAGAGATGAAGTCAACCGGAATCTCTAGAGTTTATTAGGGACGTGCTGTATACTGCTTTGAAGGAGGTGCCACATGGCCCGCAAAAACACTGCTGGTACGAAACAACTCGGAGCGGAACTCGATTCCGCTCTCGTTGATGAGTTCAAGGCGTTTTGCTCTGATCGTGGCGATACGGTGCGGAAGCACTTGGAGATGGCGATACGCCGTCACCTAAGCAACCCGCCACCCAAGCCCGCAGACGTGCCACCACTGCCACCGGTTGCAATCCCGGCACCGCCAACGGCAACCGATCTCATCCGCGTGGACAAGGCGCAAGAGAGCGAGGAAACGAAACTCGGCAAACTCGACGCTCGTGCGGAACTCGCGAATGACGAAGCAGAGCGGAAAGAGAACGGCGGAAAGCCAAAGAAGCCCACCCCGAAGGGCAAGCCGAAGAAGTGACCGCACCGTAAGCCGACCCAATCCCCAACAAACCTCGCGAGATTTTGCCCGATGACCAAGGATCAGATCAAGACCCAGGCCGAATGGGTTTTTGCCTTCGGAGAGCCGACGCGGCTTGCCATCGTTCGCGCACTTGCCACAGGAGTGAAGACCGTCACCGAAGTGGAAAAAGCAACGAAGACCGAGATGGTGAACGTCTCACATCACCTGTCGGTGATGAAGGCTGCGGGAGTTGTCGCTGCTGAACGCGATGGGCGGTTTATGCGGTACAGTCTCCTCGGGGCGAAGGCCACGGCATCGGAGATCGAACTGACGCACGAGTCCGGCGCGAGGGTGGTTGTCACGTTGAACTGAGCCGTCATGAGGGTTAAGAGGCAATGACACGGTGCGAATTTTGTCACGAGTACATTCCACACCTCGCCTATCCCGCGCATCGCGCTGCCCATCTGAATCTCTTAGCTGACGGGCAGCAGCAAGAATACGCTTCGCTGCCGCCCGAGGCCCGCTTCGCGGGCGGCCTGGAATATGTGCCGCGCGTGTACGTCCATCTGGAGTGCGGGGGCGGGACGGTGATGCAAGAGTCGATCATCAGGAGTTACCTGCAGAATCCGTTCATATACGGCGATGGAACATTCTGCACCGGATGTGGCAAGCATATATCGGATCGTGCGTGTTTCTGGCGGGAGACCGGAGAGAACCTGCATGATTACATGGATCGTTTGCGGGCTGCATGGCTTTCCAAACGATGGGGGCGACTCGGCCGACTCTGGGCAAGGATCCGAGGATTTACCAAGTGATGTGTCGTAATCTCCCACGATTACCACTTCAACCGGCCGTTGACGACCCGACAAACCGCCCGTCGTAGCAGGGATGCCACCGCTGCGTTATAACCAACTCACCCCATGCTCCCCATCATCATCGCCATCTGTGCCTTCGACCTTCGCCCAATCGATCTCGGAGCGATGACGCTCGACCGTGCCCGCACCCTCGACGGGAAGCCGGCCACGGTGTCTTTCGTCGTGGCGAAGCCTTCGTACACGTTCCTGGGTCGAACGATGGTCGGTCCTGCCGATCGCGATGACGACGTGGAACGCGGCGCGGTGTTGTTGGGCAAGCGCCTCGACGTGAAGGAAGGCGAGCGGTTGGTGGTGCGTGGCGTGCTGCGAGTGATTCAGCACAAGGGCGACGTGGTGAACGGGGTGATTGTGCCGGCGTGGTTCGAGGTGCGGGTAACCGAAGTGAGGCCGTGACATGGCGAAGCGGGTCTATGCTCCCGACGACATCGTTGGAGAGTGGACAATCATCAAATACAACCCGATGGCCAAGTTGTACAAGTGCCGATGCTCGTGCGGTCGGGAAAGCCATGTCATCGTCGGGGCGCTTCGTCGCGGTCTGAGTGTCTGCTGCAAGGCTTGTGAAGCCACTGCCCTGGCGAAAGATCGCGAGGCTGAGGTTAAGGTTAAGCCGAGCAACATCAAAGCCCGCAAGGCGAAGTAAACCTTGCCGTCTGTGCCGACCGCGCCAACCCGTTTGCTACCACACCTGAGCGCTGTCGGCAGTCGGCACCGTGTTTCGTCGCTCCCGCGGTGTAAGCTCCGGGCATGTGCGGACGCTTCACACTCTCAGCACCGACGGAACGCCTCGCCGACGAGTTCGACATTCCCAACCCGCCAGTACTTCCACCCCGCTACAACATCGCCCCGACTCAACTGATCGCAGCCGTTGCCCTCAGGCCAGACGGCGAACACCGCGGCATGGTTCGCTTGCCGTGGGGCATGGTGTCAAACTGGGCGGACACGCCGACCTCAGCTCCGAAGTTGTTCAACGCTCGCGCCGAGTCTGTGTCGTTCAAGTTCGGTGAGTGTTTGCGGGAGCGGCGAGTTCTGATTCCGGCAGATGGCTTTTACGAGTGGAAGACGGTCGGCAAGAAGAAGCACCGCTTGCCACTTCTCACGCTGTGACGGTTTGCCGTTCGCCTTCGCGGGGTTGTGGGATCTGTGGCAGGACGAAGACTTGAAGTTAGTCGGGGCGTGCCTGGTCACGACGACGCCGAATGAGGTTGTGCAGCCGTACCACGACCGAATGCCCGTAATCCTTCCGCGAGGGTGTTACGCCGAGTGGCTCGACCACGAGACGCCAGTTGAGCGATTGCTGCCGCTGCTGAAGCCGTACCCGGCGGAACTGATGCGAGCGAAGGAAGTCGGGCCGGCGGTCAACTCATCGAAGTACGACGGGCCGGAGTGTGTTCAGGCTTCGTAATTCGCGAACGATGGCGGGCCCCGCACTTACGACTCACTTGACGTTCTGCGGGCGGGCGGGGGATCGCGCGGGTCGGGCATGAACAGGGCCAACCAGCGGTCGGCGTCCCCTGGGGCGGGCGGGTCGTCCCACTCGCCGGCCATGAGTGTCAGGTACGGCCCCGGAACTTCGCTCGGGGATCCCCCCAAGTCCGCGACTTCCTGCTCACCCTTCTCGATGTAATGAGCGGTCTCCGCCGCCTCCGGCCCGACCGTGCAGTCCTCCGTCTCGACCGTCCCGTCAAGCTTCCACAGCCGGCTGCGCACCTTGACCCCGAGCTGGTACTCCTCGATGAGATACTTCCGCCCTTCGACGCCCCACTGCCGACGGAACCCGTGGGGATGGCCCACGAGATTGTACCGCGCCTCGGCCAACTCGCCGTCAGCGTACCGCCGATCGGGGCCCCATTCGAGCCCCTCGCGGCAGGTCCACTCGCTGGCGAGTTGGCCGTCGAATTCATGGAAAACCACTCCGGTGAATGGCTCGCCATTGCGGCACCAGTAGCCCTGACCACTCTCGTCCGGGTCGAACTCGCTTTCCGGCACTCGCTCCATCGTTCCTCTCCAGATGGCGACTGCAACGGACACCATTTTGGCCATTGATCTCTGTCGGGACAAGAGTGTTGCGTTCAGTCCGGCAGCCCGCGAACCATTCCCGGCCCGTCATCGTCGACTCCTGGCTCACCCGATTCGCTTCTCACTGGCGTCGCCCCGAATGCCACAACCCGAACGCCCTTCGCCGCAAGCGCGTGCGAGCAGTTCACGCACCTCGGTAGGATCGCCCACCAACACCACTGCGTCAGCCAGGTCGACGAGGCGGGCGTCGCGTTGCTCGATGGTGTTGCCCGGATGCTTTTCGTGGTCAATGGGAATGGCGACGGGGGCAGACCACGGGAGCGAGCGTAGCACGCGGCGAGTGCTGGCACACCGGGACCGCCAGCGGTGAGGATCTCCACATCGGGCAGACGCTTGGCGAGCAATGCGTCGATGGCGTCACGCAGCCGAGCGTACTCGAATCGTTGCCGACCGCCGATGATGAGAACGCGGAACGTCATGCCTCGAAGTGTGAGCATGGCGTGAAGTGAGTGGCGATGTCGGTTGAGGGTTGCGGATCGGTTTGGGATGAATTCTTCGATTCTGGCTTACTTGGGCAACACTTTCGCGAGAGCCTCGACGATGGCTGCGGTCTTTGCCTCGTCCAGTTCGCATTGACGCAGAGCAAAATTGGCAACCACTTCCTGTCGGCCGGGCCGCCCAACGGTGTAAATCACCACGGTCACGTCAGCATCCGGGTTCACCTCGTAACGCGGCGGTGCCACGCCGATGCAAAGCGCAAGGTGCTTGAGAGACTCCTTCGTGGCAATCCCGCGCAGTTGTTCGTCTCGTCCTTCAGTGCTGCCGATGATGACGAAGGTTCCCAATTTCTGCCCCGCGGTGTGCTTGGGGGCCGCCTGTTCAACCGCTTTGTCGATCTTCTTGACCAAACTGGTCAAGGGGTCGCTCACTTCGCGAACGAAGATCAGAGCAACCAGGTCCGTGTCCGGCGTTCAGACAGGACACCGCCGCTCGCCAGTGCCAGGTCCGCTCACAAATTGCGGATAGAACCCGCCACGGTTGTTCCGCGCTCCGACCTGTGGACCGGATTTCAGCGGGTCTTCGGCCCACCCGTTGCTCGCAAGAAGCAGGGTGGCCAATGCGACGCTGGCAATGATACGGGGTGCCATGAAAGAGCCTCGGCGGATCGTGGAGCGGAAAGACGCCAAACACTCTCGATGGATCTTCACGAGTCGGGTTGTGTTGGCCTCTATCTAGTTTTACTGTTTCCCCTCCTTGACTCGCCGTAACTGTTTTTGATCTAATCTCTTGCAGCACGCGAGCCTTCCAGGAGGGATCCGATCATGGAAAGACG
>JAIOPV010000146.1 GCA_021413735.1 Planctomycetota bacterium
TGGCTTCGGCAGCCTTGCGGCGAAGTCGGCCAAACAAATCGAACATGGTGAATCCTCAAAAAGGAACCAAGGTAAGCCCCGCTCAACATGAGTCGGGGCAGTCGTAACGGAGATCGTTCCAACTCAAATTGCCTTCCGCAGTCGTCGGCAGAGCGTATCCGCCGTGCGGCCTGGCTCAATCTGCACGCCTGCAATCGGTCCCATCTCACCGCGGAGCAGTTCAACCACGACGCCACCGGTGTAGCCGCAGTACGGTTCAAGGAACTCCACGGCATCACCGACCGCGATCGTGTTGCCCGCCTCGTCGATGGGTGGCCGAACGTCTCGGCAGTTCACGCAGTCGCAGCCCTTGAGCGTCAGGTCCGCCCGGTGCCCGCAGTTGGGGCAATCCCGCTCGGCGGTCATCGTCTCGCACCAACTGCACGTCATTTGCGTCGTCATGGTCAGCCATCAGGTGCCGAAACGGGATTTCCCGTTTCGGGGTTTGGTTCAGGAATTCGTCAGTCGGTGGCGTTATCGAGGATGGCAGCCAGGATCAGCCCGAGCAGCCGGCACAGCGCTCCGGGCGTGTCGCAGCAAACGTGAACCAGCCACATGCTGTCGGACTCGCACATCTGACCGACGACCACCGTAAGCAGCAGGATCACCACCACCGCAGCCAGGATCAGGGAAGCCGTTACCATGTCCGTCTCCGTTCGTGGTTCAGGGAAAGCCCCGGGCGACGTGTCCGGGGCGTGGGAAGCCAGTTCAGATCCAGCGGTTCTCGATCAGTGCGAGGCTCGCGGCGATGTGCTTGCACGTCCCCTTCGCACCGCTGTAGGCGAATCCTCGGCAGTCGCAAACGTGTCCACGACCACTGCGGGCAATGAACACCTCGTAGGAGTCCGCTTCCTTGTCGGTGCCCTCGTCGAGCTTCACGAACCGGAACGCGCGGCCGTCCCACGTCGTCGAGAACTTGTTGAAGTGGTAGTTCACCCGAACGCGGCCCACGTCGATGATGAGCCTTCCGCACGCGGCAACCTCGGAGGGAATCCAGGTGGTGCCGTTGTGCTTGCTCGACTTCGTGGCGGGCAGCAGTTCGTTGCACTTGATCGCGGTGGTGGTGTTCGTGGCGTTCATCGGTGCGTTCCTCGCGGTTGGGGTTGGGTGGGGTTTGGGCGAGGGTCTATGGAAAATCCCATAGACCCCGTTGGGTGGCTCAATCCTCATCCGGCAACATGACCGTGATGACGGGTTCGGCGTTGTCCCCACCGTGGCAGAGCGCCTTGAACTGGAAAGGCTTGGGGCGGCGGTTGTTGTTGCGGACGTACACCGTGAAGTTGCAGGTATCGCCCTGCGTGCGAGCGATCGCATTGCGAAGCATCCACACGATGTCCCACAGCCGACCACGTTCGTCCTGGGCTTCAACGCCTTCAGGAACGCGAACGAAGCCTTCCCAGACGGCTTGCGTCAGGGCGACCGGGAAGCGAATCCCCGCTTCGCGTGCGGTCTCGCTGACGTCAACCTGCACGCCATCGGCGAGGGCGTTGGCGCGGGTGTAGCTGTGGATCACTTCGGTGTTCTCGAACATGGTGGACTCCTGCGGGTTGGGTGGGTTGTTCTCTGTCTCTGGAGATATACTAGAATGTATCTGGAGACATGTCAAGCAATGTTCTGGAAAATCTCCAGAGACGTGCTATACTGAGGAGAACCAGAGGGCTTTGAAGATGGGAAAGCGACGATCAACACCGGGGACTGGTCAACTCAGTATCGAAATGGGAGCGGAACTCCTGGCGAAGCTGAAGGAGTACGCAAAGGGTCGGGGCGAGTCGCTCCGGCAAGTCGTCGAGCGTTCCGTCTGGCGGGACATGAGCAACCCGCCCGATCCGCCTCCACCCTTGCCACCCTTGCCGCCATTCCCGCCGGTCACGTCACCAGCGAGTGAGGAACCCGAGCCGAAGAAGACGGTCCCGAAGGGCAAGCCGAAGAAGGGCGGATGATCGCGATGCCAGGCATTCTCGAAAACATGGCGGAGCAACTCCGTCAGTTGCAGGAAGCAGTTTCCCAGCTCAAGGAGTTGGTGCAGGCGCAGACGCTTGCCTTTTGCCCCATGCTACCCGAAGAGGAAGTGTGGGCCGATGGGCCGCTGAGCATGGACGAGGCGTGCGAATTCCTACGCATCAAGAAAAGCAAACTCGACGACCTCATCCGAATGGGCGAACTCGTCTCGATGAAGGACGGTCGGCGATTGATTGCGAAGCGCGGATGCATTCGCTACTTGGTCAAGCATCAGGGACAACTGGGTCGCGTGGAAGATGATGGCCCGTTGGGTAGGATTCCACCGCGAGAGAAGCCGGCTCCGAAGGGGAAGCCGAAGAAGTGAACCGCCGCGACACGCGACAAGACGAAAACGCTGGGAATCGTAGCGAATCGGCCGAGCAAGCGGCACCGGTGCCGATTGAAACTCCCAGGCGAAAGCCGATCAAGTTGTCCCGGGACAACTTGAAAATCACCAAGCCGAAGCAGCCGATCCGGTCGCTTGCCGTGTCGGTCGGCGGCGCGGTACGATCAGCGGGCCGCGTCTCGCCCGCATCTGTCATCGGAGCCTTTATGCGATCCGCTGTCACGTTCCCCCTGTTGGGTCTGGGCCTGCTGTTCGCAACCGGGTGCGGTGGCGACAAGACCGCGCCGGTCGAGGGCACGGTGGTGTACGCCGACGCGCCCGACGTGCCGGCGACCGATCTCGCCGGGTACGTGATTACCTTCGAGTCCGACGGTGCGGGCGCGCCGGCGAGCGCGACCGGGACCGTCGCGGCCGACGGCACGTTCCGCGTGAGTACCTTCAAGGACGGAGACGGCGCGCTGAAGGGCAAACAGAAGGTGGCGATCACCCCGCCCATCTCACTGGACGGGGCGCGGGCGCCGTCGAAAATCGCGGCGAAGCACCACGACCTGCAGACGTCCGGTTTGGAGGTGGACATCGGGCCGGAAGCGAACCGCGTGAAACTGACCGTCGAGCGGGTCGGCAAGAAGAAGTGACCCGCGCCGCGGCAGTAATCGACGGTGATGACCTCGCCGTCTTTGTAACTGGCAAGGCGCCCCAGGTTGGTGGCGTCGATGGACACCGCCAGGGCTTTCACGCTGCCGTCACCAAGAACGAACATGCACACGCCGGTGTGGTAACTCCCGAACTCGCCCGACCCGGTCGGGCCACGGGCCAGCGCGGCCCCCGTCCCGGCCTTCTTGAACGACGATCCGTGGTCGCCGTTGTAGCTCGACGAATCGACCCCGGCGCCGAACGACGTGGGCGCGATGTGCTTCTCGCCGACGAACAGCGTCTGGCTCAACCCATCGGTGATCGAGGCGAACTTGAGCCCCCCACCCTTGTAGATGATCGGCCCGTTGGCCGCGGTCGCCTCGGTGGTGCTGTTAAAGCCGACATAATAATCGACGGTGCGGTCCGGGGTGCCGGCGTTGGCCGCGTAGTCGCCGCACGCGCCGGGCACGTGCGGTCCGGCCGGGTTGCTCTGGTTGACATCTCCCGCGGTGCTAACGGTGACGCCCGAGCCCGGCGACCGGCGCGACGGGCAGAAGTAAGTCGGCACGGTCTGCGTCCGCACGGCCGCGGCCTGCGAGTAGTAATCCAGAGACATGTTCCACTGGTTGTACAGGTTCCCTTGTTCGAGGTACGGCATCAGGAGCACCGCCCACGTTTCGCGGGTGTCGACCCGGCTGTACGGGATCGAACCCACTGCGTCGTGGTAGCCGTGGATGGCCAGCCCGATCTGCTTGAGGTTGTTGGCGCACTTCATGCGAGCAGCCGCTTCACGCACCTTCTGTACGGCGGGCAGGAGCAACCCGATCAGAATGGCAATAATTGCGATGACGACCAACAACTCGATCAGGGTGAAACCACGTCGGAGTGCCATGTGATGAAATCCAAGCGGAGAGACGAAAGAGATCGCTTGTGATTATCCGACGCCGCGCGGATGCGGTCAACCGGGAACTCGCGCCGGTCGCCGCTTGTGTCGCCGGTATTCCGACGGCACCTTAACAGCGCCGATTGATCGGATGGCAAAACTCGCGGGACGCCAGCAATTCCCGGCGTGATTTTGTTGGCATGCTGACCGATGCTGGAAATCGTAAGTCACAGCCCGCGAAAACGGGAGCTGAAAACCCGGCTTTCCAAGCGGAATTTCTCTCGCCGGGAATTGCTGGCGGGACGCGGCCTTCATGTTCCGCTGACGGAGTCGAGCGTTATGCTCCTGCCCATCATCCTCGCAGTCTGCGCCCTCGGCCTCCGACCGCTCGATCTCGGGGCGACGACACTCGACCGTGCCAGCACCCTCGACACTCAGCCGGTCACGGTGTCGTTCATCGTGGGCAGACCAACGTACACGCTCCTCGGTCGAACGATGGCCGGAACCGTGGACCGCGATGACGACGTGGAACGCGGCGCGGTGTTGTTGGGCAAGCGCCTCGACGTGAAGGAAGGCGAGCGAGTGACGGTTCGGGGAACCCTGCGGGTTATTCAACACAAGGCCGACGTGGTGAACGGGGCGATTGTGCCAGCGTGGTACGAGGTGCGGGTAACCGAAGTGCGGTGATGGGTAGCTCTGTTTCACAACTCAACCCAACTTACCTGGCCATCCGCAAGCTTTGCCAACCGGAACAGAATCGCGAATTCCGCATGTAAGAACTCCGTCTGAGACCGATTGTCGCGATGGGCGTTCCTCCTGAGTCGATAAAAGGGGCATCAGGATATGGTTTCCTGACGTGAGAAGGACAAAGCCAATGGCAATCGCGGTTCAAATCGTTGAGTTCGGTAATGACTTGCTGTGGTTTGACGTGAAAGACAGCGAAGGTGCTGTTCATCGCTACCAGACGAGAAGGCGTCCGGGGGCGACGGGGTGTGATGCTCTTGTTTGGATCCAAGGTCAATCTCCTGCCCTCACGCTCGCTAGCGATGGGCGACCAGTTTTGCGCCGGAACGGGGCAGGGTTGCCCGAAAACATTAACGTGAGCACGACCGGAGACGGCTGCGACCCGGCAGCACTCTGGATCGCGGAGTATGCGATCGTGAAGGATGAAGCGAAGGTAGGTTCGGATTGACCAGATTGGCGACCTCGGTTTCTACTTCACCGAACGAAGCGGCCCCACGGGAACACGTGACGGACCGGTCCGTCTACTTTCACATCTTCCCCAACACTTGATCTACCACCCAGCAGCCTCGCACATGCGGCCCGTCGCCCCGGCAGTGGTCAAGGATGTCGGCGCTGTCGCAACCAGCGTCTTGAAGTGCGTCGGCAAGAATCGGCATGGCGGAGAAGTCGCGGGAGTCGTACATCTGCTGTGCGATGGCGGTTGCCGTCGAGGTTCGCCATTGCGGGGCAAAAGCCATAGAGGAAAATGGATTGCCAAAGATGTCGCTAAAAAGGGGACGCCAACCCGCCGGGAGTTCTATCCCTGGCAATTCCGTCTTCACCCCCGGCCACCCAGCCACACACGAGCCAGAGGGCCGTAGCCGTCTCGCCTTTCGCCGCATTCTGGCATGTGATGAGCGAGTCCATTAACTCGACGTAATCGTCTGGCGGGCTGCCGGGTCAAGGCTGCTCCAGTACCGACGGACGACAGCAAACGCGAGTAGCACGTGCTTGCGGCCAAGGTCACACCGCAATTTGGCGTGCGGTGGCCGTAACACCGATGAGTTGGTCGGCTCAGCGCCGTACCGCGCCCGGTGGATGTCCAGCGTGTACAGTAGGGAAGTCTCCAATGGACGTTGACAGTGGCGCCCACCAAGGCGTTGACGGTCTGCCGGGCAGCGATCCCTGCCCGAGCAGCACTGCAGCGGCGCGGAAAAGGGATGCGGCCCTGGAACGGGCGATTGCACGGCTATCTGTGGAATACCGCCAGGTTCTTGTTTGGCGAAACCGGGAGCGGCTGTCGTATGCGGAGATTGGCGGCCTCTTGAACCGTTCTGCCGAGGCAGCGCGCAAGCTGTGGTGCCGCGCCGTGGAGTTGTTGCTAGAAGAGCTGGGCCCCGAATCCTGCGCACGCTCCATGCAAACTGATGACGACCAGTTCGTCGAGTTGATGGCTGCGTTCGATGAGGCACTGGCGGGTGGCCGGGCTGACGACTTTCTGGCGTGTACGCCACCGCCGCAACTCGCCGACCGACTCCAGCGTACCAGCCCGGCGGATCACGTACTTCGAGAGCGCAACCGATCTGGCCGCTGGTCGCGGATCAGCAGGCTCGACGCACGTTCCCGTTGTGAAGGTTTACCCAGCAGTCGCCACTGCGATTGACGTGTTGCGCGTTCGA
>JAIOPV010000147.1 GCA_021413735.1 Planctomycetota bacterium
TCGTGTGCCGACTCATCAGAGTGCCACCCACGAGGAGAACCACGACAACCCAGACTGAATACTTCCGCATGTGTCTTCAACCTGTGCAGCTCTTGGTATTCGCCGCTTGCGGCGCAGCGCTTGGCGAGAGTGCAACGCCGCACGCGGCGAATCTCAAGCCAGGATGCCTTCGATGGGGTTGCCGCCGAGGTGGATCGGCACAGGGCGGCCAGTCTTGTCCTGAACCATCGTGGAATGCGGATCAATGCCGAGGCAACGGTAGATCGTCGCACAGATGTCAGCAGTGCTCACGGGACGGTCCTTCACATACGCGGCCTGTGCATCCGACGCCCCGTAGATCGTGCCGCCCTTCACGCCCGCTCCCGCGAACACCACCGAATAGCAGAACGTCCAGTGATCGCGGCCACCATTGCCGTTGATCCGTGGGGTGCGACCCATCTCGCTCATCACCACGAGCAACGTTTCGTCGAGTACACCGTCGCGGTCGAGGTCTTCGATCAGTGCCGTGAACGTCTGATCGAAGTGCGGCAGCTTGTTTTCCTTGAGGATGCTGAAGTTCTTCGTGTGCGTGTCCCAGGCGTCGTAGTCGAT
Source organism: Planctomycetota bacterium (assembly GCA_021413735.1). Taxonomy (GTDB): domain Bacteria; phylum Planctomycetota; class Planctomycetia; order Gemmatales; family Gemmataceae; genus Gemmata. The sequence continues at coordinate 592 of JAIOPV010000147.1, forward strand.
CTGGATGCGATCCCAGAAGAGATCCCACGTCACGTTCACGAACCGAACGCCTTCGTCGATGAGGCGACGCGCGATCAACGAACTGCTGCCGAACAGCGTGCGGCCGTAGCGATCGAGTCGCTTCGGGTCTTCGTTCGACAGGTCGAAACACGACCGCATCCGCGACGACGTGAGCAAGTCGAACGCCCGCTGCTGTGTCTGGTCGTAGCCAGCCGGAGCGTTGCGAGACTCGGCTACTTTCAGCTTGTCGTCGAACTGTTCGAGGAGCGTGCGGCGGTTCTTGAGTCGGTCGAGCGTGAGGTCGGCGTCGAACGCTGTGTTCGGCAGCAGTGGCGCACCGCGAACGATGCTTGGCTTGCCCGCAACGGGTTTCTGGCCTGGATCGGCGTATGGCTTGCATTCGGTGGTCAACCCGTTGTAACGCTGACCGAGGAACCCCGCATACGGACCCGCTCGACGGAACGCTTGCCCCCAACCGAGCCAGCAAGGCATGTAGACGTAATCCGGCAACTCGCCGCGATCGCCGCGAAGGTACTCGCACACGGCGCCCATGCTCGGCGGATCGGTTTCACGCGGGTGTTGGTCGGGCATCGGCGTTTCAAAGCCCGTGTAACTCGGCAAGCAGTTGTGGCAACCAGCCTTGTGGTTCACGGATCGCACGATGGCGGCCTTGTGCATCCAGCGAGAAGTTTGCGGCAAGTGTTCGCAGATTCGCACGCCGGGCACGACCGTGTCGATCGACTTGAACTCGCCGCGAATCTCGGCGGGCGCGTCCGGCTTCATGTCCCACATATCCTGCGTCGCCGCTCCGCCGAGCAGGTACAGCAGGATGACGTTCTTCGCCTTGCCGGTCCGTTGAGTGGCGGGTTTGCGAGCTTCTGCCGCGAGCAGTAACGGCAAGTTGAATCCACCGCCGAGCAGTGTGAGCGCACCGGCCGCGAGGGTTTCACGGCGGGTGACGCCGTCGCAGGTACGCCGCGGACTGCCGAGAAGGGAGAGCATGGTGAGCCTCGGAACAGTGGCTACAGGCGGGAAGGGCTGTGAATCAGTTTCCACTTGCTCTCGGTCTCAGTCCATCACTTTCCCTTCGCGATGACGGAATGACGAATGGTACACTTGGCTCGCTGCTGACAAGTCCTCAAGACTGGCTCGGTGATTCTCGCTCTGTGCAGAGCGAACTCTTTCAGTCGAAGTGATCCATGTTGGGGGTCGCATGGGAGATCGGGTGGCCGCGTGGGTCTCTCACATCGCGGATCGCTTGTTCGGGCCGGTCTTCACGCTCGACGCCACCCGCGTCGGTCGGCGACTCTCCACGTTCGTCATTCGCTGGCTGTATCTGCTGGTTCTGGTCAGCGTGTTGGGTGGCGGCTCGCTCGCCTGGCGATATAGCCTGGACACTGAAGTCGTTCACCCCAGCGTGCTCTCGCAATTCGCCGAGAGCTTCTTCTGGGCGTACTCGATTCTCCAGTTCCTCATCATCACCGCTCTCACGCCAGCCTTCACCGCAGCCGCGATCACCGACGAAAAGGAACGCAAGACGCTCCACTTCCTGCTCGCCACTGATTTGACCGGCCGCGAGATCATCTTCGGGAAACTGGCGGCACGGGTCGGGGCGTTGCTGACGCTTGTGATCGCTGGGTTGCCGATCATCGCGTTCATGCAACTCTTCGGAGGAATCGAACCACGGCTATTGCTCGTCAGCGTCGGCATGACCATCGCAACGGTCGTGTGTCTTTCCGCGACGAGTGTCGCTGTGTCGGTGATGATGTTCCGCACTCGCGATGCCGTAATCCTCGCGTATGCGTTACCGATCGCGTATCTGTGCCTTTCGTTTACCGCCTGGGAGTCTCTCAAATACTCCGTAACGCTCTGGGACGATGTGTTCGGGGTAGATTCGCTGCTGTGGGGAGATGTGCTGCTGGCGTTCTGCAGCGGGAATCCGTTCGTAGCAATGGATTTCGCTCCCGCTTTCATCCCGAAGGCCGCCGTCTGGTACGTCGCTTTTAACGCGGTCGTGGCGATTCTGGCGTTTGCATTCGCTGCTCTCCGAATTCGGCGTGCTGTCAACAATGAAGGTGCGGTGCGTCGGCAACGCAAAGTGCGAACGCATCCGCCACTCGGCGACGATCCGATGTATTGGCGAGAGGTATACGTTGAATCAGGCACCGGCAACCGACTCGTGCGTCGGTTGCTCATCTTTGGGTTGCTGGCCCTAATCTGGTTGCCGTTCATCTACATCTGCGTTCGCCTGCTCTCCGCCGACTCCTTCGACCCTCGTTCTCGATACTCGTACACTTCCTGGCGTTTCAACAGCCCGTGGCACAAGTTCCGGGACGGCATAGAGATTTGGGTGTGCGCCGTGACGTGGATAGTCGGAATGCTGATGATGCTGCGGGCGACTGTTCGCGGAGCTGCGTCTGTAGCTGGTGAACGTGATCGCGATACATGGGTAAGCCTCACGGCAACGACGCTGACAGTCGAGGAAATCTTGCGTGGGAAATGGGTTGGGTGCATGTGGGGTCAGCGAGACGCGATGATTCTGCTCGGCGTGGTGTGGACGATCGGAGTGCTGGTCGGTGTGATCGGCCTGTCTATTTTTGTCCTGGTCGCACTGGCATTGGCCGTCTACCTCAACGCCTTTACGTGGCTGGGTATATGCTGTTCTGTCACGGCTTTGAACAGTCGCGTTGCGATCGCGAACGCGGTGATGGCAGCGCTGCTGAGGGGCGGCGTGTATTGGATCATGGTCGCATGCTGTTTCGTTTTGATCGGTTTCGTGCGCACCGATAGCGTCTTCGGTGACGTGGCCACATTCATCGCCGGGCTAACACCGCCGTTGGTGATTGCAGTGTTTCCAATTGTCGAGAACAGGCTCGTGAGCAATTTACTTGAACTATCCGAGAACACTGCCCCACCGAGAGTGTTGGGGATGGTCGTTGGTCTCGGGCTATGGTCATGGATCGCGAAGTACTGGAAACGAAAGGCCCTCTCGCTGTGCGAAAAGGACACCAATTCCAGCACATCCCCCACGGCTTCAGAAGGGAGGCGACAAATTGTAGCTTAACGGGTCTCGCGGCAATATCGAGCGAAACACGAATCAGAACTCGGCGCTGCCGGGCGTTCGCGGGAACGGAATCACATCGCGAATGTTCGCCATGCCGCTCAGGAACAGCACCGTGCGTTCCAGCCCCAAGCCGAAACCCGCGTGCGGCACCGTGCCATATCGTCGCAAATCCGAATACCACCGATAGCCCTCGGGGTGCAGTCCCTGCTCCAGCATTCGCGCTTCGAGAATGTCGAGGCGTTCTTCACGCTGGCTGCCGCCGATGATCTCGCCGACGCCTGGCACCAGCACATCCATCGCACGCACCGTTTTGCCGTCGTCGTTGCAGCGCATGTAGAACGGCTTCAGCGTTCGCGGGTAGTCGTACAGAATCACCGGACACTTGAAGTGTTCCTCGGCCAGATAGCGTTCGTGTTCGCTCTGCAAATCCTTGCCCCACGCCACGGGGTATTCCCACGTCTTGCCCGACGCCAGCAGAATCTCGACCGCCTCCGTGTACGGCAACCGACGGAACGGCGTCTTCAGCACGCCTTCGAGCCGTGTGAGCAGTTCCTTGTCGACGCGTTCCTGGAAGAACTTCATGTCTTCGGGGCAGCGTGCGAGGGCGTCGGCGATGATTCGCTTGATGAACGCCTCGGCGATGTCCATGTTGTCGGTCAGGTCGAAGAACGCCATCTCGGGTTCGACCATCCAGAACTCAGCGAGGTGTCGCGGCGTGTTCGAGTTCTCGGCCCGGAACGTCGGCCCGAAGGTGTAGACCTTGCCGAGACCGCACGCGAAGGTTTCGGCTTGAAGTTGGCCGCTGACCGTCAGGAACGCTGGCTTCCCGAAGAAATCCTTCGTGTAATCGACCTTGCCCTCGGTCTTCGGCGGTGCGTCTGGGTCGATGGTGGTCACGCGAAACAGTTCGCCAGCACCTTCGCAATCGCTCGCCGTGATGATCGGCGTGTGAACGTAAAGGAAGCCGCGTTCCTGAAAGAAATCGTGAATCGACTTCGAGATCTGGTTGCGTAAGCGTGCGATCGCGCCGAACGTGTTCGTGCGTGGTCGCAGGTGGGCGATGCCGCGAAGGAACTCGAAGGTGTGCCCTTTCTTCTGAAGCTGATACGTTTCAGGATCCGCGTCGCCGAGCAGTTCAACCTTACTGGCAAGCACTTCCGTGGCTTGCCCCTTCGCAGGGGAAGCCTTCACTTCGCCGTCGATGGCAACGCTTGCTCCGGTGTGCAGGTGCTTCACCACCGCTTCGTAGTTCGCCAGTTCACCAGGGGCCACGATCTGCACGTTCCCCTGACAGGAGCCGTCGTTGAGTTCGATGAAGCTGAAACCGCCTTTGGAGTCGCGGCGAGTGCGAACCCACCCTTGAAGGCGAACGTGTCGGCCGACCGCTTCAACGCGGCGTGCGTCGGAAACCGAGATCTTGTCCATGGTGAACCCGGAAGTGAGTGGCTAGGAGACTGCGGAATATGGTACGCGACGGAGCGTTCATTGTGATGCGTCGAAAATTGCCTCTTGCGATTCGCGGGGTATCCCGCACAATGTGCGACGTGACCCGCCTTCAGGAGTTTCCCCACATGACCCGCCTCAAGTTGGCCCTCTTCGCTGCCTTCCTGCCTGCCTTGTTGCCTGCCGCTGTCGCTCAACCCACCCCTGTCAAAGCGCACTCGGCACTCGTCCACGCTCTCGCCGTTTCCCCCGACGGAAAGACCGTCGCCACGGGCGGCTTCGACAACAGCATCAAGCTCTGGACGCTTGCCCCCGATGGCACGCTGAAAGAAACCAAAGAACTGAAAGGCCACACCGGCCCCGTGTACGCGGTCGCGTTCCACCCCACGGAACCCGTGCTCGTTTCGGGCAGCCAGGACAAGACCGCGAAGGTGTGGAACCTCAACGATGCCAAGACCACGGTCGAGTTCAAAGGCCACACCGACATCGTCGATACCGTGGCGTTCTCGCCAGACGGCAAGACGGTTGCCAGCGGTTCCGCCGACAAGTCGGTGAAGCTCTGGGATCCGAAAGACGGCAAGGAAATCAAGTCGCTCGGCGTTCACACTGGCTCGGTGTACTCGGTTGCGTTTTCGCCAGATGGGAAGGCGTTGGCGTCGGCTTCCGCTGACAAGACCGTAAAGATCTGGGACGTTGCCGCACAGAAGGAAGCGAAGCAACTGCTCGGGCATGAGGAAGCCGTGACGGGCGTGACCTTCGGCGACGACGCGGACACGGTGGTTACTGCTTCGATGGATCGCACGATTCGCGTGTGGAGCGTCAAGGCGGTGAAGGAGATCGTGAAGAAGGATCCGCCGAAAGAGACGCCCAAGGACAAGAAAGACCCGCCCAAAGATCCGAAGGACAAGAAAGATCCGAAGGACAAGAAAGACCCACCGAAAGAGACGCCCAAGGAAGTGAGGGATCCGAAGGACGCGGGCGAGATGAAGCGTCTGGGGCCGACAACCGACGATCCGTATGCGTTGGTGTGGTCGCCTGCCACGAAGACGCTCGCCGTTTGCGGCTACTCCGGTCAGATCACGACGTGGGCACTCGATAACGAGAAGCCGAAGTTCACGAAGCCGATCAAGTCGCCGGGGTATTGCATCGCGTTCACGAAAGATGGGAAAGCCGTGCTGACAGGACACGATAACGGCACGGTGGTGTTCACGCCACTAGATGGGAAGTAACAACCCAGGCCGCTTGCGGCGTAGCGCTCTCAGATCGCTACGCCGCAAGTGGCGAAACCATCATTTCCCACCCCGAGCAGTTTCCCACTCCATCGTGGGCAGGCTTGTCGGCTTCGGGGCGTGCGGCGCAAGCGGTTCGCGAAAATAGTTCAAGTCCGGACCGCGAGCCAATTCGGGGTTGCCCCAAATTCCGCCGCCATCACGCAAGAGTGGATCGTGTGCATACGGTCGCTTGGCGAACCCGCAACCGGTGAGGATGCTTGGTAAAGCCACGACAGCCAGAAGTAGTATGCGCCGGCCGACCCGACTCATCGGCGTTCCCGCTGCGGATTTGGGGACAGGAGGAAGTATCGGCAACTCAGGGGATCAGGGTTGAATCGAATGGTTGGCGCAATTCAACTCCATTTCGCGAAAATACTCATGCCCGCTGGTTCGTCTACCGAGTGTCGGCTAGGAATGACTGTGCAGAAACCTTCAACGGGAGTTCGCAATGAAGATGTGGCACGCGGCGTTTGCTGTTGTGGCGTTGGCTGGTTGTGCGGTCGTTGGCACCGCCGAGGACAAGAAAATGAGCCCGCTCGATAACAAGATGAAAGACATCGACGGCAAGGAATTCGACCTCGCCAAGCTCAAGGGCAAGGTGGTTCTGTTCGTGAACGTCGCCACGAACTGCGGCTACACGAAGCAGTACGAAGGCATGCAGGAGCTGTTCGCGAAGTACGAGAAGGATGGCTTCGTCCTCGTTGGCGTGCCAGCGAACGAGTTCGGCAAGCAGGAGCCGGGCACCGACGAAGAAATCAAGACGTTCTGCACCACGAAGTACAAGGTCACGTTCCCGATGTTGTCGAAGGTTGTGGTGAAGGGCGACGGCCAGGTTCCGCTGTACAAGGCACTCGTTGCCGCGACGCCGAACGCCAAGGGCAAGACGGAAGAGGTTGGCTGGAACTTCGAGAAGTTCCTGATCGGTCGCGATGGCAAGGTCGCTGGCCGCTTCAAGTCGGCAGTGGCTCCGAACGCCGAGGAACTGACCAAGGCGATCAAGGCCGAACTGGACAAGCCAGCCCCGACGAAGTGATTGTCGGAGTAACCACGAAACGCCCATCCGTTGCATCGGGTGGGCGTTTTTCGTTGATTGACCTCATGGAATCGCGTCGCTGGCAACTCCGAGATCGCGTCGTCACGTTCGGCCAGTGTCCGCTGGTCATGGGCATCGTGAACGTCACGCCAGACAGCTTCTCCGACGGCGGTCACTTCCTCGATACTGGCGCTGCCGTTGAGCATGGCCTGAAACTCGTCGCCGAGGGTGCGGATATCCTCGATGTCGGTGGCGAATCTACACGGCCCGGTGCCGACGCTGTTCCAGTCGAAGAAGAACTTCGCCGCGTCGTTCCGGTTGTTACAGAGTTGGCACGCCAGACGCACGCCATCATTTCCGTGGACACGATGAAATCGGAAGTCGCTCGACAGTGCCTCGAAGCGGGGGCAGCGATCATCAACGACGTGGCCGGTTTCCGCGATCCGGAGTTGGTGCGTGTGGTTGCGGAGCATCGGGCGGCCGTAATCGTGATGCACATGCAGGGCACGCCCCAAACGATGCAGGTGAACCCGCGTTACACGAATGTGGTCCGTGAAGTCGGCGAGTTCTTCGAGGAGCGATTGCGGGGTTTGGCAAAATCGGGTATTTCCCCTGAGGCTGTCTGTCTCGACCCAGGAATCGGGTTCGGGAAAACGCTCGACCACAACCTCGAACTGCTCGCGAATCTCGGCGAGTTCGCACGGTTCGGTCGTCCGGTGTGTTTGGGAGTCTCAAGGAAGGGGTTCATCGGGAAACTTTGCGGGCGTGAGAAGCATGATCGGATGCCCGGTTCGCTGGCCATCGCGTGCTTTGCCGCTGCGAAAAACGAGGCACACGTGTTGCGGGTTCACGATGTCGCCGCGACACGAGACGCTGCAGTGCTTCTCGAAGCAATCAACCGCTCTCGGCGCTGACCGGCCAAGACTGCTACAATCCGTGACCCCCTGAACTTCACCCTGAGTTACCCCGTGACCGTTGAACTCAAGAATCCGCCAGCCGAAACGCTCGCGACCGATTGCCGGGCGATGGCCGAGCGTGCGAAGGCTGCGTCGGAAGTGCTGGTGAGTTGCTCGACCGCCGCGAAGAACAAGTGGTTACTCGCTGCTGCCGCTGCGATCGAAGCACACGCACCCGAATTGCTCGCCGCGAATGCACGCGATGTGGAAGCGGCACCTGGCTTCGGTCTCAACGCCGCTGCCGTCGACCGACTGAAGCTGACACCCACACGTATTAAGTCAGCAGCGGATGGACTGCGGCAAGTCGCGGCGTTGCCCGATCCGGTTGGCGAAGTTCGCGAAGGTGGCCTTCGCCCGAATGGGTTGCAAGTGCTGAAGGTTGGCGTGCCGATTGGCGTCGTGTTCTTCATCTACGAATCGCGGCCGAACGTGACGGCTGATGCGGCGGCGCTCTGCGTGAAGAGCGGCAACGCAGTGATCCTTCGCGGTGGCAAGGAAGCGATTCACTCGAACACGGCGTTGCACCGTATCCTCGCGGACTCGCTGGATCAGTGCGGGTTGCCGGCCGACGCGGTGCAGTTAGTGACGTCGTTGGATCGCGCTGCGGTCGGGCACTTCCTGCGAATGCCGCAACTGATCGACCTCGCCATCCCACGCGGCGGCAAGGGTCTGATCGAACGTGTGGTGTCCGAGGCGATGATGCCTGTGATGAAGCACTACGACGGCAACTGTCATGTGTACGTCGATGCGGCCGCTGACCTCGACATGGCCGAGCGCATTGTGATAAACGCGAAGTGTGCCCGGCCCGGCGTCTGCAATGCGACCGAGAGCCTGCTGGTTCACGCGGCAATCGCGGACGTGTTCCTGCCGAAAATCGGGGCGGCACTGACGGCACGCGGGGTCGAGATTCGCGGCTGCGAGGAAACCCGCAAACGGCTTCCCGCTGCGAAGCTGGCGACCGAGGCCGATCACCGTGCCGAGTTCCTCGATCTGATAATCTCAGTGAAGGTGGTTGAAACGTTGGACGTTGCAGTGTCTCATATTAACGAATACGGTTCGAAGCACACTGACGCGATTATCACGCGAGACCTGGCCGCGTCGCGGCGGTTCACGCAGCGGGTCGATTCGGCTGCGGTGATCGTGAATGCGAGTACGCGGTTCAACGACGGATTCGAGCTTGGCCTCGGCGCGGAAATTGGTATCAGCACGGACAAGTTCCATGCACGCGGGCCATGTGGGCTGCGAGAACTGACGACGTACAAGTATGTCGTCACCGGTGATGGGCAGGTGCGAGAGTAGAGTTCGCCGCTTGCGGCGGAGCATGCCTGAGCTGAGATCGAAGCGGGCACGAACCATGCTGTGGGTCTTCATTACTGTCGCGGCGGTCGGCCTGTTCTGGATCGGGTTTCGGAACCCGTACCGGCGACGCTGGCTATTGCCACGTCAGGTCACGCCGCGATCCACGACCACATCTGCCGTCGATCGCCAACATCGCCATTTGCTCGCGGGCGGACGGCTCGGCGAAACCGCCGTCATCGCGACCGCTGCCCACTTCAAGGAACTGTTTCGCGCTGGCAAGGGCGTCGAGGTCGAACGCGAGCTGAAGCCGGGCGTCGGATTCGCTGTGCAGATTCGTGCGCTCGCGGCTGTCGGCACCGTGGAAGCTGGGCGAGTTCTCGAACGCCAACTCGGGCGCCAACTCACGCACGACCCCATCGAACAAACGTGGTACTGGGCCGACGTTGCCGCGGGGTTGCGACATCTTCATCACACGCTCGCGTTGCCTGCCGTGCTGCGGTGCGTCGATGCCGCGTCTGGCTTGCCTGCGGGAACTGTCCTTGCTGCCGAAGCGGTCGCGTTTCCGAACTTCGCCTCGACCCTGAACGATCTGCGCAGTCCCGTCGGAAAGGCTGCACTGCGGGCGATTGTCGCCGTGTGTCGCGGGTGTCGTGATGGCACCATCGACCCCGGCTGCATGCTTCGCGCTGGTCTCGGCGATCTACTTGCGACTCTGAGCGAAACCGCCCCGCAACATCCCGACCCGTGGCTCACGGCGGCGATGCTCGAAACCGAACGAGTCTTTCGTCGTCTCGGGAACTGGGTGCAATTGCTCGATGAAGAAATGCAGACGGTGGCAGAGCATCAGGGCGTGAGGCTCTACGTTTCGTCGCACCAACGGGCCGAATGGCTCGCGGGGGCGATGGATCGGTTGCTCGCTCGCTTCGCGGTTGCCTCGTCGGATGAACAGACGGCGATTCTGCGGTGTGCCTTCGAGTTCCGAGCAGATGTGACGCGCCTCTTCCCACATCTGCCAGACACCCGCAATGTTTGGTGGGCCGACGCGATCCGCAGTCTGACGTGGTCGAAGTCGCCGTCGGCTGGTCCGGTGTTGGCGGCACAGGCAGCACGCTGGCTCGAATCGCGGCGAAGTCGGCGACGCATCCCGCATCTGCTGGCGGCACTTCGCGGTCACGCTGGCCCCGATTCCGAGGGCGTGTTGCTGCGGGCGGTGTTCGGCACCGAGCCGGAGATTCGTCGCGCCGCTGTGGGGTCGCTTGGTTGGTGGCCCCCGCACGATCCGGCTGCCACGATGCGAGTCTTACGCATCCTGCGCACCGACACCGACGACGAAACCCGTCTGGCGGCCGTGTCAGCGCTGGCACGCCTCGGAGAGCGAGCAGCGCTGGCCGAAGTGCTTGCGGGATTGGCTGCCGAGGAGCCCACGATTCAGGCCGCGACGATTGCGAGAGTGGCTGCGGATGAACTGAGTTGGCTCTGGCCCGACTTGCAGGACTTGGCCGAGTCAGGCGATCGTGAAATGGCGCTCGCTGCGGCCGAGGCGATTCATCAGATGCGTGAACACGTCCTCGGCCCGACTGGATAATCACTTCCGAATCGTGACCTCGTAAACGCGGTTGTACGCGGGGCTCTTGATCTGATCGGCCGGCGGCGTGCCGTGCAGAATGCCCTTTCCGTCTTTCACCTCATAGCTGAACGGCTTGCCAGTCACCGGATCAACCGGCAACGGCAACTTCATCGCGTCGAGATTTGCCGGGAGCTTGCCGCCGTTCTCTGCCGCGTATGCCCGCACACCTTCCGCAACGAGCACGAGCGCGAACTGCTGTTGAAGCCGAACCTTCGCCGACATCACCTTGTACCACGCCGGCAGCAACTCGCCGAACGGACCAGCCAGGCGTTTCGTCGTCGCGAAGTCAGTGGGAACGTGCCAGAACGGAAGGTTCGTCCACTTCGCGAACTCGTCGAGATTCACTTCGTACTCCGCGAAGTCGGCCATCAGCACGATCTGCAACGCGGAGAACTTGTCGAGATCGGCGGCCTTGTGACCGAGCTTGAGAAGGTTCTCGCGGGCAGCGGCCACGTCCGCTTTATCCTCCGCTCGCTTGATGTACCACAGGCTTGGCTTGATGATGGCCTTCCCCCCGTTGCCGCTCATGCCGACGAGCGGGTCGAATGTAGCGAGAAGTTTCTTGATCTCGCGATCCTCAACGGGCAATCCCTTGCGGAGAATATCGAACTCTTTCGCGAGCAGCAGCTTCTCGCCCTGGCCGCCTTTGCGAAGGTCGATGAACGGCGTCGGAAGATCGGCGAGCGCCCAGAACAGATTTGGCGCTCCGGGTTGCTGGGCGAGTTCTTCGACTTCACCGAGGGCGATTGCTGTGATCGCGATGCCGACGAGATGACCGATGAGTGTCGGATGTTCGTTGAAGATGCGACCGAGCGCGAACATCGTTTGCAGCGTCTGAATGGCGTTGTCGAACTCGCCGCGAGCGATTTCGCCACGCACGCGAATCTTCAGCACTGCGGCCAGTGACCGCATTTGCTGCACGTCGGGGAGAAGGAGAAAAACGCCTTCGGCCTTGGCCTGATTGGTAATCTGCCAGTCAACGGTATCGAGACGTGCGGCGTATTTCGCCTGCTGCACTGCGGTGCCGCCGTAGTTGATGAGTTCCTTCTCGTTGGCCAGCTCCTTCAGCGGTGCGTCGATCCATTTCGTTTGCTTGTCGGTGGATTCCTTGTTGTGGAACAGATGGTTCTGCTCGAAGAAGCATTTGTAGAACGCTTGGATCTGGTTGCCGCTCTGGAGTTCTCGCAGTTCGGGAAGTAGTCGATGCTTCAACGCGGGCTTTGGTAGAGCCGTTGCATCCACGGTGATGGGGATGATCCATTTGCCCTCAGCGGGGGGCTTCGGTGGCTGTGCGATTGCAGTGGAGCAAGCGGCGAACAGCAAGGCGAACGCGGACAGGGACCGATGGCAACGCATGGCGTGCCTCCTTGTGAAGAATGAAGACGGAGGGAACGGGCAACAGCACGGGTGCGAGGCGATCAGATGTGCGGTCTGCCGCGCGGTCATTGAGAGAGAGACGACACGGAAGAGGAAGTTTTCCGCGAGAAGTGAGGATTAACGTTTCTTTTTGGTTTTTGGCTTCGGAGCATCGCCCAGATCCACGAATAATCGCGAAACGGGAACCGAGAACCCCGGCAGCACATCGCCGCCGGTGAGCGTGTCAGCCTCCGACAGTTCAGTCATCTTGTCGGGAGACGTGTAAACCTGCACGGTTCGCTTTTTCGGGTCGATGAACCACACGACTTCGATCTCAGACAGGAAATACTCCTTCAGTTTGCGTTCCATCTCCTTGCGAGTATTGCCTTCGCTGAGCACCTCAACGGCAAGATCAGGGTTCACGTTCGGCACGGGTTCCGTCGGCACTTTGCGGTTGGGCAACCGATCCCAGTTCGTGAACGACACATCTGGAATCCGCACGAGCTTCTTCATGAGATGGAACGGCCCATCGGCACCAGCGAGCATCCCCAGGTTCCCCGCAGCTCGGTTCCATTCTCTCAGAATCCCACCCAATTCCATCGCGACGACGGATTCCTGTAACCCCATGATTTTCTCCACAAGGGTGCCGTCCACGAGTTCAAACTTTCGCTTGTGGCGATCGAGCAATCGAGCCACATCGCGGACCGTCGCGGTTCCTGGCGTTGGCGTCATTCGCACACGATTCGGCGACACTCCCCCGAGGTTGGTGAGCAACTCGTCCATCATCTCGAACTGAACAACTGATTTCGCAGCCATCGAAAACCCTCCGTGAACGTGCCTCAACGTACCGTCATCGTGTTTCGCACACAACATCGGTGCTTGCTTTTCATCGCTATCCGGAACATCCTGCATTCTTGGATCTTTTACGCCGTTCTCCCGGAGTCGCTGCCAATGACTCGTTTTGCGTTTGTGCTTCCGTTCTTGCTCGCAATGACGAGCATCGTCTCCGCTCAAGGCCTCACGCCGGATGAAGCCGTCAAGCGGATGAAGTTGCCCGAAGGCTTCTCGGCTCGCTGCGTCGCGCACGAACCCATGATTCGCCAGCCGGTGAGCATGAGCTTCGATAATCGCGGCCGCATGTGGGTGCTGCAATATCTCCAGTACCCGAACTACGCCGGCCTCAAAGCCCTCAAGCAAGATCAGTACCTTCGCACGATCTGGGATAAGGTGCCCGAACCGCCGCCTCACGGACCCAAGGGTGCCGACAAAATCACCATTTGCTACGACCCCGATGAGAACGGCGTCTTCAGCAAGTCGAAAGACTTCGTGACGGGGTTGAACATCGCGAGCGGCTTCTGCATCGGCAACGGTGGCGTTTACGTCACGCAGCCGCCGTACCTGCTGTTCTACCCCGACAAGGACGAAGACGACGTTCCCGACGGCGACCCCGAAGTGCTGCTCTCCGGCTTCGGGATGGACGACACGCACTCGCTCGCGAACTCGCTGCAATTCGGGCCAGACGGCTGGCTCTACGGAGCTGCCGGCAGCACGAGTACTTGCAAGATCAAGAACCTGACGCACCCGAAGGATGAGATCGTCGAGTTCCAGCAAGGCATCTGGCGATTCCATCCGAAGACGAAGAAGTTTGAGCTGTTCAGCGAGGGCGGCGGCAACACTTACGGCCTCGACTTCGACAAGAACGGCCAGATCATCGCGGGCACGAACTACGGCGGCGTGGCGTGCCTGCACCAGATGCAGGGGGCGTATTACGTCAAGGGGTTCAGCAAACACGGCCCGCTGCACAATCCGCACACCTACGGTTACTTCGAGCACGTTCCGTACACGAACTTCAAGGGTGGCCACGTCACGTGCGGCGGCATCATTTATCAAGCTGATGTGTACCCCAAGGAGTACCGTGACCAGTACCTCGCGGCGAACATCCTCTCGAACGCGATTTACTGGCACAAGCTGGAGCCGGTGAAGTCATCGTTCAAGGCGAGTCACGGCGGCGAGTTGCTCGAAGCGAACGATCCGTGGTTCCGCCCAGTGGACATGCTGCAAGGCCCGGACGGCTGCGTGTACGTTGTGGACTTCTACGACCGCCGTGCGGCTCACCTCGATCCCGTCGATAACTGGGACAAAACGAACGGCCGCATTTACCGCATCGAGTACAAGGGCGGCCCGAAGTACCCGACGTTCGACCTTCGCAAGAAGACGGTGCCGGAACTGCTGGAACTGCTGAAAGACCCGAACGTGTGGTACCACCGCGAGGCTCGGGCGTTACTTGCGGCGACGCTCGACAAACCCACCGCCGACACGCTTCGGAAGTGGGCGAGCGAGGGGGATTCGCAGCTTTGCTTGGAAGCGATTTGGACCCTCTACACAGCCGGCGGCAAGAACGTAAACATCGCCGACCAGGCGATTGAGCATTCCGACCCGCAAGTTCGTGCCTGGGGCGTTCGGCTGATGACGGATCATCTCGAACGGGCACGCGACCGCGGCTTGACGCTTTCGCAATCGTCCATCGCGCAAGAGAGCAGTTCGGTTGTGTTAGCTCAACTCGCGTGTTCTGCAAAACGATTACGGCCCGGCCAGGCGACCGCGATCGCCATACAGGTGCTTTCGAACCCCGTTGTACGAGATGATCCTGCGATCCAACTCATGTGTTGGTGGGCCCTGGAATCGGCGATTACGCAAGGCAGTCAGGCATGGCTCGAGTATTCAAGGCTCGCGCGTAGGTCTGAGATGAACCCGGTGCTCGACGCGGTCGTTGAGCGAATCGCGCGACGGCTCACTGCGGGTGACGTTAAGAATTGGGATGGCCAGCTCAGCGACTTGATTGAATCGCGGTCCCGTGCCGATCTTTCGCCAGTGCTTCACGGGATTGTCAAAGGGCTTGAAGGCGGCGGCGTGAAGGCGTTCCCCGCGAGGCTGATGAAAGACCTGGCCTCGCTTCGGACCAAACAACCACGACCGACGGATGAACTCGTTCTGGAGATCCTGGCGAGGCTCAACGACGAAACCGCGATCGAGACATTCCTAATGCGAGTGGCGAACGCGGAAGTGCCGGAGGCTGAGCGGCTCAAGGCCATGAATCTGATAAAGCAACTCCGGCCCCCAACGGCTGAGGTCGTGTTCCTGGCGCAGCTCGCGAACAGCAAGTCCGACGCCCTCCGGATCGGGTCGCTCAACGTGCTGGAGGCATACCAAGACCCGAAGATCGGCGAAACAGTTCTCGCGGCGTATCCGGGGTACTCCGCGGCGCTGAAGAAGCGAGCGGTGCAGCTCATGCTGTCGCGACCGATGTGGGCGCTCGGGTTGTTCAAGGCTCTCGACGCGGGCAAGTTCCCCAAGGCCGATATCAGCGTCGATCAGGGGCGAATCGCTGTCGGGCTTGGCGACAAAGACGTGACGGCACTCGTCGAGAAGCAGTTCGGCAAGATCGCACCCGCGACCGCTGGCGAGAAGCAAGCTCGCATCAGTTGGTTGAACGCACAGATTCCCCGCGAGAAGGGAGCGGACGTCGCACGCGGAAAGGTGCTGTTCACGAAGCACTGCGCCGCGTGTCACCAGTTGCACGGCGAAGGCGGCAAGGTCGGTCCCGATCTCACGACCGCCGACCGCAAGAACCGCGGCTACATGATCGCGCAGATTGTCGATCCATCGGGGTACATTCGCCCCGAGTTCGTCGTGCAGAACATCCTGACCACCGACGAACGCAAGTTGCTCGGCATCGCCAAGGAAGTCGGCGAAACCGTCGAATTGTCAAACTTTGTGGACAACAAAGTCGTCACCACTGTCATCGCAAAGAAGGACATCGCGGATATCAAGCCGTCGGCCGTGTCGCTGATGCCAGAAAAACTACTCGACACGCTCAGCGATGCCGAGATCGCCGACCTGTTCGCGTTTCTGGTGAGCGACGCGCCGAAGAAGAACCTAACCCCCCAACCCCCTTCCCTGGAAAGGAAGGGGGAGCCAGAAAAAGCCCCTCTCCCCTCGGGGGAGGGGTTGGGGAGGGGTTCTGAAGCCAAAAAACTCAAGGTCGCTCTCGTGTCCGGGTCGTTCGAGTACAAATCCGACGATTCGCTCACCGGGTTGCAGAAGCACCTCGAAGCGAACTACCCCGTCGAGTGTGTGCGAATCTTCGCGAAGGCCGAGAAAGACACGACCTTCGCCGGAATTGAGAACCTGGAGAAGTGCGACGTCGCCATATTCTTCACGCGGCGACTGCAAATCGAGGGCGAGTCGTTAGACGCGGTGAAGAAGTACGTCAAATCTGGGAAGCCGATTGTCGGCATTCGCACTGCGAGCCACGGTTTCCAAAAGTGGTTGGAGGTGGACAAGGAGATTCTGGGCGGCGATTATCAAGGACACTTCGGTGCTGGCGTCGCCGACGTGAACATCGTCGCGAAGCAGAAAGATCACCCCATCTTGAAGGGCGTGGCAGCGTTCAAAACGAACGGAAGCCTGTATAAAAACCCCAACGTCGCGGCCGATGTCACCGTTCTGCTCCAGGGGAGCATGGGGAAGGAATCCGAGCCGATGGCGTGGACTCGCGAGAAGGACGGTCGGCGGGTGTTCTACACCTCTCTCGGACACCCCGACGACTTCAAGGACGAAAATTTCACGCGGTTAATCGTCAACGCCTTGGCCTGGGCAACGAAGACTGAGTTGAAGCCGACGAAGTAACCCGTTTTCGCCGCTTGCGGCGTAGCGCTCTCCAGAGCGCTACGCCGCAAGCGGCGAAAACGAAACGTCAGAGACCATATCCGCAGAGGACAGACCATGACCCGGTGGGTATGCGGTAGTTTGCTGATGCTGGTGGCGGCGACCGCGTTCGCGCAGCCGGTACCTGTCCTCGTCCCGCCGCAACCGGTACCGTGGGGCGTCCAACCGGGGCCACAGGGTCGCCCCAAACCCATACGGACCGCTCTGGGCACTCCAGCAGGCACGCCCAAAGTCGATCGGCACGGCGACCCACTTCCAGCCGGTGCCATCACCCGATATGGCACCGTGCGATTGCGTCACGGCCCCGAGCCGATCGCGCTGGGGTTCACTCACGACGGCAAAATTCTCGGCAGTTTGTCGAACACCAGCGACGGCATTCGTCTGTGGGATCCCGCGACCGGCAAGGAACTCGCTCGTCTGAACAACCCGGTGCAGTACGCCACGTTCGCCCGTGATGGCACCGTTGTGTTCATCGACGATTCACGCTGCAAGCACTGGCTGCCGCTGACAGGCACCATCCGCGAACTTCCCGAGAAGACGCTGCCGGACAACGTGCAGTGCCTCGCGGTGAACCCGAATGTTCGCACGTTCGCGGTCGGCAGTCCGCAAAAGATCACGCTGATCGAACTCGACACGGGCAAGCACGTCAAGGAACTGCGTTACCCCGGCGATCAGGCCATCACCCGCCTCATCTACTCGCCCGATGGACGCTGGCTCGCGGGTGCGGGACAAACCACGGGCGTCTTCCTCTGGGATATCCGCACTTTCAAGCGAGTTCGCACTTACCGGTCGGAACACAACTTCCCCGAGTTCACGTTCAGCAACGACGGCACATGCATCGCCATCGCAGGCGACAAGCTTCGCGTTTACCCCATCGACTCCGAAGAAATTACCGACGAGTACAAGCCACCCGAGGGCGAATTCCTGAGCCCCCGATTCAGCGCCGACGGCAAGTGGGTGTATGGGGTGACACAGGTTGGCGATGTCGTGCAAGTGAACGCCGAAACCGGTGAGGCCAAGGAACCGCTGCCAGCACCCGAAGGGAACGTTCACGTCCCGGCGGCGATCTCGCCCGAAGCGGCGTTCGTCGCGGCCGTGGATGAGAGCGGCGGCATCAAGATCTGGGATCCGAAGACCGGCAAGGGGCCGGAAGCAGAACGTCTCCCGTCGTTGCTGCAACCCGGTTTCTCGGCCGACGGAAAGACTATCTGGGCGATTACCATTGAGGGGCGTCTGCACTCGTTCGATGCGGCAACGGGGAAGCCCGGGAAGATCGTTGATCTGCCGCTCGATGAGAACACGGGCGCGAACTGGGATGCGACGGCCCGACGCGCAACGACGGTGATTGCCGGCGATGAGTTCGAGTTGCAGGTGATCGACGTCGATACGAAGAAGGTCGTCGGCAAGATCTCGGTTCCAGCGACTGCGGGACTGCCTGTGCCGGCATTCTGCGAGTCGGACCGCAACCGCGTCGCACTCTTTCTGCAAGGCTCCGTTTGGATCTGCAACGTGACCACGGGAAAGACGCTTCGCTCGATCACGTTCGGCAAAACTGAAGAGTCGCCGCCTTCTCATGGCGCGATCTCGCCGGATGGACGACTGATCGCAGTGGCGGGAGCAGCGGGACCGCTGACCGTGTGGGAAGTGACCAGCGGCAAGAAGCGATTCGATTTCAACACGATGTCGGGTGCGGTGGGTGCGAGTTTCTCGTCGAACGGCCGTTATCTCGTCGGCTGGGATGCTGGCGGAACTGTCGCGGTGTTCGACATGCGATTTGGCACGCTCACACGCCGATTCCAGATGGACGGACCAGCAGGCGACGGTATTTCAGTTGAGTTTTCCCCCGATGCGAAGCGCATTGCCGTTGGCGGGCACGACGGACGGATCACCGTGTGGGATGTCTCCTCGGGCGACCCCATCATCACATTCGACCGTCACGACGGTTTCGTGACGGGGTTGGCGTGGTCCCGTGACGGGAAGCGGCTCGCGTCTTCGGCCACGGATGGAACGGTGCTGGTGTGGGAGGTTCCCGAGAAAGCAGGCGGCCCCCCCGAGGCAGTGGTCGCGGGGTTCGATGAAGCGTTCCGGTTGCTGGGTTCCCCTGACCCGGCGAGCGCTCAACGCGGCATGGAGTTTCTTTACCGCAGTCCGGGCGAGACACCGAAGCAATGCGGAGAGCGGATTGCCGTTCCCGCTCCAACGGCTCCCGATCGAATCGCCAAGCTCATTAAGGATTTGGACGACGAGGATTTCCCAGTACGCTCGGCAGCGGTGAAGGAACTGGACGCGATCGGTGGCGAGGCAAGTTCGCAACTTCGCGCCGCGATTGAGAAGTCGTCGAGTGCCGAGGTTCGCAAACTGGCCGGTGAGGTGCTGACGCGAATCGAAACGAATGCGCCGAAGGCTGACGATCTACGAATGCTGCGTGCGATTGAGGTGTTGGAAGGATTGGCCTCGCCCGAGGCGCGAAACGTGTTGACGAAATGGGCGTCTGGCCCCGTTGGGCACCGGCTCACGACCGAGGCAACTGCGGCCCTGAAGCGATTGAAGTGAGTTTTGCCTTCGCCGCTTGCGGCGTTGCATGGCGAGCTATTCGTGCTACGCCGCGAGCGGCAAAGACACCACGAACCGGAGCGCACCCTTGAGCATCTGCACTCGATTCCTCGCGGCGTTCCTGCTCGTGGTGTGGGCGTCACCGGTCCGGGCTGCCGAACCGCCGGCCGACATTGCCGACCTCTTCCCACCCAGCACCCTCGCCTACGCCGAACTCACCAACCTCGCTGAACTCGCACCCGAACTCGCCTCCGTCTTCAAAGGCACAGCGCTCGAAGACAGCATCCCGTTCATTCACGGTAAGAAAGACGCTGCCAAGAACCTCATCGACCTCAATGGCAAAAAATACCTCGCTGCGCTCGGACTGTTCACGTCACCGGAAATGCTCGGCGAAGCCAAGAAACTCCGTATCGCCGTTGGTCTGACAGGCTTCACCGACCAGGGTGATCCCGAGTTCACGCTGGTCGTGCTAACTCACGATAGCCCCGCGACCGGGCTCGCCGCACGCGCGTTCCTCACGATGACGTCGTCGCTGCGAAAGGTCGGCGATGTCTCGAAGGTGCCAGTGTTCCAGTTCCGTTCGCCGAACATCAACTATGACAACAACGGCGTGCCGACGATCCAACAAGACAAACCACTCAGCGACGGTCCGCACGAGCCGACATTCGCGTACACGCTCGGGCTGTTCACCGTGGGGTCGAGCAAGAACGCCGTCGGCTCGGCGGTCAAACGGTTCACGGGCGAAGAAAAAGGCGGCGGACTTGCGAGCACTGCGGCCTTCAAGGAAGCCGCCGCGATGCATCGCAAAACGGGCGCGTTCTACTTCATCAACTTCCCGGATCTCTGCTCGAAGCTCGACGCAGCCAACAAGGCTCGCGGCGTCGCTCGTGGCGTCGAGGAGTTGGTGCCGGGCGTCGTGAACAGCGAGTTCGACATGCTCGCGTGGTTCAAGATGACCGCGAACCCCAAGGCAGTGAAGTCGCTCGCGGGATCACTCCGATTCCGCGATGGCGGGTTGTCGGTCACCATGTCCGCGACATTCGATCCCACCCACAAAAGCCCACTGCTGGAGTTCCTGTCGGGTCCGGGCGTCAAGGTCGAGATGCTGCATCACGTTCGTCGGCCAGTAGCGTTTGCCATTGGAATCACACTTCCGGAGAAGAACCGAACGGCTGCGTTGGTCGGGTTTCTCGACGGCATCGCCAAGGCAAATGGCGAACTCGGTCGTCTGCCGAGCGAAGCCGTCCGCGAGATGGAACAGAAGTTCAAGGTGCCGTTGACCGATGGACTGATCGGCAAGACGCGAGCCGTGACCGTCTTCCTTCCGACGAGGCAGGAGTTGCCGAAGGATGCGAAGCCGATGCCGATGTTGGTGCTTCACACCGAGGATAACGCGACCGCGACCGCGTGGGAGGCGTTTTTCCCGCAGATGATCGGCGACATGTCAGGGGCCGCGATGGCACCGCAGGCATCGACCGAAACGATTGACGGCGTGAAAGTGTTCTCGCTTCCGGGCAATGGCACGGCGTGGAACGCGGCGATTCATTACGCACGCAGTGGTTCGGCGATCGCGGTGGGGTTGGATCGCAAATTGGTGGCTCAGGCGGTGATTCCCGACGCGGCGAAGTCGGCGGTTGGTGGAACCGCCGCGGTGTCGCCGCCCGCGGATGCTGCTGCGTTTGGCGTTGTATCGCTTGGGGATGTGGTGCTCGGGATCATCGACAAGCCACCGCCCGGCGGCCCGGTTGTCCCGAAGGAAGACGAGCCGTTGATCCTTCCGAACGGCAACCCGTTGCCCGAGGACTTTATCGAGAACATGAAGAAGGCACGCAAAGCGTTCGTGGAATCGCTCGTAACGCTGCCGCCTGCGACGTTGACTGCGAAGCGAGTGGG
Source organism: Planctomycetota bacterium (assembly GCA_021413735.1). Classification (GTDB taxonomy): domain Bacteria; phylum Planctomycetota; class Planctomycetia; order Gemmatales; family Gemmataceae; genus Gemmata. The sequence goes on from JAIOPV010000147.1 coordinate 21,815, forward strand.
GAACGAACTGCGGGTCGAGTTGTTTCAGCCAAAGGTGCAGACGGGCGGGTTGAAGACGGTGATCGACGCTGCCGCGAGTTGGCTCGACAAGGCTGGTGGTCTGATGGGTGCGGGCCGCGACGGCCGTGTCCAGAACGACATCATCTTCGGTAAGTGGTGAGTGAATCGATCGGATGCCAAGGCTGATGACAGCAGATGTTCTGATGGACTTTCTTCCGGACGAATGGGATGGTTCCGGGGCTGAAACGATGGTTCCGGACGTGAATTCGATTATTGCTTCAAAATAATTCGTCGCAACCGATTACGGGTGATATCTTTACATACATTCTGATGGACTTTCTTCCGGACGAATGGGATGGTTCCGGGTCTGAAATGGATGGTTCCGGACGTGGGGTGGGGAAGTGGGCCGGAACCAATGAGAAACGCATAAATCGCCGCCGTTTCCTTGACAAAGCATTCGTGGTTGAACCTTCTCGGCCTGTTTCGTACACTGATAGCAGAAAGGTCTGTTCCGATGCTGCGTTGTGCGATTCTTATCGAGAACCTTCGACTTCTCCGGCTATCCGGGAGCAGGTTCTCTTCGCGCGTCGGATGACCCGAACCACGAAGTACCCGCGGCCCCGGAACTAACAGGAGTTCCGGGGCCGTTCGCGTTTCAGGAACTCTTCCGCTACCAACCGACTGGAGTTCTCCCCCAATGGCTGTCCCGACCGATCCGAACCGAGTCATCATCTTCGACACCACGCTGCGCGACGGCGAACAAAGCCCCGGTTGCAGCATGAACCTCGGCGAAAAGCTCGAGATGGCCCGCGCTCTCGCAACTCTCGGCGTGGACGTCATCGAGGCCGGCTTCCCGATCGCTTCCCCAGGCGACTTTGAATCGGTGCAGGCCATCGCACGCCAGATCAGCGGCCCCATCATCTGCGGGCTCGCACGCTGCAACCCCGCCGACATCGACCGTGCCGCGGATGCTGTGAAAGACGCCGCACGCCCTCGCGTTCACGTGTTCCTCGCAACCAGCGCCATTCACCGTGAATTCAAGCTCCGCATGTCGCCCGCAGAAGTCGCGGCGAAGGCGGTCGAAGGCGTGAAGCGTGCCCGCGATCGTGTTGAAGATGTGGAGTTCTCGCCGGAAGACGCCGCACGCACGGAGTTGGACTTCCTCTCGGAAGTCGTTGAGAAAGCCATTGAAGCTGGCGCGACGACGCTGAACATCCCAGATACCGTGGGCTACGCGGTGCCGAGCCATTACGCCTCGATCATTCGGCATCTGAAGACACACGTTCGCGGCATCGAGAAGTGCATCCTGTCGGTTCACTGTCACGATGATCTCGGCATGGCCGTGGCGAACAGTCTCGCGGCTCTCGGCGAAGGTGCCCGGCAGGTCGAATGCACGATCAACGGCATCGGCGAACGAGCCGGCAACACGTCGCTCGAAGAAGTGGTGATGGCACTGCACACTCGCCGCGATTTCTATGGCCTGACGACCGGCATCAACACTCGCCATCTGTATCCCGTGAGCCGCAAGTTGTCGCACATCACGGGCATGGCCGTGCAGCGAAACAAGGCCATTGTGGGGCAGAACGCCTTTGCGCACGAGGCCGGCATTCACCAGGACGGCATGCTGAAGGAACGCAGCACTTACGAGATCATGAAGCCGGAAGATGTCGGCATTCCGCGAACCGAACTGGTGCTCGGCAAACACAGCGGTCGGCACGCACTCAAGCAGCGAGTGACCGATCTCGGCTACCACCTGACCGACGAGCAACTGAATCGGCTGTTCGAGGAATTCAAGCGGCTCGCGGACCGCAAGAAGGAAATCTACGACGCGGATATCGAGGCGTTGGCCGAGAATCAGCTTCAGTCGGCGACGGGGAATATGTGGACTCTCGTGGGATTCACGAGCACGGCCGGCACGGGTTCGCAGACTTCCGCAGCGGTCGCGTTGAAGCACAAGGACGGCACGGTTCGCCGTGACGCAGCGGTTGGCAACGGCCCCATCGACGCGCTGTTCAAGGCGATTGACCGCGTGACTGGCATCTCGGTGAAGGTCGTCGATTACCGGGTTCGTTCGGTGACGCAGGACATGGACGCGATGGGCGAAGCGCAAGTCGAGATCGACCACGAAGGGAAGCGTTCGCGTGCTCGTGCGGTGAGCGTGGACGTGATCGAGGCAAGTGCGCTGGCGTACCTGGAAGTGCTCAACCGAGTGGCTTCACGCAAGGTGCGAGACCGGCTCAAGCCGACGGACGACGTGCCGACCGAGGTTGTTCCTGTGACGTGAGACTGGTAGATTGCGGACCCAACTCGCAGAGGATTTCCGATGACTGCGAAGCGTGCCGTTGCCGAGTATGAGTTGATGGACGATCTTCTAATCCGCCTCGGAGGCATCTCTCCGAAGCGGGTTCTGCTCAAGCCCACGCCCGGAACCGCGACCCCCAAGGACGTACTGCGACTTTACGAAAACCACAAGCGTCTCTTCGAGTTGGTGGACGGCACACTTGTGGAGAAAGGCATGGGTTTCAGTGAATCGTCTATCGCGGCCGACTTGATCCAACTCCTCAAGAACTACTCAGACGCACACGGGCGTCTCGGAATTGTCGTGGGCGAAGCAGGAACGCTGAAACTCCTGAAGAAGCTCGTTCGCATTCCAGACGTCTCCTTCACTCGCCGGGATCGACTCCCAGGCGGGAAAATGCCCACTGAGCCAATCCCCGATCTGGCTCCGGATCTGTGTGTGGAAGTCATCAGCAAGGCGAACACGCGACTTGAAATGGAACGCAAGCTGAAGGAGTATTTCCTGGCTGGCGTGCTGCTCGTGTGGTTCGTGAACCCGAAACGCCGCACGGTTCGGGTCTACACTTCGCCCGACAACATGACCGAACGGACCGTCGCGGACACGTTGGACGGTGGCGAAGTGTTACCGGGCTTCGCGGTGCCGGTCGCCGAACTGTTCGCGGAGTTGCCCGCCTCTCCAAAAACCACGAAGCCAAAGGGTAAGAAGAAGCGATAACGCCCTCGAAATCTCCTTGCCGTCGCATGATTGGCGTTCAATAATGTGCGCTTCGGTGAGTTGAAGATGGTCCTCACTCGGGCGATCTGGACCCTCCCGAAATCGAGGATCGAACCAGATGAGATTCCCACTTGGGAAGATGTCGGTCGGGGATATCCTCGACCGCGGACTGAAATTGCTCTTCGCTCGACTCCCAGCCTACTATGGCATCAACCTCCTCGTCCTATCTCCATTGATCCTCATTCAACTCGCACTTCCTTACCTGCTGACGTCTGTTCCAGGCGATCCGCTGGCGGGCTTTGGCGCGGTGATGGGGGCCAGCTTCTTCGCGCTCCTTCTCTATTTGGTCCTGCAACCAATCGCCACCGCTGCGATTCTGCACATCGTCATGCAAGAGTACCTCAACAAAAGAGCGACCGTCGGAGAAGCCTTCGCCTTCGCCATGACGCGATTTCTCAGCCTTCTTGGTACTTCAATACTCGTGGTGCTGATTCTCATAGTCGCGTTCATTTGTTTCTGCATCCCGTTTATTTACCTCGGCATCCTCTACTCGGTCGTTGCTCAGGTCGTGGTTCTTGAGAAACTCGGGGGTACCAGCGCGCTTTCTCGCAGCCAGCAGCTGATCGCGAACTACTGGTGGCGTGCTTTCGGAATTATCTTTTTGTGCCTCGTCGGACAAGCAATCGTAACCAAATCGTTGGAGATGGGTCTTGAAGCTGTGCTGCCATCTCTGCAAGTGATCCCCGCTGCAAACGGACCCCGAATCGAGATTAACGGTACCAATCACATCATCGGGACATTCGTTACCCAACTGGCCAGGATCCTCTTCTCGACGTTTACAGCAATCTGCACGACGCTACTGTACCTCGATCTGCGAATCCGCAAGGAAGGGTTCGATCTCGAACTGGCCACTGATAGCGATGGCGATTATCGTCGTCGCGACGACGATGATGACTACCGCCGCGATGATGACGATTACCGCCGCGACCGCCGCGATGATCCTCCCGAAGAAGCTCGGTGGTGATCGCGTTCCCCAAGGTGTTGTCGAGCACGGCCCCCAGAGTTTCGGTGAGTCATAATGCGGGGAAACATCCGGTGGTTATGGCTCGTCGGGGTCGTGGCGGTTCTCGCCGTCGCCCCCGACGTCCTCGCACAGCCCTCACCATCGCCGGAAGCCATTCGCAAGAAGACGACGGAAGTTTTCGAGCGACCCGAGTTCAAACCACGCGATTCGGGTGCGAGTTCATGGTTTCTGGAGCGACTGAAGGCGTTCTTCCACTGGCTGGGCGGCTTGTGGGATAACGCACCGGTTCTGTTCTGGTTTCTCCTCATCGTTTGCATCGTCGCGCTCGTCGGACTGCTGTCGTTGATCGGGTTCCAGGTCCGCAAGGTATTCACGAACAGTGAAGGAAACCGACGAGCGAAGGCTGAGGGGCTCGCGAGGCGACGTGCGCTTTCCGTGACCTACCGCGAGGAAGCGGCGCGATACGCGGCTTTGGGCGAGTACACTGAGGCGATCCGATTCCTGTTCCTTTCGCTCGTTTACAGGCTCGACGAACGCGACCGAGTGAGCTTGCACAAGGCTTACACGAACCGCGAATATCTTGATCTGCTGGGTGAACGCTTGCCTGCACGCGACGCACTCCGGATCATTGTCGATACGCTCGACGATCACTGGTACGGCCAGCAACCGTGCCAGTTTCCGCAGTACGAAACCTGCCTTGGGGTGTACGACCGGCTCGTCGCTGCCACCTGAGTTTCCTGGTTTTCGCCCTCTCCCCTTGCGGGAGAGGGTGGCCGCGCTTCGCGGACGGGTGAGGGGTAAAAGCTCAACCGTTGTTAAAGTTCACCCCTAACCCGCTCGCAAAGCCTCGCTGCCTGAAGCAAAAAATCCCGCAAGGGGAGAGGGCGAAAACAAAAGCCACTGATGCTGATTTGGTTTAACTCCGGGTGTGCATGTCCACTCCAACCCCCGATCCTCCTGACGACAGCGCGCCACCGCCGACGTCCCGCCTCTGGTGGGCAACGCCGGCCGTTGGGATGGTGCTGTTGGCACTCTTCGGCATGCTGTTCGGCGGCGGTCCCGAAAAGGTGGACTACGGCACCAGCTACGACGCCTCCGACACCGGGTTCCGTGGCGTTTACTTACTCCTTGAGGAGCTGAAATATCCCGTCGAGCGGTCACGCCGATCGAGCGGCGGCGAGGTGCGATGGGTGCTCTTCCCAACCAAGAGCGAAGCGAAAGATGCTGTCGAACTCGATGCCTGGGTCAAGCGTGGCGGAACTCTGCTTCTCGCGGTAAACGATCCAAGTCTCGCCAAGCATCTCGGGCTGCAAGTGACGGTCGAGAACCCCCGGATGCGAGGAATCACTGACAAGGGCACGCAGTATTCCGCCGAAGCGCCGGATGTCAGTTCCTTGTACGCCGACGACACCAGGGTGAATGGCCCACGCGGCGGCCGACCGTGGGGCAAGATCGACGGCCAACCGCTCATCACAATCTACCCACAAGGTCGCGGCGAAATCTGGCTCGTGAATCGTCCGGATATCTTCACCAACGCAAACCTTCACGGCGGCGCAGATAACCAGATTCTCGCGTGCCGACTCGCTGAGGCGATGCTGCGTGCCAAGCCCGGTAGTCGTCTCTCGTTCGACGAATACACGCACGGACTTCGCGACCGCCCGGACCTGATGGAGTTGCTGTTCAAGCCTCCGGTTCTCGGCGTCACGCTGGAGTTGCTGCTTCTTACGGCATTGGCACTGTGGCACTACGGTTGTCGGTTCGGGGAGGTCCGACCGGTGCCGCCGCCTGCTCGCCGCTCGAAGGAAGAGTTCCTCGACGCGATGGCCGAACTGCTCACCCGCAAGGGCGATCGCATCGAGGCGTTCCTAACTGTTCGCGATGATTTCCTGCGACGGCTCGAAGCGAATCTCGGTCTTCCGGTCGGGCATCCCATCGAACAGACCGCGCGCGAAGCGGCACGCCGCCGTGGGGTCAATGAGGCATTGCTTTTGGAATTGCTCACTGCGGAGTCACCACCCGAGGGCAGAGGGCCGGTGGCCTTCCTCGCCGCATTACACCAGTTGGAAACCTTATCGAATGAATGCTTACAGTCCGGACGCCGGGCTCGCTAACCTCTACGCGGCTGCTCGTCGAGAAATCGCGAAGGTGATCGTCGGCCAGGATGCCCTGATCGAGCAAGTTCTCGTTTCGCTGTTCGCCGGTGGTCACGTTCTCATCGAGGGCGTTCCGGGCACCGCGAAGACGCTTCTGGTGCGAGTGATCGCCAGGCTCTTCGCCTGCGAATTCAAGCGTGTGCAGTTCACGCCCGACCTGATGCCGTCGGATGTCACCGGTACGAACGTGTTCGATCCGCGCGATCAGTCGTTCCACTTTCGGCATGGTCCGATCTTCTCGCAACTCCTGCTCGGCGACGAAATCAACCGTGCCCCACCGAAGACGCAAGCCGCGCTGCTCGAAGCGATGCAAGAGCGGCAGGTGACCGTCGATGGCACTTCATATCGGTTGCCGGCGGTGTTCACAGTGTTCGCGACGCAGAACCCGGTCGAGCAAGAAGGAACGTATCGCCTTCCCGAGGCGCAGCTCGACCGCTTCATGATGAAGGTTCTCGCCGAGTACCCCGCCGAGGCCGAGGAAACGGAAATCTTGCGAGTCCACCAGCGAGGCATCCGCGTTGAAGACCTCGACCGCTTCGGGTTGGTTGCAGTTGGTGGCGAAAAGGAGTTGCTTGCGGCCCAGGAAGAGATTCGCGAGCGCACCATTCGCGATGAAGTCCTGGGGTACATTTCTCGGCTCGTGCGCAGCACCCGCGAAAATGCCAAGGTGGAAGTTGGGGCGAGTCCGCGTGCGGGCTTGATGGTGCTGACCGCTGCGAAAGCTCGGGCTGCACTGCGTGGTCGGGCGCACGTTCTGCCCGATGACGTGAAGGGAATCGTGAAGCCTGTGCTGCGTCACCGGTTGATCCTGAAGCCGGGAGCCGAGGTGGATGGCTTCACGCCAGATGATGTCCTCGACGAAATCCTGGCACGCACGGAGATCCCGCGATGATGCCGGTTCCTTCGGCTCGCATGGTGGGAATCGTCGCGGCGATCAGCGTGGCATCATCGGGGCTGATCGTGTTCCCCGAAGCGTGGCCGGTGCTGCTCGTCGCGAATCTGGTCGTGGTACTCACGGCGCTGCTCGATCTTATCATCACGCCGCGACCGAGCGTTTTGCGGGCAACCCGTGTGGCTCCCGATCGATTGTCGGTTCAGAAGGAACACACGATTGAGTTGCGTGTTTCGAACACTTCGGGGGTGCGGTTGCGTGTTCGACTTCGCGACGGCGTTCCCCTCGGATTCGTGGCTAGCGATACGGAGTTGGCAGGGTGGGTGCCGTCGCGTGGCGAGCGACAATGGAAATACGCGATCACAGCGAACGCCCGGGGTCGGTTCGTGTGGGGACCGATCTCCATGCGGTACCGTTCGCTTCTCGGTCTGTGGGATCGCGGAACCAAGGAACCCGCCAGCGGCGACTCTCGCGTGTATCCGAACATGTCGCTGCTGGAGAAGTATCAACTGCTCGCACGGTCGGATCGACTTGCCGCGTTGGGCATTCGAAGGGTGCGGGCTCGCGGTGCTTCGACTGAGTTCGAGTCACTTCGCGATTACACGTTCGGCGACGACACCCGGCAAATGGACTGGAAAGCAACCGCTCGCCGTGGTCGGCTCATCGTCCGCAACCGCGAGACTGAGCGGAACCAGACGGTGTTGCTGTTGCTCGATTGCGGACGGCTGATGAACGCCACGGAGGGCGGCATCTCGAAGCTCGATCACGCGGTGACAGCGGCGTTGCTGTTGGCGCACGTCGCGCTCGCTCGTGGCGATCGTGTGGGCTTGTGTACGTTCTCGGGCAAGGTTCACTCCTGGCTAACCCCTCGCGGACACCTCGCCCAAAACCGACTGATTAGCGAGGCACTTTACGACCTTCGTGGCGACTTCACCGAGAGCGATCACGGGCGCTGCATGAAGTTCGTTGCGGCGAGGCATCCGAAGCGATCGCTACTCGTGGTGCTGACCGATTTCGTGGATGCCACAACCTCGGCGGAAATGGTCGCGCATCTCGATCTCGCGGCACGTCGGCATGTCGTGCTTTTCGCGGCGTTGAAGGATGCGTTCATCGAGCGTGCGGCTCACTCAGATCCGCAGACCGATCGTGAAGGTTTTCGGAAGGCTGCCGCAGTGGATTTACTGCGCGAACGGCAGGAGGTTCTGGAGAGGATTCGCCATTCGGGTGGGTTCGTGATTGATGCCGAGCCAGGAAACGTGACCCCGCCGATGATCAACACCTATCTCGAAGTGATGCTCGGCGGCTTGCTGTGAGGAACAGGTATTTGCCGCTTGCGGCGTCGCGCTCCGATTGACGCTACGCTGCAAGCGGCACACTTCGTTCGTGGCCAAGCAGTCCGGCGTACAACGCAAAGATCACACCGGTGCCGATCGCGACCGACCAGCGAACCGTCACCCCGAAGTGCGGCGTCACGAACGCTTCGATGATCCCCGCGACCACCAGCATTAACACCGACCCTGCCAGCAATCCGAAAGCGTCGCCCGCAGCCGCACGGTAAGCGTCGGAGCGTGTCATGCGACCCGGAGCGAAGATCGCCCACCCCAGACGCAATCCTCCCGCTGAGGCGATGCAAATCGCCGACAATTCCAGCACGCCGTGCGTCATAATCATGGAATAGAAGCCGACAAAGTAGCCACCGTTCCAGACGAGCCCCGAAAGCGTGCCCAGCATTCGGCCGTTGGAGATCAACAGCAAGATCCCAAGTACGCAACCCGCAGCTCCGAGTGCGAACCCAAAAATCGCCACCTTCACGTTATTTCCGATGATCTGTGCCGCGACTAGCGGGCTTTCGGATACCTTGAATGTGAAGTTCCCGCGGTACTCTCCCTCCTGCTTCTCCAACCGCAGGTTCTCGTACTCGACCGTCTGCTCGTCGAACAATGAATACGCCAACTCCGGACTCCGGATCACCGCGAGTGCCGACGCCAGACTCGTGAGGAAAAACACCGCTGTCGCAGCCCCAACGTACTTCCAGTTTCGCCGAAGGAGCTTCGGAAAGCCGGTAACCACGAACGTCAGCAGTGGCCAGAGAGTGATCTGTTTGGCTGCGTAAACTTGACCGTGCGTCCTCGCGACCAGCGAGTTCAGATACAGCAGCACGCTCGGATCGTCGCCGCTGGCGCGAGCTTGCGAGAGGTCGATGGTCACCTGCCGATAGAGCCGACAGAGTTGCTTGACCTCTTCAACGCTGAGCGAACGCACTCCGCCCTTCGTGGTAAGATCGAGCAGAGTCGAGAGTTCATCCCAGCGACGGCGACGGTTGGAGCGGATGACAGTCTCCCGTGAGAAGTACGGGTTAACGGACAGGCCAGATTCTACCATCTGGGGAGGGTGTCGGCATGCGGTGGACGGACGAAATGCGGATCGAAACGCCCGAGCAGATCGAGGTCGATCTGGAACTCGCCGGCCTCGGTTCACGGTTCCTCGCGCAACTGATCGACTGGTGCTGGAAACTCTTCATCACATTCATACTCGGGGTGTTAGCGGCGATTATCGCGGGGTTGGCCGGGTTTGGCGGTCGCGGCGGTCGTGGTCGCGGAGACGACCTGTTCGACAACCCGCCCGCACTGGTCATTGCTGTGGTGATCGCTGCGATCTACATCATCTGGTTCACTTACGGCGTCTTCTTCGAGATCCGTTGGAACGGTCAGACACCGGGCAAGCGTGCGGCTGGCATTCGTGTGATTCAGGTTGGCGGCGCACCGTTGGACTTTCGCACGGCAGGCATCCGAAACCTGATGGCAGTGGCGGATTTCATTCCGGTCTTCTACATCCTCGGGGCGGTGCTCATCCTGCTGACAGATCGCAAGCAGCGGCTCGGCGACCTCGCGGCAGGCACAATCGTCGTCCGCGAACGCGCCGAGATTCTAGGGCCAGACTCGACGGACGAACTGACCGAACACGCAACGGGGGAGTATCGGTTTACGCCGTTGCAACTATCGGCGCTGACACGGAACGACCGCATGGTGATTCGCGAATTCTTGCGGCGATACGACGGCATGGATCGTCGGAGCTGGCAACGGCTCGCTCAGAAGATGGCCGACACGTTCGTGCAGAAGACGGGGTACGAACTGACGGACTATCTGGATGGCACCGATGCGCGTGCGTTTCTGGCGTCGCTATTGCGTGATCTCGACGAGAAGTTACGGCACGACTGACACACGAACCCGATGAAACTGTCTGTTGAGGTGGCACAGCCATTCTTGTAGGGCCGGCTGAGCCGGCCTTCTCAAACGCGACCGCCTCAGCCGGCCCGACGAACTACAGACATTCTTGTCTCTGCGGGTGCACGGATCAGGCTGTGCCAAGCCCTTCAAACAGCGTCGTGCCGATTCGCACGAGCGTCGCGCCTTCTTCTACTGCGACCTCGAAGTCGCCGCTCATTCCCATCGATAGTTCCGGCAACGCCAACCCCGTGCGGAGTCGCAGAGCGTCTCGCAGTTGCCGCAACTCCGCGAACGTTGGGCGGGCGTCTTCCGGGTTGTCGGAATATGCCGCCATCGTCATCAGGCCGCGAAGCGTGACGCCAGTGAGTGACAACGCCTTGTCACTCACGGCAGGCACCGCGTCCGGTGAGAAGCCGCCTTTGGCGGCTTCTCGACTGCAATTCACTTCCAGCAGCATCGGCACCGGCACGCCGCGTTTGCTGCCGAACTCCGCCAGCGACTCCAGCACACGTTCCGAATCGACGGAATGCATCAGCGTGACGAGCGGAAGCGTGCGGTCGAGCTTGTTTCGTTGAAGGTGCCCGATGAAATGCCAGCGTGCGGTTGGCACTGCCACGGCTTTCTTCCACAGTTCTTGCGGTCGGCTCTCGCCCATGTCGAGCGTTCCGAGTTCCGCAACGATTGCAGCCACTTCGGGGGATGTGGTTTTGGTCACCGCGATCAGCGTGACGCTCGACGGATCACGGCCCACTCGGCGACATGCGCCTGCGATGCGACCGCAGACAGTCGTGAGGCGTTCGGCGAGTATAGTTCGCGTGTCCATGTTCAGCCTGGGGGCCAAGCCATATCGCGACCACCGATCAGGTGAACGTGAAGGTGTGGCACCGTTTGCCCGCCGTGTTCGTTGCAATTCACGACAAGCCGATAACCCTTCGCCAATCCGAGTTCCTTCGCCAGCTTCACCGCGACCAACATGAGATGACCGAGCAAAGCCTCGTCCGCGTCGGTGATGTCATCGAGCGTGCGTATCACCTTCTTCGGGATCACGAGAACGTGCGTCGGGGCTTGCGGCCTCACGTCGTGAAACGCCAGGCACTGATCGTCTTCGTAAGCGATCTTTGCTGGGATTGTTTTGTCGATGATCTTGAGGAAGATATTGTCGGCGAGCATGTGGGGTTCCTCGACCGCGGGGTGCGAGGTTACCATAGCGGACAAACAACAAGCGAGCAACGCATGCCCTGGGTTGTGGGAATCGACGAAGCCGGTTACGGCCCGAACCTCGGGCCGTTAGTGCAGTCCGCTGTCGCGATCCACTTACCGGAGAGCGATCTGGCGGGCTGGAAAACGCTGAAGCCCGTCGTGCGGCGCTGCGGAGAAAAGGGCGACGTCTGGCGAATGCTCGTTGATGACTCCAAGAAGGTCTACTCTCGCGGCGGCCTCGAAGACCTCGAATTCGCCATGCTGACTACCATTCCGTCGCTGCAAGAAACGCTCGGTCGGCTACTGCCTGCGATCACCCTTCCGTGGGTTCGCGGCGAACTCAACGCCGAAGCATGGTTCGATGCGAACGACACCATTCCCGCTGTGAACGACCTCGAAAAGATCAATGCCTCTCGCACGGCGGTTGGCGATAACTGGGGCAAAATCCCAGCCGCGTTTGGACCGTTTCTCGCTGCTGTCACGCCGACGCCACGATTCAACCGCATCTGCGACGAATCAGGCTCGAAGGCTACCGTGCTGAGTCGCGGGTTCGTGGAACTGCTCGGTGGAGCGCTGCTGGAACTGCCGCATGACGACGACCCGATGATCGTGACGTGCGACAAGCAGGGCGGGCGGAACTTCTACGCCGGGATGATTCAGGAAGCGTTCCCCGATGGCTGGGTGATCGCGGAACGAGAAGCCCCGATCGAGAGTCGGTATCGCGTGGAGTTGCTGAGCCGCCCGGTGACGATCACGTTTCGACCGCGAGCCGATGGCGAAAGCGTGGCCGTCGCGCTGGCGTCGATGTTGTGCAAGTATCTCCGTGAAATCTGCATGAGGCAGTTCAACCGCTACTGGGCGACACACGTTCCGGGCATCCAACCGACCGCTGGCTACCCCGTCGATGCGAAACGGTTCTTCGCCGAGATCGAGCCGTCAGTGCGGAAACTCGGACTCACCAACGACCAAGTCTGGCGGAAGAAGTGAAGGTATAACGATGTGCGTATTTGATTCCGGGCGACTTCCCTACCCCACGTCCGGAACCAAGATTTCAGCCCCGGAACCACGTCATCTGTCCGGAAGAAAGTTAATCAGAACATCGCACGAGACGGCGGTGAGGTCGCATCTCGTGTCGTGGCCGTGTTTTGTGAGATAGTCGCTGGCCTACCCTTGCTTCGGTCAGCCAGCGGTCCACCCCGGAACTGTCCCGCTTCCACCCTTGAGTTGCCCTTTTTTCGCGTGGCGCTGGAATTTATACTCGTGGAGCGCGACGCCTTACGTCGCAAAGGCAGGATGCCGGCCGCGGAAGGATCCACATGGCGACCGCCCAGACTAGCCCGAACGACCTAACCCGACAGCAACTCGACGAACTCGACGCTCTGCTCCAACGGATGCTCTCGCTTCCGATTTCACCGCCGGAGCCGCACGCACCGAATTCCGTTGCTGTCAACACACCCGCACCGGTCGCGAACCTGTCGGTGTACGCCCCACCGCCGTTGCCGCAGTCGTTCCATGCTCCCACGCCGCCTCCGGTTCCAACTCCAGTTGCGCCGCCGGTAAACCGACGCCCAGAACCGCCACCCACGCCACCAGCTCCGTTGCCGGGACCGCGATTACTGGTCGAAACGCCTCGACCAGCCCCGGCTACCGAACCATCGCCGGCGCCGCCACCACCTGCTCCAAAGCCGATCGCGCGAAAGCCCGTCGAACCGGCACCACGGCCTGTGCCCGCGCCCGCACCACCGCCCCCGAAGCAGGAAAAACCCGCTCCGCTTCCGCCGCCACCGGCACCAACTCCGGTCGTGACGCGACCCGCTCCGCCACCGGCACCGGTGCTTCCTCCGCAGTCGGCTCCGCGAGTGCCAGCACCCGCGCCGACCCAGGTTTCGGTTCCGGTGGTCGCGACCCCGACTGCCCCGAGGAGCGGCGACCACGACACGCCGATCTTGCTGATGCCGTTGGTGATGTTCAACAGCCTCGTGAACGGGACACTTGGGCTGTTCGGCTTCCCCGGACGTGTGCTGCGTTCCGGGTTCGTGAAGACGTTGTTCGGACTTGCTGGGCTGGGATTGCTGGCGTACACGGGGATGAAGGTTGCCCAACTCCACGGGTGGATTGCGCTTCCCACAGAGCTTCCTTGGCCCCGTTGAGCTGTCGCCCATATAATGTCCGTTCCCCCAATACTTTTGGGGGACAGTCTGAAACGACCGCCACGAGTTCGTTCTTCGGGTGGCCCCCACAAATGGCTTCGGCTTCCCCCAAATCCAGTTCTGAACCGATCGAACTGCCGCTTCCCCCGGTCAAAATTGACCCACTGGCCGCCTTTCTGAGCTATCTGATCCCGGGACTGGGGCAGATTTACCAGGGACGCATCGGCAAGGGGTTGCTGTTCTTCGTCGGGTTGTACACGCTGTTCTTCTACGGCATGTGGATGGGACAGTGGCGGAACGTCTGGCTGCCCGACACGTTTGACCTTCCAGATGTCGTGATCGCCGGGCAACGGCTCGAAGGTGTTCCGAAAGCGATCTCGTATCGACCGCAGTTTCTCGCGCAGTTCTGGATCGGCACGGCATCGTGGCCAGCGATCTACCAATACGTGAAGTTCGACCGCACGAAGGACGAAGGCCCGCCGCCATTCAAGAAGTTTCAGCGTGCCCCAAACGAGGAGCAACTGAACGACCTGCAACGGAACTCGTCGAAACGGTGGGATCTCGGCTGGGTTTACACTGTGATTGCGGGCGTGTTGAACCTGCTTGTGATCTACGATGCGCTGGCCGGTCCGATGTTCCGCGACCCGCCGAAGTGGATCGAGGAACAAGCCTCGGAAACGGCTTCCAAGGCTGCGACGGAAAAAGTCGCGGCGGTCGCTGCTCCGCCTCCACCCTCGGAGGTTCCGGCTCCGCCCGTTCCGGTTGCTCACACGCCAGACAATCCACAAGGGGGCGTGACGTGAACGCCGCACTCTTCGCCGTCGGCATCTATTGGGATTTGCCCGTCTTGTTGGTGATCGTGAGTCTCGTGTATGCCGCGACACGTCATGATCGCTGGGATCGGATTCTGTCTGAAGCGTTCGGATGGGGCATTCGCATCGCCCTGTTCCTGTTCGGCATCGGGCTGACGCTGTTCCTGCTCTCAACGTATTTGTGACCGCTTGGTGTTCGCCACTTGCGGCGTAGCAGGTTGAGCGTGCGAAGCCGCAAGTGGCGAATTCCCCTCATAAAAGCTGCTTGTACGTTTCCTCGTTGAAACCAACCACGAGCGTCTTGCCAAGGCGAGCCGTCGGCGCTCGCAAATTTCCGGTTGGTCCCATGAGGTGCGTGAGCAACACGTCGTCCGTGGGCCGATCCTTCTTCAAGTCGAACGTCACCACTTTTGCGCCACGCATCGCAATGAACTTGTCGATGCCGTCGAGCAACTTGAGAGCGTCGGTCGTGCTGTAGCGAATCTTGCGGGCGTCCACGGTTTCAGTGACGACCGTGCCACAATTATCGCGATAGGCTTCCGCTCGCTGGCAGGTGATGCACGACTTCCGGTGATACAACCAGTCGATTTTCTTCGGCATGGATCTCTCCGTTGGGAAACACAAAGCCCACCCGCTTGATTGGGTGGGCTTTGCTGGTCAATTTGGGTGTGGCTACTTCTGAACCTGGCACGCGGAAGGCTCACGGCACCGCCGGCCACCACGACCGGTAAGCGTTCCCGGAACCGCGACCGGCGGGGTTGTTTCAGACCGGGAACGCTTACCGGTCGTGGTGGCCGGAAGCGGTGCTGGAACAGCCTTCCTCGGGATGCATCGCAAGGCAAACGCTCGGACGACGCAACATCGTCCTGCTGCAAAGCAGCGAGCTGACCCAACCTCAAACTGACTTGGTGAGTTTGTACCCCAGCGAGTGCCGCACTTCAACAGCGTTGCGAGAAGCCTGCAAATTGTTTCACGCCTTCGCTGGATCGGGATTCAACCAGCGAATCAACTCCTGCGTTTCGTTTCCAATCGGATAGTTGTGATTATCGATCTGCACAATGGGCACGATGCCAACCTTGCTGTTCGTGACGAAAACCTCGCTCACCGACCCGAGCACCGAACTCGGAATCGTCTGCTCGCGAATCGTAATCGGCGAGTTCGCGAGCAGGTGTTGCCGCACGGTGCCCGGCAGCAGGTCGCCATTGGCAGGTGGGGTGACCCAACCGTCTGGCAACCGCACGAAGATATTCGCCTGGGCCATTTCAAGGAGATTGCCTTCCGCATCGAGCAGCAAGGCACTGTCGTAACCAAGCGTTGTTGCCTGCTGCGCTGCCTGCATCCGCCCACCATACTGGAAAGTCTTCCAGACGCGATAAGGCTCGTCCTTCGAGCTGGGGGTCCGGCAACTCAGCAACCGAGCCGATGCCATCGGGGCGGGGAGAACCATTGCGGTCATCCAGACAAGACCGGGACGCTTCACGGCAGGCCATCCAGCGGTGACATTCAAACGAATCACGACATCGCAGCCCGCGAGAGCTTTTGAGAACTCTCGCACCTGATCGCTGGTCGGCAACCGGGACGGATCGATGTCAATGTCCAGCAAGTTGGCGGTGCGGAGCAGGCGTTCGAGGTGCAGCGGCCACAGCCAGGGAACGTGATCGAACGTCCGCGTGCTCTCCCACACACCGCGACCGAAGAGGAGTCCTTCGTCGGCCGGGTCGATGTGGAACTCTTCGCGTGGGATGATGTTCCCGTTTACCCACATTAACGAGACGATACGAACGAGGTCGCCGACGACTCGGGGCGGAAGATTTGCGGGAACCGTAATGCCGTTTTCTTGGAGGATGGACAACGGATCACGCGGTGGCCGCTGACTCGGATGAGGAGGAAGCCCGCTCCATTTATCGCTGGTGATTGTGGACAGGAGATCCTCGCGTCTGCTCGGTGGTTGAGCCATATGTTTCTCCTACTGACGTGAAGGCGAGACGGGATATTTTCGGCTCGTTCGGGGGATGTCGTGATCCGGATGTGCGACTCTGCCGCAGCCCCGCCGGGAAGACGGACGACCTTTGCTAAATGGTACGCGAGGAACGGGACGAGGTCCGAGAATTGTATCCAGTCGTCGTAAGTGATTAATCAATATGCAATTGTGTTCAATTATCTGCGAGCCAGCAACCACAAACCCGCAGTAGAATTAGACATGTATCAGATATTAAAACGCACTGAAACAGGAAAAGATCGGCCCGCGGGTGAATTCTGCCTGACCGGACATAATTGACACAAAACATCTCGTGCATTGGGTTTGCGTATATTCAATTTCTGTGTCGGATTTCTCGACTATGTGTCGTGTGTCGCCGTAACTATTTATGCCGACTGATTTTCGGAAATCTGCGATTGAGCTTGTATCACTGACGCACAAAGTGGAGACTCATCTGCTAAGATAGAGAGGATAAGCGTGTCCTGATTCTTGGGGTGACATTCCTACTGGTGTAATCTTTGCGCTATCCCCCGTAATCGTAATCGAGATCCGCTTTGTTTCTGTGTCAATTTTTTTCTCAACGCCCAGAGATTTCGTCCATGACCCGCTCAACCACGCTCTCGCACTTCCCACCGCAATCGACCCGCCGAATTCCATGCCGAGCCTTGCGTCACTCTGCGTGACAGTCTGCTGTTCCCTTTTGATCGCAATCGACGTTGTCTTCCTTCGCTTGTCGATTTGAATTGACGCGCAATTTGTCCACTTTCGGGACAGGCGGCGCCAACTGTCGTTGATTTAGCATCGTTTTATTGTTTGTTTGTACATCAACATTGATGTAGTTGAGTCTCCGTTTTGTCATTCTTCCTTCTTCTCTTTCGTGAGCACCCAATGTTTCTCGCCCCGAAATGGCTCTCAGCGCTTCGCCCTCGTCCGACTCGCCCGATCGTGACGCGACGCAAAGGCGGCAACGCTTGTCTGCAAGTCGAGCAGATGGAAGCGCGAATTGTTCCGGCCGCCACGATCACGGGCATCGCCTTTCAGGACTTCAACGCAAACGGCATCATCGACACAACGACCACCATCGCGAACAATGGCGCGAGTAGCGTCTTCAACGTTGCAACTGTGTCGGTTGCGAGCGGGGGGACGGGCTACACCCTCGGGCAGGTTTTGACCGTGAGCGGGGGAGCTGGAACGGCCGCACAATTCAAAGTCTCGGGCGTCACGGGCGGGGTGATCAACGCCGTGACGATCGCGAACCTGGGTAACTACACGACAACTCCCGGCGCGACCGTCGGGGTGGGCGGCGGTGGCGGCGCGACTTTCAACGTGACTTACCAAATGGATGTGATCTCCGCTGCGGTAGACGTCGGGGTCGCGAACATCACCGTCCGGGCGATCGACCCCGCCAACAATGTGCAATTCACCACGACCACCGGCGCCAACGGGTCGTATACCCTCTCGCCGACCGACATCGGGAACACAAACTACCGCATCGAGTTCAGCAGCCTTCCCGCAGGCTTCGTTTCCGGACCGCACGGGCCGGCCACCGCGGCGCCCAATATCAGCGGCACCGCGACGCAGTTCGTCAGCGGGAGCACGAGCAACGTTAATTTCGGGATCGCCCGGCCTGAGCAGTACAGCTCGAATAACCCAACAATAATTACCTCGATTAATTATACCGGCCCTTCGTCCGGCAATGGCAGCCTCAACGCGATCGTCAGCTTCCCATACTCCGCGGGCCAATCGCCTATCTTGCCGACAGGGGGGCTGGGCACAAACAACTTCTCCGCGCCCGCCGTGTCGGGTGCAACCCTTCGGGTGCCGGCGAGTTCGGTCGGAACAATCTTCGGCCTTACCTGGGATCCGACGGTTCACACTGCGGACGCGAACCGCAACTACCTGTACGCCTCGGCAATGTTCAAGGCTCAGGGTGACTACGGTCCTGGCGGGGCGGACGCAATCTATCAGATCAAGGTGGCACCCAACGGGACGTTCGTTAGTTCGTCCACTTTCGTGAACCTCGATAGCCTCGCCACAGGCGCTTCCGGCGGGAACCTGCACAACGGGTCACTCAGCGACAACACCCCCACGCAGTGGGACGGGGTTGGCAAGTCGGGCCTCGGTGGGATGGACATTTCCGCCGACGGGAAGCGGTTGTACGTGATGGCCCTTGGCAACCGGACGCTGTACGAAATTGGGAGCGATCCGACCGACCTGGCAACCTACGGGAAGATTGTTGCTCAATTCGACATTGGTGCGATTGCGAACACGATTCCCGGTGCCACCGGTGGCGGTGCGGACATTCGCCCTTGGGCGGTGCGGGTGTTCAACGGACAGGTGTACGTTGGCATGGTCAACACCGCCCAGGCCACGGGGGCTAGGGCCCAACTCCGTTTCTACATTTACAAGCTGGACTCCGCCCTGACCGCAGGATCGTTCACGCAAGTCCTCGAAGTGGACGGCATGACGTGGACACGTCAGCGTGCCAATCCGCCCGTCGCAACCGGGAGTGCGGACTGGCTCGCCTGGGTGGGTTCCTCGACGTCAATTAACGGCAGTTTCACGATCTACCCGCAACCGATGCTGACCGACCTGTCGTTCACACCCGACGGGAACGTCTCGATCGGCTTCCGAGATCGGGCCGGGGATCAAACTCCCCCAAATAACTCGCGTGTGGCTGGCGACGTTTTGCGGGCTTTCATCAACGGCGCCGGAACGTACCAACTCGAAAACAACGGGACGGACCCGGTGACCGGGGCCACAACGGCCGGAACGGGACAGGCGGCGCCGATGGGGCCGGGGGGAGGTCAGTGGTACTTCCAAAACGATTTCCCCCAATACCACGACCACACGCCGATTGGCGCAATCCTCCAAGTCCCCGGTTTTGCTGACGTCCTCTCCACTGCATTCGATCCAATTCGGAACGACGGGCAAACGTTCCAGGGCGGCATCCGCTGGGGTAACAACACAACGGGTGTCCTCGATAAGGCCTACCGCATCTACGTCGACGGTGCCACCAGAACCTTCGGCAAAACGAACGGCATGGGTGGCTTGACCTACGAGCGAGAAACCGCTCCGGTCGAAATCGGCAATCGCGTCTGGGATGATGCGAACGCCAACGGCATTCAAGATCCGGGTGAAGCCGATCTTGCCGGCGTCGTCGTTGGACTCTACGCGCCCGGGGCAGGTCCTGAGACCGCCGCGCCGAACTTACTCGCAACCGCTACGACCGACGGGAACGGGAACTATTACTTCTCGTCGGACAAGAGCCGCACCAACACCGCGAGCCAAATCTTTGGCCTCACGACGCTCACGGCGAACACAAATGGTTACGTTGTTGCCTTCCAACCTCCAGCGGGTAAGGTGCCAACCTTCCCGGGCAAGGGGACGAACCGAGAAATCGATTCGAATCCGACCTACGTAACCGGTCCCGGGGGTACCTTTGTTACAGCGAAGGTGGATATTGGCGAAGCGGGGCGAAATGATCACTCGATCGACGCGGGTTTCTTTGCGGGCGTCGCGATCGGCGACTTCGTGTGGGAAGATTTGAATGCCGATGGCGACCAGGATCCGGGCGAACCTGGCATCCCTGGTGTCGTTCTCACGCTGAGCGGCGCTGGCGCGATCCAGACCACGGCCACGACGGACGCAAACGGGGCGTATCTCTTCACCGAGTTTCCCGGCACGTACACGGTCTCCATCACCTCGCCGGGGGGTGGTTACACTCCGACGGTGCTCGGTAAGGGCACTGCCGCGACCGACAGCAACGACACCACCATTGCCAACCCGACCACGCCAGGTGCAGCCCTGGCGGCGGGCGAGACTGACTTCAAGATCGACTTCGGTTACTACCAACCGCTGTCGTTGGGCGACTTCGTGTTCGTCGATGCGAACAACAACGGCGTATTCGACGGGACCGACACGGGCATCGTGGGCGTCGCCGTCACGCTGCTCGACAAGAACGGCAACCCTGCCAAGGACGCCACTAACACAGTCGTCCCGGCACAGAACACCATTGCGGGTGGCAAGTACCTGTTCACCAACCTCCTGCCCGGAGACTACAAGGTCCAGATCACCGCACCGACCGGGTACATCAGCAGCACAGGCTTCAACAACTCGGGCAGTTTCGAGCCGGGTTCGGCGGACTACACCACCACCGGCAACGACAAGGACCACGGTACCCAGGGCGCCGGGCTCATCATCACCAGCACGCCCGTGACCCTCAACGCCGCCGGCAGCAACCCCGATACCTCTGGCCCTGGCAGCAAGAACGCCAACCTCAACGTCGACTTCGGCATCTTCCAGCCGCTGTCGCTGGGCAACCGGGTGTTCATCGACGCGGACAACAACGGCAAGTTCGACAACAGCGACACGGACCTGCTGGGTGCCACGGTCGTCCTTTTGGACAAGAACGGTGTCCGAGTCAAGGATGCCACCGGGACGGATTTGCCCGCGCAGCTCACGGGTGCCAACGGCCTTTACTTGTTCACCAACTTGGTGGCAGGTGATTACAAGGTTCAGGTCACGCCGCCAGCGGTTCAGGGATACGTGCCAAGCACGTCCGTATCGAGCGACTACACCACCGTCACAGGCAACGACAAGAACCACGGTTCCCCGAGCGCCGGCGGCACGTCCACGACGAGTGCGGTCAACCTCAGCGTTTCGTCCAACCCCGACGGCGGCGGCTTCGCCAACCTCAACGTCGATCTCAGTTTTTATCGACCACTGAGCGTGGGTAATCGGGTGTTCGTTGACGCGGACAACAACGGCGTGTTCAACGCGGGCGATGCTGACCTCCAGGGAGCCACGGTCAGCCTGCTCGACAGCACCGGCAAAGCCGTGACGGACCTCAGCGGTGCCACCGTGGTCGACCAGACGACGGGCATCAACGGCGATTACCTGTTCACAAATCTGTTGCCCGGCGACTACACGGTGAAGGTTACCCCACCGGCGGGCCAGGGGTACGTGCCCAGCACGGTCGCCTCGAACGACTACACCACCGCCACGGGCAACGACAAGAACCACGGCACCGCGAGTGCGGGCGGCACGTCCACGACGGGCGCGTTCACCCTCCAGGCTCCGGGGGGCAACCCGGACAACAGCGGCCTGTCCAACCTCAATGTCGACCTGAGCTTCTACCAGCCGCTGTCGCTGGGGGACTTCGTGTTCGTCGATGCGAACAACAACGGCGTATTCGACGGGACCGACACGGGCATCGTGGGCGTCGCCGTCACGCTGCTCGACAAGAACGGCAACCCTGCCAAGGACGCCACCAACACAGTCGTGCTGTCGCAGAACACCATCGCGGGGGGCAAGTACCTGTTCACCAACCTCCTGCCCGGAGACTACAAGGTCCAAATCACCGCGCCCGCCGGGTACTTCAGCAGTTCGGGCAGTTTTGAGCCCGGTTCGAGCGATTACACGACCACCGGCAACAACACGGACCACGGCACGCAGGGGGCTGGGACCACGATCACCAGCACGCCCGTGACCCTCAACGCCGCCGGCAGCAACCCCGACACCTCTGGCCCTGGCAGCAAGAACGCCAACCTCAACGTCGACTTCGGCATCTTCCAGAAGGTGACCATTGGCGACTTCGTGTGGAACGATTTGAATGCCAATGGGAAGCAGGATGGCGGTCTTGAGGTGGGCATTCAGAACGTGAAGGTCAACCTGAAGAACTCCCAAGGAGTGGTGATCGACTCCGTCAACACTGATGGTGCTGGCGCTTATCTCTTCACCGAACTTCCAGGCACTTACACTGTCGAAATTGATCCCAGCAACGCCGCTGGTGCTCTTGCTGGTTACTTCGCTTCGCCCACAGGAGCAACGGGCGATCCCACCAACGACAGCAACGGGAACGGAAGCGGAACGGTTCCCCCAACTTTGCTCAGTGGCGGCAGCGATCTCACCATCGACTTCGGTTTCTACAAGAAAGTGACGATCGGCGACTTCGTGTGGAACGACAAGAACGGCAACGGCATTCAGGATGGTGGCGATCTGGGCATCGACGGTGTCACAATCACCCTGACGGGCACCAACGGTGCGGGGATCGGGGTCAGCCATACAGCGACAACCGCGAGTGGCGGTCTGTACCTGTTCACGGAAGATCCGGGCACTTACACCATCACCATTGACGCCGCCAACTTCGGCGCTGGCATGCCTCTCGTGGGTCTTATCTCGACCGTAACCGGACAGGGCACCACCGCCACGGACAGCAATACCAGCCCCAGCGGAACCACGCCAGCCACTCTGCCGGGCGGTTCCAACGACCTGGACCTGGATTTTGGCTTCCGTGTCCCTCCGCAGTCGCCGCCGCCACCGCCGCCACCGGTTGTGTCGAGCCTCGCCGGAACGGTGTACCAGGATCCAAACAACGACGGGATCAAGCAGGGCAGCGAACCGGGTATCGGTGGCGTCACTGTCACCCTGACCAACGTCGGCACCGGAGCGACATTCACCACCACAACCGCAGCCGACGGAACTTACAAGTTCAGCAACCTCCCTGCCGGCACCTACCGCGTCGATGAGACGCAACCCGCAGGCTTCGGGGATGGCAAAGATGCCCCAGGAACGTCCGGGGGCACACTGGTCGCGCCCGACACCATCAACACGATCAACCTCGGCACGAATGTCGACGCCACCGGCTATAACTTCGGTGAATTGGTCTCAAGCATCGCGGGTTTGGTCTACCAGGATCTCAACAACGACGGGATTCACCAGTCCACAGAGCCGCCGATCCCCGGCGTGACCGTGACTTTGTTCAATGCGACCACCGGTTCCTTGGTTGGCACCACAACCACCGCGGCCGACGGCACGTATCTGTTCAGTGGTTTGCTCGGGGCCAAGTACCGCGTCGTCGAAACGCAGCCAACGGCATTCGGTGACGGCAAGGAGACAGTCGGGTCGGTTGGCGGAACACTCGTTCCGACCGACACCATCGACGCCATCACGCTACCGACCGGCGTCGCTGCCACAGGCTACAACTTCGGCGAGTTGCTCACGGGCGTTTCTGGAACAGTGTTCGTGGATCGAAACAAGGATGGAAACTTCGATCCTGGTGAACCACCGATCCCAGGGGTCACAATCACGCTGCGTGATGGCACGGGTACGGTTGTCGGCACGACCACCACGGACGTCAACGGGTTCTACAACTTCCCGAACCTGCCTCCGGGAAAGTACACCATCACCGAAACGCAGCCGGCAGGTTACGGCGATCCGCCCGCTGGCACGTTCGCACCGAACGTGCGGACGGTCACGCTCGTCGGTGGCACTTCGGTCACGGATCAGGACTTCGGCGACACGCTCTCAAGTCTGGCGGGCTTGGTCTACGTGGACTCGAATGATGACGGAATCCACCAGACCGCCGAAGCGATCATTCCAGGTGTCACGGTCAAGCTGTTCGATGTGACATCGGGGGCTCTGGTAGCCACGACCACCACGGGGGCAGACGGGACATACAAGTTCAATGACCTGTTCGCGGGCAAGTACCGCGTCGTGGAAACGCAGCCAACAGCATTCGCGGATGGCAAGGATAGCGTCGGTTCAGTTGGTGGAACACTCGTTCCGACCGACACCATCGACGCCATCACGCTGCCCGTGAATACCGACGCCGTTGAATACAACTTCGGCGAACTCATCGCCGGCATCAGCGGTAAGGTGTTCCTTGATGTCAACAAGGACGGCAACCTGCAACCAGGTGAGAACCCCATCCCAGGCGTCACGATCACGCTGACAGACCCGACGGGCAAGGTTGTCGCCACGACCACCACGGACAGCACCGGGTTCTACTCGTTCCCCAACCTGCTGCCCGGAACGTACACGATCACCGAAACGCAGCCTGTGCAGTACGGCGATCCGCCCGCTGGCCCGTTCGCGCCGAACACGCGGACGGTCACGCTGGGTACCACGCCAATCACCAATCAGAACTTCGGCGACACGCCGGGGGGTCTGTCGGGTTTGGTCTACCAAGACCTGAACAACGACGGGATTCACCAGCCAACCGAGCCTGTGATTCCGGGCGTGACGGTGACGCTTTTCAACGACACCACGGGCACAACGGCTGGATCAACCGTCACCGCAGCCGACGGTACCTACCACTTCACGCTGCTGCCCGCAGGAACCTACCGCGTTGTCGAGACGCAACCGGTTGCCTTCAACGACGGGAAGGACACGCCGGGATCTGTTGGCGGGACGCGGGTGCCCACCGACACGATCAGCACGATCGCGTTGCCTCCTGGCATCCTCGCCACGGACTACAACTTCGGTGAGTTGCTCCCGGTCACGAACCGGCTGTCGGGCACGGTGTACTACGACAAGAACCAGGACAAGGTCTACCAGCCCAGTTCCGACGCTCCGCTGCCGAACATCACGGTCACGCTACGGAACGCCGCGGGGGTGGTCGTCGGCACGAAACAAACGAACCCCGATGGGACCTACTCGTTCTCGAACCTGCCCGCTGGAACGTACACCATCACCGAAACGCAACCGACGGGTTACGGCAGCAGTCAGGTTCCGCTGAACGTTCGCACCGTCACGATGACGCCGACCGCGAACATCACGAAACAGGACTTTGGCGACACCCTCGGGACCATCTCGGGCAAGGTGTATCTGGACTACAACCTCAGTGGTGCGTTCAACACCGTTGGAGTGCATCCCGACACCGGGATTTCAGGGATCACGGTCACGTTGCGGAATGGGGCCGGTGGAATTGTTGGGCAGGTGAAGACGGACGCGAACGGCAACTATCGCTTCACCGACTTGCGACCTGGAACGTACACGGTTCGGGAGACCCAACCGCCGAAGCCAACGAGCCTGTTCAACGGGTACTACGATGGTGCCGACAACCTCGGAACGCTCGGCGGGGCGCAGCCCCAGAAGAACGCTCTGCGTCTGGTGCTGGGGCTCGACCCAACCACGAAGATCAGCCAGAACGGGCGCAGTTACAACTTCGGGGAACTCCCTCCAGCCGACCCGAACGGATTCGTGTACTTCGACGCCAACCGAAATGGAATCAAGGATCCTGGTGAGAAGGGCATCGCGAATGTGGCCATCACGATCAGCGGCACGGCCTTCGTCGGGACCATCTTCGCTCGTCCGATCACGGGAGCCGACGTTCCTGGTGGCAGTCTGACGGTGTTCACCGACGCCAACGGGTTCTACCAGTTCAACCCGATCCCGCCAGGGGTGTACACGATCCGCGAGGCTCAGCCTGCTGGGTTCCTCGACGGACTGGAGCAGAACGGCGATCCGACGCAGCCTTTGCCAACGGTTGGAAACGATGTCTTCTCGAACATCCGTCTCGATCCGTTCCCGGTTCGAGGGCCGTTCAACTTTGGCGAAATCCTGCCGTTGCCGGGCACGCCGTCCAAGCGGGGGCTCCTCGGCAGCATGATCTGATCTTGGTTGAGGTTTACGTCCTTTATTGTGGCCGCTCCGACTGCTTTCAAATGGCAGTTGGAGCGGCCTCGCTCATTTCCGCGACCTGCGTTTGCCTGCCGGTCGCTTGAGGTTGGAAAGCTGTAGCGGTTAATCCCCCATCTTTCCCAGCCGGCGCCGGCGGATGAGTGTTTGCGACACGATGGGTTCTCGAGTTCTGCCGATTTGAGGGATGAGTGGGGTGGATGCCCCAGAATGGATTCTCCCACATTAACGCAGGAGGCGTTATGTTCGGTCGCACGTTAGGTGGCTTATTCTTTGTCTTCGGCACCGGGGCAGCCAGTGCCCAGCTACCGATTCCCGACGTCGGGAGTTCTTCATCGCCCGTCCCTGTCCAGGCGGCTCCTGCTCCGAACACGACGGGTGGATATGAAATCGGAAGCATTCCGAGCCGTGTGCCGTCGCGGGTGAAAACCCGCTCGGCATTCGATATCTCATCGTCGTCGGTTCCGGCCACGCAAGCCCCAGCTCCTGTTGCACAACCGCCGGCTGGGATGAACCCCGCTCCGGCGGGCCTTCCGGGGACCGGTGCTGGTTGCACGGATCTCACGTGCAGCCAACCGTGCCCAACTCCGTGCTGCGTGCCGTGTTGCTATCCGCCGGGCCGGGTGTGGGCGAATGCCGAGTGGTTGTACTGGGCCACTTCCGGTCAGTCGCTTCCTCCGCTGGTCACGGGATCGAATACCGGCGGCACCGGAGCACTGGTTCCGGGCAACACGCTTTTGTACGGCAATTCGCGTGCGAACAACGACTTCCGCAACGGCCTTCGCTTGAGCGCCGGAGCCTGGTTCGACGAGTGCCACAAGTTCGGGATTGAAGGCGACTTCCTGTATCTGGGCAACAGTTCGCAGGGCTTCGCAGCCAACGGAACCGGTGCTCCTGGCACGCCGCTGATCGCTCGTCCGTTCTTCAACCAACTCACGGGTCTGCCTGATTCGGAACTTGTTGCAGTTCCCGGTTCGTTGGCGGGTACGGTGACCGCGACCTCGCAGAACTCCGTCATCGGCGGCGGCTTCAACTTCCGCCGGAACCTGTGCTGCACGCCGTGCGGCCGGGTCGATCTCCTCCTCGGTTACCGATACTTCAACGTCACCGACGATATCGTGATTACGGAAGACCTGCTGACGACGGCTCCGCTGCCGCCGGTGCCAGCCGGCTTCCGCTTCCAGATTCGCGACCACTTCCGCACCGTGAACAACTTCAACGGTGGCGTGATTGGCCTCGCCGCGGAACGTCGCTACGGCATTCTCGTATTGGGCGCCCGTGCGTCGGTCGCGCTGGGCAACGTCAACGAAGTCGTCTACATCGACGGGGCCACCACCTCGACCCCTCCGGGCGGCGCGCCGACAACCCTGCCGGGTGGTCTGCTGACTCAGACCACGAACATCGGTCGCTACGAGCGAAACCAATTCGCCGTGATGCCGGAACTTGGGCTCAAGATCGGCGTTCAGTTGACCGAGAACATCCAGATTTACGGCGGGTACAACTTCATCTACCTGAGTAACGTGGCTCGTGCGGGGGACCAGATCGACCTGCACGTGAACCCGAACTTCCTGCCTCCGCCGAACGGCTTGGGTGGACCGGCTGTTCCCGCGTTCCACTTCAAGGCGACCGATTTCTATGCACAGGGCGTCAGCGCTGGGGTCCGCTTGAGCTACTGATCGGGACTTTCGTGTAATCGCCGCTTGCGGCTTCACAGGCTCAGCCTGCAAAGCCGCAAGCGGCGAAACCAAGAACCGATAATCGAATTGACCCGGCCAACTGGCCGGGTGTACTATTTCACCATGCGGATCGCA
Organism: Planctomycetota bacterium; assembly: GCA_021413735.1. GTDB lineage: Bacteria > Planctomycetota > Planctomycetia > Gemmatales > Gemmataceae > Gemmata. The sequence continues at coordinate 49,498 of JAIOPV010000147.1, forward strand.
CGGAAGACTCAACCGTTCGCGTGCTTGCTTCTCGCGGTATCAACCGCGATTGGCATAACACTTCCCGCGCGTGCCTGTGCCTGTTCGACATCGCACCGAGCACACCCAGCGAAACCGATCGTTCCGCAAGCAACACCAACCCCAGCGCCCGCTAAACACTCGTGTTGTTCGTCGAAGCCAGAGTCGGGAAAACGCAGTTGTTGCTGTGAAAGCCCAGCCCAACCCGAACCGCCCGTATCAGACCGGCCGAATCCGACCGAGAGCGTTCAGCCCGGTTGCGGTTGCGCTCAGTGCGACTGCGGCACGCCCGCCAGTCTACCGACGCCCGCGGTGCCGGTTTCTTCGATGACCGATCTCGGCGACGTTCTCGCTTCAACCTCTCCGACTCCGCCCATTGTTGTGGCGCTTCCCGCAGCGAGTCCGAATCGGTTCACGCGTTCCTTCGCGCCACAACGACCGGTCGAACTCTTCATTTCGTTGTTGCGGCTCACCTGTTAGCGTCGCCGCGCGCCCACGTTCGGATTTCAACCAACTAATCACAGACGTGCGGAGCCAATGGCCCGTGCGTATACCGTACACGAGAGAGCAATCTCCACCGTGGTCGAATCGACCGGGTGGGGGCGTTTCGTAACCGGATCGCTCGACGTTCGCACAGTGCGGGCGTGAGCTTTCGGAATTTCTGTTGAAGGAATTGAGATGATTCGTGCCACATTCGCAGCGGTCGCTCTGGCGGCAGGCCTGTTCGCGTTCGGAGCCGTCGCGTTTGCTGAAGACAAGCCGAAGGAAGTGAAATTGGTCGGGACGATGGTCTGCGGGAAGTGCCAGCTCAAGGACACCGCGAAGTGCAGCAATGTCCTTCAGGTGAAAGAGGGCGATAAGCTCGTGAACTACTTCCTCGACGATGCCGGTGCCAAAGAACCGTATCACGAAGGCGTTTGCGGCGGCGACAAGCTCGAAGGCGTGACCGTCACCGGAACCGTGACCGTGAAGGACGGCAAGAAGACGATCAAGCCCACCAAGGTCGATCTCAAGAAGTGATGCCACTGGTCTTAGCCGCTTGTGGCGTAGCGCTCCACCAGAGCGCTACGCCGCAAGCAGCTCCAACACTTCGCCGAAACCAATCACTCACTGGCACAATGCCACTTCTTCGGTTACGATCTCAGAGACGCTGCCATTTCTCGTTGTCGTCCGTCGATCGTCTGCGGAGTTGTTGATGCCTGTTACGTACACCTGTCCGAACCCCGATTGCGGGGCGAGTCTGAAGACGCCCGCGCGAGTGGCGGCCGGGAAATCGGTCAAGTGCCCGAAGTGCAATCGGCCATTCGTCCCGGAAACCGAGGAAGACGAAGACGCGCCTGCCAGCGTTGGCACGCTCAAGTTTGCCGACGGTGACGCCCCAAAGAAGCCTGCCGTTCCCACCAAACCCGGCGGCAAAGCCGTCCCCAAAGTCGAGAAGAAGGAAGAACCGCCACCGCCTCCGCCGCCAGCCGCGAGTCCGTTTGCGGACGATGATGACGAGTCGGCTGAGTCCATCAAGAAGGGCTACGGCGTCAAGGTTGAGACTGAGGAAGAGAAGAAAGAAGCAGAGAAGCACAAACCGAAGTTCACCGAGGTTCAGGACAAGTTCAAGAAGAGCGCTCGTGGGCCGGCGATGGCGATGCTCGTCATGCCTACCAATCTGATGACCGCTTCGGGTCTTGCCAATCTCGCGTTGGGACTGCTCTGGTTCGTTCAAGGTGCCTGGCCGCTCGTGTTCAACGATGCTCCTCCCGGTGAAGAAGAGTTGGGCGAGGCGCTGTTGGATATGGTTGTCGGTGTGCTGGTCTTCGGCTGGGGCGCGATGGTTTGCTTCGGCGCCAGCCAGATGCAGGAACTTGGCTCCTACCCGTGGGGACTGACCGGTTCCATCATGTGCGCGATTCCTGTTTCTGTCAGTATTATCGCGCAACTGATGGAGAACTGGACCGCTCTCGGTCTGCTCGTGGCGCTCCCCCAGATTGGAATTGGCATCTTCGGGATTGTGACACTTCAGAGTCCCGCGGTGAAGGCTGGCTTCGCAGAGAGCGAGGGCGGTCCTGACGACGATGACGAAGAAGAAGAGAAGAAGGAAGGCGAAGAGGAAGATGAGGAAGTAGAGGACGACGAGGACGAGGAAGAGGAAGCGGCCAAGAAGAAGAAGGTGAAAAAGCCCGCGAAGAAGGCCAAGGCCAAGAAGCCGAAGGACGACGACGAGGACGACGAATGACCCCAATCGACGAACCCGATGGCGCATTGTTGGTCCGGTTCCGAACCGGTGACTCGACGGCACTTGAAGCCCTATTCGCACGCCACGAGGGGCAGGTGTTTCGGTTCCTGTTCGGGTTGCTCCGCGATCACCACGCGGCCGAGGATGCATTGCAGGAAACGTTCGTGCAAGCCATCCGATACGCGGATGTCGTTGCACCAAATGCCTTCCGTGGTTGGCTCTACACGGTCGCTCATCGGCAGGCGATGCTCGTGAAACGCAAGGCGAAACGGTTGCCGTCGCAAGCCGACGATCTCGTGCTTCTCGGGTTGGTCGGCGATGATGCGGCCGACTTCCGAACGGACCGTGCCGACGATGCCCGTGCGGTCATGGAGTTGGTGAAGTTGTTGCCGGCCCCGCAACGTGCGGTCATCATTGCGCGAGTGGTTGAAGGGAAGAAGTTTCGCGAGGTGGCCGATAGTCTTGGCTGCCCGCTGAATACCGCGTTGGCTCGCATGCACGAAGGGCTGAAAAAGCTCCGTCAACTGTGGGAGGCCCGTCATGCGTAAGGCTTCCGATATGAGCGTCGGAGGTCCGGCTCAGCCGGACTCTGCCTCCCGAGGTCCGACAGAGCCGGACCTACACTCGCATCCTGAGCCAACCTTGCAGACGACCGCTTTGCGGTACGCGGCAAGCGATCTGACTCCCGGCGAGGCGACCGCGTTCGAGACACGGTTGGCCGACGATCAGGACGCACGCGACGCCTTGAGCGAAGCTGTGCGTCTGTCTGCCGCTGCTCTGGGGCAAACGCCACCGACGCCGCATCCCACGTTCCAGGCTGTGATCCGCGAACGACTCGTTGGGTGGTGTCCGGATTGGCTCGCGCGTCGGGCGTATCGCGGTCACCCGCTGGCGTGGTGCGGACTCGGCGCGGTTATCGTGGCCATGTGTACCATCGTCGGATTGTCGTTTGCTGAACGCGCTCCGTCTCCAGCGCAATCTGTCTCGAACCCTTTGACGCCGACTCTGCCCGTATCGCCGCAGATGTTGGCTGTCGAGGTCGTCGCGCCGATGCCGCGTGAAACGGATTTCGTCACGGTCCCCATTTCGACGCCCGCCACATGTGGCGAATCTCCGACGCATTCGATCGCGGAACTCTGGGCACAGATGAGCACCCCGGAGCACGTTGAGAAGACGCACGACGAGGAGATGCGTTGGCGGCACAAACACCCCACCGCGACCGCATTGCACCCTGTTCGCACGAACTCAACTGAGGGCATCCGGGAACCTTGAATCGAGGACGCCCATGTCTCGCCTCTTCCGATCTCTGCTCGCCGTCGGGTGTCTGTTCCTGATTCCGACCGCGAGTTTGGCGGCCGATCCCCTTCCACGCTTCACGGAAGAACGTGAAGCGGCGGCACTGCATTTCGTTCGGAAGCACTGCCCGGAGTTGGTTCCGTTGCTCGACGAACTGAAGAAAGCGAATCGGCTCACTTACGAGTCGCAGATTCGCGAAACGTTCCAGGTCACCGAGTTGCTGGCCGATCTGCAAGACGACCCGAAGCGGTACGATCTGGAACTGAAAGTGTGGAAGGCCGAGAACAAGGCTTTGGTGTTGGTCGCGAAGTTAGCGGCACCGAAGGACGAGGACCGCAAGGCGATCGAGGAACAGTTGCAATTGCTGGCGAAGGAACTGGTCGAACTCGAAGCACAATCGTTGGAGCATCGTGTCGGGTTGCTTCAGAGCGAGCTTTCCGCTGCGAAAGACGATCTTGTCAAGTTCCGCGACAACTTCGACCGTTCCGTGAAAGATCGCTTCGAGGCACTGATCGAGAAAGCTCGCAAGAAGAAACCGTAGGGTCACGCACCAGATGCCTCGCCGTTCGCCTTTCACTTCAGTTGGTAGTCGGCTCGCGGCACTCGCCAGACCCCGACGCGCCGACCTGCACATGCACACCACCAAAAGCGATGGCGAATTCACCCCGTCGCAGGTCGCAACGCTCGCACAACAAGCCGGACTCGCCGCGATTGCCATAACCGATCACGATACCTGTGCCGCCGTCGATGAAGTTCGTGCCGCGGCTCCGGAACAACTCGAAGTCATCGCAGGCGTCGAAATCTCGGCCGAGTTCGCCGATCGAGAGGTGCATGTGCTCGGGTACTTCGTTCGCACCAATCACGCTGAACTGAACGCTGCCCTCAGCCGCGTGTGCATCCGCCGACGCGAACGCTTCCATGATTACGTCTCGAAGCTGGCAAACCGCGGCCACACGCTCCCCGCAGAACGTGTGAAGTCCCTCGCGGACGCAACACCAAGCCTCGGGCGGCGACACATCGCGTCGCTGCTGGTGGAGTGCCGAATCGCACACAACCGCACCGAAGCGTTCCATCGCTTCCTCGGTCCGCTCCGAGAGCAGGTGATGCCGAAGGTGCTGGTGCCTGTCGAAGAAGCGATTCACCTTGTCCACGCGGCTGGTGGAGTTGCGTCGCTCGCACATCCTTCGGCTGAGTTGGATGACGCTGCGTTTCGCACCCTGGCAGGGTATCGGCTCGATGCGATCGAGGTGGAGTATCCGTGGGGGCGGAACTCACGCACGTCAAAGCTGCGGGATGTGGCTGAGCGATTCGGGTTCGCAGTGAGTGGCGGAAGCGATTGCCACGGACCCGATCCGAGTCATCGGCGGATCGGATCGCACGGCATTAATCTCGAAGAATTCGAAACGCTGCGAAGCCGAGCCGCGGCAGTTCACAGCACACCGGGGAATGCGCCGCCGTCGATGAGCAAGCTCTGACCGGTGATGTATCCTGCGTGCCCCGAGCAGAGGAACGCACACGCTGCCCCGAACTCGGACGGCTCGCCGAATCGCTTGGCGGGAATCGCGGTCTGCTTCGACGCACGAACTGCTTCGAGAGCGGTTCCCGTGCGAATCGCGGCGACCTCCATCGAGGAACGCAACCGGCGAGTGTCGAACGACCCCGGTAGCAGGAAGTTGATCGTCACGTTCGCGTGTGCCACCGATCGCGCGACGCCAGCGAGGAAGCCCGTTAATCCCGCCCGTGCGCCGCTCGACAAATCCAGACCCGCCAGCGGCATCTTCACCGAGCCTGACGTGATGTTCACGATGCGGCCGAACCGTCGCGATACCATGCCGTCGATCACTCGCTGAATCAGTTCGATGGGCGCGACCATGTTCGCCACGACGCCAGCGAGCATGGCTGTGCGGTCCACTTCGCGGAAGTCGCGGAATGGCGGTCCGCCGTTGTTCGTCACGAGGATATCGACGTGCGACACAGCCGCGAGCAGAGCGAGTTGCCCTTCGGCCGTGGCGACATCACCGGCAACCGCGATGACTTTCGCATTCGTTTCGGCTCGAATTTCCTGGGCAGTCTGTTCGAGTGCGGTCGCGTCTCTGCCGTTGACGACGACCACGCACCCGGCCCGTGCGAGTTCGAGGGCACACGCTCGGCCAAGTCCCTGACTCGAAGCACACACGACCGCGATTCGTCCGTTGATGTCGAGATTCATCGCTACTCCTGTTCGGTTCGATGATGTTGTTACTTCGAGTTTACCAACTGCCTATATTGCCGGGATCAGGGCAAGTATGGAGGACGCCGCAATGACCACTCTCGACCGATATCGCGGCTCGCTGCTCGGGCTTGTTGCTGGCGACGCTCTCGGCACCACACTGGAGTTTCGCGATCCCGGCAGTTTCGAGCCACTTGCCGACATGGTTGGAGGTGGGCCGTTCAACCTGAAGCCCGGCGAATGGACCGACGACACGAGCATGGCGTTGTGTCTCGCCGAGAGCCTCGTCACGAAACGCGAGTTCGACCCGATTCATCAGCTCGAAACGTATGGACGGTGGCACCGCCAAGGGCACCTGAGCGTGAAGGGGCGATGCTTTGATATTGGCATCACGACATCCGGCGCGTTGCGACGATTCGAGACCCAACGCCAACCGTATCCTGGTTCGACAGAGCCTGGGGCGGCTGGCAATGGTTCGCTCATGCGCCTTGCTCCGGCTCCGCTGGCGTTCGCGAACAAGCCCGAGGTTGCCATCTACATGGCCGGTCAGAGTTCACGCACCACGCACGGAGCCGATGAGTGCGTCGATGCCTGCCGATACTTCGCCGGGTTGCTGCTCGCTGCCGTGAACGGACTGCCGAAACGCGCGATTCTGAACAACGACTACGAACCGGCCGTGAAGTGCTGGCTCGAAAACCCACTCGCCGAGAAGGTGAAATCTATCGCCGCGGGATCGTTCAAAGTGAAAGTGCCTCCGCAGATTCGCGGCAGCGGCTACGTGATTCACACGCTCGAAGCGGCGCTGTGGGCGTTTCACACGACCGAGAATTTCCGCGACGGTGCGCTCGCTGTCGTGAACCTCGGAGAAGACGCTGACACGACCGGTGCGGTCTACGGGCAGATCGCCGGGGCGTATTATGGAGTTGATGGTATTCCCGCAGAGTGGCTATCGAAATTGGCGATGCGTGAGTTGATCGAACAGCGAGCCACGGAACTGCACGCGATGGCGTTCGGCAACTGACCGACGTGTGAGAGATCGCCCATTATCTGTTGCGGGGCGAAGAGGCGAGTCGTACCATCAGGCCACACCTTTTGTTCGCGACCGACCAGTGATTTTTTCTTCCTTCTGAGCTGGGACTTCTCATGATCGTGCAATGTCCGCACTGTCCCGCGAAGCTCAACGTGCCGTACCCACGGCCCGACGACTTGCCACCAGTGCGTTGCCCACGGTGTCAGGCGGTTTTTCAGCCACCCGAAGAACAAGCAACAGCGCCGGATAACGAATCGGACGATCCATTCGGTTCCGTTGCCAGCGAACCCACGCAGCCAACCAATCGGAAGCCGGCACAGCCTGCCGCGAAGCAAGTTCCCGTCAAGCTCATCGTTGGGGCTTTGGTCGGCATCGGTGCGATTGTCGGGTTGGTTTTCGCCGTCGCGGGCGGTAGCGGGAAGCCCAAAGAGACTGCCTCGAACACGCCCGAACCGGTGGTGACACCGAAGAAAGAGTCTCCCCCGAAAAAGGAGAACCCCCGACCAAACCCGACGCCTCCCAAACTCACGATTCCGGTTGAGTACACGGAGCTATTCGCGGCGACGGTCACGAATCGTCCCGCTCCCACCGTGCTCGTTCCGGCGCTTCAGAACGTCAGCCGAGAGCAACTCACCATTCCTCCGTTCGCGGCGAAGGTCGAGATGCCGGAAGACATGGGGAAGATGACTCTCGATGAGACGAAGAAAGCCACCGCATTCCTGAAAGTCGCGGCAGGTGCCCTTCAAGGAAGCGGTTCTGGTTTCGTCATCAGGGCCGACGGCGAACAACTCCTCGTCGCCACGAACCACCATGTCATCAGCCCGCGTTCGGCGACAGTGGCGGATGGGCCGCCGGTGGTTACCGTCGTGTTCGAGAGCGGTTCGGCGGACGAATGGGAACGGCCGGGTGAAGTCATCGCGGCCGACTCCGAACTCGACCTCGCCATCGTTCGCGTGACCAAGGCAAAGCGAACGCCGAAGCCGATCATTCCGGCGTTGTCGCCCAAGCTGATGGAAACGATGGATATCCGCATCTGCGGGTTCCCGTTTGGCGGAGCGCTCGCGCTGGGCGCGCGCAACCCGAACATCACGATCGGAAAAGGAACCGTGTCGAGCATTCAGTTGAACGAGGACAAAAAGATCGGCCGAGTGCAGATCGACGGCTCCATGAACCCCGGCAACAGCGGTGGGCCAGTCGTGGATGCCGAAGGTCGCTTGGTTGGCGTTGCGGTGTCGATCATCAAGGGAAGCAACGGCATCGGCTTCGCGGTTCCGGCGCACGAGTTGGCGACGCTGCTCGCTGGCCGAGTTTACCCAGCGTTGGTGTTGCCGGTGGGATCGGACGAACGGCAGGCTTCGTTCAAGCTGCTCGCGCCGCTCGTCGATCCGCTCGGAAACGTGAAGGGAGCCACGCTTCACATCTGGACCGGCGACAAAGCCCCCGAACCTGAACCCGACCCCGCTGGTGGGTGGAAACCGATCGACAGCACGACCAAGGTGGAACTGGCGAAGACCGACCTGGGCACACGCTCGCGAGCGCTGATAGGCGATTTCCGCCTGCCGGCTGGAATCGCGGGCAAGACCCCAACCGTCGTTCTGCAACTGGAGTGCAAGAGCGAAGCGGGAGCGGTGCTGTACTCCAAGCCGGTCGTACACAAGTTCGTTCTGAACGGGGTTCAATCGGCATCCGATGCGATCCCAATGGACACATTCCGCAAGAGCATCGCGAAGTATGCCGATCAGGTGGTTGCGGTTCGCGGACGCATGATTCCGGGAACACCGCGGCGGGGGTTGGTCTACGAACTGCTGATTTCGGACGATGCCGATGTGCGTCCCGAAGGGTTGACGTTTGTGGCCGATCGCGAAGTGGCGACGCAGTTGAACGAGTTGGCTCCAGAGGACCAGAGTTTGCCCGTGCGATTGACTCTGAAAGTCGGAAAGCCCGCGACTGATGGAACGACTGCGGTTCGCGTCACGCAGGTCGATTTCATCGCGAAAGGCAATCGCATCAGCAACACGATTCCGTCCACGGAAACCACCAATGATCCGCTCATCTTGTTGAACCGCGCTCCCGAGAAGTTCGTGGGGCAGACGATCCCCGTCATCGGTTACCTTTCGCCGGTGGTGGCCGGTCGCGAGGATGATCCGGAACTGACGATTCTTCTGGTTTCCGAGCAACGGCCGGGGAATTTGCACTTCGCGACGACACCAGTGATCGCGGCGAAGGTGCGTGACCCAGCCCTGCGGGGGTTCCTGCATGTTGCTCGGTTCACGCTTCGTGTGGAGAACAAGGAGCTTGATGGCGTGGGGCCGCGAATCGTGACCGTGACGAAGATCGAACTGATCGACCGCACGGGGAAACTCGTCCGGGTCATCGAGTAAGAGCAAGTATTCGTCACTTGAGGCGTTGCGATCCCATTGTGAAGTGCAACGCCGCAAGCGGCGAATACCGAGATCACACCGCATCGCACAGTTCGCCTTTTCCTGCCTCCCCGAACTTGTTACAACCCCCTCGCCGACATCGCACCCGGTGTGCGCGCCCACTGAAACGGGGAAGGACTCCCGTGTATAAGCTGCTTCTTTGCGTTCGCTATCTTCAGACTCGCTACCTGGCATTCATCTGCATTGTCAGTGTGATGCTGGGAGTCGCCACGCTTATCGTGGTGAACGCTGTCATGAGCGGGTTCAGCACCAAGCTGAAAGACCGCCTCCACGGCGTCTTATCCGACATCATCATCGACACTGATCGAATGGATGGTTTCGACATCACCGACACCAGCGGCAAATCGCTGACGCCGGATCAGATCATCCAGAAGATCAAGGACAGCCCAGCGGGACCCAAGATCGAAGCGATCACCCCGACGATCGAGGTGTTCGCGATTCTTCAGTTCAACTTCCGCGGGCAAATGCTCACCAAGCCGGTTCGCCTCATCGGCATCGACCCCGAAGGGCGAGCCTCTGTGGGCGGCTTCTCCGAATACCTCGTTCGCCAGCACGGCGACCCGAAGCCGAGTTTCGAGTTGACGCCCGAAGCCTTGAAACAGCACGAACACAATCGCCTTCAACGCGAACGGCTCTCGGCTCTCGAAGTGCCGAATGTGCCGATGCCGAAAGGGATCGTGTCCGACCCGAACGCGATTCCGGAACCCGACGAAAACACGATGAAGAAGGATATGCCGGTGGCTAAACTCCACGGCATCATCCCGGGCTTCACGCTCGCTCACTTCCGATATCGCACCGCGGATGGCGTGGTCGTCGAGGAAGCGGCACTGAAGCCCGGCGACGACGTGACGATCTTCACGGTTGGCGGGTTGCCGGGTGCCGAGGGCGCACGAATGCGGCCCGTCTATGGCACGTTCCTCGTGACGGACTACCTCAAGACCGAGATGAGCGAGTACGATCAGAGCTTCGTCTATGTGCCGCTCGATCAGTTGCAGCAACTCCGCACGATGGAAGGTCGCTGCACCGCGTTCCAGATCAAGCTCAAGAACTACGAGGCGGATAAGCTCGTCGTGGCGGATGCTCTCCGCGAGATCTTCGATCCGCGAAGTGGTGCCCGAGTTGCGACGTGGGAAGAACATCAGGGTTCACTGCTCACCGCGATCGAGGTTGAGAAGAGCATCCTGAATATCTTGCTGTTCATGATTGTCGGCGTCGCGGGGTTCAGCATCCTGGCGATCTTCACGATGATCGTGTCGGAGAAGTATCGCGACATCGGCATCATGAAGTCGCTTGGTGCGAGCAATTTCGGTGTGATGAGTATCTTCGTCGGCTACGGCTTCCTGCTCGGCACCGTGGGCTGTTGCCTCGGCACCGCGATGGGGCTGTGGATCACGGACAACATCAACGAGATTGAGATGTTCTTGACGAAGGTCTCAGGTAAGCAAGTGTTCCCGCGAGACGTGTACTACTTCAAGGAAATACCGACGAATATCGAGATTAGCAGCCTGATCTACGTGAACATCGGAGCGATCGCGATTGCAACGGTATTCGGCTTGCTGCCCGCGTGGCGAGCGTCACGATTGCACCCGGTTCGCGCTCTGCGGTTTGAGTGATGGTGGCGGTTGGATGTGCTTTCGATTCCTGATACCCGATACCCGGTATACCCGATGCTGACCGCCGAAAACCTCCAGAAAGCGTACCGCCGTCAGGCCGTTCAGGTGCCCGTTATCAACGGACTCGACCTGGAGGTGAAGACGGGCGAATTCCTGAGCATCGTTGGGGCGTCCGGCTCCGGAAAGAGCACGCTCCTTCACCTGCTCGGCACGCTCGACGCTCCGGATTCGGGTCGCATTCTGCTCGACGGCAAACGCATCGACAACCTGCCGAACTGCGAACGCGACGCTCTGCGGAACCGCACTTTCGGCTACATTTTTCAGTTCTATCACCTGCTGCCGGAACTCACGACGCTCGACAACGTGCTGATGCCCGCGTACATCGGTCACTCGGTCACGGGTTGGTGGAAAACTCGCTCGAAGTGGCGAGCGCGAGCGATGGAGTTGCTGACGCGAGTGGGCATGGGTCACCGCATCACGCACCGGCCGGGGCAACTTTCGGGCGGCGAATTGCAGCGAGCTGCGGTTGCGCGTGCGTTGCTCATGAGCCCGCGTGTGCTGCTCGCCGACGAGCCGACGGGTAACCTTGATACCGCGACCGGCGACGAGATCGTGCGATTGCTTCGCGAACTCAACCGCGACGACGGCGTGACGATTGTGATGGTCACGCACAACCTCGACATTGTGACCGCGACGGACCGCGTTGTGCGAATGGTTGGTGGCGTTGTCACGGAGGACACGATGCCGAAGCAGTCTTCGTTTCACGCACCCCTGTTAGCGGCCGTGTGAGTTCACGAGCACGCCATGACCGATTCCCAACGCGAACTGTCCGCACAAATCATGTCGGCCGAGCGAGAGGCGGTCCTCGCTCGACCACACGCACTGCGCCGATGACGGTGACCTTTCCGATCGTGGCGAACCTGTAAGATGTTCGTGGACGGTCACGTTGGAATGACAACTCTTCCACAAATCTCAATCCCTCGAAATCCAACGCAGTGAGAAATGGAGCCGCTCCTCAAACCGACGTATTTCATCGACGGGATGAACTTCGCCGACTTCGCCGGGTTCATGGAAGAGTGCAACCGTGGATTCATCCGCGAAACTTCCGGTGGTGAGTGCGACGGTAACCTCGATGTATTCAACGATTACCTCTATTGGAAGCAAAAGGGTATTGCCGGGTGGGTTGCGTGGCGGCTCGTGTGGCGGAATGCGGGGTGGTCTCGGTCCAACTTAGGGCATCAGGCGCTGGCGTGGTGGCTGACCGAGCAGCTTGGAGAATGTCATCCCGAGGGAGACGCATACGCGGATTTCGCCACGAGGTTGGAGTTCGCCAATCGACACGAAGGGATTACAATGTTCGAGTGGCTTGTCGAAATAATTGGGACGAAACCGCACATTGAATTGTGCCTCGAATGATCGAACTCCCGCATCACATTGCGGCAATTCCTCCAAATCCCACCCGCCACCCAGCGAATACCACCGTGAGGCGTACTGCCCCGTTGTTATCCCTCCAACCTCCCGTATCGGCACGGCTTCGCGCGGCAACGTTCACGTTCAGGAAATGGACACATCCTGCTACTTGCGTCTGAACGCGCAGAGTCCGAAAATGACATATCCTCGGGCTTCATTGTGCCCGTGATCGGAGACCTGTCACGATGACGATTCCCGCGTCGCACCGTCCTTCTCGGGAATGGTTCCTGCTCGTCGTCGCGCTCCTCATCGTGGGCGGCATCGCGGCGCCATTCTGGGAAATGTTCGCAGGTGCCGCTGCACGCGCTGATTGGGCACAAAAGTGGAACCAGGCGCGACTCACGCAACTCGTCCTCGGACCAGAACAACTCGCGTGCTACGTCTGCTTCGTGTGGGCAGGGCTCATTCTGTTCAGTCGATATCGCGAGGTACGCCGCCAACGTGCCGCATTCCATCTCGAATTACTCCCCACCGAAGAAGGCGCACGCATCCTTCCCGAAGACGCCCGCCCGCTTGCCCGAAAAGTGGAGCAAGTTACCGCTCGCCGACCGTTCATCCTTGCGAACATGATTCGCCTCGGTCTCGGCAAATATGCCGTGAGCAAGTCGGCACCCGATGTCGCGGAGGTCGTGCGGAACCAGGCTGACGTGGAACTCTCACGGCTCGTCTCCGGAATGGCCGTGGTACACTATCTTGCTTGGGCAATTCCCGCGATTGGCTTCGTGGGAACGGTTCGCGGACTTGGCGGTGCGTTTGGCGCCGACGCCCCAACCATCGACGCCTTCACGGCACAGGCGAAGGACCAACTGAAGATCGCGTTCGACTGCACGCTCGTCGCGCTGCTGCTAAGTCTCGTGATGATGTACTTCTTGAATGTGCTGCAACGAGCTGAAGAAGTGCTCGTAGTCGATGCTCAGGAGTACTGCCAGGAACACCTGCTGTTACGGTTGTACGATCCGCAAGCGGTCGAGATGACGGATTGATCGCGTGGCGAACGGTCCGAGCCCGAGCACCAGCGAGATGTCCACCAGGCCATTCGCTGGCGCTCGGCCTCGAACTGGCCGGACGACGAGGATACCCATGCTCTGGTCGAAGAAGCCGGCTCCTGTTCACGAGAAGTCCCGAGCCGTCGGGGTCGATCTCACATCGACTCGCGCTCGCGCCGTCGGCATCGCGACTGGCAAACTCCGACCGCTGATGCTCGAAGAGCCGAACGAAGAGTTGCCGTTGTTCGTGGCACTCGACCGCCGCACCGCCGACATCGGCCGCGTCGGGTATTCGCTCTGTCGCAAGATGCCGCACGCAGTCTGCTCGAACTTCCTGCCGGCACTCACGCAACCCCGCGAATGGCGAGCTGGCAGGCACGTCATCACTCCCGAAGCCGCGCTCGATCTGTTGCTGAACAAACTGCGTGGCCCTATTGCTGCGGAGTCCGAAGCGGTGGTGCTCGCGTTGCCGGCGTACCTCGGACCTGCGCAGGTAACCAAGCTCGTGAGTGCCGCATCGCGTGCGAAACTGCCGCTGAAGGGAACGGTTGTCGGCGCACTCGCACTCGTCGCTGATCGTGCTGCGTCGATCCTGAATGGCAAACCTGCCAACCCCGAAGCAGCCTCGCCGGATGTCGTCCCGCTGCGACCAACTTCTACCGGACCAGGTGTTGTCGCCGTCATCGATGCTGACGAATTCGCCGTATCTGCTGTGGTGATGTCGGTCGAACGGGACCGCGTGAAGGTGCTGGCTTCAACCTGCTGGCCGCGATTCGCTATCAAGCTCTGGAAAGACAAGTTGGTCGATGCCGTGTCGGATCGCTGCGTGCGGTTGTGTCGTCGCGACCCACGCGATTCCGCCGACGCCGAGCAAGCTCTCTTCGAGCAACTCGACGACGCCCTCGACCGCACCCGAGCTGGTCAACGAGTGAATCTCACGTTGCGAACCGCTCACTGGTTCCAGGACGTGATTCAGCAACCGGAAGATTTCGATAGCCACTGTGCCAGCCTCGCGCATGGTGCCGCAGAGAGCCTTCGCGATTTCTTCAACGAGTCCGGATTGCCGATTCATCCGCGAGCCGTGTGGCTGACGCACGAAGCGGGTCGCCTTCCGAGTTTCGCACGCAATATTCACCAAAACACACCCGAAGGCACGTCGGTGGAAGTGCTGCCTCCAAACGCGGTCGCACAAGCCGCAGCGAACCTGGCTCCTCGCTGGCTCGCAGCGGAGTTGCCACGGGCACACCTGGATGCGATGATTCAGTTGCCAGTTGTCAGTCATCAGGCGCCAGTCGAAAAGCCCAAAACTGGGCGAGTGTGATTTTGCGACATGCGAGCCGGAGGCGAGCACCATGCGAGTCCGTCACAAACAGCCGACGCTGGTCAGCATGTGGATGCTCGACGTGTTCTGTTGCGCTCTCGGCTGCGTCACGTTGCTCTTTCTGCTGAATAGCCGCATGGCGGGCGATGAAGCGATCGCGAACAAGGCTGCCATCGGCGATCTCGACACCACCAAGCTGAAACTCGCTGCGGTTCTCGACGATCTTGAAAAGACACGCCTCCGGTTGAACAGCGAGGAAAAGGGTCGCGAGAAACTGGCAGCATCTGTCAGCGAACTCGAAGGACTGAAGCTCAAGCTCACGGACGAAGTCACGCAACTCTCGACGCAACTCGCCACCACCCGCAACGAAAAGGACGATCTCGCGAAGAAGCTCGCGCTCGCTCAAAAGGAAGCCAAGGACGCAAAGGCACTCGCCGATTCCACGCAGTTGGCACTGAACGCGGCCGAGGCCAAAGTCACATCGAACGCGAAAGAACTCGCCACGACGCGAGCCATGGCCACCGATGCCGACGACATCCTTCGCAAGAAGCAGAAGGAAGCCGATGCTCTCGCCAAGAAGCTCATCGAGATAACCGCCTCCGCCGACGAGTTAAACAAGCTCGTCCGCAAACGCGATGACGAAAAGGTTGTGCTCGCCAAGCAAGCGACTGACCTGAAGAAGTTGCTCGACGATCTCGATGCCAAGACGCTCGCGTCGCGGAAGGATTACGAAACGGCTCAGGCGACTATCAAAGACCTGAGCAAGAAGATGAACGACGCGAACGTCAACATCGTCGACTTGCAAGGCGACAAAGCCAAGCTCGCGGACAAGCTCGACAAACTCCAGAAGGAAACCGACGCACGGTTCGCAGGCATCGTCACGGCTGGCAAGCGAGTTGTGTTCCTCGTGGACATCTCCGGCAGCATGGCGAAGAAGGACAGCGAAACTGCTGACCCGACGAAGTGGCCGATCGTTGTGGAAACGGTGTCGAAGGTGATGCGGAGCGTCGTTGGGTTGGAGAAGTATCAGGTCGTGATCTTTTCGAGTTCGGCGAAGTGGCTCTTCAGCAACGGCGACTGGCGTGACTACGAGGGCGAGAAGTCGATCGAAGACGTGAAGAAGGCGTTGACTGCGGTGAAGCCTTACGAGGACACGAACCTGCACGCGGGTTTTGAGAAAGCGTTCTCGTTACGCGAGCAGGGCGGTCTGGACGTGATCTATTTGTTCTCGGACGGCCTGCCGACGAGTGGCCCAGGTTTGACGCTCGCTGAACAGACTCGCCGCCCGCCGTTGAATGAACTCGAACTCGGCGAGAAACTTGGCAAGCACATCCGCAAAACGCTCACTGACAGTTGGAATCGCCCGCAGGTAGGCAAGCCGAAGGTGAAGATTCACGCGGTCGGCTTCTTCTTCGAGAGCCCGGATGTGGGCGCGTTCCTGTGGGCGCTGGCCCGCGAGAATGACGGCAGTTTCGTCGGGATGTCACGTCCATAGAAGTAACTTCGAACTCGGTCTGGTCCCACAGCACCGACGTACGAAACTGCTTTGTCCTGGCCTCGCGGCGGAACTTGAGAACCACACGGGTGAAGAGCCCACGCGCCACCTCGGCCTTTCGCCGGTTGGACCCTCCCTTCAGATCACGCGAGGCCTCGCTGACCCGCCGGCGGCGTTCCTCCAAACCAGTCCGCAACTCCGACACACGTTCGTCGATCGGCCGCGTTCGGCGTTCCCACACATCAAGTTCCTTCTCCAGTTCTCGGCACTTCGACCGGATGACTTCCAACTCCCGGTCGCTGTCTGACCTTGCCTTCAGGAGCACCCACCGGGCGAACTCTTCCTTCAGGACGGCGGCTTTCTCTCCGGACAGCTTGACCTTCGCGTCCTCGAAAAAGACGAACAGTTCCCGAGCCTGCTCCGGCGTGAAGACTCCCTCAACCATCCGCTCGATTTCACGTGCCAGTTCCGCATCCTGGATGGGCCGTTGTGCCTTGGCCGCTTCAGCGAACAGGCGTGCGAATTCCTGTCCGGCTTCCCCGGTATCGAAGACCTCGTTTAATTCAGTCAAGTAGTCGTGAACCGCGAGCTTGATCGCCGCTTGCAGTTCCACCTTCGCCCCGAACAAGTTGTCGATCACCCCGTTGAACCCTGCGATGCCGAGCGGGTTGGCCGTCTCGACCCCGATTTCGTTTAACCGGCTCTGAACGTGTCGCTCAGCGTCCTCGTGCGAAACCCAGTTCCGACCGCAGCCGGTGTCGTCCTGTGGGCTGCGTGTCTGCTGGAACCGGGAGTACGAGCCGCAGATGTACCCCTGGGTCGTCTTCCCCTGACACCAAGTGTGCATCGGTTTCCCGCACCCGCCGCAGACCAGCAACCCACGAAGCCAGAGGTCGTCCCGCTTCGGAGGTGCGGAGCGCCGCCGCCGGGTGTTGAGCTTCTCTTGAACAAGGTTCCAGGTCTGCCGGTCGATTAGCGGAGTATGGCGATCAGGAGTAAGGATCTGTCGGTCGGCCGGGTTTCGGACGATCTTCCGGTCCGGGTTCGTCGCGGCGATGAGTTTCTCTCCGTCATACACGGTGAACTCGCCGCGGCTGACGTTGTTCAATCGGACATCGCCAGCGTAGGCGGGATTCCGGAGCACACCCTCCAGCGTCATCTTCAACCAGGGTTTCCCGTAGATCGTGAACCCGAGACGGTTCATCCGCACAGTCAGTTTGGCGACGGTGATGCTCTCGGCAGCGAAGGTCTGGAACGCGAACCGGATGGCGTCGATGCGGTCCGGTGCGACTTCGGTCGGGACGTAGACAATCCGGTCACTCTTGTTCTTACGGAACGGGGCGTCCATCTCGTACCGGCCACCGTCCGGCATGAGCGTCAGATACCGGGTACCGCCCCGCTTCCGGGAGGCGGTTAAGACGTGGACGGTCCGCAGGTGGCTCCCGGCACCGTCGAGGTACTTCTTGTCGTACCCGTAGGGCGGGATCTTGCTGATCGGCATCCCGGCCTTCGCAAGTGATACTTTTGCCCGGAGAGCGTTGTTCGAGATCTTGATCTGCTCTTCCTTTGCCCCTCGGGCGTTCACGACCGTCGTGATCTCGGTCGCGATATCGTCGGCCGCCAGGTCCTTCCCGGTCAGGATGTCGATGAGTTGGGTGCCGGCCCGCTCGAAGAGCCAAGTGATGTGGCCCCAGAGCTTCACCCCGGAGACGATGCGGTCCTGCTTCCAGACGAAGACGCGAGAGATCTTACCCTCCTCGATCAACTTCAGCATCCGCTGAAAATCCGGACGATCTTCGGGCCGGTGGCGTGACCCCGTGTCGGCAAACCAGAACTCCTTCGGCACCGTGATGGAATGCCGTCGCAGGTAATCCTCAAGCGTGTCGATCTGGGACTGCTCCTCCTGCGGGCTGGTCGATTTCCGCACATACACGGCGTCGAATCCGGTCTTCATGTGTTCCTCCGTCGTTCGCGGTGCCACGTTCGGTAACGGGGTTGTTCAAAAGTCACCGATCCCGCTACTTCATCATACCCCGGCAGCCGGTTCGTGCGCATTGAGCCGCCGAACGACCGCATTCGACCAGGAGTGTTCGGCAACGAAATCATTGGATTTTCCACGTTCCCGGCGGCGGAACCCGCGGCATTCCACCCCGAGAGTCGTGCAAGCCTGCCAAGGCGGAATCCACGACCTTCGCCCTTTAAACCCATGGGCAGATTTGCTGGATCAAACATACTAATTTTACTGTTTCCCCTCCTTGACTCGCCGTAACTGTTTTTGATCTAATCTCTTGCAGCACGCGAGCCTTCCAGGAGGGATCCGATCATGGAAAGACGATACGAAACGCGGTTGAAGGAGATGTTGGTCCAAGCCCAA
>JAIOPV010000013.1 GCA_021413735.1 Planctomycetota bacterium
TCGTCGCGCGAACGCTGCTCATCCAGTTCAAAATGGGGCCGGTTGCCATTCCCAAACCGATGATCGTCAAGGGGAAGATCATCAAGCCGCCGCCCGTCCCTCCCGGTCCACCTGCGGGTCTCTTCCCCACCCTGGCTGAGAGGCAAGCGATGGGCGAAGCGATGCGTGATCTGTTCCTCAAGGAAGTGAAAGGGAAAGTCGCCGACGAGAAGGAGGTCAAGCTCGGATTTCACACGGGGAAGGAATACCAGATCACAATTAACGACAAAACCAGCGCCCGCGTTCGCGTCTTCGTCACGGGGCGGATACTCCATCAATTCGGCATCGTCGGCACGAAGGAGCAAGTTGAAGGCAAGGACGCGGACACCTTCTTCGAGTCGTACCGAATGCCGCACGAAGAAGAGGCTGACAAAGCGAAGGAGAAGGAAAAGGCAAAGGACAAGGAATAACTCGGCGGCATATCGGTCAGGTCGCCCGGCATCTCGTGCGGGTTCTTCCGCGTTCGATCGACCACCTGGCGAATGGCTGTGTTGGCGAGAAGCCGATACAGGCCGAGGTGTGTGTAGTGGAGAACACTACACACGTCACGCCCCGTTGCTCTCACCTGTCGCGGGCTTGGCGGGTACCGGCACCCGTTCCTTCCACACAGCATCACATCCCGAGCACCGGTACTTCGTCTCGATCTCCTGGGTGCCGTCTGTCGATTCCACGGTCTTGCGGGCACGGAACTGATACTTCGTGCTGTCGCACTTCGGGCAGCTGCGATCTGGGTGAACGAGTGGAGGCATGGCGTGAGTTCCTCGGACGCGGAACGGGCGTTTCGGGTATCGGCAGCCAACCGGGGGGCCTTGAGGGGTGCTGAGATTGCCGCTCACACCTTCTTCCCAAGCCGCGCTTCTTTCGGGGGAAGGGCCAGATTCTTTGACATCAGCATCGCACGCAGCTTTTTGCTCGGTGGCGGCAATGGAACGACCTGCTTGACCTCCGGTTTCTTCTCCACCTGCTCCCGTACAAATCGAACCTTCTTCGGTTTTTCAACAACAGGTGTTTGTGCCACCGGCGGCGATTCGGGGGTTGGCACTACCGGAGACGATTCGAGCGGTTTCATAGCCTGAGAGGTGGGTTTCACAACGGGCTTTTTCGCCGGCTTGGGGGCTGCGTCCGCGTGTTTCTTCGCTTGCCGTGACAAAATCTGCTTCATCAATTCTCCTCTTCTGAAAATTGAAACTGTTTTGTAGCGGATTCCCTGCCGAAGGACATGCCCTCTGATGCCGTTTTCCGGGCAGAGAAACAATGAAACGCCAACTCCGGTGAAAACGTGATCCGTCGTTGAATCTGTTGGCGTTCGCAGAGTGGTCGAGTTAAACTCATCGCACTCATATCAATCAGATAATCTTGAAATGCTGCCAGGGAGGGCGAAACGGACGCATCGAATGCCGTTCCACATTGCCATCGACTCCAATCAACGACTGGCCACAGTGACCTCGACCAGTCGCGGTGACGCAGTCGGAGTACGGAACGCTCTCCTCGAATTGGTTGCCAGGCCCGAATTCGAGGCCGGATACTCCGTTCTGATTGATGCTCGCGCCTTCGACTTCACTCCCACGGCAGCCGAGATCAGGGGCTTCGTTGACTTCCATTTCTCGTACGAATCGCTGTGTCGGAGTCGGGTCGCGATCGTCGTGGCACGGCTCCAGGACTTCGGGATGGCGAACATGTTCGCGACGCTCTGCAACTTGAACGACGCACCGGTCCGAAGTTTCATGTCGATTGATGAGGCAAGGAGGTGGCTTGCCGCGATCAGTCGCCACGCAGATCATGACAACTGAACAACGAGCAGAATTCCCCTTGTTCAGGCGGGGTGAGATCGTGATCGACTGAGCTGATGGGCTTGGTGATCGGCCGAGGTTCACGCCAATAATGGACATGACCGCGGTGGTAACTCAGTAGTGGGATGCGTGCAATGAATGAACTCACCGTCGAAGAACTGGAAATCGAGCGACAGCGTTTCGCCGCAGCGCTGGGCGTGAGTCCTGACGAGGTTGAGCACATTGATTCAGTTCACGGCACCGACGCGGACGGCAATCCTCAGATCACACACCGGTTCCGTTTTCGCACGTCGTCATCACTGTCGCCCGCAGTCCAGGCACCGCCACCAACCCCGAAGAAGGGGAAGAAGTGACGCGGCGAACTGGCTTGATTCGCGTCATGGTTGCTTGAATGAACTGGAACCTCCCCATGTCTTGAAGAGACCATCGTGCTGGCTTCGGCCGCAGAACCTGAACAGAAGAGTCCGACCCCAGAGGTATCGATGAAGAGCCTGTTTATCGTGCTCGGCGTACTCGCATGGGTGCTTGCCGCAAATTTTGGGTGGACACCTCTCGTTCGAGCTGAGCGTGTGCCGATCCAGCGTGTGCCTGGTGACAGCGCGAACGCCCTCCAATCCTACGACCTCCAAAACCTCAGCAGCGCGGGTGCGGCTCTCGGTTTCTCAATCGCTGGAGGGATGTGTTTCATTGCGGCGGCAATCATTGACCGGAAGCGTTCGGTCTGATGCCTCGCCTTGAACACCGCGCCACCACGCGGACCCAGCCCCAAAGAGCAAGCCGAAGAAGTGACCGCATTGTGAGCCGACCCAATTTCCCAACGAAACACGCGAGACCTTACTCAATGACCGCTGCCCAACTCAAAGCCCAGGCCGAATGGGTCTTTGCCTTCGGAGAACCGACCCGGCTCAAAATAGTCCGTGCGCTGGCCACTGGGGTGAAGACCGTCACGGAGTTGGCCAAGGCCGCGAAGACAGAGATTGTGAACGTCTCGCATCACCTTTCTGTGATGAAGGCTGCCGGTGTCGTGAAGTGCGATCGGGACGGGCGGTTCATGCGGTACAGTCTGCTCGGCACGAAGGCTACCGCTGTAGCAATTGAAATGACGCACGAGTCAGGTGCCAAGGTGACGCTGCCGCTGAATTGAGCAGCCTCGGACAGCGATTGAGAAAGAGTCGGTTTTGAAGATGGGTAAGAAGTGATCGCAGCGATCTTGACGGCTGGCCTCGCACCTCGGGATCACTGAGGGTGTTTGCGTGCGAGGTGTGAAGTGTTACCCTGTTGGAAGTTCATGCCGACCGCTGGAATCGCGGAGGGAGATATGAGCGGATGTATTTTGGGGATGGCCTTGGTGATCGGCGTGGGTGCAACGCCCGAGTTAGCCCCGCCCCCGCGGCCGATCGCGCCCGGGCCGTGGGAGCGAACCGACCTCAAACCACTTACCGAACTGGAGAGCAGCGTTGCGAGGGATATCAGGCTCGGCGCGATGACGTTCCTCGAATACGCACTCATTGAGGGGTTCAAACCGGAGGTGGCGGTCAGGGCAGCACTGCCCGGGGCGACGATCACGACCACGACCGTCGAACGGATCCGAGGGTCCGGCCTCTGGCGGTCGAACGTGGAGGCGGTCTACGTCTCGGACAAGGGGGCGGAGGCGGTCGCGGTCACTTTCGAGGCGCAGTTGCAGATCGGCGGGAAGGCCAACCCTGGTCACGTTGTGGTGACTCTCGCCCAGGACGATAAGGGGGTGTGGAAGGCAAAGTCTGTCGCCATTGCGGACGCAGCCACGCTCAAGCCACTGGTCGAGGCGTACTACGAGGCCAACCCCGATCGGCGGCCGAAAGGAAAAGCCAAGCCGTAGCGTTCAAATTTCAGACTCGTCCCCGACGTGATCCCTGAGTGACTGGTCCATCATCCTCGTCGTCTGTGCCCTCGACCTTCGCCCGCTCGATCTCAGCGCGATGTCCCTTGAACGTGCCCGTACCCTCAACGGGAAGCCGGTCACGGTGTCGTTCCTCGTGGCGAAGCCCGCGTATACGCTCCTCGGCCGAACGATGGTAGGCGCCGCCGATCGGGATGACGACGTTGAACGCGGGGCGGTGCTGTTGGGGAAACGCCTGGACGTGAAGGAAGGTGAGCGGGTTGTGGTGCGTGGTGTGCTGCGAGTGATTCACCACAGGAGTGACGTAGTAAACGGTGTGATTGTGCCAGCGTGGGTCGAGGTACGGGTAACGGAAGTGAAGTAACCCACTGCGTCTGCTGTACGCTCGACGCCTGGGTGGGGTGTGCTTGTCAGGAGTCGCATATGAAGAATCGCTCAATACCTGTCCCCGAACCCCGTGTAGAGAAACCGCCGGGCCGCAACCTTCAACTCGCGTGGGCGACAGCGTTCGCAATCAACCTTCTTCTCCCGTCCTTTTTCGGATTGATGTTTCTGGGGAGTGTTTCGGCGATAGTCGGCGCGTGCATCGCGATTGTCATCATGTACTTCTTGGGCCACTTTGTCTGTGAAATACGACCACGGCTGGGGATTACCCTCGTCATCGGCGCTGAGCACATTGGGGTCGCACAACTCTTCCCCATTCTCCAAGTCGTAGCGGGTCTGGTTGGGTTAAGCCTCGGCAGCGCACTGGGGTTACTCAAGAACTTGAAGGTAATGGACAACGCCCACCTTCCGAACGCAGTGACTCTGGCCGGCGGCCTGTTGCTGACCTTGTTCGTAGGCGGTGTTCTCGCCCTGATGGCCCTGGCAGCAGGTCGGATTGATCGGTGCTCACGCCCGCAAGATTACCTTTGAACACGGCCAGTGTCTGCGCTGGTGTGGTGAGGGTTTTGTGATCTGTACTGATCGCATCGAATCGGAAACACAACTTACGCTGTTCAAAGCCACTCGACTTGCGACGCGGCCGTTTGCAGTCGCGTAGGCTTGCGGGCATGTGCGGACGCTTCACTCTCTCGGCCCCGACGGAACGCCTCGCGGATGAGTTCGACATTCCCGACCCGCCGGCGCTTCCACCTCGTTACAACATCGCTCCGACGCAATTGATCGCTGCCGTTGCGCTCAAGCCAGACGGCGAGCATCGCGGCATGGTCCGCCTACCGTGGGGCTTGGTGCCGAACTGGGCCGACACGCCGAACTCAGCCCCGAAGTTGTTCAACGCTCGCGCCGAAAGCGTGTCGTTCAAGTTCGGCGAGTGTTTGCGGGAGCGGCGAGTTCTGATTCCGGCCGATGGGTTCTACGAGTGGAAGACGGTCGGCAAGAAGAAGCACGCCTGCCACTTCTCACGACAGGACGGAGCGCCGTTCGCCTTCGCGGGGTTGTGGGATCTGTGGCAGGATGAAGGCTTGCGAATCGTTGGGGCGTGCCTGGTCACGACGACACCGAACGAGGTTGTGCAACCGTACCACGACCGAATGCCCGTCATCCTGCACCGTGAGAGTTACGCCGAGTGGCTTGATCCCGAGACGTCGGTTGAGCGTTTGCT